>NZ_JAAKZF010000052.1 GCF_011045125.1 Allomesorhizobium camelthorni | reverse complement strand
GACGCATCGGTGAATTCGGTTTTCGCCGCCTGATCGTTCATACCAAACACGGAGCAACGCTTGGCTGCTGATTCCGATACAGAGGACCTCTCTGTTATCTCCGTCGACAAAACCTCATCGCCAAATTCCGCTCTTAACGTGCCTTTTGTCTGTTGCCGAAAATATGAGGGGCGGCCGACTCTCGAAAGCAGAATCCCCGCGCTTTCGATGGGATTTTCCAGTGCATCCGAAAATTCCTGAACCCTCGTCTGCAAAAGCGCGATTCCAAGTGACGACAGGAAGTCTGGCGACACGGGTACCACGTAGTGGGTAGAACACGCCAAGGCATTCTGTGTGGGGATCGTAAGATTTGGCGGACAGTCGAATACGATCAGATCGTATTCTCCGTCCAAAGGGGCCAAGGCACGTCTAATTATGGTCTCACGCGCAAACTGCGCCCCGAGATCAAGGTCTATTGTAAATAGATCGAGATGCGATGGAAGAAGGTCAACACCGTCGAAGACTCCTTCAATTATCAAATCAGCAGCTTCCTTACTGTTACTTCCTGCCGCAGTCGTCTGCGCCCTGGTGCCAAACAAATTAGCTACAGTCCCCTTTTTCTCCGAATGATCTTGCCAATCTTCAACGCTTATACAACTAAAAGTAGCGTTTGTTTGGGGATCCAAATCGACCAATAGAACACTTTTACCTTCCTTTCCGCAGTAAGCCGAAAAATTAACAGCTAGAGCGGTTTTGCCGACCCCACCTTTCAAGTTTACGCACGAAAGCAACTTCGTCTTCTCGAATTTAAAACTGGACATGGATATCTCGGATATTAGAGAAACGTAAGCCGAAACGAAACGTATCATCGTGTAGTTCGGAAAATTGTACAAGCCGTCCGATCTCGTCGGAATCTCCATGCTGATTGCTGGCATTAGCCAAGGCTCGAGGCGACGCTCAACTGGCGCGTCGAGCCAGGAGCGCAGCGACGCATCACAGACCGTAGTATCCACGCCGAATCCCGGCAGCTTGCTGGTGGGAACGGGTGTACACGACCGGCATCTAGGCAAGTGTGGCGCCGGAACTGACTCCCGCATAGTCGTGCTGCCACCGTCCCCGCCCCCCTCAAGCCACCACCAACCCCGGCTTCGCCTCCTTCGGCCCGCGATCGTCGATCCCAACGTTCCAATCCGGCCGGCCGTCGGGCGTCATGTCTATAAAATTCCAAACCGGCTCCAGCGTGCCGAAGGCGCGCTCGTCCTGGCCGGGCTCACTCTTGGCGAAATGCAATTCCGAACTCCAGAAATGGCGGATGCCGTCGCCCGAGCGGTGGAACACATGCAGCAGCGGCTGCTGATAGCCTTCCTCGTCCTCGCCATGATAGTCCCGTTTGAAGCTGTTGCCCGCCGCCGACAGGAAGCGCACATGCCGCCAGCCCCTTTCGCCGGCGAAGGTCAGCAGCCGCTCCAGCGGCGTCTTGGCGATGACGACGAAGTTGAAGCCGGCCGCCTCCAGATGCGGCGCCGCGCCGTCCCACTGGTCGACCAGCGCGGTGCAGGACGGGCACGGCGAATCCTCGCGCGGCAGCTTGGCGAAAGCGCCCTCGGCCGGTTTCGGCCGCGGATCGGTCGGATAGCGGGGGAACATCATGTCGTAGGCGATCAGCGTGTCGCGCCCCGGCGCGAACAGCTCTGAAAAACGGATGCGCGCGGGCTTGCCGTCGGCGCTCAGCCCGTCGAAGACATAATCCTCCTTCAGCATGCCGCCCGGCGGAAGCTTCCGCCGCTCCTCGGCCACCGCTTCCATCTGACGTCGAAGCTCGATCTCCTTTTCAAGCAGGCGATCGCGCGCGGCGCGATATTCCGTGGATTCGTTGGGAAAATGCATTTGCGAGCCTCCTTCCGCCGCCCGCCGCCGGGGGCATAACGAACAGCCCGGCGCTTGGTTTCGCGCCGCGGCTGATCCTCCCCCGTTTACGGGGGAGGGGGACCACGCGAAGCGTGGTGGAGGGGGCGGGCCTCGCTCCAAGCTTGCCCCTGTCAGCATCTGTCAGGAATATTTTCTCACTTTATCCCCACCCCTCCGACCGCCCCTACTATCGTCCTCGCCAGCAGGAGGAAACACGGCGATGGACTGGAATGCGGCGATTGAGAAAAACCGGGAGGCGCTGAAGCGCATCCTGTCGGCACTGGTCGCCATGGCCGGGCTCGCCGACGGCCGCGGCGGGACGCTGCCGCGCCATCTCCACCGCGCCGTGCTCCGGCTGCTCCGGCCGGCCGAGGCCGCCACGCGGCGGCTGGTCATCGCGGCGGCGCGCGGGGTCGTGGTAGCTCCGCCGCGTCCGCGCAAGCCGGAGCCCGGTCCGCCGGTCCTGGGCAAGCCGGCCGGAGGCGCCGTGCCGCCCGACGCCCGCACCGCAATGCGCCCCATGACACTGCCGCTTCTCGACCCGCTGCGCCTGCCCTCCCGCCGGCGTCCTGTCGCCGGCGGCGTGCCGCGCATTTCCGTGCCCGGCTTCAGCGCGCCGTTCTCCCTCCCGCCACCGCCCTCGCCCGACGACCCGGTCAATGCCGCGCGTCTCGGCCTCCGGCTCGCCGCGCTGGCCTCAGCACTGGACGATCTGCCGGCGCACGCCCGGCGCTTCGCGCGCTGGCGGGCGGACGCCGCAGGCGCGCAAAACCGAGAAGCGCGCAATCTCCCTCACGGCCGGCCGCGCCGCCTGTGGCCGCTGCGCCCCGGCCGGCCGCCCGGCTGGCGCCGTCGGCCCGAGCACGAGGTCGACGAGGTTTTGAACAACGCCCACGGACTGGCCTTCTGGGCGCTTGAGCGCCCCGACACGTCCTGACGGTTCAATCGCATGGTGAGTTGAGCCGGACCTCGTCTGATGCCCTGCCGGGCAACGGGCGAGCGTTGGAACCTGTCGCGCTCCCGGCCATTCCCATCAAGGCGTTCGCCGTTTCCTCACACTGGCGATGAGCGCCTTGGCGTCAAGCTCGCCCCGCCCACTCCGCATACTCCTTCATCAGCCCATCATAGGCGTCCATCGGCGGCAGGGTCTCATAGGAATGCGGAGCGCCGGTCTGCGCGAAGGGCAGCTTCTCGGCAGTCCAGGTCTCGATGAAGGGCGCGAAATCGGCCGCGCCGTCCAGCATGGTGGTGCGCAGATTGACGAACCAGTCCATCCCTTCCGGCCGGGTGAACATCCAGCTCATGCAGTGCGGGCAGAACATGTGCTTCGTCGCGCCGTGCAACCCGCCGACCACGGGCTCGCCCGAAATCACCTCGAACCCCTCGGCGGGAATCGCGGCCGACAGCGAGAATGCGGAAGAGCTCATCTTCTGGCAGCCGGTGCAGTGGCAAGCCATGGTGACAAGCGGCGGCGCACTGATCCTGATGCGCACCTGCCCGCAGCGGCAGGAGCCCTCGCGCGGAAGTTTCCAGTCCATCGCAGCCTCCTCAAAGACCGCGCGAGTTTAGCGCCGGAGGTTTGGAGGGCAAGCGCCGAGCCGTGAGACCGCTATCCTTCCTTCGCCGCGCCCGCATCCCCGGCCTGTTCGCCCGCCTCCACCGCGCCGATGATCTCGGCAAGCAGCGCATGCAAATCGTCGCGGTGGCCGTTGCGCGCCGAAGGGTTGTCCTCCTCCGAAGTCATGACGACGGTGAGGCCGAGATCCGGCACGATGTAGAGCATCTGGCCGCCATAGCCCCAGGCGTAGCGCACGTCGCGCCCGCCGACCATGCGCAGGAACCAGCCATAGCCGTAGCCGTCGCCGGTGTAGCGCGAATTGGTGCGCTGGCGCCACGAGGCCTCGATCCAGCCGGGCGAAACGAGCTGTTGCCCCTCCGGCGTCTTCCCGCCATTGCGGTAGAGCTCGCCGAAGGCCAGCAGCGAGCGCGGGCTCATCGCCATCTGGTTGCCGCCGAGATAGTAGCCCTGCGGGTCGCGCTCCCAGCCGCCGATTGCGAAACCGTCGAGCGGGCCGAGCCATTCGCGCGCGAGTTCGAGCGTCGAACGCCCGCTGGCCCGCGTCAGTATCGCCGACAGAAGATGCGTCGAGCCGGTCGAATAGAGCATCTGCCCGCCGGGCTCGCCGTCGAACGGCATTGCGAGCGCGGCGCGCACCCAGTCGCGGCTCGACACCCAGCGTCCGTAATTCGGCCCGGAGGTGCGTCCCAGCCCCGCCTGCATGGAAAGCAGATGGCCGATGGTGATCTCCTGGATGCGCGGGTCGGGATCGTCTGGCAGATGGGGACGCAGGATCGGCGCGATCTTCTGGTCGACGCCCTTGAGCACGCCCTTGTCGATCGCGATGCCGACAAGCGCCGAGATGATCGTCTTCGACGCCGACTTGATGTTGGTGGGCGTCTCCGCCGAATTGCCGCGATAGCCGCGCTCGGCGAGGATCTTTCCGCCCTGCGCCACGATCACCGTCTCCAGCGGCTCCAGCGCCTCCGCCCGGTCAAGCACGGAGATCAGCGAGGACGCCGCACCCTCCTGTGCAGAAGCGGCGGGCGCGAGGATGAGAGAAAGGGCGAGAAGGAAGGCGGCGGTTCTGGTCATCGGCGCGACTTAGGGCCTTCACGCGGCAAAATCACGGACGACGGCCCCTCCTCACGGCGATGTGACCGTACATTGCTTCACGCCAGTTTCCCGAGCAGCGCCGCCAGCGTGGCCGCTTCGCCGGCCGCGAGCCGGTCGCCGACCGCCTCCTGGATCGCCGGAGCATATATCGCCCACATGCGGCGGCGCAGATCCCGCCCGGCCGGCGTGATAATGAGCATCTGCCCCCGCCGGTCTGCTTCCACTGCGCGCCGCTCGACCAGCCCGGCTTTTTCCAGCCGGTCGGCAAGCCGCGAAAGGTTGTACTGTTCGAACAGCAGGGCGCGTTCGAGCTCGAACGGCCGAAGCCCCGCCTCGCCCGCCCGCTCCAGTTCCCACAGCGCGTCGTACCACGAAAGCGGCGGCAGGCCGGCCGCCTTCAGCCGCGCCTCTATGGTCGCGGTCGCGACGCGCTGCGCGCGCGAAAGCCCGATCCACGCCGCTTCGGTCGCTTCGTCCGGTTTCCTGTCCATCGCTCACATATAGTTGATTTCATGCATCTGCATCAAGTTTGACATTCAATGCATCTACATCTATTTTCATGCAACTGCATCAACCTTCGAAGGAACCGCCGCCATGCGCGCTGACAAAATAACCCTCGTCTCGTTCGATCTCTGCCCCTACGTCCAGCGCGCCGCGATCGTACTGGCGGAAAAGAACGTGCCGTTCGAGCGCGTCGACATCGACCTCGAAAACAAGCCGGACTGGTTCCTGAAAATTTCCCCGCGCGGAAAGGTGCCGCTCCTGAAGGTCGGCGACGAAGTGCTGTTCGAGAGCGCTGCGATCGTCGAATATCTCGACGAGACCGAGGAGCCCCAGCTGCACCCCGGCGACGCGGTGGCCAAGGCGCGCCACCGCGCCTGGATGGAGTTCGGCTCGGCGATCCTCGCAGACATCTGGACGCTGGAAACCACCGCCGACCACGCGGCGTTCGACAATGCGATCGCGGCCCTCAGGGACAAATTCGCGCGGGTAGAGGCCGAGTTGGGCGAAGGCCGCTATTTCGCTGGCGACGTCTTTTCTATCGTCGACGCGGTGTTCGCGCCGGCCTTCCGTTATTTCGACGTGTTCGACGGGATCGCCGATCTCGGCGTGTTCGACGGCCTGTCCAGGGTGCGGGCATGGCGGGCCGAACTCGCCCAGCGCGCCTCGGTCAGGAATGCTGTGGTGGCGGACTACAACGACCGGCTGAGGAATTTCCTACGCAAGAAGAACGGCCTTCTCGCACAGATGCCGCTGGCTGCGTAACGGTCAGACGCCGCGCCGGCGCCGCCGGTCCTTGCCGAGCCCCGTCTCCTCCAGCAGCCCCTTGCGCTTGGCGTCGTAATAATAGCCGCTGGCGTAGAGCCTTACCGAGCGGTCGTGGTTGCCTCCGGCTGTGATGTAGGCCCCGCGCAGATATTTGACCGCGTATTTCAAATTGGTCTCGGCGTCGAGCAGGCCGCTGGCAGCACCCTTGTAGCCCATGCCGCGCGCCGTATCGTGGCGGATCTGCATCAGGCCCCAATAGGGGCCGTTGCGGGCGGCAGGGCGAAAATTGCTCTCGCGCCTGACCACGCGCCGCACCAGTTCGACCGGCACCTCGTAGTAGGCGGCATAGCGGGTAATCAGCGCGTCCAGTTCAGGACTGCGGGGAGCGACGGCTTGCGGGCCGAAGCTTGCGGCGGGCGCATCGATGCGCGCGAATGCGCTGGGCTGGAGATCCTGTTGTTCGCCATCCTCGCCGGGCAGCGCGGCTATTACGACGCCGGCGTCGGGGCCGGAATCCGCATCCGCGGAAGCAGGGAGAATGGAGACGCTGTCGGGCAGACTGACTTCCGCGCCGGGCGCCATGGAAAGCTGCGCGCCCATGTCGCCGCCGGTCGTGCAGCCCCCGGCCAGTGCCGGTGAAAGCGCCGCCAGCACTATCAGAATTCGGTGGAAAGCAGGCAAAGCCGCACTCGCAATTGATTTGAATATGTGGTCCCGCCCGGCTGTTTTCTTACATGACGATCGCACGCGCGGCAATCGGGTGGCGGTTTCGCGAGCCAGGCGGCAGGATCGCAACAGTGCCGGGCCGCAACGTTCCCGATTTGTACTTGCCGGCCGCGCATGCTAATCTTCGCAAAGATCACGGTAAGGAAATCCCGATGCCCGAAACCACACAGCAACCCTCGACCTACACTCTGTTCGAAACCGCTATCGGCTGGATCGGCATTGCCTGGAGCGAGGCCGGCCTGACCCGGCTGCAGCTTCCCGAGCGCAGCAAGGCCGCCACCGAACGGCGGCTGCTCGCCGCGATCGCCTCGGATGCCGGCCCTGCCCCGCAGCGCGCCGCGGGCGACCCGCCGGCAGCGATCGCCGCGCTCATCGAGGCGTTGCTGCGCTACGCAGCCGGCGAGCCGGTCGACTTCAGCGATGTTCCCGTCGACCTCTCCAGCGTCGATCCTTTTCGCCGCGCCATCTACGATGCGGCGCGAAATCTCGGCTTTGGCGACACCACCACCTATGGCGGCCTCGCCGCCGCGGCCGGCCATGCCGGGCTGGCGCGCGAAACCGGCCAGGCGCTCGGCCGCAATCCGGTTCCGGTCGTCATTCCCTGCCATCGCATAGTCGCCGCCGGCGGCAAGCTCGGCGGGTTTTCGGCGCCGGGCGGCGCGACGACCAAGGAGCGACTGCTCGCCATGGAAGGCGTGCGGGTCGGCCCTCCGCCGCCGGCGCAGGCGTCGTTCGGATTCTAGCGCCGCCGCCTGAAGATGAAGAAATCGTCCGGGTCGACTATGATGCATTCACGCACCAGGCAGGATTTTGTGTCAGCCGTTGGCACGAACGCTGTTTCAGCTACCTCGTTGTGGTTGCAGTAGCGGCGGTCGCTCACATAGCGGCCATAGAGCTGAAGGCTGGGATTGCGCGTCGAGCGCCAGCGCAGGATGGCAGCGCCCTCCCCGCGCACCCTCGCCTGCACTTCGTTGCAGGACATGCTGGTGGAGTTGTAGCGTGAAATCGCCTGCGCTTCGGCGGCCACGAGCGAGATGCAGAGGGCAAGCAACAAACGTTTCATGACGATCCTCTTGAGCTTTGACCTATAAGGAACGTAGCCGCATCCTCGCCGGTTTCGGTTTGCCGGCGAGAAAACGAAATATTCAGCGGCCTTCGGGCAAATCTATGGTCACGCATTTGCGCACGAGGCAGGATTTGGTGTCGCGTGCGGGCACGAAGGTAGTGTCGGCCACCTGCTCGGACTGACAGAACCGCCGGTTGACGACGAAGCGGCCGTAGAGAGGCAGGCTGGGATTGCGCGTCGAGCGCCATTGCAGGATCGCGGCGCCCTCGCTCTGCAGTGTGGCCTTGATCTCGGCGCAGCTCATGCTGGTGGAAGTGTAGCGCGATATCGCATGCGCCGCGGTGGCGACCAGCGCCAGACATAGGGCAATCGACGCGACTCTCATCGTGACCTCCTTTGCCTCGAGTTCAGGTATCAGCGGTCGGGCAGGGCCACGGTAACGCATTTCACATATGCCCAATTTCCTGTAGCGCGTCGGAACGCTCCGCGCTGGTCACCCTAGCGATTTCCGCGATTCCTGAAAACTCTCGCGCACCGGTTAACCGGACAGGATCGGTCAGCAGCCGGCACGTAAGCGATCTCTGCACGCTCCTCCATCTGGCAGAACCGCCGGTTGGCGACATAGCGGCCGTAGAGCGGCAGGCTGGGGTCGCGCGTCGAGCGCCATTGCAAGATCGCAGCGCCCTCGCTCTGCACGGCCGCCTGGATAGCGGCGCAGTTCATGTTCGTGGTCGTGTAGCGCGAAATGGCATGCGCCTCGACGGCGAGCAGCGAAAGGCAAAGGGCGATCGACGCGGCTTTCATGGTTGGCCTCCGGTGAGTTGCGCGCTTGCAGCTGCGGCAATCAAGCCCGGTTTGTTGCAGCCGACTAGCCTTGCCAGCAATGGTTGCGATCACAAGCTGGTGATCGTTCGTTCGCTCAACCTCTTGTATTCGTCCGCGCTATCCTCTATATGAGCCTCGTTGATATTTTCGGCCGATCGATCTAGTAGTCCCGCGATTTTTTCGCGTTTGCTGACGTCCCCCAAAATCTCGATAAAGCGGCCAGGTGGCTTTCGCTTGGTCAAACAACGTTGCAAACGTAAGGAAACACAGAAATGGCAACTGGTACCGTAAAGTGGTTCAATGGAACCAAGGGTTTCGGCTTCATCCAGCCTGACAATGGCGGCGCGGACGTTTTCGTCCACATCTCCGCTGTCGAACGCGCTGGCATGTCGAACCTCGTTGAAGGTCAGAAGATCAACTTCGAGATCGAGCAGGACCGCCGCACCGGCAAGTCCTCGGCCGGCAGCCTCAGCAAGGCAGGCTGATTTAACTGGCGCGCCTGGACGAAAGTCCGGAGCGCTCAGCAAGTCACGGATGTACTGGCGGCTGCGCGACAAGCGCGCCGGAGCAGGTCGACCGGAGACCGGGGCAGCAGATTGCTGCAGGCTTCGCGAGACTGGCTCCAGATCAGTCTGACTGGCAGCGGAAGGCGGGGTAATTCCCCGCCTTTTTGTTTGTCTGGAGATAGGCCGGTTGAACCCGTCATCTCCCGTTGCCGGAGGCAATAGCCCTCCCTTAACGCGGTCCTGCTTCGGCTTATGAGATCGCAAAACGGTGCCGAATGGTCGCCGAAAAGCTATCGTCGCCGCTACGGTGATTGGTTTGCCTTTAAAACCTCCAAACGGGTCTCAAGGCAGCCATTCCTCCGGCACATGCCCCGGATCCGCCCTCACCCGTTCGAGCCAGGCCGAGACCGCCGGATAGGCGCCGAGGTCGAAGCCGCCCTTGTTCGCGTCGTGCGTGTAGGCGTAGAGCGCGATGTCGGCGATGCTCATCTCGTCACCCGCAAAGAAGGGCGTTTTCGACAATTGCTTTTCCATGACGCCTAGCGCCTTGTTGCCGCGCGTCAGCGTTAGTTCGAGCCGCTCCGGCGTAGCGTCCTTGGCGCGCTCGGGAAAAGTCAGGATCGCCTTGCGCACTGCAATGTAGGGCTCGTGGCTGTACTGCTCGAAGAACAGCCACTGATAGGCGAGGCCGCGGCGGTAGCGGTCTGCGGGCAGGAAGCGGGTTCCCTCGGCGAGATAGATCAGGATGGCATTGGATTCGGCGAGCAGCCTGCCATCGTCCAGCTCGAGCAGTGGCACCATCCCGTTCGGGTTCTTCGCCAGATATTCGGCCGAGCGCGTCGCACCGACATGCGAGCTAACCTCGACATGCTTGAAGGGCTGGCCGAGCTTGGCCATCAGGAGCCGCGGCTTGTAGCAATTGCCGCTGTCGATCATTCCATAGATGGTGGTCATGCGCGTTCGGTTCCTTGCCGCGTTCATAGCGTGTGGAACCAATCTATCGCGTCGGGCGCAACAACCATCCAGTCATTTGTTTTGGCGTGACCATCAACGCCGGTGATGGTTCCTGCCGAGGGTGACGACCTTGCCTCCCCGGCGAAGCAGCGCTTCGATCGGCTGCGGCTCCTCGTCCAATGCCGAACCCGCCAGCGCCGGCGGCGAAAGCAGCATGCCCTGAAGGTAGTCGGCGCCTGCCTCCAGCGCCGCTTCCAACTCAGCGGGCGTTTCGATGCCCTGCACCAAGAGCTTCGCGCCAAACCCTCGAAAGGCGTTGATGATCGCGGGAAACAGCTGGGCGGTCTCGGAGCTCTCCTGCACGTCGCGGAACCATGCCCCGTCGATCTTGATGACGTCGGGCTCGATCTGGGTGACCCGGTCGATCGCCGACTGCCCGATGCGAAACTCGGCAATCGAAACACGCGCGCCGTGACTGCGCAATTCGCTGGTCAGCGCCGCCAGCAGCTTTGCATCGAGCGTTGCGGCGTCGAGGATTTCGCAAATGACCATGCCCGTCGGGATGCCCGCCTCCCCGGCGAACGCGGCAATGGAATGAGCCGCACTATCTGGGGACTCCCGGTCGTCGTAGCGCGGATCGATCGTGAGGTAGAGTTCGAAGCGCTCCGGCTCGTCTATGCCGACATTGCTATGGTTGCGCAGATGCAGCATCCGGCAGAGAGCCTCCACAAAGGCCCGGTCGGATTGCGGTGTCTCTTCGAAAAACTCGGCGGGCGCGACGGCGCTTCCCTCGCGAAAGGGGGCCACACGCGCCTCAACCGCGAAAGGTATAAGCTCCGCGCCCTCGCGCCTGAAGATCGGCTGGTGGGCGGTTTTCAGGCGATAATTCCCGTAGATGCCCGTTTCGATGCCGACCTCGTCGACATTGAGCGCGCTTTCGAGATCGTGCGGATTGCCCTCTGGGTCGGTCATCGGCTGCGCTCCCGGCGGACGGAAGCGTAGGAGCGGCCCAAAAGGATGTCGCCAAAGATCCCGCGACGGGCTCTGGGAGAACCGGACTCTATGCAACGCAACTGCCCTGTTTCTTACGGCTCTTGATTGGCCGTTGCGGCGACCTTTAGCAGGGCAAGTTTGACCGGCGGTTAACGCTCGACTTAGGATTGCATCTAACTCCGGGACAACGCGCCGTAGCCTGCGGCACTTGCGATTTCGCGCGCAATCCGACATGAGATGCGCGGCCGATTTTCCGTTGCCGAAACCATGAACTGGAGACATTGCTGTCATGGCCTTCCTTGCCGACGCCCTTTCACGCGTAAAGCCCTCCGCGACCATCGCGGTCACGCAAAAAGCGCGTGAGCTGAAAAACGCCGGCCGCGACGTGATCGGCCTCGGCGCCGGCGAGCCGGATTTCGATACGCCCGACAATATCAAGAATGCCGCCATCGAAGCGATCCGGCGCGGCGAGACCAAATACCCGCCGGTTTCCGGCATCGCACCGCTGCGCGAGGCGATCGCGAAGAAATTCAAGCGCGAGAACAATCTGGAATACCGTACGGAGCAGACGATCGTCGGAACCGGCGGCAAGCAGATACTGTTCAACGCCTTCATGGCGACGCTGAACCCCGGCGACGAGGTCGTGATCCCGACGCCGTACTGGGTCAGCTATCCCGAGATGGTCGCGCTCTGCGGCGGCACGGCGACCTTCGCACAAACCACGATCGACAACGGCTTCAAGCTGACGGCGACCGCGCTCGAAAAGGCGATCACGCCGCGCACCAAATGGCTGGTGCTGAACTCGCCGTCCAACCCGTCAGGCGCCGCCTATAGCGAAGCCGAGCTCCGGGCGCTCGCCGATGTCCTGTTGAGGCATCCCAATGTCTGGGTTCTGACCGACGACATGTACGAGCACCTGACCTATGGCGATTTCGTCTTCAAAACGATTGCCGAGGTCGAGCCGGCGCTCTACGGCCGCACGCTGACCATGAACGGCGTGTCGAAAGCCTATGCCATGACCGGCTGGCGCATCGGTTATGCCGCAGGCCCCGTCGAACTGATCAAGGCGATGGACATGATCCAGGGTCAGCAGACGTCCGGCGCCTGCACGATCGCGCAATGGGCCTCGGTCGAGGCGCTCAACGGCCCGCAGGATTTCATCACCAGGAACAAGGCGATCTTCCAGGGCCGGCGCGATCTCGTGGTCTCGATGCTGAACCAGGCGCGCGGCATCACCTGCCCCTCGCCGGAAGGCGCGTTCTACGTCTATCCATCCTGCGAGGGGCTGATCGGCAGGAAGACGGCTTTGGGCAAGGTCATCGACAATGACGAGACCTTCTGCGCCGAACTCCTGGAGGCTGAAGGCGTCGCGGTGGTGTTCGGCTCGGCCTTCGGCCTCGGGCCCAACTTCCGCATCTCCTACGCCACCTCCGAGGCGCTGCTCGAAGAAGCCTGCACGCGCATCCAGCGCTTTACTGCCTCGCTGGGCTGAGGCGTCGCTGCTGTGAGGCCGCGCCGGCTTTCGGCGCGGTTGTGCACTGCAAAAAAATCAGGACGCCAACGGCTGCTTTTCAATGTCTTCTTAACAGCTGCCCGATAGCTCTGTCCCCGCATGCGAGGGGCGTCGGAATGAGCATACTGGCCACGATCCGCAATCACAGCGGCAGGCTTTATCGCGGAATCCAGCTGTTGCTTCTGCTCAGCCTTTGCTCGGCTCTTTTCGCCGCAATCGGCAATTCCGAAAGCGCTTGGTCCAATGCCGGCCTGGTCGTCTGCATAGCGGCGACTGGCCTGTCGCTGATGACGCTCATGTACATGCGCCGCTCGGTGGTCCACAGGCTGAAACTCGCGGCGAAGGTCGAAGCCCAGAACCACAAGCTGCTGAGGACAGACGCCCTGACGGGAGCTGCCACGCGCAGATTTTTCCTGGAGGAACTGCAGGCCGGCCTGGGCGGACTCCGCAACCGCAAGAAGGCCGCGCTCGTCCTGATCGACATCGACCATTTCAAGCAGATGAACGACACGCTCGGCCATCAATTCGGCGACGCCGTGCTTACCCATCTCGTGGCGATAGCCCGGCAGGCATACCCCGATTCCACTGTCGGGCGTCTCGGCGGCGACGAGTTCGGCGTCATCATGGCTGATGACGACCTTGCCTCGATCATGGCTCAGACCCGGAGCTTTCTCGAAGCGCTGAGCCTCGGCAAGGCGCACGAAGGCCGCCAGATCGCGCTCAGCGCCTCGATCGGCATCGCCATCGCCCCGCTGCACTCGTCGGAGACGAAGGAGTTGATGCTTCTGGCCGACTTGGCGCTATACGACAGCAAGGCGGCCGGGCGCGGGCGCATGACGGTTTTCGATGCCGAGATGTTGTCCGACAAGCGCTACCGCCGTCTCGTCGAGCGCGAACTCCGGGCGGCGCTCTACCTGAATCATCTCGAGCTTCATTACCAGCCGATCACCGACTCCGACGGAGAAACGGTTGCACTCGAAGGGCTGGTGCGCTGGCGGCACCCGGTGCGCGGCATGATCCCGCCCGCGGAATTCATATCGATCGCGGAACGCTCGAACCTCATCGACATGCTGGGCGAGTGGGTGTTCAGGCGCGCCTGCGCCGACATTGCAGGTTTTCCCGGCTGCCGCATCAGCATCAACATGTCCGGCGAGCAACTCAAGCGCGACGAGATCGTGGCCATGCTCGGTCGAGTGCTCGCCGAGACAGGGAAATCAGCCGACCGTTTCGTGATCGAAATTACCGAGACTGTGGCGACGGCCGCGACGCCGGAAGTCCTGGAGCGCCTGGAGGCTGTCCGGGCGATGGGCTTCCGGATCGCGCTTGACGATTTCGGCACCGGCCATTGCGGCTTCAACTATCTGAAGACGCTTCCAACCGACAGCATCAAGATCGACCGAAGCTATATCAGCAGCCTGTCGAGTGATCCGGTGGCGCAAGTCTTCGTTTCCGCGCTGGCCCAGATCGCGCGCATCCAGAATCTGACCATTGTGGGCCGAGGGCGTCGAAACCGCCGAAGAGTTCGCGCTCGCTCACGCCGCCGGCTGCAACAGGTTTCAAGGTTATTTTATAAGCCGCCCGCTTCCACGGGAACGGCTCCGATCGCTGTCCTTCGACTTGGCCACGCCCCAGCTTGCGCTAAGCGCCTGAAGCCCGGCGCGGCGAACTCCCAGCCCGGATGCGCCGCGCTTGGCCTCATCGAGTTCGGAGCGCGCGGCAAGGATGATCTTGTCGAAATCCTCGCGGAAAAAGCGCGTGTCATTCCACTCGGCCTGGTAGGCAATCGAATGGACCTGGTCCTGCGCGGAGGCCTTGGCCCAATCGCGTTTTGGCCTTTGCCGACCCTTCACCAACCGGCTTGCCTCTTGCCCTCCCGGCTCTCCCATGTGACGATGAAATGACGGCGGGACGAAACCGGTCCCGCTCCGCGACGGCCGGAGAAGGCCGGCCGCCGCCTCGATGTTCAACATTTGAGGAGGAGGTCGTCCGATCATGGGAAATCGCGCAGGAGGAAGGCGTACGGGACCGAAATGCATCGCCATCGTCGGTCCCTTCGCAAGCGGCAAGACCACGCTCCTTGAGGCCATTCTGGCTCGAACCGGGGCGATACCCCGGCAAAATCCCGTCTCGTCAGGCAATACTGTTTCGGATCATTCCGCCGAGGCGCGCGCCCATGCCATGAGCGTGGAGGCCACCGTCGCCTCGATCGAATTCATGGGCGACAGCCTGACCTTCGTCGATTGCCCCGGGTCGGTCGAGTTCGCCTTCGAGGCTGAGCCGGTGCTGGCCGCCTGCGACATCGCGGTGGTGGTGGCCGAGGCCGACGAGAAAAAAATCCCTGCCCTGCAGCTCATCATGCGCAAGCTCGACGATCTCGGCATTCCGCGCATCCTGTTCCTCAACAAGGTCGACAAGGCGGTGGCCGGCGTTCGCGACACGCTGAAGATGCTGCAGCCGACAAGCTCGACGCCCCTTCTGTTGCGCCAGATTCCGCTGCGCAAGGACGGCATCGTCATCGGCTCGATCGACCTGGCGCTGGAGCGCGCCTACATCTACCGCGAACACGCCGAGAGCGAGATCGCTGAAATTCCAGGCGACGAGAAGGCGCGCGAGGTCGAGGCGCGCTTCGCAATGCTCGAGACCCTGGCCGACCATGACGACATACTGATGGAGCAGTTGCTCGACGAGATCCCACCGCCGCGCGACGCCGTATTCGACGATCTCGCCGCCGATCTGCGCGAAGGCATCGTGACGCCGGTGCTGATCGGCACCGCGGAAAAAGGCAATGGGGTGCTCAGGCTCCTGAAGGCCATCCGCCACGACGCGCCCGATGTCGAGGCGACCGGAAAACGTCTCGGCGCGCCCGAGGGCAATGGCGCGCTGGTGCAGGTCATGAAGACCATCCACACGGCCCATGGCGGCAAGCTGTCGATCTCGCGCATATTGTCGGGAAGCGTCGCCGATGGCTCGGAGCTGTTCCTGCCGGGCGGGGCTACTGCAAAGGTGTCGGGCGTCTACCGCATGCTCGGCAAGGACCAGTCCAAGCTGACAGTCGCGAACACCGGCGACACGGTAGCGCTGGGCAAGCTGGAGGATGTCCGCACGGGACAGACGCTGAGTTCGGCCAAGGGCGGCGTGGAACAGCTCGTCAGGCTCGAGCCGCCGCAGCCGGTCTATTCCTTCGCGCTCCGTCCCAAGGAACGGAAGGACGAGGTCAAGATGTCGGCCGCCATCCACCGGCTGGCAGACGAGGACCCGTCGCTCGGCCTGCGACATCAGCAGGATACCAGCGAGACGGTGATTTCAGGCCACGGCGAGATGCATCTGCGCGTGACCGTGGAGCGCCTGGAGGGCAAGAACCAGATTCCGATCGAGGGCCGCGCGCCGGCGGTGCCCTATCGCGAGACAATCCGCAAATCGACGCAGCAGCGAGGCCGTCACAAGAAGCAGTCGGGCGGCCACGGCCAGTTCGGCGATGTCGTGCTGGAGATCAAGCCGCTGCCGCGCGGCTCCGGCTTCCAGTTCACCGACACAATCACCGGCGGCGTGGTGCCCAAGACCTACATCCAGTCAGTGGAGACCGGCATCCGCGATTATCTGAAATCCGGACCGCTTGGATTCCCGGTCGTCGACGTCGCCGTCAACCTGTCCGACGGCTCCTATCACGCCGTCGATTCCTCCGACATGGCCTTCCAGATGGCGGCCAAGATCGCCATGCGGGAAGGCATGGCCGCGTGCTCGCCGGTTCTGCTTGAGCCGATCATGAAAGTGGAGATCTTCACGCCATCCGACGCGACGGCCAAGATCACCGGCATCATACCGCAGCGCCGCGGCCAGATCCTCGGCTACGACGCCCGCCCCGGCTGGCCGGGATGGGATGTGGTCGAAGCGATGATGCCGCAATCGGAGATCGGCGATCTGATCATCGAGCTGAGATCGGCGACCTCCGGCGTTGCGAGCTACCGCGCCGAATTCGATCACATGGCCGAGTTGACCGGCAGGCTTGCCGACGAAGCGATGAACGCCAACGGCAAGGCAGCGTAAAGGCGTCAAAGCCTGCCCGAGCGTCTCGCTGCTTCCTCTCCGCCCGTAGCGGAGAGGGCCGTTTCCGAAAGGAAGCTATCTCGACAAAGAAAAACGGCGTCCGAAGCTCGGACGCCGTTTTTCGCGGACCGTACCGCCGTTGGGGAACGGGCGGGAGGATGGCGGCACGTCAGGTCCGCCGCATCGTTCGCCGCCCCGAGGGACAGCGCTTGAGTTTGATGCCCGGAGGCATCTGAATGGGCCGGACGCGACGGCTGCCTAAGCCTCGGAGGTTTCGAGTGATGCCCCCATCTCCCGAAACGGACCGAACGCCGCGTCCTGTTTTGATTGGTAGCAAATCAAGGCCGCTCTCGGCAGGTTACCGGATGTTACATATAACCGTTACGCGCGGGCGGATACGGCGACTGTAACTGTTGCAAGGCCGGAACTGTACGGGATTCTGACGAACGCCGCCGGTCCACCGCTTCACGATTGGGCAGGCATCGTCGCCGCCTGCGCGATTCGAGTGCAGCTGTCGCAGCACGCGAGTTCGGCTAAAAACATGCGGCGCTCGGTTGCAAGCCCTCCGCTCCGCGGCAGGCCGAAGGCGCCCGCGGATCTAAAAAAGGAAGCCGGCCGGCGGCATTTCGGCATGCCGGACACATCGTCGGGCGGCTTCAGGCAACAAAAAAGCCGGATCTGAGAAGACCCGGCTGAGTTTGTTGGAAGTGCCGATTAAGGCTAAACCTCCAGAGGGGAACACTCCCAGGCGCTAATGGGAGGAGGAACGCGCCCGGAAGATGACCAATATATGGGCTGGTCTTGCCCGAGAAACAAGCACCCAGTTTGCAATGCTCCCATGCAAAATGACGCACCCTGTGGTATAAGCTTTACTTCTACCAGATAGAACCAAGAGACGGCGAAGCCGGATGCTTCAACCGGGTCAGCGGGGTGCGATCTATCCGTTTCCCCGGCCGAACTGAGAGGAATGACGGTGCGCAAGCCCTCCGCCATCGCCGGCAGCGCAGCCTTCCTGATCCTGGTGCCGGGCGTGGTGGCCGGGCTGATCCCATGGTTCCTGACCGACGGCTATGGCCGGCCCCTGTCTTCGCCGGCGATGGTCACGGCCGGATCGATTCTGATCCTGGCCGGTCTTGTGGTTCTCCTTCATTCCTTCGCACGCTTTGCCTTGGAGGGCGCCGGTACGCCTGCCCCCATCGCGCCCACTGAAAGGCTGGTCGTCGGCGGCGCCTATCGATACGTGCGCAACCCGATGTATGTGGCGGTCCTGTCGATCATCTTCGGTCAGGCGCTGCTGTTCGCGGACTGGTCGCTCGTCGTCTATGCCGGCGTCGTCGCAGTCACGGTGTTCACGTTCGTCAAGCTTTACGAAGAGCCGACGCTTGCTCGCCGCTATGGCAACGAATATGAGGCCTACCGCCGCGCTGTTCCCGGCTGGCTGCCCCGTCTCACACCCTGGAAGAGCACCTGACTCCTAGAAAGACCAGTTGCGCGCCTTGGCGAACATGAAGTCGCGGAAAGCCTTGAGCTTGGCCTGGTTCTTCATCGCGTCCGGATAGACAAAGAAGGTGTCGAAGGACGGCGCCTCGACCTCGGGCAGGATCGGCACGAGGCCCGATTCCTTGTTGGCCATGTAGTCCGGCAGCATGGCGATGCCGACGCCGCGCCTGACCGCCCTGCGTATCGACATCAGGTCGTTGATCTGGAGAGCCGCGGCGCGCTTTGTTCCGTCCGGCCTCCCTACCGTCTCCAGCGTGTTGAGGCCGGCGAGATAGGCCGGCACCGGCTCGCCGAAAGTCACGATACGATGCTGGTCGAGATCGGCGACCGACATCGGCTTGCCGTAGCGGTCGAGATAGGCTTGCGTGGCGAACACGTGCAGATGCACGGTGAACAGCCGCCTCTGGATCAGGTCCGGCTGCTGCGGCTGGCGCAGCCGCACCGCGCAGTCGGCCTGCCGCATCGTCAGGTCAAGTTCCTCATTGGTCAGCACAAGCTGGAGATTGATCTCCGGGTAAAGGTCGAGGAACTCCTTGGCTCGCTCGGTCAGCCAGCCGGTGCCGAGCCCGACCGTCGTCGTCACGCGCAGCGTGCCGGTCGGCTTCTCCAGCGTCTCGGTCAATCGCGTCTTGACGTTCTCGAGCTTCATCAGGACGTCGTGCGTCGTCCGGAACAGCATCTCGCCCTGTTCCGTCAGCACCAACCCGCGCGCATGCCGGTTGAACAGCGGCACGCCGACATCGTGTTCCAGCGCGCTGACCTGCCGCGAAATCGCCGATTGCGAAAGCCGGAGCGTTTCGGCGGCGTGCGTGAACGAGCCCGCCTGCGCCGCTGCGTGAAACACACGTAGCTTGTCCCAGTCCAGAGACATATCTCCCCCTCGTCCGCCTTCACTTCGAGAAGTGGCCATCTCTCGAAATGGATCCGCGCAGTTATTCGTTCCCAGCCGGCTTTGCCGGTCTAAGTGTGTTGAAAATCAGGTTAGGCCGAGATGCCATCGCAGAGGGCGCGTAGCGACCAAAATGGTGGGTTTCGAGAACCGGAGCGGAGCGTACGTTTGGGTACGTGAGCACCGGAAGCACAGAAAACCGCCGTTTGCAGGCCGGCATCACCTGAATATCAACACACTTATTCTGCCGCTTCGCGAACCTCTTCAAGGTTCGCGAGATATTTTTCCGCCTCCAGCGCCGCCATGCAGCCTAGGCCGGCCGCCGTCACCGCCTGGCGATAGATATCGTCGGTCACGTCGCCGGCCGCAAACACGCCGGGCACGTCCGTCTGGGTCGAATCGGGCGCGGTCCACAGATAGCCGTTCGGCTTCTGCTTCACCTTGCCCGCGAACAGTTCCACCGCCGGCGCATGGCCGATCGCCACGAACACGCCGTCGACCTTGAGATGCGTCTCCGCCCCGGTCACCAGATTCTTCAGCTTCAGCCCGTCGGCCGAAGGCGGCATCGGCGCTTTGCCGGGACGGCCGGTGATCTCCTCCACCACAGTGTCCCAGATGATTTTGATGTTGTCCTTCTTGAACAGCCGCTCGCGCAGTATCCGCTCGGCGCGGAAATCGTTGCGGCGGTGGATCACCGTCACGCTCTTTGCGATGTGGGAAAGATAGAGCGCCTCCTCGACCGCCGAATTGCCGCCGCCGATCACAGCGACATCCTTGCCGCGGTAGAAGAAGCCGTCGCAGGTGGCGCAGGCCGAGACGCCGAAGCCCATATAGATCTGCTCGCTCGGAATCCCGAGCCATTTGGCCTGCGCGCCGGTGGCGATGATTAGCGCATCGCTGGTATAGACCGTGCCCGAATCGCCCTTGGCCCGGAACGGCCGGACGTTCAGGTCGACCTCGGTGATCACATCGTTGACGATCTCGGTACCGACATGTTCGGCCTGCTTCAGCATCTGCTCCATCAGCCACGGACCCTGGATCGGATCGGCGTAGCCCGGATAGTTTTCCACGTCGGTGGTGATGGTGAGTTGCCCGCCCTGCTGCAGCCCTGCGACCAGGACCGGCTTCAGCATCGCGCGCGCCGCGTAGATCGCCGCCGTATAGCCGGCCGGACCGGAACCGATAATCAGGACAGGCGAATGCTTCGATGTCATGGACGTGCTTTCGGCAAGAGGGCCCGCAACGTGCAGGGCTGAGTGATCTGAAAATCGGCCCTTAATCTAGGTGTTGCCCGTCACGTCAGCAAGGCGGCGCTGCAATCGTCCCCGGAAAGCTTGTTGCGAGCCGGGATAGAGGCCGGGATGCGCTTGCATAATTCCGCAAAACCGGGCCTGACGGACAACCACCAATGGTTTAATGACACGATTTGGCTGGATCTCCTTCAAATTCGCCAGGTCCTCAACGCGGAAGAAAAAATGCCGATCAAGGCCGAACTCGATGCGATCGACTGGAAGATCCTGCGGGAATTGCAGGATGAAGGTCGCATCACCAATGTCGAGCTCTCCCGGCGCATCGGCATCTCCGCCCCGCCCTGCCTGAGGCGCGTCAAGCGCCTGGAGGATGCCGGCATCATCCGCGGCTACCGCGCTCTGCTCAATGCCCCTTCGCTCGGCATGGACGTGGTGGCGTTCTGCCTGGTCGGGCTGCACCATCAGGCCGAAAGCGAGTTGAAGGCTTTCGCCGAGCGCACCCGCGGCTGGCCGATCGTGCGCCAGGCCTGGATGGTTTCAGGCGAATCCGACTTCCTGCTCCATTGTGTTGCGAGCGACCTCGGCGCCTTCCAGAGCTTCGTCATCGAGGAACTGACCTCCTCGCCCAATGTCGACACCGTGCGCACCGCGCTGACCATCCGCCAGGTCAAGGATGAGGGCATGGTGGCGATTTAGTCATGAAGGCTTACGTCATCAATCTCGACCGCGATCCCGAACGCATGGCGCATATCGAGCGGCAGGGAAAGCAATTCGGGATCGATTGGCATCGCGTCCCGGCGACCGACAAGTTCGATGCGGATATTGCCGCGCGAGCCGCAAGGGCGAAGCCGGGCCTCCTCGGATTCACCATGTCCGCCGGCGCCATCGCGGTTTTCGAAAGCCATCGCAAAGCCTGGAAACTGATCGTGGATTCGGGCGACAGCCACGGCGCCGTCTTCGAAGACGATGTCGTTTGTTCGAAGGAGCTTCCCGACTTTTTATCGACAGCGCAGTGGATTCCTCCCGATTGCGACGTCATGAAGCTCGAAACCTTCCTTGAGCGGGCTACCATCCGCACGAAGCCGGCACGCCTTTTCTCAGGACGCAGGATCGTCCGGCTCTACGGCAGGCATCTGGGTGCATGCGCCTATATCGTTTCACGCGGGGCGGCGGAGCGTCTCCTGGCGCAATCTGAAAATTTCACGGACCCGGTCGACGAGTTTCTGTTCAACGCCCAGTCCCTGCATTTTCCCCGCCTGACCCTCTATCAGGTTGACCCGGCGCCTTGCATCCAAGGCGGCCTCCTCGGCCTCGAGGGAAAGGCTGACTATCTGAAAAGCAGCAATGACCAAAATCTCAAGCTCAGGAAAAAGCCGTACCGCAACCTTGTCCACTATCTGACGCGAAAGGTGGTCCGGCTTTGGGGCAAGCTCCTGGAATTGTTGGGATATAGGGAAAGAAGACGGATAGAATTCAGGCCAGACTGAGCAAGGGGTAGCCCGGATTCAAAAACCTACAGCGTCCTTTGTGCGTCCTGAAGGACGCACGGCCTCAATCACCTTATCTAAACTCGACCACGGCCCACTGCTTGCCCGTCAGCAAGGTCGAAATCTTTCGGTGCAGGAAGCCATAGAACTGCGCAAACGGGCGCTTCACCTCCCGCCACAGTTTTTCAGGGCGGCTCAGCCGGTCCTGTGACCTTTCGTGGTGCAGATCGCTGCCGAGACCAAGGATTGCCGCCGGCTCCTTCAAAAAGAAATCCTGCATGCAGATCGCCGGAGAGAGTTGAAATGTGACAAGCGAGGAGGCGAAGGGCAATTCTGGATTGAACAGGAAGTGATCAACCGGATCGCGGAAGGTTTCGCTCATCTTGAGCAGCTTTTCCGCCCCCTTGCGGGTCACCACATAGCCGCCCGCGCCAATATGCTTGCCGGCCAGCCGATAGAGCTTGCGCGTGCCGGGCGCTGCAATGGGCGTTTTATCCATGCGAGTTGGCTGCCGCATGGTTTCGGCCTTCACGATATCGGCCTCTTCGGGCACCCAGTCGCCATTTGCGAACAGCGCGGCCGCATCATCCCCCAGATGCAGATCGTCCTCGAAGATAGCGGCATAAGGCAGGGCTTCATCGATGATGCGCTGCCAACATCCCCGGTGGCTGAGAAAGCAGGCCGTCGCTCCAGGCCGCGCCTCGCCGAAAGAGGCGCCGCCGCACCAGCGCTCGATTGTCTCCTTGGACAATTGCCTGCCGTCAACCGCGCTGACGCGGGTGAATTGCAGGCCCATGCCATCAAACATCTCCGCCATTCGACGCAGCCGTCCATCCTGGCGGTCCAGGTTGATGACAAACAGCTTCATTTGCGTCGCAGGAGGCAATCGAAGCTCCTTCGGCGCGCCAGTCAGATTGGCTTCCAGTTGGGATCGACCTTGGAAGCCTCGGCGCGCCATTCGTCACCGTAATCGACGTTTTGCCAATCCTTGAACCAAGGGCCGCCATTGGTGAAATGGACGGCGCTCGGCGTTCCTGTCTCCGGCTTCTCGCTCCATCCCTCCAGCCAGTTCCACCGCTCCGGAATCCCTCCGATCTCCTCGTCGGCGGCCCATTGCATCCGATGCAGGTAGGCGCCGGTCTGGCTGTTGATCACCTCTGGCGTCAGGGTCTTCGTGGACGGGTGTTCGCAGTTGAACAGCATGAAGGACGACCAGTTCTTGCGCGGATAATTGGTCTGCACCTTGCCGTCCATCTTGACGGTCGCTTTCGGCGTGTAATCGTGCTTGACGCACAGCACCGCCTTGGACGGATCCAGATATTCGGTCAGCTTCGCGATATCGTCGAGGAACAGGAAGTCGCAATCGCAAAACAGCGCCCAGCCCTTGTAGCCGGCGAGCCACGGCGTGAAAAAGCGCGAATAGGTGAATTCGGTCGAAGCCAGTGGATCCACCTCGCGTGTATAGGCGCCCTTCTCCACCAATTCGGCAAGCTTAATCGGGTGAACCCCGACCGGGATGCTCGCCTGATCCAGCAATGTCTTTTTTGCAACGTCATAGGCAATCGGCTCGCGGGAATCCCAGCCGATGTAAATGTCGAACTTGTTTTCCAATGTGCTAGTCCTTCCCGTGTTTGCGCTTCTTCGCGTATTTGGGCTTCTGGTCGTCCCCCGCCGGCCATATATGAATATTGCGTTCCGCGACTTTTCGCTCAAGCCACGATCGTTCGTCGGCCCAGGCATGGCGCTGCCAGCCCTGCCAGCTAAAGCCGGCAATTTCAACATCCCATTCATCCGCCGGGCATTGCTGCAGCGCGTAACGGATACCGAAATACCCCGTACTCGGGAATGTGCGAATTTTCAGCAGCAAGGACGGCTCAAGTCCCAGTTCGCGGCATCCATCCTCGTAGTCGGAGACGGGCATGACCGCCACCATCTTGCCGGCATTGCCGAACATGTTGAGGCAGGCCCAGGTCCACTCGGCCCGCCTGCCCTTTATGCGCGCCAGAAGGCTGAGCTTCGGGGCGTATTTCTCGACCGCGATCGGATGGGAAGCGAGAATGACCAGTTCGGCCGCCTGCACGATCGGCGACGTGGGATAGCTGGGATTGTCCAGCCGGCGTTTCATCGGCTTGCCCGTGTTGCAGACGAAAAGCCATGTGGTCTTCGTCCCGCTCATTCCGATCGAGGCCTTTGGCTCGTTGAATCGCAAGACGGCATCGCTGGCATCGACCCGTTCCGACATGTCCTCGAGCAAAACGCCATTGCCGACGACGAATAATCTTTTTTTAGAGCCTTTTCCGCTCATGCCATCGGGCTCCTCAGGCCGTCCGCCACTCGCCGGGCGGTTGCGCTGTTTAAAACATTGTGCAGTTCGACCGCAAACCGATTCTCGCTGGGTCAACAGTTGGCTATGGATTGGAAGGCCGAGCGATCAGCGCGCCGGGGCGTCAGCGCCTGCCGAAAACCGCGACGCGCAATGCCAGCCGGTACCAGGCCCGTTTGACCTCGCGCGACAGCACCTCACTGAGCGGTTTCGACTTCTTCTGCACCACGGTGCCGCCGAGCAGATGCCCTATCTGCCGGATCGAGACCGGCCGGACGGCCAGAATGCGGATTTTCGCCAACCAGCGCATCTGGATCGTCGTATCGACCGGCCGGTCGAAGGTCTCGGTCGCTGTCAAAAGCTCCGCCGCAGCCTGCCGGCCGACGAGCTGCATCTGCATGCCGAGCCCGACATGCGCCGGCTCGACCAGCGTGATGCCGCCGGCTTTGGCCACTTCCGCACCACTGTCCGTGTGGCTGCGGTAGGGAAAGCGGATGTAGTCGCCGGGGCGGATCGTCTCCATCGCCAGCGCCAGCGCCGGTGCGAACAGTTTTTCGTCAGGTTTGACATCATCCTCGACGATCAGCCCGGCGCCGAGCCCGCGATCGAGGATCGCCTGCCAGACCTTGCGGTGCGACAGGAAACAGCCGATCTCGGCCTTGCGCAGCGCGAACGGATAGCGCGGGCGATGCAGATGCCGGCGATATACCGCTTTGATTTCGCCGTCTCCGAGTGCCAGCCCGTCGACCGCATCGACGATATTGACCGGCAGCGGCAGCATGGCCGCCAACCGTTCGACTTGAGGTTTGCGCGCCTCGGCGCGCGCAAGGTGGATGATAAAGGCCTCGGCGCGTATCGGCTTTGGGTTCGGTACGCTCATCCCTGCGCCCATACCTGGTCGTAGACGGCGCGAACCCCGGCGGCCTCGCGCTGCAGCGGAAAGCGCTCCGTCACATGGGCAAGCGCGTTTGCGCCATGCGCCTCGGCTAGCGCCGGATCGCCGAGATAGGGCCGGATCGCCTCGGTAAGCGCATCGCCGTCGCCCGCCGCAACCACCGCGCCGGTGACGCCGGGCACGATCATCTCCGCATAGGCGCCGGCGTCGCTCGCCACCACCGCCGTCTGCGAGGCCATCGCCTCCAGCGGCGTCAGCCCGAACCCTTCATTGCGCGACGGTGCGACATAGAGCGAAACCCGCCTGTACCATGGCTTGATGTCCGGGACTTCGCCGAGAAAGACGATGCGGTCGGAAAACCCGGCTTTCTCCACGCGGCGTTCGAGTTCGTCGCCGAACGCTTTCTGCTCAGCGGTGACGCGGCCCGCAACCACCGCGGTCCAGTCGTGATAGTGCGGCAAAAGCTCGATCATTGCGTCGACGAACAGGTCGGTTCCCTTCTGCCGCCGCACGCGCCCGAAGCAGCCGACCGCATGTTTCCCGGGCAGGCCCGAAGCGGAGAATGCGTCGTCGCCGCTCCTCGGCGGGTGGAATTCCTCGAGGTCAACGCCGTGCATGATCACTATATGCGGTACATCCAGAAAGCCGCCCGAACGGGCGCTGGTCGCGATCACCGCGTCCATCCGCCGGATCAGCCATTTGGTGAACGGCCTGTGTTGGCGCTGCGCTGCCGAGGTGAAGACAAGTTTTAGCGGGGCGCGGAAAAGCGTCTTCAGGATCAGGCCTGCGACCATCTCGGTGTTGCGCCGGGCGTGCCATATCCGCTTGCGCCCGGAGGCCGGCCGTTTCAGGAGCGCAAAAACCTGCCACCACCGCATCCTGGGCAGGCTGTCGGGCAGACCGGGACCCAACGTGGCGATCCCGAGCGTCTCAGCCTGCAGGGGTACGAGCTGGATGATTGTGCTGGTGACGCCGGAAAGCCGCCGCTTCAGATTGGGAGCGACGACCTCCACACGGTCCATATCCGGCGCCGGAGCCCGCCGTCCGGTCTGGCTGGCGGCCTCGATGCGCGTGTCCACGTCAGATGAACTGCACCTGGACGACTTCGTAGCCGCGCGGCCCGCCGGGCGCGTTGACCTCGATAGTCTCGCCGACCTCCTTGCCGATCAGCGCGCGTGCGATCGGCGAGGAGATCGAGATGCGGCCGGACTTCACGTCGGCTTCCTGGTCGCCGACGATCTGGTAGGTCTTTTCCTCTTCGGTGTCCTCGTCGACCAGCTTCACCGTCGCGCCAAACTTGATCTTGTCGCCGGACAGTTTCGAAATGTCGATGACTTCCGCGCGCGCCACCAGATCCTCGAGTTCGTGCACCCGGCCTTCATTGAGGCTCTGCGCTTCCTTCGCGGCGTGGTATTCGGCGTTTTCGGACAAATCGCCATGCGAGCGCGCTTCCGAGATCGCCTCGATGATGCGTGGACGCTCGGCCTGCTGACGCCACCGCAGCTCTTCCTTCAGAGCTTCGAATCCGCTGGCGGTCATCGGCACCTTATTCATTGCAATCGGCCTTTCCATTCCCTGATCCCGCGCCATCCGACACTCGGAGGGAAGGCGGCGGGTAAAAAAAGAAAACGGTCCAGCAGCCTTGGCGACGGAACCGTTCTCAGCTCAATTTATCTCAATATAGCAAGCTCGCGCGCATTTTCACGCGAAAAAATTCGGCTTGGCCCAACTCATCCGACAATTCCGCCGATGACGAAAGACCCCGTGGTGCGCTCGCCATCCCATCCACATTCACCCACCTGTGATCGCGGTTGTCGCATTTTCTTGGGGACATCGCCGTGGCGCTTTCTTGTCTCGGACGCCTCGATGCCTATGTCGAAACCATGACCCGGATCAGACAGAACCTTTTGCGCGCGCTGCTTCCGGCAGTGCTGTCCGTCTCCATCGCGTTGCCGACCATGGCCGAAAGCCGAACACTGAAGACCGAAGAGGTCGAAGTCCGCGCCGACATCGTCGCCGACGGACTCGAACATCCCTGGGGACTCGATTTCCTGCCCGGCGGCGATGTCATCGTCACCGAGCGTCCCGGCCGCATCCGCATCCTATCGAACGGCGAGCTTTCCGATCCGGTCGACGGCGTGCCCGACGTCGTGGCGCGCGGCCAGGGTGGACTGCTCGACATTGCCGTCTCGCCCGATTTCGCCACGTCCGGCCTCATCTTCTTCAGCTTCTCCGAGCCCGGCAGAGGCGGCGCCGGCACTGCGGTGGCGCGGGCGAAGCTCGTCCGCGACGGCGCAGCCGCCCGCCTCGAGGACATGGAGACGATCTTCTCGATGTCGAAGAAGTCCCGCACCAGCCATCATTTCGGTTCGCGCATCATATTCCGGCCGGACGGCACCCTGTTCATCACCCTCGGCGACCGCGGCGGGAGCAAGCGAGCGCAGGACATGAACGACCATGCCGGCTCGATACTGCGCATCAATCCGGACGGCTCGATCCCGGCCGACAATCCGTCGCCCGATGGCGCAAAACACCTTCCCGAAATATGGTCGAAGGGCCACCGCAACGTGCAGGGCGCGACCTTCGACCCGGTGACCGAAGGGCTCGTCACCGTCGAGCACGGCTCCAAGGGCGGCGACGAGGTCAACCAGCCCGAGGCCGGCAAGAACTATGGTTGGCCGGTCATTTCCTACGGTGTCCACTATTCCGGCGAAAAGATCGGCGTCGGCACCGAGGCGGAAGGCTACGAGCAGCCGCTGTTCTACTGGGATCCCTCGATCGCCCCGTCAGGCCTCATCAGCTATCAGGGAAAGATGTTCCCGGAATGGAACGGCGACCTGATCGCAGGCGCACTGAAGTTCCAGTTGGTCTCGCGTTTGAAGCGCGACGCGTCCGGCAAGATAACCGGCGAGGAGCGCATGTTCGAAGGCGAGTTCGGCCGTATCCGAGACGTCAACCTCGCCCCCGACGGCTCGATCTGGCTGCTCACCGATGAGAGCGACGGCGTCATCGTGCGCCTGTCGCGCGCTGGGTGAGGGAAGCGATCTGCCGCCCTTCGCCCTGTCAGCGACCATCCATTTAGTTCACGCCGAGTTGCCCCTCACCTGCCTCCTGAGCGAAGTCGAATGGGCGGCATCCTCTCCCCGTAAGAACGGGGAGAGGAGAGACTGCCGCAACGCTGACGCCCCCCTCTCCCGTCCTGAGCTTGTCGAAGGATAACGGGGAGGTAAGGGTGAGGGGCAATTTTTGTGCGGCCGCGAGTGGCAGTCTCAGCCTTTCGCCTTCACATACGCATCGATCTGCGCCGACAATTCGGCATATTCCTCGCAGCCGGTGCCACAGCGCTTCTCGATCTCGGAAAGCTGCTCGCGCGCGGCGGCGACATCGCCGAGTTGCAGATGCGCTTCGCCGAGATATTCGCGCACTTGGGTATAGTCAGGGTCGGCCGTCAACGCCTCCTGGTAATAGCCGAGACCGACGAGGATGCGGCCCTGCTTGCGGTGCGCATAGCCGAGATAGTTGAGGATGCGCGGGTCGGCCTTGTTTTCGGCGAGGCTGAGTACGGTGATTGCCTCGTCATAACGCCCGGCAAGCGCGAGTTGGCGGCCGGTCGCATAAAGGCTGTCGTCGTCGATGACGCCCTGCCCCTGCTGCGGCACGCATTTCTTGGTCTTCTTGTCGTAGACTTGGCCCCTCTTGCACTGCGGAACTTCTTGGCCGCCGCCACCTCCGGCCGAAAATGCCGGCGCAACGATGAGCGGCGCGGCGACCAGAAGCGAGGCTAGGCTGATGACAAACCGGCTCTGCATGGGAAACCTCCTCAATGGATGCATCGGGACATTAACGGTTTCGGCGCGGCTGTTCTTCCAGACTTCGTTCTGCCCGCCTTTGCCGCCGTGTTGCAATCATCTTGCCACCATGGCTGCCGAAAGCAACGCCGCAGAAGTGGCAGGGTCGTGCTGTCCCTAAGCAGCCATCTCGCTGGCCCTTGCCGTCGCGATCCCTGCTGGTAGATGTCCCGCTCGATTTCTCTCCAGCCGGAAACCCGAATTGACCCGCATCCAGGCCAATCTCCTTCTGCTGCTCGCCGGCGCCATGTGGGGCATGGGCTTCGTCGCCCAATCCACTGCGATGGCCGCGATCGGGCCGTTCCTGTTCATCGGCCTGCGCTTCACCATGGCGGCCTTGGCGATCCTGCCGTTCGCGATCCGTGAATCGCGCCGCGCCGAACGCTCGCTGACCCCCGCCAACTGGGCAGCCTTCCTGTGGATCGGCCTGCTTCTGTTCGGCGCCGTCGGCTTCCAGCAGGTCGGCCTCCTGTCCACCACGGTCACCAATTCCGGCTTCCTCACCGGTCTTTACGTGGTGATGGTGCCCTTCTTCGCCGTGCTCCTGTTCCGCAGCTGGCCGCATCCGGTGGTCTGGCCGGCCGCACTCACCGCGCTCGCCGGCATCTGGTTCCTGTCCGGCGGGGCGATCGAGGCGCTGACCACCGGCGACTGGTTGACCGTTCTCGCCGCCGGCTTCTGCGCCCTGCAGCTCATCTATATCGGCCGCAGCGCCAGTCCGACCGGCCGCCCGGTGACGCTCGCCGTCGCCCAGTTCGCCGTCTGCGCCGTCATCGGCATGGCCGTCGCCCTGGCTGTCGAGCCGTTCGACTGGAGCGCGATCTTCCGCGCCGCCCCTGAAATCATTTATGCTGGCGTCTTTTCCGGCGGCATCGCCTTCACCCTGCAGGTCGTCGGCCAGCGCTACACGACCGCACCGCAGGCGGCGATCTTCCTGTCCTCGGAAGCGGTCTTCGCCGCGATTTTCGGCGCCTGGTTCCTCGGCGAGCGGCTTCCCGCCGCCGGCATCCTGGGCTGCGGCCTGATCTTCGCGGCGATCGTCGCAGTCGAGGTCCTGCCGCCGCTCCTGGCGCGCAGGCGGTCGGCTACGCTCTAGCATGATCCCGAAAAGTTGCAGACTTTTCGGACAAGATCATGCGACCAATCAATAACTTAGAGCCCCATTCCGATTCTATCGGAATGGATCAGGCTCTGAAGATCAAGGCCGCGCCGCCGGCGATCAGCGCAAATCCCAGCGCATGGTTCCAGGTGATGCCTTCCTTGAGATAGAACACCGAGAACACCACGAAGACGGCAAGCGTGATGACTTCCTGGATCGTCTTCAGCTCGGCCGCCGAATAGACCGAATGGCCGATACGGTTGGCAGGCACCGCCAGCCAGTATTCCAGGAAGGCGATCCCCCAGGAAAACAGCACCGCCGCGTAGAGCGGCGCGGCCTTGAACCTCAGGTGCCCGTACCATGCGAATGTCATGAAGACATTGGATGCGAGCAGGAGCAGCACCGGCACGATCTTGGGCGACAGGAGCAGCGTCATGGGAGAATCACGTCCGGAGGGAGGGCAGCGCGCCATTTCGGGCGATGGCCCGGTCCTGTCAATCACCCAGCAAGCCCCACCCAACATCCCGCGTGACGTAGCCGCCAAATCGGCTATCATCACGCCGCCAGGGTGTGTTGGAGGAAACCCGTGCAGCAGCGGCTCGACAGGGAATGGGATCTGACCATCGCTCCCGACACGGTCCGCCTTTTCATCGAAAAGGCCAAGGCGATCAGCGCTGCGGTCAATGAGGACTACGCCGACGGCTGCGAACACGAGGTCGAGCTCGACGGCAACTCCCGCGACAATCATCACCATGACGGCCTTGCTGAGGAAAAAACCGACGACCTGACGGCCGAGGAATTGCGCCAGCTCATCGACGATTTGAATGTCGACGAAGCCGCCGAACTGATCGCGCTGATGTGGATCGGCCGCGGCGATTACAGCGCCGACGAATGGAACGAGGCGGTCAACGAAGCGCGCCAGCGCGGCAACCGCCGCACCTCGAAATATCTGCTCGGCATGCCGCTGCTCGGCGACTGGCTCGAGGAAGGGCTGGAAGCGCTCGGCGCGTGACGCCGCTGTCGCCAAACGTGATGTAGGCAGTGGTTGCCTGGCGCAACCAACGACCGCAAATGGTCGTTGTGGACGCGATGACCTCCCCGCCTTTTGTCAGCACCCGGCAGCTCGCATTGCTGGTCGCCGTCACGGTCGTATTCGGCGGCCCGGTCCACGCTCAGACCCCCGACCTGCCCGAAAAGGCCCCGGTCCCGCAAATTCACCCGCCGCCAGCCGGCAATATCCCGCCCGAACGCCTAGGCGAGCCGCCTGTGCCCGAGCCGAAGCCGGAAGCCGCGCCGGATGCTCTGCCGGAAGACGGCAAGCCCGGGCAACCGCCCGCGCCTACCGAAGGCACGGACGCCGATCCCGAGGAAAAGCAGGCTCTGCCGGCCACCGATGCCCCCTTGCCGGAGCAAAAACCCAGCGAAACCGCCGCGAAGACTCAGGAGCTCCCCGAAATTCCCGCCGATCCACGCTCGGCGATGCCGCGCTTTGACATCATCCCGCCGGACGAAACCACCTGCCGCGCGCGGCTGCGTGCGCTCGGGGCGGTGTTCGAGGAGCGCCCGGCGCAAAGCGATCCGGCCGGCTGCGCCCTGCCCTACCCGCTCGCCGTAAAGAGGTTGAGCGCCGAGATCGCGCTTGAGCCGGAGGCTCTGATGAACTGCGCCATGGCCGAAACCGCCGCGCGTTTCGCCGCAGACATTATCTCCCCCGCCGCCAAGGCCGAATACGGCGAGGAGCTAAAATCGGTCGGCCAAGCCTCGGCCTATGTCTGCCGCCCGCGCAATGGCGGTTCGAAATTATCCGAACACGCCTTCGGCAACGCGCTAGACATTGCGCGTTTCACTTTGTCGAAAGGCACTGCCGTCGACGTGAAACCCGCGCCCGATCCGAAGGCGGCAAAGTTCCTCGGCGCGATCCGCAAGGCCGCCTGCGGGCCGTTCAAGACCGTGCTCGGGCCGGGCAGCGACGCCGACCACGCGCTGCACTTCCACTTCGACCTCGCCCCGCGCCGAAACGGCGGGACGTTTTGCCAGTAACCGCCCTAATCCCGCCGCAGGCGTAAACATCGCCGCTGACCTTTCCTTTACGCTTCTCCGCTAGGCTCGAAGACCTCGGGACAGGGAACCGGTCGATGGGCCAATCTTTGCCGCGCGCCCGCGCCCTATGGTGCGGCGGCGCCCTCATTTTGCTCGCCGCGCTTTCGGCCTGCACCACCGACGATGTCATGTCGCTCCGTCCCGATGTCGATGTCGGCGCGCAGACCGCGGCAGTTCCCGCGCGCGGCCTGCAGAGCCTGGTCCCGTCCAATCCGATGATGACCGCTTATCCGCGCTTCAACGAACCGGCGCCGCCGACTATCACCATGTCGGCCGACGAGACCGCCTGCCGCCGCGACCTGAAGAAGCTCGGCGTGCAGTTCAGGAGCCTAGCGCCGATCGACGATGGCGGCGCCTGCCGCATCGATTTCCCGGTCGAGGTCTCGGCCATCGGCAGCGCCGAGATGAAGCCGGCGGCGACGCTCTCCTGCGCCATGGCCGCCACCTTCGCGCGCTGGACGAGGAAGGAACTCGTCCCGTCAGCGCGCTGGCGCTATCTGTCGGGGGTAAAAACCATCCATCAGGGATCAAGCTATTCCTGCCGCAACATCCGGGGCTCGCGTGGAAAACCGTCCCAGCATTCGGTCGGCAATGCGCTCGACATCATGCGCATCGAGCTGAACAACGGCAAGGACATCGACGTGCGCAAGCCCGGCTGGTTCGCCTTCCGCCAGCGCGGCTTTCTGAACAATGTCCGCGCCGACGGCTGCGACTATTTCACGACAGTGCTCGGCCCAGGCTACGATTACGACCACCGCAACCATTTCCACTTCGACATCATGCCGCGCAAGAACGGCTACGTCGCCTGCAAGTGAGTCAGCCCGCTTGACCGCCCCTCGATGGGGAAGGCGCCGCGCCCGGAGTTGATCCGGGGGGCGGAGGTATGAGCCTCCGGATATCCAAGACCACCACCCCCCCGGTCGCATGCTCCCGCGACTTAAACGATCATTTATCCTTCAGCCTGTACGATGTTTCCCTTGGAAGGCGGTGCATTCTGGCCGTTCTACGGGGGAAGCAACGTGAACTACGCGAGATCAATTTGCCTCTCGGCAACGGTGCTACTCTTGTCGGCAAGCCATGCGTTTGCATTCAACTTTGGCTTCGTAAGGGTCCCGGATTGGATGGACCTTTATATTGGCTGGCTCTTTGTCGTCACCTGCGTAGGCTGGATCGGATTGGGAGTGACAAAGCCACGGGGCGTGCCGTTCAATCAGCTTCCGAACACGAAGATTTCTCCCCTCGCGAATTTCTTTCGCTTCGGCATGCTCATTGCTTTCATAATCTTGATGCTGATGGTGTTCGTTGGCATGGGGCTCCGACGGTACGCGGAATTCTAGCGAACCGTCAGCCAGAGCGGCGTCCCTTGCCGCCAAGCGCCTTCGGCGTAAGCTGACGCCGATATATCGGGGCGGAGCCGAATGCGTCGACGCAGGATGCAAACGCGAGTGGCGGGCTGGGTGCTGGCGCTCAGTCTCGCTTACGGCGCGTTCGCGTATCTGATCGCGCCGGCATTCTGGTCGTGGCTGGACCGCGGCAACATCGCGCTCCCTGACGCGATGGTGACCACGACGCCGCAGGGCATTCCCGGCGACCCGATCAATGTCGGCCTCGTCGGCTCCAAAACAGAACTGCTGCGTGCACTTGACGCGGCGGGCTGGAGCGCCGCTGACGCCATCACCTGGCGCTCCAGCCTGGAGATCGGCGAAAGCGTGCTCTTCGACCGGCCCTATTCCGACGCTCCGGTGAGTACGCTGGTGTTCGAGGGACGCAAGCAGGATCTGGCTTTCGAAAAGCCGGTGGGCGAGAGCGCCGACCGCCGCCATCATGTGCGGTTCTGGCTGATGCCCGACCCCGCTCCCGATGGGCGGCCGCTCTGGCTCGGCTCGGCGAGTTTCGACCGCGGCGTCGGCTTCAGCCACGACACCGGCCAGATCACCCACCATATCTGGCCCGACCTCGACGCCGAGCGCGATTTCCTGATCGGCGGCCTGGAAGCAGCCGGCGTGCTTGCCTCAACCTACAGCGAAACGGGCGTCGGGCCGACCAAAACCGGGCGCAATGGCGGTGGCGACCCCTATTTCACCGACGGCATGGCGACCATCGGCATCCTCCGGCCATAGAGCGTCGTCCCCTAGTCGGATGCGGTTCTGCCCCCGACCCATCCGGTTCTCGATCTCGCCGAGTTTTTTGGCGGCAGCGAGGCGTGAGCGCTCACTGTTTCTTCTTTGCAACAGGCCCAGCCAATTCCGCGCAGCGGCGCCTCACAGCGTAAGCTTTACGCTTTGTCTTTGGGTCGATTTCGTTGAAATACTGGTCCCGTAAGGGTGGCAGATGAGTCGCCGTTCGCTTTTTTAAAGTGAGGGGATAGAACCGACTCGGAGAGGGTAATTATTAAGTCGGTGGGACATCACCAATGTCGGCAGCCGTCTGTCTGCTCGCGTCACTGCTGAGCTGTCCGTACCCAGACACGGGGGCACGGCTTCAACCCTCGACCGAACACACACAATCGATCAAGCGCGAACGATTGGGTAAACCACCCACACCTATCGTCGCCAGGTTCGGTCCAGACGAACGATTTGGTCCCGCCGACCCACAGATTCCAATCCCATTTATCTTCTCGAAGGTGGATGAAATCCAAAAGCTGGAATATCAAGAACCCCGCGACGAGAAGCGCGAGGAAATAAAAGTATCAGTCGACAAGCCAAGACCGAAGCCAAAGACCAGAACAAAAATCATCTTGGAGACGACGCAAACCAAGACGGTCAAGACAGCCTATACCGAACCGAGCCCGCTCGAGGAACAGTGGCGAGTGTCCTCATTGTTCGGTATCGGCAACGCCGCCAACCCCACTCTATCCCAATCTGTCCCCCGTGTGTCCGGTATCGAGATGGCAAAACCCGGATATCAAGAAGTCATACGTGCGGCCAAGATACACCAAGTGCCGGTGGATCTGGCCCTGCGAGTGGCCAAGCAGGAGTCACGCGGTAACTGTGGTGCTAAATCATCGGCCGGCGCCCTAGGCGTGATGCAGGTCATGCCGGGTACGGGTGCCAAACACGGTTACTCGACCAAGCAGCTAACTAACTGTCGTGCCGGGGCGGAGGCTGGCGTCAAAGAACTCAAGCACCTGCTCAGATTGTCAGGTGGGGATGTGAAACAGACCCTGACCGGTTACAACTGCGGCGAAAAATGTATGTTCGGTCGGCGTAAGAAACTGCCGCTGGAGACGGTGAACTATATTCAGGTTGTGACGCGAAACTAGCCAGAGGATCGGCCCCCATTCTCGTCGCCCGTTATGACGCGGCTCGGCGAGCTTCGACCGCGGCGTCGGCTTCAGCCACGACACCGGCCAGATCACCCACCATATCGGGCCCGACCTCGACGCCGAGCGCGATTTCCTGATCGGCGGCCTGGAAGCAGCCGGCGTGCTTGCCTCAACCTACAGCGAAACGGGCGTCGGGCCGACCAAAACCGGGCGCAATGGCGGTGGCGACCCCTATTTCACCGACGGCATGGCGACCATCGGCATCCTCCGGCCTTAGCGCATTTTCGGCTTTGACAGAACCGCCCTCATCCGCCTGCCGGCAGCTCTCTTCCCGTGAAAGACGGGGAGAAGGGACAAGCGGCAACGCTGGCGACCCCCCTCTCCCCGTCCTGAGCTAGTCGAAGGATTACGGGGAGAGGGTAAGGGTGAGGGGCCGCTT
>NZ_JAAKZF010000051.1 GCF_011045125.1 Allomesorhizobium camelthorni | reverse complement strand
ACCGCGTCAGGTGCCCGCCGGAGTAGAATTATCGAACGGTCCCTCAGCACGGACCGTTCGGATCGATTATCCGATAATTCGCCGCCAGCGCCTCGCAGGAATTGCCGAAGGTGCGAACATTGCCGCGACTGGTCGCGCAGACCGGCCGGTATTCGCGGGTGCAGAAGCGCGGCTCCTCGCCGCCTCCGCCGCTGCGGCATTCGCCTCCGCTGATGACGCGGTAGCCGGCCCGGTCGGCGAGGCAGGAGTTGGAGAAGGTCCGCCGCTCCGAGCCGCGCCGTCCGCATACCGGGTCGTATTCGCGGGTGCAGAAGCCCGGTTCAGGACGGGGATCGCGCCGGCACTGGCCGCGGTCGACGACGCGGTAGCCGGCCTGGTCGGCCAGGCAGGAATTGGCGAAGGTCCGCTGGTCCGGCCCGCGCCGTCCGCACACCGGGTCGTATTCGCGGGTGCAGAATTCCGGCCCCGGCCGCGGCGGGCGTGGTCCGGGCCTTGGTTCGTCGACCACCACCGTACAGGCGGCGGCCACCGCCATCACCAGCGCCAGCAATGCGCCGCGCCAAAAGACTGCCTTGGATATCATGGATCGCTCTCCTCCAGTCCCGTCCGCCGCCGCCCACGCGGGACCCCTCGGCTGCGATCCTTCCGATTCCGCGGACGAATGCAATCCCTGTCCGCTTCAGGATGTGTTTCAATTCGGAAACCATCGCATGCAACGCATGCGGGCGGCCATCTTGCCTCGAATGTATTTCCATGCGATAAATTTTGTGTTCGGGCATTTGCTGACCCGGAGACTGGAACGTTTTGGACGAAACCTTTCCCCGACACTGTGAATATCGGACGACCCCTTCTTTTGGCGGGGGGTTCGACGCTGCGCGAATGCACGACCGCCAAGCACTGAGAGGAGCCTGCCACCGAGGCGCGGCGGTACGGCAGGAAACAGACCAACGAAACGGGTGAAGGAGTTCTCCCATGTCCCAGAGCGGAACCGTTAAATTCTTCAACGCCACCAAAGGCTTCGGCTTCATCACGCCCGATGGCGGCGCCAAGGACGTGTTCGTCCACATCTCGGCGATCGAGGCTTCCGGCTTGCGCACGCTGGTCGACGGCCAGAAGGTCACCTTCGACGTCGAGCCGGACCGCATGGGCAAGGGCCCCAAGGCAGTCAATCTCAGCGCCGGCTGAGAAGCTTGATCCCGAACCGAAGGTCAGCGCAGCAAAAAGTTGCAGACTTTTCGGACAAGATCATGCGGCGAGAAATTGCCGCCGCTAGACGAATCTTGAAAAGCGCGGCAGCCGGTCTGTCGCGCTTTTTCGCATGTCCGAGCGGGTGCGAAGTCGCTGTTTTCGCCCGCAAAAGATTTGCTTGCCCCTGTCCCGAAAATGAAGGACAAATTCTGGCTTCGGGCATTTGCCGGCCCGGAGACTGGAATAGCCTGCCCCGGGGTATGACAGCGAAGACTTCGGGTGGGTCGCGAAACGAGAGGGTTTTGGCAGAGCCCCGGCGCGACAAGTCTGTTTCTGCTCCTCCAGCAAACGTCCGGGACCGCGCGGATCTTCGACCGCCGGACATGGACCACGCTTGGAGGGAGTTCCCCATGCCGCAGACCGGCACAGTAAAATTCTTCAATCATGCCAAAGGCTTCGGCTTCATCACGCCGGATGATGGCGCCAAGGACGTCTTCGTCCATATCTCCGCCGTTCAGGCGTCGGGCCTGCCCGGCCTCGAGGACGGTCAGAAGGTGACGTTCGAGACGGAGCCCGACAAGCGCGGCAAGGGTCCGAAGGCAGTCAACCTGTCGATCGGCTGACGCGCTCGTTCCGAATTGCGCCGCATTTCCGCGAAATACGGATGCGGCGCGGCTGTCGGGTCGCGTTCAGCCTGCGTTCAGATGCCGGGGCGTATTTCCGGTTTCAACGCCTGCCCACCGGATCCGGGACAGGTGCGAAGGAGACAGATATGAACCGCATCCTCAAGACCGCCATTCTCTCGGCCGCAGTCGCCGCCACGACTTTCGCCGCCCTGCCCGCCGCCAATGCTGGCGACAACTGGCGCCGCCATCACCGCCATCATTCATCCGACGGCGACCTGGTCGCTGCCGGCATTCTCGGCCTTGCCGTCGGCGCGCTCGCGGTCGGCGCCGCCAACGCCTCGCGGCCCGAATACCGCGTCTATGACGATTACGATTATCCGCGCGACCGCCGCTACTATTCGGCCCGCCGCTATTATCCGGTTCGCCGCGAATACGTTGTCGACGAAGGCTATGCCGGCGCGCTGGAGCCGTGGACGCCCGAATGGTACCGCTACTGCGAGGACCGCTACCGCAGCTTCAATCCCCGCACCGGCACGTTCACCGGCTATGACGGCCTGAACCATTTCTGCACCGCCGGATAACCGCAACTGAATACGGCCGGCTGAATGCCGGACGACAAAGGGCCGGGCCGCCTTGCGCGATCCGGCCTTTCTCATACGAGGAACGGATTGCTCAGCCTCTCCTCGCCGAGCCGCCCGCCCGGCCCATGCCCGCAAATGAAGCCGATGTCGTCGCCGAGCGGCAGCAGCTTTTCCTTGATCGAGGCGATCAGGCTGGCGTGGTCGCCGCCCGGAAGATCGGTGCGGCCGACCGAGCCGCGAAACAGCACGTCGCCGACATGGGCGAATTTGGCGGCGCGGTTATAAAAGACGATATGGCCGGGCGCGTGCCCGGGACAATGCAGCACCTCGAAGACATGCCCGCCGAAGCCGACCTTCTCGCCCTCGTTCAGGAAGCGGTCGGGCACGCAGTTGCGCACGCCGCCGCCTGCCAGGCCGAACCGCTGCGCCTGGTTCTCGATATTGTCGAGCAGCGGCTTGTCGGCCTCGTGGGGTCCGATGATCTCGACGCCCAGCGCTTCTTTCAGGTCCATCGCCCCGCCGGCATGATCGATGTGGCCATGGGTCAGCCAGATCGCCGTAACTGTGATGTTGTTGTCGGCGAGCGCCGCCAGGATGCGGTCGACATCGCCGCCCGGATCGACCACGACGCCCTGCTTGCTGTCCGTGTCGAACAGGATCGTGCAGTTTTGCTCGAATGGCGTGACCGGAACGATGCCGGCATTCAACTGACCCATGTCTTTCCTTTCGCTGGCTCGCCTTCATTTAGGCGAGGCGCGCCGCGCCGTCCACGGCGTCCGCCACAAAACAAAAACGGGCGGCCCGAAGGCCGCCCGCTTGCAATTCCTGTCCTTGGCGCTCAGCGCTTGTTCATCGCGCCCATAACCGCGCCGACGATTGCCGTCAGCACGCCGCCGCCGACAACGCCGCCGACGGCATCGCCCAGCGGGCCGGTCAAGGCGCCGGTCACGTTGGGATCGCTCAGAATGCTGGCGAGAATCTGTCCGCCGCCAATGCCGCCGACTACACCCGAAATCACCTTGGTCACTGTACTCATCGCCGCCTGCTTCAGCGCGGCTCCTGCTCCGAGCCCGCCAATGGCGCCGGTCACTGCCTGTATGATGATCGGAAGAAGCGCTTCCATGTAGTTTCCCTCCAACGATAGCCGACCTCCGCGAGTCGGTGTGCTCATCAGAGACGGAATTATACGAAAGTCAAATGAGCTATCACTGAAATGAAACGGGCGGCCCGAAGACCGCCCGTGGAAACAGCATCAGCGCCGGCCTATTCGGCGGCGATGGCGTGGTTCGGCTGAACGGCTGCGGAATAGTCGTTCATCAGCGTCTTGGTGATCTCGCCAACCTCGAACCGGTAGGGCCCGATCTCCGAGACGGGCGTGACTTCGGCGGCCGTGCCGGTGAGGAAGCACTGCTCGAAGCCTTCCAGCTCTTCCGGCATGATGACGCGCTCCACCACTTCCAACCCACGCGTCCGTGCCAGGTCGATGACCGTCTTGCGCGTGATACCATTGAGGAAGCAGTCCGGATCCGGCGTATGGATCTTGCCGTCCTTGACAAAAAAGATATTCGCGCCGGTGGCTTCGGCGACATAGCCGCGCCAGTCGAACATCATGGCGTCGGCATAACCTTTGGCCTCGGCGGCATGTTTGGACAGGGTGCAGATCATGTAGAGGCCGGCGGCCTTGGCGTGCGCGGGAGCAGTGCGCGGATCGGGCCGGCGGTATTCGGCTATGTCGAGCCGGATTCCCTTGAGCTTCTGCGCCGGGTCGAAATAGCTCGGCCACTGCCAGATCGCGATGGCGCAGTTGATGCGGTTGTTCTGCGCCGAAACGCCCATCTGCTCGCTGCCGCGCCAGGCGATCGGCCGCACATAGGCGTCGCGAAAGCCCTGCTTCTTGAGCAGTTCGCGGCAGGCGTCATCGATTTCAGCGACCGAATAGGGAATCCTGAAGCCGAGGATGCGCGCCGATTCGTGCAGGCGCTCAGTGTGCTCGGTCAGCTTGAAGATCTCGCCGCCATAAGCGCGTTCGCCTTCAAACACGGCGCTGGCGTAGTGCAGGCCATGCGTCAGAACATGGATCTTGGCGTCCGCCCAGTTGACGAACTCGCCATTCATCCAGATGAAGCCTTCGAGCTGGTCGAAAGGAACGGATGCCATCATAACCTCCCGCGGGTCTTCGCCCGCACGTCATTGTCATCAATTTCGGCCGGCTTCGCAGCAACGGCCGCTGCTATGAAGAGTAGGCGTATATGAAAGCCAAGGCAAACTCAGGAAGTTCCGGGAAAAACCACGCTGGCTCGCCTTTTCGTTCGCAATCCGCCGAAAAGCTTGGCAAAAATTACCAACAGTGCAAAAATATGTCAACATAGCTGACATAAATTCGAGAGTTCTTCGGAAACCCCATGGCAGACAACACCGGCGCAAACGCCAAACCCATCAGGACGGCCCTTTCCGGCGAGGACGGCATCGATCTCGCCATCATCGAGCTGTTCTTTTTCGCGTATCGCGACTTCACCTCGGATCCCGATCTGATCCTTGCAAAGTATGGTTTCGGGCGGGCCCATCACCGCGTGCTCTATTTCGTCAACCGCAAGCCGGGCCTGACGGTTGCCGAACTGCTCGACGTTCTGAAGATCACCAAGCAGAGCCTGGCGCGCGTGCTCAAGCAACTGATCGACAGCGGCCATGTCACGCAGGTCCAGGGTCCGCGCGACCGGCGTCAGCGTGAACTGTATCCCACTGCACGGGGCCGGACGCTGGCGCTGGCGCTGGCCCGGCCACAGTCGCGCCGCATCCGTGCTGCATTGGAAAGCTCTACAACCACCGAGCGCGCAGGAATCGAGCGATTTCTTAAGGCGATGGTGAACCCGGAATTGCGCGCCCAGATCGACAATTTGCCGGGCAACATGCCAGGGGAAGACCATGGAAAGCAATGAACTGGCCAATAACCCGACGGCGCCGGATGATGACGCGCCGCATCTGCTTGTCGTCGATGATGACACCCGCATCCGCAATCTTTTGAAGCAGTATCTGACCGAGAACGGCTTTCGCATCACCGTGGCCGGCAATGCCGGCGAAGCCAGACGCCAGCTTGCCGGCCTCGATTTCGACCTGCTGATCGTCGATGTCATGATGCCGGGCGAGAACGGCGTGGACCTGACGAAGTCCTTGCGGGCGGAAAAGTCCGTTCCCATTCTGATGCTCACGGCGCTGTCGGAAACGGACAGCAGGATCACCGGGTTGGAAGCCGGCGCCGACGACTACCTGCCGAAGCCGTTCGACCCGCGCGAACTCATCCTTCGCATCAACAACATCCTCCGCCGCGGCGGGCCGGCGGCGACGCCGAAGGTCGAGCAACTGGTCTTTGGACCCTACACGTTCCAGATCGCGCGGCGCGAACTGAAGAAGGGGGGCGAGCCGCTCAAGCTAACCGACCGGGAACAGGAGATCCTGGCTATCTTCGCCGCGCGCGCCGGTGAAACCATCCCGCGCCACGAATTGGTGGCCGGGGAGGCCGATGTCGGCGAGCGCACGATCGACGTGCAGATCAACAGGCTCAGACGCAAGATCGAGCGCGATCCCGCCAACCCCGTCTGGCTGCAGACGGTGCGCGGCATCGGCTACAGGCTGAGCGTCGAATAGCCCGATACGGCGCCGGCGACGCCTCGACGGGCCGCTTGGCCTGCTCGCGGTCTTTCGCTTTCGGAACCATCTTGTGTGGAATAGACTGCCGCCTGATGGCGCCAGAGGGGACCGCGTCGGCAATGGAAACGATGAATGGCGACTTCCGAAGTGGATCGGACGGAAAATGACGGCTTCGCAGCGAGGCTGCTGCGCGCCATCGCTTCGATCCCCAAAAGCTGGAAAAGGTTCTGGCGGCTGGTCTCGCTCTATCTGCCCAAGCGGCTCTACGCCCGGTCGCTGATCATCATCATCACCCCGATGATCCTGTTGCAGTCGGTGGTGACGCTGGTGTTCATGGAACGCCACTGGCAGACGGTGACGCAGAGGCTTTCCACCGCCGTCACCCGCGACATTGCAGCGATCATCGACATGATCGAAACCTATCCGGAGGGCGACAACTATGCCGACGTGATCCGGATCGCCCAGGAACGGCTGCGGCTGAAGATCGACATTCTTCCGCCCGACCCGCTGCCGCCGCCCGGACCCAAACCGTTCTTTTCAATCCTCGACCAGATTCTCTCGGCGGAAATCACCGACCAGATCGATCGTCCGTTCTGGATCGACACGGTGGGAGCCTCCGATGTGGTCGAGGTCCGCATCCAGCTCGAAGACAAGGTGCTGCGGGTTTTTGTGCGCCGAAGCCAGGCCTACGCCTCCAACACCCACATTTTCATCGTCTGGATGGTCGGCACATCGCTTGTGCTCCTGATGATCGCCATCCCGTTCCTGCGCAACCAGATAAAGCCGATCCTGCAGCTTGCCGAAGCCGCCGAGAGCTTCGGCAAGGGTCGGCCCATGCCGCGCAATTTTCGCCCTCGCGGAGCCGAGGAAGTGCGGCGCGCGGGTTTCGCCTTCATACAGATGCGCGAGCGCATCGAGCGCCAGATCGAGCAGCGCACCGCCATGCTGACCGGGGTGAGCCACGATCTGCGCACCATTCTGACTCGGTTCAAGCTGCAGCTTGCGCTGAGCGGCGCAAAGGCGGACGCCGAGGCGCTCAACCAGGACGTCAACGACATGCAGGCGATGCTGGAAGGCTATCTCTCCTTCGCGCGCGGCGAAGCGCTCGAGGATCCCGGCCGGTTCGACCTGACTGCTTACTTCGAAAAACTCGCCGAAGAAGCCAAGCTGCGCAAGCGGACGCTGACGACCTCGCTGACTGGCGACCCGGACATTCATGTCCGCCCCAGCGCATTCAACCGTCTGCTGTCCAATGTCGTGGGAAACGCGTTCCGCTATGCGAAAAACGTCAGCGTCAGCGCCACCCATACACGCGGTTCGCTGATCATGATCATTGAGGATGACGGCCCCGGCATACCCGCCGAGAGCCGGGAGGACGTATTCAAGCCGTTCATGCGGCTGGATGCGGCGCGCAATCTCGACGCCAGCGGCACCGGCCTCGGCCTCTCCATCGCGCGCGACATAGCTCGCAGCCATGGTGGCGACATAACCTTGGATGACAGCCCGATGGGCGGGCTGAAGGTGATCGTGCGGGTGCCGGCGTAGCTTGCGCGGTCACCGCGCATAATTGCGATGACCGCGCTGGAATTGCTCAGCCCCCACGCGCCGGCTACCTGCCTGGTGGTCGCGTTCAGACAATTGAAGATGTTGGTCATGGCGATCGACAGGATCAACACCGCAGCGCCCGCTCATCATAATGCCGGGAGGGCCTCCTCCCAGATTTCGTAAGGGACGGCGTCCGCGCGGTAACTGGGCTGGTGACGGCTTTCGGTGAGCGCCAGCTCCGCATCGCCCGATGGGCCGATTCATTCTCCTGTCATGAAGCAGTGTTGAAACGCCGCCATACAAAGCGAGGGGCCGGCGATTCGATGTCCGGGGGCGTGAATCAGCTGGCAGGCATGAAGCTCGGGGCGGAAAAACTGCCCGCGACGTTGCGGATCATGCTGGTCACGGACGCCTGGCACCCCCAGATCAACGGCGTCGTGCGCACACTGGACAGGCTTGCACAGGAACTCGCCGCGGACGGCCACACGGTCGAGTTGCTGACCCCGGCCGGCTTCCGCACGATCCCCCTGCCCTCTTATTCCGACATTAGGCTGGCGCTGGCCACGCCCCGCAAGATCGCCCGCCGCATCAATGCGGCAAATCCGGACCACATACACATCGCGACGGAAGGGCCGCTCGGCTTCCTGGCGCGGCGCTTCTGCCTTGCCAGCGGCATCAGCTTCACCACGAGCTACCACACAAGGTTTCCCGAATATCTCCGCGCCCGTTTCCCGATCCCCGAAAGATGGACCTACCGCTGGCTGCGGCGCTTCCACAATGCAGGCGCCGGAACGCTCGTCGCGACGCCCTCGCTCGCCGCCGAGCTGACGCAGCGCGGCTTCACCAATGTACGGCTCTGGACGCGCGGCGTCGACACCCGGACATACCGTCCGGACCGCCGGCCGGCGCTCGATCTGCCCAGGCCGATCCTGCTTTCGGTCGGCCGGGTGGCGGTGGAGAAGAACCTGGCGGCATTTCTCGATCTTGATCTGCCGGGCAGCAAGGTGGTGGTCGGCGACGGGCCGGCGCTCGCCGCGCTCAAGGCGCAATACCCAGACGCGGTCTTTCTCGGCACCCGCACCGGCGAGGAGCTTGCCGACATCTATGCATCTGCCGACCTGTTCGTGTTCCCGAGCCGGACCGACACGTTCGGCATCGTTCTTCTGGAGGCATTGGCGAGCGGCCTGCCCGTCGCCGCCTACCCGGTGACAGGGCCTCTCGACGTGCTCGGCGACGGCCTTGGCGGAGCGCTTTCCGAAGATCTCGGCCAAGCGGTACGGGCAGCGCTGGCCATTCCGCGCAGCGACGCCCGTGCAAAGGCGATGAGCTACAGCTGGTCGTCTTGCGCGACGCTGTTCCTGCGCCATGTACGCGCCGCGCATGGCGAGGTCGGGAAGCTGTTGTTGTAGGGGATTTTCAGTTGGCTTTGCTACATCGGCACCCAACGCCGTTGCCCGCGTTGGAGAGCCATTTCAGGATCAGTGTTTCTTCTTCGTCCAGCCCGTCGACCGGCTTATGGAACGATCGCCTGACGGCGGCCATCTCTTCGGCCAGCCGCCCCTCCGACCAACGCTCAACCACCAGCGGGTGGATATAGCACTTGCGGCAGACTGTCCGCGTATTGCCGAGTTGTGCTGCCACGCGGTCGACGATCTCGTTTGTCACCCGCGCGGGCGCCGACTTGGTGTCGGGAACCGGCGTGGCGGCAAAGAGCGAGGCCGCGCAGATTGTGCCGCCCCAGGTACGGAAATGTTTCGAACTGAAGTCCTGGCCGCTTGCCTGCCGAATATACGCGTTCACGTCCTGCGAGCGCACAACGCTGCGCCCGCCATCCTCGGTCTTGTACTGAAAAAGTTGCTGGCCCGGCAGGTCCTGTGCGCCGCGCACGATCTTTGCGATGCGCCGGTCGACGAGCCTTAGATTCCATTCCTTGCCCGACTTGCCCTTGAAGGCGAACCGGATTTCGGAACCATCGATCTTGACATGGCGGTCGCGCAGCGTCGTCAGCCCGAAGCTGTTGTTGTCACGTGCATAGGCGCTGTTGCCGACGCGTATCATCGTATTGTCGAGCAGCCAGACGACGGAGGCAACCACGCGCTCCGGCGGCAGTCCGGGCTTTTTCAGATCGGCATCGACGTGGGCGCGCAGCCGCGGCAAAGCCTTCGCGAAGTCCACAAGGCTCGAATACTTCACCTCGTCGCGGCAGGCCGACCAGCGCGGATGATAGCGATACTGCTTGCGCCCGCGCTGATCGCGGCCGGTGGCCTGGAGGTGGCCATCCTCGACCGGCGATATCCAGACGTCGGTCCACGCCGGCGGGATCGCCAGGCTCTTGATCCGGGCGAGCGCCTCGGGATCGGAAAGCCGCTCGCCTTCAGGCGTCGTATAGAAAAAGCCCTTGCCCGGCCTCCGACGCCGAATGCCCGGCTCTTCGTCGCTGACATGGACGAGCGAAGCGCTTCGCGCGGAAGCCGCCGGTTCGGGCATTATCTTTTTCGGGGCGGTTTCCTGGGAAATATCCAGCACGGGCTACTCCGCCGGAATGAACGACGGATGATAAGCGATCAGTCGCGCCTAAGTTCCAGCGATTGCAAAAGGCAATTCAGAAGAGCCTGCCGCCGTCCGGCACCTTACGCTCGATGGCGCCCAGAACGACATCGCCCTCCTCGTCCGGAAAGCCGAGGGTCAGGACCTCGGACAGGAACTTGCCGATCTGGCGCGGTCGGAAATTGACCACGGCAAAGACCTGCCGTCCCACCAGCGTCTCCGGGCTGTAGTATTTGGTGATCTGCGCCGAGGATTTCTTCACGCCGATCTCCGGGCCGAAGTCGATCTTCAGCTTAATCGCCGGCTTGCGGGCTTCCGGATAGGGTTCGGCTTCCACGATCGTGCCGGCGCGGATGTCGACGCGGTCGAAATCGGCAAAGCTGATCTCGGGCTTCCGCCCGCCTGCTGCAGTCATGGTCAGGCGGTGCCGAATGTCTCGAAAAGGACGCCGGCCAACGCGTCCTTGGCCGAGGTACCCGACCAGACGACGAACTGAAAGGCCTGGAAATAGCATTCGCAGGCCTCGAGCGCCGAAGACAGGAGAACCTCGACCTGCTGACTGGACGGCTCGACGCCGCCGGCGAGCAGCAGCGATTGACGGAACATGATCGCTCCCTCCTGCTCCCACAGGTCGAAATGGCCGAACAGCATCTGCTCGTTGATCAGCGACAACAACCGCATGATTTCCAGCGTCCGGCTCTCCGGCACCTTGATGTCGAAAGCGCAGGCCAGATGCAGAGCCTCGAAATCCTCCATCCACGAAAAAGAAACATGATAGTCGGTCCAGCTTCCCGCAACCGAGATCGATATTTCGTCGTCGCCCGTGCGCTCGAACGCCCAGTCGTTATGGCTCGCGACATGCTCGATCACATCCACCGGGTGGATTTCGCGAGCAAACCCGAGTTCGAGAAGTTCCATGAAATGCTTCCTGTCGTTACGGGAGCGCCACCGCGCGCTCCGCGGGAAAGGCACACACGACGAACAAAATTCGCAAACTCAGGCAGCAGGACAGTATGGCGCAACAGACCCCACGCCGGACCCCGCCGCCCGGCGCATGATCCGGCTCCGAATCATGCAACAAATTCAGTGTATTGATGCAGAGTCGCGTGACCAGCCCCTTTTTGCGCAGTGCGGCATAAGGGTGTGGAAAGCGGCTGTCACAAAGATTCATGCAAGCCGGATAAGCGATTCAGCGCAAAGCACTTTTCCGGATGAGGCTTTGTGGAAAAGTTAACGAATTATTTTTTCGGCTTGGCCTTGGAAGCAGCCGGAGAAGTCGCAGCCGCGGCATCCGCACCCGAAAGCTCCGCGATACGAACTTCCAGCGCATCGATGCGCGCTGCGAGCCGCTTGGTCTCGGCGCGGGATTTGATGGCCATTTCACGCATCGCCTCGAACTCTTCGCGCTGCACGACATCCATCGAGTTCAGGATCTTTTCGGCCTGGCCCTTGAACGCCGTCTCGACTTCGCGCCGGACGCCCTGTGCAGCGCCTGCCGCATCTGTCACCAGCTTTGCAAGTTCATCGAGTATGCGGTTCGGTCCGGTCGTCGACATGGCAAAAACCTCGTGGCGATGTCATCCGAAGTAATGCCGCGCTGCAATGAATGCAAGATCGCTGAGCCCATAAGCCCCCACGCCAACTTGCCTCGATCCATAACAGTTATTAGAATGTCGCAACGCCTGGAGACAGTCATGCCGATCAGCGCCGATCTCGGCCCTCACCTTGAAGAGTTCGTCAACAAACTTGTCAACAAGGGACGCTACAATTCCAAGAGCGAGGTTCTGCGCGAGGGCGTCAGACTTATCGAAGAGCGCGAGGCAAGGCTTGCCGCACTCGACGCCGCGCTCGCGAGGGGAATAGCCGATGCTGATGCTGGCCGGGTGAAGCCGGCGGAAGAAGTATTTGCCCGGCTCGAAGCCAAATACAGATCGCAGGCTGAGAACCGCAAGTGACGCGGATCGCTTTCGCCGACGCGGCGGAACAGGATCTCGAAGCTATTGGCGATTACATTGCACTACAAAATCCCGGTCGTGCCGTAACGTTTGTTCTGGAATTGCGGGAACGCTGTATGAGCATTGCCGAAATGCCCAAACGATTTCCCTTGTTGCAAAGCAATCGTTCGGCGGGCATTCGCCGCTGCGTGCATGGCAGCTATCTGATCTTCTATCGGGTAGAGTCGGAACGAATAGAAATCCTTCATGTTCTCCATGGTGCGACGGACTACGAAACGCTGCTGTTTCCTGACAATTGATCACCCGATAAGAGCTCACCGCCTCCGCCTTGACCCTGCCAAAGCGCTCCCGCATGGTCCACGCAAATTGCCTCCAGTCCGGAGTTCCGTTTGACCGACTATCTCCTCCTGCCGCTCGCGGCGCTGCCGTTTCCAAACATCGATCCGGTCATCGTCCAGATTGGACCGCTGGCCGTTCATTGGTATGGTCTCGCCTATATCGTCGGCATCCTCTTCGCCTATTGGTACGCCAAGCGGCTGGTGACCAATTCCCGGCTTTGGGCTGGTGGCTCCCTGCCGATGAAACCGGAAGACCTCGACGACTTTCTGGTCTGGGCCGCCATCGGCGTCGTAGCGGGCGGGCGCATCGGTTACATATTGTTCTACGATTTGGAGCGTTACCTGGCCAATCCGCTGGACATGTTCGCCGTCTGGCAGGGCGGCATGTCGTTTCATGGCGGCTTTGCCGGAACCACACTCGCCATGATCCTGTTTGCTCGCTCACGCGGCATCAATGTCTGGAGCTTGTTCGACGTTGTCGCGGCAGGCGCGCCGGTGGCGCTGGGGCTCGTCCGCAGCACCAACTTCATCAACTCCGAGCTTTGGGGCAGGCCGACCGACGTTCCGTGGGCTTTCGTGTTCCCCAATGGCGGACCGTTTGCACGCCATCCGAGCCAGCTCTATGAGGCGGCGCTGGAAGGACTCCTGCTGTTCCTGGTGCTGCGCTTGCTCACCCATTCGCTGCTCAAGCTGAAGGCGCCGGGCTTCGTCGCCGGCGCATTTGTCGCCGGCTACGGCGCATCACGTATTTTTGTCGAGTTTTTCCGCGAGCCTGACCGGCATATCGGCTATCTGCTCGGCGACTGGCTGACCATGGGCATGGTGTTGTCGACCCCGATGGTCATTGCCGGAATCTGGATGATGGCGAGGGCGAAAAGGACCGCCGCGCCAAGCCCGGCATGACACGGCTGAAGGAGCGCATTGCCGCTCTGATCGAGCTCAACGGGCCGATCAGCGTCGCCGAATACATGGCGCTTTGCCTGTTCGATCCCGAGGACGGCTACTACACCAATCGCGAGCCGTTCGGCGTGGAAGGCGATTTCATCACCGCGCCCGAAATCAGCCAGATGTTCGGCGAACTGGTCGGCGTATGGCTGCGGGCCGCCTGGGACGCGATCGGCCGACCGTTGCCTGTTACCGTCGCCGAAATCGGCCCCGGCCGCGGCACACTGATGAAGGATGTGCTGCGCACACTTTCCAGGCTCGACGTCGGCTTCGCAGCCAAAGCCGATTTCGCGATGATCGAGACCAGTCCCAGGCTGGCCGAAATTCAGAAAGAGACGCTCGGACCGGCCGGTGCAGGCGTGCGATGGCATGATTCCGTCGAAAACCTTGCCTCGCAACCGCTGCTCATCGTCGGCAATGAACTCTTCGACGCAGTTCCGATCCGCCAGTACATTCGTACAAGCAGCAAATGGCGCGAGCGAGCGGTGGGCCTGGACCCGGACGGCAACTTGACCTTCGTTGCAGGCGCCGGCGCGCCTGATCCGTCATTGCTTCCGCCGGAAGCCGAAAATGCGCCGGAGGGCGCTATCATCGAACTTTCCCCGGCCCGGACCGCACTGATGGAGACGATAGCCGAACGGATCGCCAAGCATGGCGGAGCCGGCCTGTTCTTCGACTATGGCTACACGACGCCTGCACTCGGCGACACGCTGCAGGCGCTGCGAAAGCACCGCTACGACGACTCGCTCGCCCATCCGGGCGAGGCGGACCTCACCGCGCATGTCGATTTTTCTGCCCTTACCGCAGCTGCGGGCAACGCCGGGCTCGACGCGCACATCATGACGCAAGGCGAATTCCTGCTGGCCATGGGATTGCTTGAACGCGCCGGGCGTCTCGGCACAAATGCGGACCTTGCGACGCGCGAGCGCCTGTCCGGCGAGGTTGAGCGCCTTGCCGGTCCTGACCAGATGGGAAACCTGTTCAAGGTGCTCGCGATCGCGCCGCGCGGGACTGCCGTTCCACCCTTCATTCCTTCGGATTGACTCGGCAAATCCCCTGCCCCACTGTCCCGCCACGGGAGCGCCGACCGGCGGACAAGGGCGAATTTGCCTTGACGCAATGGTGTTCGGAGACAACAAGGCGGAGCATGAGAACCGACTCGAAGCCGGAGCCGCTCCGGTCACCTTTGCTTGCGAAGGCGGAAGCACAAGGCATCCGCCACGGCTTTTTCACCCGCGTCGGCGGCGTTTCGGAAGGTATATACCAAGGCCTCAATATCGGCGTCGGCTCGAAAGACGATCCAGCGCTGGTGCGGGAAAACCGCCGTCGCGTGGCCGAATGGATGGGTGTCGCGCCCGACTCATTGCTTTCAGTCTATCAAGTCCACTCGCCGGATGTGATCGTCGCCACCGGACCTTTTCCAGGTCCTCGGCCGCAGGCCGACGCGATCGTGACCGACCGGCCGGGCCTGGCGCTCGGCGCCTCTTCGGCCGATTGCGGACCGGTGCTGTTTGCCGACGCCGAGGCGCGCGTGATCGGCGCGGCCCATGCCGGATGGAAGGGGGCGCTCGCCGGCGTGCTCGAAAACACGATCGACGCCATGGAGAAGCTGGGCGCCGTGCGCGAACGCATCGTCGCCGTGCTCGGCCCTTCGATCGGACCTGAAAATTACGAGGTCGGCGCCGAATTCGTCGCGCGCTTCACCGATGCCGACAGGGAAAACGAACGGTATTTCAGGCCGTCCCACAATGGCGGGCACTCAATGTTCGATCTCAACCGCTATACGCTGGACCGGCTTCGCAAGGCAGGTGTTTTGGCGGAAAGCCTCGACCGCTGCACCTACGCCGAGGAAACATTTTTCTATTCCTACCGCCGCACGACGCATCGCAGGGAGGCGGATTACGGCAGGCAGATTTCGGCAATCGTTCTGGAGGAGATTTGATGGCGCTGCATTTTGAACGATCGGAATTCGACGCGCGCCGCGACCGGCTGATGATCGAGATGGCCGAAAAAAAGCTCGATGCGCTTCTGCTGTTCGCGCAGGAAAGCATGTACTGGCTGACCGGCTACGACACGTTCGGTTTCTGCTTCTTCCAGTGCCTCGTGCTGAAGGCGGACGGCTCGATGGTTCTCCTGACGCGGTCGGCCGATCTGCGCCAGGCGCGTCACACTTCCACGATCGAAAATATCGTGGTGTGGACCGACCGGGCTGACGCCAATCCGGCGCTCGACCTGCGCAATCTGCTGAACGAACTGGACCTTCTGGGTGCGCGCATCGGCGTTGAATACGACACGCATGGCTTGACCGCTTTCAACGGCCGGCGGCTCGACGAGCAATTGCAGACATTCGGCCAGATCGCGGACGCTTCCGGCATCGTTCAGCGCCTGCGCCTTTTCAAGAGCCCGGCCGAGATCCGGAAGGCGGAGAAGGCGGCCAATCTGGCCGACGATGCTTTCGATGCGGCACTCACCTTGATCAAGCAGGGCGCGGACGAAGGCGCGATACTGGCGGCAATGCAGAGCACGATCTTTGCCGGCGGCGGGGACTATCCAGCCAACGAGTTCATCATCGGGTCGGGCGCCGACGCGCTGCTTTGCCGCTACAAAGCGGGCCGGCGCAAACTCCTGAAGAACGATCAACTGACGCTCGAATGGGCCGGCGTGTTCCACCATTATCACGCCGCCATGATGCGGACTGTGCTAACCGGCAAGGTCTCAAAGCGACATCAGGAATTGTTCGACGCCTCGCGCGACGCGCTCATGGCAGTGGAAAAGGCGATGACGCCGGGCAACACCTTTGGCGACGTCTTCGACGCGCATGCGCGGACGCTGGAGGCTCACGGCCTTACGAAGCACCGGCTCAACGCCTGCGGCTATTCGCTCGGCGCGCGCTTCACGCCGTCATGGATGGACATGCCGATGTTCTATCAGGGCAACCCGGAACCCATCGCGCCGAACATGACGCTGTTTGCGCATATGATCATCATGGATTCCGAGACCGAAACCGCCATGACGCTCGGCCGCACTTACCTGACGACGGATTCCCAGCCCCGGCCGCTTTCGCGCCATGATCTCGACTTGATCGTGAAGTGAATCCGGAATGCGAAAGGGGTTTCCGCTTGGCGCGAGGGGCGCAGAAAGGTTCGGGAGAATGAGACGTTTGCCGTCAATGGCCGTGTCATTGCTCGCGGCTGCCGCACTGTCGGCCTGCACCAGCACTCAGGACGTCCTTGAGCCTTCCGCCATCGCCGCACAGCCGCCGGCGCAAGGCGACGCCGCTCCGTTGCAGCCGGCCACCACGGCCACGCCGGGCGCATCGACGACGCCGACGCCGGCCCAGAGCGCCGCAGTCGCGGCCAATGCCCGCATCCAGTTCGCCCCGATCGTCGGTACCTCCGTCGAGGCCGCGACGACGCTGTCCCAGCGGCTGTCCACTCGTGCCCGCGAGCGCGGCATCGTGCTTGCACGCAGCAACGACCCAGCCACAACGCATGTGCTGAAGGGCTATTTCACGCCGCTTGCCGAAGGCAAGGAAACCACCGTCATCTATGTCTGGGACGTCTACGATCCCGCCGGAAACCGGGTTCACCGCATCACGGGACAGCAAAAAGCGCCATCCGGCGGCGGCGACGGATGGTCGTCTGTTTCCTCGTCAACCATGCAGACGATTGCCGACGCGACCATAGACCAGCTGATTACATGGCTTTCGGCGCGCACCGGCTGATCACGGCAATGCGATCAACCAAATCTATGGATTGTAGGCCGAAAACGTATCCCGGCGCTTGCAATAGCAGCGAAGGCCGCTAAAAGCCGCCTCATATTCCTACCAGGAACGGTATATGAAACTCTTCGCGGGCAATTCCAACCGGGTGCTGGCCGAAGCGGTCGCCCGTTATCTCAACGTACCGATCGGCAAAGCCAGCGTGCGGCGCTTCGCCGACCAGGAAATTTTCGTCGAGATCCAGGAGAATGTCCGCGGCGAGGATGTCTTCATCCTGCAGTCGACCTCGTTCCCGACCAACGATCATCTGATGGAACTTCTCATCATGATCGACGCTTTCATGCGCTCCTCGGCGCGCCGCATAACCGCCGTCATCCCTTATTTCGGCTATGCGCGACAGGATCGCCGCGCCTCCGGCCGCACGCCGATCTCGGCGAAGCTCGTCGCCAACATGATTACCCGCGCCGGCGTCGACCGCGTGCTGACGCTCGATCTCCACGCCGGGCAGATCCAGGGCTTTTTCGACATTCCGACCGACAATCTGTTCGCCGTCCCGGTGATGGCGCGTGACGTCAAGGCCAAATACAAGCAACTGGCCAACGTCATGGTCGTCTCGCCGGACGTGGGCGGCGTGGTCCGCGCCCGTGCGCTCGCCAAACGCATCGACGCGCAGCTGGCGATCGTCGACAAGCGCCGCGAGCGCCCGGGCGAATCGGAAGTAATGAACGTTATCGGCGATGTTCGCGGTAAGGATTGCCTGCTGATCGACGACATCGTCGATTCCGGCGGCACGCTCTGCAACGCCGCCGACGCGCTGCTCGCCAGCGGGGCGACCAGTGTCACCGCCTACATCACCCACGCCGTTCTGTCCGGCGGCGCGGCAGCCCGCATTGCGGCATCGAAGCTGCAGGAACTGGTGATCACGGATTCGATCCAGCCGACCTCCGCAATAGAGGCCGCGCACAACATCCGCGTCGTCTCTATCGCCGACCTTATCGGCGAAGCGATCTCCCGGACGGCCACCGAGGAATCGGTCTCGAGCCTGTTCGACTAATTACGCCAGCATCCAGATCATCCCGGCCAGTGCCGCCGCGACGAGCACCGCGATCATGTTCTGGTGATAGCGGATGAGCGCGATGCCGGCCGCGATGGCTATGGCCGCCGCTGTGAGATCGATCGTGGCGAGATCGGGCGTCGGCAGGACAAACGGTCCGATCGGCCATTCGCCAACATTCGCAAAAAGCACATGCAGCGCGAACCAGACCGCGAGATTGGCGATGATGCCGACGACCGCGGCCGTGACAGCCGACAGTGCGCTGGCGAGCCAGCGCACATTGCGCACCGTTTCGACGTAGGGCGCGCCGACGAAAATCCACAGGAAGCACGGCACGAAGGTGAACCACAGGGTAACGGCCGCGCCCAGTACGCCGCCGGTCAGAGCATCGAGGCCGGAGAGGCGCGCCCCGCCCAGAAAGCCGACAAACACCAGGACCAGTATCAGCGGGCCGGGCGTGGTTTCGGCAAGCCCGAGGCCGGTCAGCATTTCGTCCGGACGGAGCCAGCCGTAAACCTCGACTGCCTGCTGCGCTACATAGGCAAGCACCGCATAGGCGCCGCCGAATGTGACAGTGGCCATTGTTGAGAAGAACGAAGCTTCTGCGGCAAAGACGTTGGCGCTGCCAAGAGTGGCATGGAGCGCGAATAGCGGGACGAACCAGATCGCCAGCCAGACGGCGAGGGTGACGAGGAACCGCCTCCAGTTCGGTCGAGCCCACTCCGGCATTTCGATTTGCATATACGCATCGGCGGCCGCGGCTTTCGCTTTTGCCCCGGCGGTGGAGCCCGTCTTGCGAAGGAAAACGCCGATCAGCGCCGCCGCGGCTATGATCAGCGGAAACGGCAGCTTCAGAAACGCGATCGCGATGAAGGCCGCCGCCGCTAGCACCACCATCGTCCAGTCCTTGATCGCGCGTTTGGAGACTTTGATCAGCGCTTCCAGCACGACGGCGAGCACCGCGGCCTTAAGGCCGAACAGCAGTCCCTGCACCAGCGGCACGTCGCCGACAGTCAGATAGAGTGCGGAGAGGAGTGTTATGACAATCGCGCCGGGCAGGACGAAAAGCAGCCCGGCGACCAGCCCTCCCCGAACGCCATGCAGTAGCCAGCCGGCATAGGTGGCCAATTGCATGGCCTCGGGCCCGGGCAGCAGCATGCAATAATTCAGTGCGTGCAGGAAGCGCGGCTCATCGAGCCAGCGCTTCTCGTCCACGAGAATGCGATGCATTAAGGCGATCTGCCCGGCCGGCCCCCCGAACGACAACAGGCCGATCTTTGCGAAAGTTTTCGTCGCTTCCGAAAACGACGGATCGGCGGGCCGGCTTGCTTGAATGTCCATGCTATACCGCCTTCACCGGCCAATTGTGCGTTTCCTGGGTGGCATGGCGGCACCAGCCATAGAGCGCATCGTAGATGACCATTCCCTTTTCCAGTTGCGCCAGATCGTCCGCTTCGATCGCCGAGAGCCCGAGCGAGATCGCCAGAAGCCCGGCTGCCTGCGGCTCCAGTTCCAGGCTCGCCGTATCGGCGCCGCGCACGATCCTTGCAAGGTGAAGCAAGGCGGGGTCGGCCAGCCCGAACTCGGAAATCAGCGTGTCGAAGGTGCACTCCGCGCCGCGATGCGAATAGTGCACATCCTTGATGTCATAGGGAATCCCGCCGATCTCTTCGGCCACGTCCTTTACCCATTCCGCCGCTACAAAGTGGAACACCGCAAACGGATCGATGAAGCGGCGGATAAGCCAGGGACAGGCGATCCGATCGATCTTCGGCCTTTCCCTGGTCACCCAGACGCTCGGGCCGGCGGTGACGTCCACGCCCGGTCCGTCGCGCGTGACCATGACGCCGCCGGCCTCCTCATAGGCCTCCATGCCACCCTCCAGCATGGCGACATCCGCGCCTTCCGCTGCCAGGCGCGCGGTGGCCAGTTCGCTGACATTGTGGCCGTGAATGCAGTAGACGACGATCCGGCGGCCATCGGCAAAATCGGGCAGCCATTCGGCGGTCTTCAGATGGTCGCGCCGGACCGCGCCGGCGATACGCTTGCCGGAACCCCTGAAAACGCTTTCGCGCCTCACGTCGACGACATGTGGAAACCGGTCTGTGCCGGTCAACGCAACAAGTTCCTGGGCCGAGATTCTTCGAGGCATGGTTTTTCCTCCGCATAAACAAGCGAAGGCGGAACTTGGGCCGAAGCCTCAGCGGGGAGTCCACCCATGCCCCCGATATCAGTACCTTAGCCCTGCCAGCGGCGATGTTCAATGACGATTTCAGGGCGAATGCTATAAAGCCGCACCCTCGCTGACGGCTTGCCGGTCCCTGCCCAACTCTTTAGGGAGAGGCCTTGACTGTCTGATTGCGCACCATGCTCAAAATTTGAGCCGCCGCTACATATACAATGAAAGTTCGTTCCATGACCGACTTCGACACGATGGCGCCGCCGCTGAAGGCTGCGCTCGCGGCCCGTGGCTACGACAGGCTGACGCCCGTGCAGAGCGCGATGCTCGGCGCGGAAGCGCAGAGCGCCGACCTGTTGGTGTCGGCGCAGACCGGCTCGGGCAAGACGGTCGCGTTCGGCATCGCCATCGCGCCGACGCTTCTGGCCGGCTCGCCGCGATTTGCTCCGGCTGGTCTGCCGCTGGCGCTGATCGTTGCGCCGACGCGCGAGCTGGCCATACAGGTTCGCCGCGAATTCGAATGGCTCTACCGCGAGACGGGAGCGCGCATCGGCTCCTGCGTCGGCGGCATGGACATGCGTACCGAACGCCGGGCGCTCGCCGACGGCGCGCATATCGTCGTCGGTACGCCCGGCCGCCTGCGCGATCACATCACGCGCGGCTCGCTCGATATTTCGGAACTCCGCGCCGTCGTGCTCGACGAAGCCGACGAGATGCTCGACCTGGGTTTTCGCGACGACCTTGAATTCATTCTTGCCGCCGCGCCCGACGAGCGGCGAACGCTGATGTTTTCCGCCACCGTTCCCAACCAGATCGCACAATTGGCAAAACGCTTCCAGCGCGACGCGCTGCGCATCACGGCGACGGGCGAAAGCAGCCAGCACAGCGACATCGAATACCAGCAGATCCTGGTCGCGCCGGCCGACCGCGAGAACGCAATCATCAACACGCTGCTGTTTTTCGATTCACAGAACACGATCGTCTTTTGCCACACGCGCGAAGCCGTGAAACACCTGGCCAGCCGTCTTGGCAATCGCGGCTTCCCCGTCGTCGCGCTGTCGGGAGAACTCAGTCAGGCCGAGCGCACCAACGCGCTGCAATCGATGCGTGACGGACGCGCCCGCGTCTGCGTGGCGACCGACGTCGCCGCCCGTGGCATCGACCTGCCCAATCTCGACCTGGTCATCCATGCCGACATGCCGACCAATCCCGACACGCTGTTGCATCGCAGCGGGCGCACCGGGCGTGCCGGCCGCAAGGGCATCTGCACGCTGATCGTGCCCTACCATCGGCGCAATGCCGCCGCGCGCGTGCTGAAGCTGGCCAAGCTCACGGCGCGCACCGTGCCCGCGCCGACGGCAAGCGACATTGAAAGGCACAACAAGGAGCGCATTCTCGAGGATCCGGCCCTGTCGGTGACGCCCGCCGAGGACGAAATCGCATTCGTCAGGGAACTGATGAACGCCCACAGCCCCGAGCACATCGCCGCAGCCTATCTCCGCCTCCAACTCGCGGCGCGGCCTGCCCCGGAAGAACTTCTCGACGCCCCTTCGAGCTTCGCCGAGCGCGGGCAACGCGAGCCTCGTCCGGAAAGCGCGCCACGGGATCGCAGCGATTTTACCAACGGCGTTTGGTTTCGCGTCTCGGTCGGCCGCAAGCACCGCGCCGAGCCGCGCTGGCTCCTGCCGATGATCTGCAAAGCCGGCCACATCACCAAGCGGGCCGTGGGCTCGATCAAGATACTCGACACGGAAAGTCAGTTCGAGATCGCCGGCGACAAGGCGGAAAGCTTCTGGGCTGCGGTCAGGGAAAACGGCACCGGCGAAAAGGGCGTCACTATCCAGCGTCTCGACGGCAAGGCCCCAACCAAAACCGAGCCGTCCAGCGAAGCCGCGCCCTCCTCGTGGAACAGCGCGAAAAAAGGAAAGTTCAAGCCGAAGAGCAAGTCACGGCCGGAAGCTTCCGCCGGCACGCCTCCACCGAAGAAGGCGAAGAAGAAGCGGCCGAAATCGTAGCTTCGTAGAATTCTGCGGCCGGTGTAGCGAGAGCGGCAACTTCGCGGCAGCGCGAAGGCGGTGATTTCAGGACGGTTTGGGGGATGGACCGACGATCGCTGGGCGGGGGGCTTGGGTGTCGCGACCGCCGGTCCGTGCCCACGTTGAAGCTTCAACTACAAACGTTAGCGGTCGGGAACGCGCCGCCTCCAACAAGGTTCCCGATGTCCCAAATTATTTTCGTCCAGCCGCAATAGAGACGGAATTCTGCACAAACTTGCGCTCCGGATCGCCTTCGGCTATAGAGCCGCCACCCGCGTAGACACCCTTGGAGGCAACGCGGCGGAAGGCCGCCTCATCCGGCGGCTTTCGACGTTTGGGGACCGGGCAACCGCCCGCCGCAGACGCTCCAGTAAACCCGAAAGGAAATGCCATGAGCCACGACACTTACGAGCTCAAGGCCGAAGCACGCGAACAGGTCGGTAAGGGGTCCGCCCGTGAAGTTCGCCGCAACGGTAAAGTGCCTGCAGTCATCTACGGCGACAAGCAGCCTCCCCTGGCGATCGCCCTGTCCTATAAGGACGTCTACTACAAGATCCACGGCGGCGGTTTTCTGACCACCATCGCCACGATCGACGTCGGCGGCAAGAAGATCCAGGTCCTGCCCAAGGACTATCAGCTCGACCCCGTCCGCGACTTCCCGATGCATGTCGATTTCCTACGCATCGGCAAGGACACCGAGGTCAACGTCAACGTGCCGGTCCACTTCATCAATGAAGAGAAGTCGCCCGGCATCAAGCGCGGCGGCGTTCTTAACGTCGTGCGCCACGAAGTCGAGTTCCATTGCCCGGCTAACGCGATCCCCGACTCGATCACGATCGATCTCACCGGCACCGATATCGGCGATTCGATCCACATTTCGGCCGTCAAGCTGCCGGCCGGCGTCAAGCCGGTCATCTCGGACCGCGACTTCACCATCGCGACCGTCGCAAGCTCCTCTGCCATGAAGCCGGAAGCTGCCGAAGAGGCAGCTCCCGAGGCGGAAGAAGAAGCGGCCGAAGAGGAATAATCTCGCAACCCGGAGGCCGAAACCGTGCTTCTCTTTGCTGGTCTTGGCAATCCGGGTGCGAAATACGCCAACTACCGGCACAATGTCGGCTTCATGGCGGCGGACGCGATTGCCCGCCGCCATAATTTTTCGCCTTGGTCGAAGAAGTTCCAGGGCCTGGTCGCCGAAGGGAATCTCGACGGCGAAAAGATCATCCTCATCAAGCCCCAGACATATATGAACCTGTCCGGCCAGTCGGTCGGCGAGGCGATGCGGTTCTACAAGCTCGAACCTTCGGCCCTGACCGTTTTTTACGACGAGATCGACCTCGCTCCCGGCAAGGTGCGCGTGAAGGTCGGCGGCGGCGCGGGCGGCCACAACGGCATCCGTTCGCTGGACCAGCATATCGGGAAAGACTATCGCCGCGTGCGCATCGGCATCGGCCATCCCGGCGTCAAGGAACTGGTCTCGCCGCACGTGCTGGGCGACTTCGCCAAAGCCGACAAGGAGTGGCTGGAACCCCTATTGGACGCAATCGCAGGCAGCGCCGAACTCCTGGTCAAAGGCGACGATTCAAGTTTCATGAACAAGGTCAGCCTTGCCGTCTCCGGCGGCGGCAAGGCGAAGCCGGAGCCGGACCGCCCTGCCCCGAAACAGCAGAGCCACATACGCCAGGCGCGTCAGCAAGCGCCTGCCGTCAAGGCTCCCGAGACGGGGCCGATGGCCGCGATGCTGAAAAGGCTCTTTGGTAGCAAAGAGTAGCGAGGCAATGGTCGGTTGCTATTCTTTCCCTTGCAGGATGGGCAGGCAATCCAAGGGTTGACGATCATCAATTCTTTCGCCCATAGCCCTGATCAAATTCTCTCGGATCGCTAGGACTACAAATCATGGGTTTCAAATGCGGCATCGTTGGTTTGCCCAACGTGGGCAAATCGACGCTTTTCAACGCACTGACGCGGACAGCCGCCGCGCAGGCGGCCAATTATCCGTTCTGCACGATCGAGCCAAATACCGGCGAAGTCGCGGTGCCCGATCCGCGGCTGCAGAAGCTGGCGGCCGCCGGCAAGTCGAAGGAGATCATCCCGACCCGCATTTCCTTCGTCGATATTGCCGGCCTGGTGCGCGGGGCGTCGAAGGGCGAAGGGCTGGGCAACCAGTTCCTGGCCAACATACGAGAGGTCGACGCCATCGTGCATGTGCTGCGCTGTTTCGAGGATGACGACATCGCCCACGTCGAAGGCAGGATCGATCCTGTCGCCGACGCCGAGACCGTCGAGACCGAGCTGATGCTCGCCGACCTTGAAAGCCTGGAACGCCGCATCATCCAGTTCCGCAAGCGCGCCAGCGGCAAGGACAAGGAAGCGCTGACGGTTCTGCCGATGATGGAGCAGGCTTTGGCGCTGCTGCAGGACGGCAAGCCCACGCGCATCCTGCTCGACGGGATCGGGGCCGAGGATCTGGCCATCCTGCAGGGCCTCAATCTCCTTACCTCGCACCCGGTTCTCTATGTCTGCAACGTCTCCGAGGCCGATGCCGCAACGGGCAACGAGCACACCCGCGCTGTCGAGAAAATGGCGGCCGGCCAGGGCGCGCGCACGGTGGTCATTTCGGCGGCGATCGAAGCCGAGGTGGCGCAGCTTGCCGATGACGAGGCCAAGGAATTCCTGGCCGATCTCGGCCTGGAGGAGCCGGGCCTCGATAAGCTCATCCGCGCCGGCTACGAGTTGCTGCAGCTCATCACCTTCTTCACCGTGGGGCCGAAGGAGACTCGCGCCTGGACCGTCCACAAGGGCGCCAAGGCGCCGCAGGCGGCCGGCGTCATCCATACGGATTTCGAGCGCGGCTTCATTCGTGCGCAGACAATCGCCTACAATGATTTCGTGACGCTCGGCGGCGAAGTGGCGGCGAAGGAAGCCGGCAAAGCGCGCGACGAGGGCAAGGAATATGTCGTGCAGGACGGCGATGTCATGCTGTTCAAGTTCAATACGTAGCGAACTCCGCGTCCATTGACGCGGCCCTCGGTCGAAGCAAGGAGACCTGGCGATGATCAAGGCATTCGTCGTCGACAATGAGCGGCTGCACGCCGTCGATAACCTTCTGGCGAACAAGGAACGGGTCGTCTGGGCGGATCTTCTCGAACCGACCAAGGAAGAAGAGGCGACGATCGAAAACTGGATCGGCGTCGGCATTCCGACGCGCGAGGAGATGCAGGAGATCGAGATATCCTCGCGGCTCTACATCGAGAACGGCGCATTCTTCATGACCGCGACGCTGCCCGCGCATGCCGACGGCGACCGGCCTGTCATGTCGCCTGTGACGTTCGTGCTTTCCCAAAACAGGCTGATCACCGTGCGCTATCATGAGCCGCGCGCCTTCCATACATTCCCGATGAGAGCGGAGAAAGCTGACATCGGCTGCACCAATGGCGAAACCATCCTGGTCGCCCTGCTAGAGGCAATCGTCGACCGCCTCGCCGACGTGCTCGAGCGGGCGGGCAGCGAAGTCATAGAAATCTCACACGATATTTTTCACCCCGCCGAGAAAAAGGCATCAAAGCGCGACCTGGGTTTTCAAATCATCCTGCGCCGCATCGGGCGCAAGGAGGATTTGGTGTCAAATATTCAGGACAGCCTTCTCTCGCTCCAGCGGCTTTCCGGCTTCTTCGGTCAGGTGATGGTGTCGCGGAAGAACGATAAGGACTTGCGCGCCAGGGTGAAAACGCTGTCACGTGACGTGTCGTCGCTTTCCGATCACGCGTCCTTCCTGTCGCAGAAGATCACGTTCCTGCTCGACGCGACGCTGGGCATGATCAATATCGAGCAAAATGCCATCATCAAGATCGTCTCCGTCGCCGCGGTCGTCTTCCTGCCACCCACGCTCGTCGCTTCGGTCTACGGCATGAACTTCGATGTCATGCCTGAGTTGAAATGGCTGCTGGGCTATCCTTTTGCGCTGGCGCTCATGGTCGTGTCGGCGGTTCTTCCCTTCTGGTATTTCAAGCGCCGCGGCTGGCTCTGAACCCCGAATCTGGCTCTGGCTCAAGGCTTTTGCCGACATGTGCTTGCCGCCTCGAGCCGATCCCGTCATTATGAAAGTTCAAACCTGAACAGGATTTCGGGCATGACCGCCAAGAAGTGGGCCTATGAGGATTTTCGCGAGGACGCCTCCATCGACCTCGGCTCAAAACTTGTGACCGCCGAAGAGATCATCGAATTCGCGGGCGAGTTCGACGCCCAGCCGATGCATCTGGACGAAGAAGCGGGCAAGGCCAGTATTCTGGGCGGCCTGTCCGCATCTGGCTGGCATACATGCGCGATATTCATGCGGATGATGTGCGACGCCTTCCTGCTCGATTCGACATCGCAGGGCGCGCCGGGCATCGAATATGTCCGCTGGAAAAGACCGGTCCTTGCCGGCGACACGGTGACCGGCCGCAGCACCGTCCTTGCCAAGCGCCTGTCGAAATCCAGGCCCAGCCTCGGCTTCGTCACCTGCCGGCACGAACTGTTCAATCAGAAGGGCGAGCAGGTGTTCGAACTCGAAAACATCGGAATGTTCCTGAAGCGCGAGATCGCCGCATGACGCTTGACGAGTTTTTCGGCATCGGCGTCACAACCGCGCTCGGCTCGCACGAATTCGAAGCGGACGCCATCAAGGCGTTCGCCAGGAAATATGATCCGCAGCCTTTCCATGTTGACGAAGCCGCTGCGAAGAACAGCGTCTTCGGCGGTCTCTGCGCGTCCGGCTGGCATACCGCGGCGACCTGGATGAAATACAATCTGCTGACCGGCATGGAAACGGAAGGCAGACGCTGGCGGGGCCCCGGCCCGCGTCCCGAATTCGGCCCCTCGCCCGGCTTCAAGAATCTGAAATGGCTGAAACCCGTCTATGCGGGCGAAACCGTCACATTCACCCGCACCGGCATTGCGCACCGTCCTATCGCTTCGCGTCCGGGCTGGCGGCTCCTGACCCTCCGCGCCGATGCATTTGATTCGACCGGCGACAAGGTGCTGGAATTCGAAAGCGCCGTTCTGGTGCAGGTAGCGAATAGCGAATAGCAAGTAGCGAGTAGCGAGTAGCGAGTAGCGAGTGTGAGTACTTGCGATTGAATCGAAGACAGTCCCTGCCTTCCCTATTCGCTACTCGCTATTCGCTTTTTCAGTGGCCCTCGTACGCGACCAGCGTCCTGACGGGCACATCCAGCGCCTCCAGTTTCCTGCGCCCGCCAAGCTCCGGCAGGTCGATGATGAAGCAGGCCGCAACGATGTCGGCGCCCATCTGGCGCAGCAGCCTGACAGCGCCATCCGCCGTGCCGCCGGTGGCGATCAGGTCGTCGACGAGGATCACCTTTTCGCCAGCCGCAACAGCGTCCTTGTGCATTTCCATCTCGTCCAGCCCGTATTCAAGGCTGTAGGCGACGCGCACGGTCTCGTGCGGCAGTTTCCCCTTCTTGCGGATCGGGATGAAGCCGGATGAAAGCTGATGGGCGATCGCGCCGCCGAGGATGAAGCCCCGCGCCTCGATGCCGGCGACCTTGTCGACCTTGGTCCCTGCATAGGGATGCACAAGTTCGTCGATGGCGCGGCGAAACGCGCGCGCATTGCCGAGCAGAGTGGTGATGTCGCGAAACATGATCCCCGGTTTGGGATAATCCGGAATGGCGCGGATCGCCGAAAGGAGCGTGTCTTCGAGAGAGGATTTCATGGGCCACCATCTTGGTTGGCCGATCCTTGAATGAGCAACAAGATCAGCGCAACCTTTCTTCGCCAAAAAATTAAGGACCAACGGGGGTCTCACGGGGGTCCACGGCATTATTTAATAACCCGTTGACAGCACGGGGCTTGAGGGGTCATATAGGGGTCCATTGAAAATTCCGCGACCCCTTGGGAGCAAAGAATGGCAACCTCGACCAGGATCGAAGACCATACGATTTGGTTCAAGCATATCGACGGGCCGAAAATGCGCGAGCGCTTGGCGAGGCTGAAGGATGATGAGGAAATCAACCTTGACGTCGATGGCGTCGTCGGTCGCTGGAAGCGAATGCGAACAGGCAGAGATGGTCGTCCAACAAATGCTATTCGACCGGAAGGCGCCATGAAGGCAGTCTGGAACGAGTGGTTCAAGACGCGAAAGGGCGAGATCATAGAGTTACGTGAAGCCCGTTTGGCTGATGATTATCTAGCCGCCAATTCCGCCTTATTCTCAGAATGGAGCAGCCCGGAGGACGAGGAAGCATTTCGTGATCTGTGAGCGATACGAGACCGTGGTGGTTCCGTTTCCCTTCGCCGAAATACCAGTTCGGAAGCGCAGGCCCGCGGTGGTCATTTCCGGCCGCAGCTTTAATGAGGCAAACGGGCAAACGCTCGTCGCGATGATCACGACGGCCAAAGAATCGAAATGGCCGAGCGATGTGGAGTTACGCGACCTGGAAATTGCCGGTTTACATGTGCAATGCTTGGTTCGATTGAAATTCTCGACCTTGCCCAATGACTTAATTGCACGCAGATTGGGTGGTCTTGGCAGCCTCGACCGGCTTGCATGCGAGAGGCAAATCGCAAACATGCTGCTTTGAAAGAAAGGGCGCTCAGAGGCGCCCTTTAAACATCGACAAATCGGGCTTCCAGCGCTCAATGCGCAACGCCGGCCCAGACCTTGCGCTTCGTCAGATAAACAAGGCCGGTGAACAGGATCATGAAAGCCATGACGCTGAAGCCGGTCTGCTTGCGCGCTTCGAGGTGCGGCTCGGCCGCCCACATCAGGAACGCAGCGACGTCGCGGGCATACTGGTCGACCGTTTCGGGCGACCCATCGTCATAGGTCACCTGACCGTCCGACAGCGGTGGAGCCATGGCCAGCGACTTGCCGGCGATGAAATAGGGATTGTAGTAGGTGCCCTCCCCAATTTCCATGCCGGCCGGCGGTTCTTCTTCATAGCCAGTCAGCAGCGCGTGGATATAGTCGGGACCACCCTCGGCGTACTGCGTGAAGATGTCGAACACGAACAGCGGAAAGCCGCGCTCGACGCCGCGCGCCTTTGCGATCAGCGAGAAATCGGGTGGCGCGGCGCCGTTATTGGCGGCGGCTGCCGCTTCCTTGTTGGGGAAGGGCGACGGGAAATAGTCCGAGGGCAGCGCCGGCCGCGTAAACATCTCGCCGTCGGCATTCGGTCCGTCGGTTGCCTCGTATTCGGCGGCAAGCGCCTTAACCTGGGCCTCCGAATAGCCGAGCCCTTCGAGCGTGCGGAACGCAACCAGCTCCATCGAGTGGCAGGCCGAACAGACCTCCTTGTAAACCTTCAGCCCGCGCTGCAACTGAGCCTTGTTGTAGGTGCCGAAAGGCCCTGCGAACGACCAGCTCTGCTCCTCCGGCTTGTGGATCGGGAAGTGCGTGGGCTCTGTCTCGCTGTGCTCCTCCTGCGCGGTGGCTGCGCCGAGCGCGCCGGCCAGCACGAAGCCCGCCACGGCAAGACCGTTGAGAATCTTTTTCATTCCAAAAGTCCCTCTCAAGATTCTCAACTAGCCTTTGATTTCCGGCGACGCGGGCGCGTGCGCCAGATGCGCGGCGCCACCCATCTTGTTCTTCTTAAGCACCGCTTCGGTGATCGAGTTCGGCAGGCGCCGCGGCGTCTCGATAAAACCGAGAACCGGCATGATGACGAAGAAGAAGCCGAAATAATAAAGCGTCGAAACCTGCGACATCACCACATAGGCGCCTTCCGCCGGACGCGAGCCGAGCCAACCCAGGAACAGCGCGTTCGCTACGAAGAGCCAGAAGAACAGCTTGTACCAGGGGCGGTAGACGGCCGAGCGCACCTTCGACGTATCGAGCCACGGCACGAAGAACAGCACCGCGATGGCGCCGAACATTGCAAGCACACCGCCGAGCTTGGAATCGATCGGACCGATACTGAAGGTGATGGCGCGCAGGATCGCGTAGAATGGCAGGTAATACCATTCGGGCACGATGTGCGCCGGCGTCTTCAGCGGATCGGCGATGATGTAATTGTCGGGATGGCCCAGATAATTGGGGATGTAGAAGAGGAAGTACGCGAACACGAGCAGGAAGACCAGCATGCCGAACGCGTCCTTCAGGGTCGCATAAGGCGTGAAGGGCAGCGTGTCGGTCTTGGACTTGACCTCGATGCCGGTCGGGTTGGTCTGCCCGGTAACGTGCAGCGCCCAAACGTGGAGGACGACGACGCCGGCGATCATGAACGGCAGCAGATAATGAAGCGAAAAGAAACGGTTGAGCGTCGGATTGTCGACCGCAAAGCCGCCCAGCAGCAATTGCTGGATCCAGTCGCCGACCAGCGGGATCGCCGTGAAGAAGCCCGTGATGACGGTCGCGCCCCAGAAGCTCATCTGGCCCCAGGGCAGCACATAGCCCATGAAGCCCGTAGCCATCATCAGCAGATAGATGATGCAGCCGAGAATCCAGAGCAGCTCGCGCGGCGCCTTGTACGAGCCGTAGTAGAGCCCGCGGAAAATGTGGATGTAGACCGCGATGAAGAAGAACGACGCGCCGTTTGAGTGCAGGTAGCGCAGAAGCCAACCCGAATTCACGTCGCGCATGATCTTTTCGACCGATGCGAAGGCGAGCGTGGTTTCCGCAGTGTAGTGCATGGCCAGCACAACGCCCGTGAGTATCTGCGCTACCAGCATGATCGCCAGAATGCCGCCGAACGTGTAGGCGTAGTTCAGGTTGCGCGGCACCGGGTAGGAGACGAACGAATCGTACACCAGGCGCGGCAAAGGCATGCGTGCATCGACCCAGCGGCCAAGGCCCGTTTTCGGCGTGTAAGTCGAGTGTCCACCGCTCATGATTATCCCCCAGAAACCTCAGCCGATCCGGATCGTGGTGTCGGAAACGAACTGGAATGTCGGAATGGCCAGGTTTTCCGGCGCCGGACCTTTGCGGACGCGGCCGGCCGTATCGTAATGCGACCCGTGGCAAGGGCAGAACCAGCCGCCGAAATCACCCTGCTGGCCGAGCGGAACGCAGCCGAGATGGGTGCACACGCCGACCATGACAATCCAGTTTTCCTTGCCTTCGCCCGCGGAGCGGTCGAGGTCGGTGGCCGGCGCATCGCCGGCGATATTGGCGTTGCGCGCAACCGGATCCTTGAGTTCGTCCAGCGAAACCGCCTTCGCCGCCTCGATCTCTTCCGGCGTGCGGTTGCGGATGAAGACCGGTCGGCCCCGCCACTTGGCCGTCAGCGACATGCCGGGCTGGAGCGACGACACGTCAACCTCGATCGTTGCGAGCGCCAGCGTCGAAGCGTCCGGGCGCATCTGGTCGATGAAGGGCCAGGTAACGGCGCCCACGCCGACCACTCCGGCCATGCCGGTGGCCACGTAGAGGAAATCCCGGCGGGTCGGCTCGGTCGCGGTCGTGTCGGTTGCGCTCACGGGACTATGATCCTTTCGCCTTACTTTATGCCGGCTGGAGCCAGATCTTGCTCCGTCGGTCTGGCACCGTCTGCGCATGGGCGACGGGCTGGTCGACCCATCCGGCATTCGGCATCGGTTTATGCGTGAAGCCCGCTTATGTCCAGACGGTGCAAGGGGGTGACGGCAGATTGTCGCGGGGCCGCGATACGGGGCCCGGTTCAAGCCTATTTCGGCGCTGGCAAGGCATGTGCGGACCGGCCGTATCTGTGCTGAACAGCGGCGCTGCCGCTCCGGCCTACCTCGCGCCCAGCCTGACCAGCACTTCCCGCGGTATTGCGTAGTCGCGGATGATGTCGTCGTGGCGGCGGAATCCGCAGAGCTCGCGCTGCACGAAATACGCATAGACGGCATCGGCTGTGCTCATGACCAGCGCCATACGCGTTTCGCTGTCTCCCCGGTGCGAACGGAGCTTTTCCAGGCACGTCTCGACCTTGCGGCCGGCATTGCCGAGGGAGGTCGCCTTTTCGGCCAATATCTCCTGGTCGACCGCACTGAGGCTGGTCTCTGCAGCGAGGGAAGAAGCGAAATTTTCAGGCAGCCGGGCAGACATATCGCGGCAAACCTATTCCGCCGCCAACTGATTGGCCAGGAAGCCGCCGGATTGCCGCTTCCAGAGCTGCGCGTAAAGGCCGCCGCGCGCGATCAGCGCATCATGCGTCCCCTCCTCGACGATCCGTCCCTTGTCGAGCACGATCAGCCGGTCGAGCGCCGCGATCGTCGACAGGCGGTGTGCGATGGCGATGACGGTCTTGCCTTCCATCAGCCGGTAGAGATTGTCCTGGATCGCTGCCTCGATTTCCGAATCGAGCGCCGAGGTCGCCTCGTCGAGGATCAGGATCGGCGCGTCCTTGAGCATCATGCGCGCAATGGCGACGCGCTGGCGCTGGCCGCCTGAAAGCTTGACGCCACGTTCGCCGACATGCGCGTCGTAGCCCCGGCGGCCCTTCGGATCGGAAATGCCCCGGATAAATTCGTGCGCTTCGGAGCGCCGCGCCGCATCCTCGACATCGGCCTGTCCGGCTCCCGCCCGGCCGTAGCCGATATTGTCGCGGATCGAGCGGTGCATCAGCATTGCGTCCTGGCTGACGACGCCGAACTGCTCGCGCAGCGATCCCTGCGTCACCGAACGAACATCCTGGCCGTCGATCAGGATGCGCCCCGCCTCCACGTCGAACAACCGCAGCGCCAGATTGACGATGGTGGTCTTGCCGGCGCCCGACGGGCCGACCAGCGCCACGCGCTCGCCCGGCCGGATATGAAGGTTGAGGTTTTCGATGATGCCGCCGCCCTTGCCGTAGTGGAAGGAGACGTTCTCGAACCTGATGTCGCCCTTGGCGCGCGGCATCACCTTCGCATCGGGCGCGTCGCGGATGGCCGGCCTTACCGAGATCGTCCGCGTCGCATCCTGCACGGTGGCGTAATTGCGGATCAGGCCGTTTATGTTGAACATCATCCAGCCCGACATCTGGTTGAGCCTGAAGACCAGGCCCAGCGCCGCGGCGATGGCGCCGGTCGAAATTCCGCCTGCAGTGAACTTGTAGATGCAGATCGCCGCAATCGCGCTCATCATCGCGCCGTTGATGATGGCGACGGAGGCGCGGACCGTTGTGACGGCGCGTGTCAGCCGCATCACCGCGCGCAGGAAGCGCTCCAGCCCGTCGCGCACATAAGCGTGCTCGCGCCGCCCGCTGTCGAAGAGCTTGACGGCCATGATGTTGGTGAAGGCGTCGACCAGACGGCCGTTGAAGATCGAGCGTTCGTCCGCCGTGGCGCGGCCGGCGCTGCGCATTTCGGGCAGCAGGAAATAGACAATCGAGGCGTATCCGGCGAACCACAGGGCGACGACCAGGCCCATCATCGGGTCGACCGAAACCAATATTGTGATCGCCAGGACAACGAAAGTCAGGAACGACCACATCGTCTGCAGGATGTTGACGATGAAGTCGCCGACCGCCTCGCCACCCTGCATGATCTTGGTGGCGATGCGCCCCGCAAAATCGTTCTGGTAGAAATCGTAGGGCTGCTCGATGACGCGGCGAAAAGCCTGCCAGCGCACCATCGAATAAAAGCCCGGCACCACGATCTGCTGCTCGACGACCGCCGAAGCGATCATCACCACCGTTCGAACCACCAGCAAAAGCGCTAGCAGGGCTGCGAGTTCGGGCCAATGATCCGCAAACAGCGTCTGTGGATTGGAATTGTCGAGCAGGTCGATCAGCCAGCCGACCGACCAGTAGAGTGCCGCGTCGACCGCGCCCGCGGCGCCGCCGACGATCAGCAGGAGGGCGAACGGCCCCGTCGCCTGCCGGGCGAAATAAAGGATGAACCGCCACGCGCTCGCCGGCAGCACTTCCCGGTCGGTGTCCTGGAAAGGATCCACCGCTCCCTCGAAGCGTTGCCACAGCCTGTTGCGAAATCCCTCGTCAGCCATTCATTCTCGCCATTCGCCATGCCGGCCCGCCGCCCGGCTGAACCAATATAGGAAGGCCGCCGGGAAAATCCCGCGAAGAAGCGCATGGCCAGTGTTCGCCCGGCTTCACTCCGCGGCCTGCCCTTTGAGGACAGTCGGCTCCGCCTGATCGCCGTCCAGAAGGAACCCGCCGGACTGCCTCTGCCACAATTGCCGGTAGAGGCCGCCGCGGGCGAGCAATTCCTCATGCGTGCCGTCCTCGACAATATGTCCCTCGTCCATGACGACGAGCCGGTCCATCGCGGCGATGGTCGAGAGTCGGTGCGCGATCGCGATCACCGTCTTCCCCTCCATCAGCCGATAGAGGTTCTCCTGGATCGCTGCCTCGACCTCAGAGTCGAGCGCCGATGTCGCCTCGTCGAGTATCAGGATCGGCGCGTCCTTGAGCATCACGCGGGCAATCGCGACGCGCTGCCGCTGGCCGCCCGACAGCTTGACGCCGCGCTCGCCGACATGCGCGTCGAACCCCTTGCGCCCCTTCGGATCGGAAAGGCTCTTGATGAAGTCCAACGCCTCGGCGCGCCGGGCGGCTTCCACCATCATCTCCTCGGTGGCATCGGGCCGGCCGTAGAGAATGTTGTCGCGCACGGAACGGTGGAGCAGCGAGGTATCCTGCGTCACCACCCCGATATTGGCGCGCAGGCTGTCCTGGGTGACGGTCGCAATATCGTGACCGTCGATCAGGATGCACCCATTCTCCAGATCGTAGAAGCGCAGGAGCAAATTCACCAGCGTCGACTTGCCGGCGCCCGATCGCCCCACAATGCCGACCTTCTCGCCGGGACGAACCTTGAGCGACAGGTCTTCGATAACGCCCTTGCGCTTGCCGTAGTGGAACCGGACTTTCTCGAATTCGATCTCGCCATTGGTGACTTCGATGTCCTTCGCCCCCGGCCTGTCTTCGACAAGGCGTGGCAGCGAGATCGAGCCGATGCCGTCCTGCACCGTGCCGATATTCTCGAACAGGCCGGACATTTCCCACATGATCCATTGCGACATGCCCCAGAGCCGCAGGACAAGGCCGATCGCGACGGCGACCGCTCCGATCGTAACCGCCTCGTGGAGCCACAGCCAGATCGACAGCGCCCCGACGGAGAACAGCAGCAGCGCATTGATGACGTAGAGCGCCCCGTAGAGTTGCGTCACCAGCCGCATCGAGCGGTAGACCGTGTCCATGAAGGTCGCCATGCCCTCCCGTGCGAAGGAAGCCTCGCGCCTGGCATGGGAAAACAGCTTCACGGTCTGAATGTTGGTGTAGCTGTCGACCACCCGGCCGGTCATGACTGAGCGGGCATCGGCTTGCTCCTGGGAAACCGCGCCGAGATACGGAACGAAGTAGCGCAGCAGCCCGACGTAGCACACAAGCCAGACGGCGAGCGGCGCGGCCAGCCTCCAGTCGGACGAGCCGACGATGAACAGCATGCCGAGGAAATAGACGACAACGTAGTTGAGGACATCGATAAGCTTGATGATGCATTCGCGCACGGCGAGCGCAGTCTGCATCAGCTTCGTGGCGATGCGGCCGGCGAACTCATCCTGATAGAACGTCATCGACTGCTTGAGCAGGTAACGGTGCACCTGCCAGCGGATGCGCATCGGGTAGTTGCCCATCAATGTCTGCTGCGAAATCAGCGAATGCAACAGCACCGTCCCCGGTAACGCGATCAGCACGATGAAGGCCATGCCGGCGAGCTTCCAGCCCTCGGTCTCCAGGAAAGTCTCGCGATTCTGCACCGACAGCCAGTCGACGATGTTTCCGAGGAAGGCGAACATCCAGACTTCGGTGATCGCGATCGCCGACATCAGGATCGCGGCGGCGATGATGTAGGGCCAGGCGCCGCGCGTATAGTGCAGGCAGAAGGCGACCAGCGTATTCGGCGGCTCAACCGGTTCTTCAAGGGGAAACGGATTGAGCTTATGTTCAAACCAGCGGAACATTTTTCTCGGTCTTTCAAGACGCTTCATGCCGCTGCGCACCAACCGTGCAGGCGTGAAGCTAAGATGGACACTGGCCGGCCTGATTCCAGCGGAGATTCGACCCCGACATCTTAAGATGTCGAGGCCGCTTCGCCGACCCGGCTGTCAGAGACTCCTGACAAGCGGGTGACGGCGCTCTTCCTTGGCCGGGTCGCGGAACACGTTCCGTATCCATCCCGCGACCATGCTGACGCGCGATGGCTTGGTCGGAAACGGAACCGCAAACGACATGTCGATATCGGGAAGATTGCCCCGATGCGAGCGAGCAGCCCGGCCTGGCGGATGCGCCACCGGACTTCGAACGCCGATAGCGAGTTCCCACGCCTCGAGCCTTTGCCGGCTCAGGTCTGATGCACCGTCCACGACCCGCAGGCCCTGGCGGCGCTCAAGTGCGGAGGGGGCCTTTTGGCCCTTGTCGATAGTGGAAGACATAGCAAGATTCCTTCGGAAACCATGAAAAGGTCCGGCGGGAATCGAGACGATGAGGCTTTGAAATGTCAGGTAAAGCGTCGAACCGAAACCGCCAGGGCGCTGAGCCCGCGGATGGGGCGGTGGATATCTATGGTCATCATGAATTCCATGTCCGCCTCCTTCGGTTCGAGTTGACAATGGCGGCTCTATAGACTCATTCGGCCGCCTTGACCATGCGGAAGACGGCCATATCGGCAAAACCGCCGGTGGTGTTGCTGTATGGCCACTTATTAGCGGGAGACGATATTGGCCGACGGTATTCGCATCGTGCTCTACCAACCGGACATCGCCGGAAATACCGGCACGATCCTGCGCATGGCCGCCTGTCTCGGGCTCACAGTCGACATCATCGAGCCGGCAGGTTTCGACCTGTCCGACCGCAATCTCCGGCGCGCCGGCATGGATTATCTCGAAATGGCGGCCCTGACCCGCCATGTCGACTTTGCGAGCTTCGAGGAATGGCGGCGGAGTGAGGCGCGCCGGCTGCTGCTGTTTTCGACAAAAGCCGCCCTGCCCTACACCGCGTTCAGCTTCGCCGATGGCGACATACTTCTGTTCGGGCGCGAATCGGCCGGCGTGCCGGACCATGTCCGCGACAACGCCGACGCTCGCCTGCTGATACCGATGAAGGGCGGCGGGCGCAGCCTCAACGTTGCGCTGAGCGCCGCGATGGCCGCCGGCGAAGCGATCAGGCAGATCGGCTGAAGACAGCGTGAATTGAACGCCGATGCGCCACGCGGCTGCTCCGCATCCGGACGCGCGGACGCCAACGGCAACCCTTACATTCAAAAGCATCGTAGTTCCCTTCGGTTTGCATCGTCAGGGATAGCTTGCTACAACCTCGACTTAAGTTGAGGTCAAGCGGAAATCGGCATGGCGAAGGAATTGACGGTAGGCCAGGTCGCCACCCGAAGCGGAGTGGCGGTTTCGGCCCTGCACTTCTACGAGGCGAAAGGGCTGATCGAAAGCCACCGCACCGGCGGCAACCAGCGCCGCTACGGCGGCGATGTCCTGCGCAGGGTGGCGATCATCAAGGTGGCGCAGGAGGTCGGCATTTCTCTTGCCGAGATCGGCGCCGCGCTTGCTTCGCTGCCCGGCGGCAGGACGCCGAACCGCGACGACTGGAATAAGCTGTCGCAAAGATGGGCGGCCGATCTCGACCGCCGGATTCACCAGTTGCAGAAACTGCGCGATGGGCTGACCGACTGCATCGGCTGCGGCTGCCTGTCGATCGACCGCTGCAAATTGCGCAATCCGGGAGATCGGCTGGCCGCGGAAGGCCCAGGCCCAAGGCGGCTTGTTGTCGCGTCTAGGGTGTACTGAGATTCAGGTCAGGCCGGCATCACCTGAATATCAGTACGCC
>NZ_JAAKZF010000050.1 GCF_011045125.1 Allomesorhizobium camelthorni | reverse complement strand
TCAGGGCTGTGATTACGGCGGGGGCGTTTCGTCATGGTCTCTCCTGTTCCCGGCTTCTATGCCGTGTTCAGGCAGAAATTCCACTTATAACCCCTGTCCAAATTTCCCGATCCAGCTCTGACAATGATCGCGAAAATAAACATCATAGTTGAGCCAAGGGACGTGCCTGAGCCAACGTTTCGGCGTTAGCAAAAGCGGATTGCCTGTTTCTGGGTGGACCGGAAGTGTGGCTTCGATGGGCTCAAACCTTTTTGTGTCGAGACTATATACAGCAGGAACTCTCACCTTTTGCATAGCAATGCCCAATTCGGCACATTCCTGATATGTATAATCTATCAAGAAGCTTTTTATAAAACTGCATGCGATATCACTCACCCGGTCCTTACCAATTCCATCTACAAAAAGCTGAATCTCTTCAAAATGGCGAAACCCATGTTCTCGATATTGTGGAATTCTTTGAAACAAGGACAATACGTCGCGTGCACGGTCACGGCCGATGCGCTTCCCCGTTCTTTGAGGTGAATTCCCTAGCCCGATCTCGTCGCATTCGGACGCGACAACTAATTGGTCCACTGCTTCGTCAATGAAACCATCTTTGGCTAAAATTCCAAGATGATTAAAACCGGCGATAAGCGTTTGGTGCAGCGCTTTGTCTTGAAACGAAGGCGATTTCCAAAGCAAAAATGGGTCAACATAAAGAGGTATATCCTCATTCAAAAACGGTATAGCAAAATCCAATTCATATTGAGGAGTGTACACTCCGTAAAATTCCGTAAATCTTGGCCTGATTAGCAAGATACAATTCTCAAATTATCTTCTGCGGAGCGTTAGACGAATCACCGGGTCGACGAACGCGCCAATGTTGGGCGGAATCGCTGCCGAATCAATATTCCGCTTGGGCACGTGCCGTTATGCACCGAATCCTTGTAATGTCTGGCGCTGGATCAGCTTGCCATGACACCGGTGGTACAGTCAGACCTGCGCAGCGCAGAACGGAGGGCGGCGGACCTGACGGCATGGATTCCGGATTTCACGGCTCTCTCACGCCCATCGGGAGTCTCTCAATGTCGACCGATAGCCCGCACAAGGCCGTATTGGCCCAGCAAGTAAGCAGCCGCGGAACACACACGCATTCCGCGCGTTGCTTGTTTTCCGAACACTGGTAAAAAGTCCGAATGTCGAATCTCAGCCGCCGCAGGCTTCTCGCCATGGCCGCCACAGGCGCCGCTTCAGCCGCGCTCTCCGCCTGCACCAGCACGCGTGAACGCGCACCGACCGCCTACGCACAGCCGCTCGCGCCTTTCCAGGGTCCGCAGCTCAGTCTCGATTCCAGCTTCGGCGACCCTCGCCTGATGTATGCCGCCATGGTCGACGAAGGCCATGAAATCCCGGCTGTCCCGATCGAGCAGATCGACCCGAGATATTACCGGCAGATCGTGCCGAACCCGACCGGCGAGATGCCGGGAACGGTCGTCGTCGACACCGGCAACCATTTTCTCTACGTCGTCGGCAATTTCGAGCAGGCGATCCGCTACGGCGTCGGCCTCGGCCGCGAGGGTTTCGAGTGGGCCGGCCGCGGCGTGATCGAATGGAAACAGAAATGGCCGCGCTGGTTCCCGCCGAACGAAATGATCGACCGCCAGCCCGAACTCGAGAAATACCGGGCGCGGCAGATCCCCGGCACGAATAATTGGGAGGGCGGCATGCCGGCGGGCGTCAACAACCCGCTCGGCGCCCGCGCTCTCTACATCTTCCAGGACGGCAAGGACACGCTCTTTCGCCTGCACGGCTCGCCGGAATGGGCCTCGATCGGCAAATCCGTGTCCTCGGGCTGCGTGCGGCTCATGCACCAGGACGTCATCGATCTCTACGACCGCGTGCCCGAAGGCACGCCGATCGTCGTCACGGGCGGATTGCCGCCGGTCGAGGTCGCGCAAGCGCAATTCTGACCGGATTGCGCTTGCCGGCACAGCCCGCAAAAAATTTTATCCACACCCCCCGCCGCTCCCTCATAATCCGCATCGTCCTTCCTGCCGGGAACGCTCCGGAGTCGTTCGACAGCGGGGAAGGATCGGCGCTTCCGTTCCATGGCCGACGAAGCCATGGGGCCGGAGAGGCTCCGTCCAAGGGTTCCCCTCGGGACACTACGGTCCCGGCGTGCTGGAGGAGCACACAGGCGGGGCCGGCGAAGGCGATGGCGAAAGCCATCGCCGAGAGGGCGTTAGGCCGAAAGGCCGATGCGCTGTCACAGCCGGCCCAGCGCAGCGGAACGGGCGGGGACAGAAATCGCCGGCGGGGCGCGGAAGTCGCGCCACGTATTTAGTTTCGGAAGGCTCGGCCAAGCGCCCCGCTTCCCGGTCCTGAGCCTGTCGAAGGGCTCTCGCAATAGCCAGGGCCGAAAGGCAGCGTGGCGATGATGAAACGCGCCAACGCCCTTCCCATTTGCGCCACCTGCCCCCGCCGCCTAGAATGCCGGCCGGCGCGGGGCTGAAAATCTAACCAGGGAGCGAAAACATGCCATCGAATTTCGTCTGGTACGAGTTGATGACCACCGACCTCGACGCCGCAGGAGCGTTCTACAAGACCGTGGTCGGCTGGAATTCCGAAGCCTGGGACAACCCTCAGATGCGCTACACGATCATGAAGGCCGGCGATAAGGCGGTCGCCGGACTGATGATCGTTCCCGACGAGGCGGCGAAAATGGGCGCACGGCCGGCCTGGACCGGCTACATCCATGGCGACAACGTCGACGCCGCAACCCAAAGTGTCAAAAAGGCCGGCGGCACGGTCTATCGCGAGCCGGCCGACATTCCCGAAGTCGGCCGCTTTTCCGTCGTCGCCGACCCGCAGGGCGCGATGTTCACGCTGTTCACGCCGAAGGGCGAGGGTCAGCCGCCCGCGCCGCCGATGACGCCCGGCCATGTCGGCTGGCACGAGCTCTACGCGGCCGACTGGAAAAGCGCCTTCGACTTCTACTCCAGCCAGTTCGGCTGGACCAAGACCGACGCCATGGACATGGGCGAGATGGGAACCTACCAGCTCTTCGCCGCCGGCGGCGACGCGATCGGCGGCATGTTCAACAAGCCGGCCGACGTGCCCTCCCCGTTCTGGCTGTTCTATTTCAACGTCGGAGACATCGACGCCGCGGCCCAGCGCGTCACCGGCAATGGCGGCAAGGTGCTGATGGGTCCGATGGAGGTGCCCGGCGGCGGCTGGGTCCTGCAGGCAGCCGATCCGCAAGGCGCGATGTTCGCGCTGGTCGGCAACAAGGGCTAAAATATTGGGCAGACGTCGGGGGACAGTTTACTTTCTTGCCCGGGAAGGGCATCGACGGCTCCGCGTTCGCGCAAGGGGCAAAAAGTAAACTGTCCCCAACGGAGGCTCGATGTTCACCAAAATCCTGATCGCCAATCGCGGCGAGATCGCAGTCCGCGTCATCCGCACCGCGCGCAAAATGGGTGTGAAGACCGTCGCCGTCTATTCGGACGCCGACGCGAAATCCCTGCATGTCGCCATGGCCGACGAGGCGGTGCATATCGGCCCCTCGCCGGTCGGCGAAAGCTATCTCGTCGGCGACAGGATCATCGCCGCGGCATTGGAAACCGGCGCGGAGGCGATCCATCCGGGCTACGGATTTCTGTCCGAAAACCCCGATTTCGTCGACAGGGTGACGGCCGCGGGGCTGGTCTTCATCGGCCCCTCGGCCGCCTCCATCCGCGCCATGGGCCTGAAGGACGCGGCGAAGCTCCTGATGGAAAAGGCCGGCGTGCCGGTGGTGCCCGGCTATCACGGCGACGGCCAGGCGCTGGTGCTGCTCGCCACCAAGGCGCGCGAGATCGGCTATCCCGTGCTGATCAAGGCGCGAGCCGGCGGCGGCGGCAAGGGCATGCGGCGGGTCGAAAGCCCCGACGATTTCGCCGAGGCGCTGTCCGGCGCCAAGCGAGAGGCCAAGGCGTCGTTCGGCGACGAGCACGTGCTGGTGGAGAAATATGTCGAGAAGCCGCGCCACATCGAATGCCAAGTGTTCGGCGATAATTTCGGCAATGCGGTGCATCTGTTCGAGCGCGACTGCTCGGCGCAGCGACGCCACCAGAAGGTGATCGAGGAAGCCCCCGCCCCCGGTATGCCGGCCGAGATGCGCGCGGCGATGACCGACGCGGCGGTGAAGGCCGCGAAAGCGATAAAATATTCGGGCGCGGGCACGATCGAGTTCATCGTCGACGCCTCCGGGGGGCTGCGGCCCGACCGCTTCTGGTTCATGGAGATGAACACCCGCCTGCAGGTCGAGCATCCGGTAACCGAGATGGTGACCGGCGTCGACCTTGTCGAATGGCAGCTGCGCGTCGCGGCGGGCGAGAAGCTGCCGATGACGCAGAAGGAGATCAAGCTCGACGGCCACGCATTCGAGGCGCGCATCTATGCCGAGGATCCGACGCGAGGATTTCTGCCGGCGATAGGCACGCTGCACCATCTGCAATTCGCCGACGTGGCGGCGGGCGCGAAGCTCCGCGTCGAGACCGGCGTGCGGGCCGGCGACGCCGTCTCGCCCTTCTACGATCCGATGATCGCCAAGCTGGTCGTTCACGGCCCCGACCGCGAGACTGCGCTGACGGTGCTCGCCGATGTGCTGGAGCGAACCGAGATCGCCGGATCGGTCACCAATACAAGCTTTCTGGCGGCGCTTGCCCGCGATCCGGATTTTTCCGCCGGCGACGTCGACACCGGGCTCATCGCCCGCAAGCAGGAGGCGCTGACCGCGGTCGCGCCGGCAAGTCCGGAGACGGTCGCGCAGGCCGTACTCGCCGCCTCGGGCATGGGAGGTGCCGGCGCGTCAGGCGATCCCTGGGATGCGTTGGCCGGCTACGCGCATTTCCACGCCGGCGCGCGGCGAACGGCCCTGCGCCGCGGCGAGGAGGAGATCGTCGCGCGTGTGTCGGTGCGGCCGGATGGCCGGTTCGACGTGGCGCTGGATGGCTCGGAAGGCGCTGTGACCATCTCTCCGTTGAGAGGACAAAATACCCGCATCGCGCGCTGGCCCGGCCACGTCACGATCTTCGAGGGCGCGGCGTCCTACACATTCGCGATACAGGACCCGTTCGCAAAAGCGGCCGACGCCGAAGCGGGCATCGCCTCGATGCGCGCGCCGATGCCCGGGCTGGTCAAAGTGGTGAAGGCAATCAGCGGCGAAACGGTCAGGAAGGGCCAGCCGCTGCTCATCCTCGAAGCCATGAAGATGGAGCACACGGTCGCGGCCCCGCATGACGGCGTCATCGCCGAGATCGCGGCGGAAGGCGCGCAGGTCACCGACGGAACGGTGCTGGTGCGCTTCGAGGAGGCCGTTTAGAGCCTCCCCGCAGCCGTTTTGCCTCAGGAATCAAGCGCCGGCTGCTTCGTCGTGCGCAGATAGGGCAGCACGCGCTCGAAAGTACCAAAACGCTTCGTCGCGTCCTCGTCGGAAACGGCGGCAGTGATAATGACGTCCTCGCCCTGCTTCCACTGCGCCGGCGTCGCCACTGCGTGCTTCGCCGTCAATTGGATCGAATCCAGCGCCCGCAGGATCTCGTCGAAGTTGCGCCCCGTCGTCATCGGATAGGTCAGCATCAGCTTGATCTTCTTGTCGGGGCCGATCAGGAACACCGAGCGCACCGTCGCATTGTCGGCCGGCGTCCTGCCTTCGGACGTGTCGCCGGCGCCCGCCGGCAGCATGTCGTAGAGCTTGGCGATGGACAGCGACGGATCGCCGATCATCGGGTAGTCGACCTTGTTGCCCGACAGCTTCTCGATGTCGGCCTTCCACTTATTGTGATTTTCCACCGGATCGACCGAAATGCCGATCATCTTGGTGTTCCTGCGCGCGAACTCGTCCTTCAGCCCCGCCATGTAGCCGAGTTCGGTCGTGCAGACGGGGGTAAAGTCCTTCGGATGCGAGAAAAGGACGGCGTAGCCGTCGCCGATCCACTCATGGAAGTTGATGGGGCCGGCCGTCGTGTCGGCGCTGAAATCGGGGGCGGTATCGTTGATGCGAAGGCCCATTTTCATATCCTCCCGGTTAAACTCGAAGGCTCGCGCCGGAATAGCGGCGAGGAGCCGAAACCGGAATATTGCGCCAAGGCTGGGCAAAAGGAAACACCGCGCCGGTTGTTCCCACCGGTCGCGGCGTTTTCCTGTCGAGCACGATCCCGGAAGCGTCCCCACGCCCCGAACCCGCTGCCCTTCCCCGTCCTGAGTTCCGCGCGGCTGGCCCGCCTCCAAGCTGCCGCGTTCTTGAGATTGAGGCCGATCCGTCTGCGCGGCTTCAGCCCGAACTGTCGGATGCTCAGTGCATCGTCATCCATTCGCGGGCTTCGCGCAGCGCCCGGGCGATCTCCTGCTTCGACATGGTCACCGAAAGCTCCGAGCGCAGTTCCGCGGCCCGGTCCGAGCCCTTGATCGCCGCGATGTTGAACCACTTATGCGCGGTGACGATGTCGACCTCGCAATCGCGGCCGGTCGCGTACATCATGCCGAGCTCGAAAAGAATGTCGGCCTGGGCGGTTGCGCCCATGGCGCCGAAACCTGCTTCAAACATTTCAAAACGTGCCATTTGACCAAGTCCCTGTCCTGTTCCTGAGAGCTGCCTTCTTGCCGTCCCGGCCTGCTCTTCCGATGCTTTGGAGAATGCCGACGAGCCTTGAATCCGTCGTTAAATGGCGTGCTTAATTTGCCGCAAACAAAGTTCAAACAAGAGGTAAACTTCGGAATTCATTAGGGATATGGACGCTTGAAATGCCTGGCATTTGGCTGAAATTTGCCGAAAATTTCGCCCTCCCGATGAAAGATTTCGTTCACCACGAAAACCGGTCGCATGTTTCGCATCCGCTCTCTGGAGGCGGAAATGCCGTGTGAAAATACCGGCGGTCCTTCCCCTGCGGCACCGCTTTTGTTTTTCCCGCGATTGGACTAGCTTTACGTTTGCGTAAGGTACGGGGCGCGGAGGAGAAGCGCCCGACGACCATCCGAGGGAGGACACGAGATGTTTCGCAGACTGAGCATGGCCCTGGCCACCACGCTGCTTTTGGCAGGTGCGGCCTATGCAGATCCGATCGAAGGCAACTGGAAGACGCAGAGCGGTGAGACTGCAGCCATCGGCGATTGCGGCGGCGGCTTCTGTATCACGCTGAAGACCGGTAAGCATGCCGGCAAGCAGATCGGCAAGATGAATGCGAGCGGCGACAACAAATACAAGGGCACGATCACCGACCCCGCCGATGACAAGACCTATTCCGGCTCGGCCAGCCTTTCGGGATCGAGCCTCAATATGACCGGTTGCGCGCTCAAGATCTTCTGCAAGACGCAGAAGTGGACCAAGCTGTAGCGGTCGCTGCCACCGAAACTAAAGTAAAGAGAGATCAGCGAACAGCCCCTCGAACGAGAGTTCGCGGGGCTTTTGCCTCGAGCCTGCGGCACTTGGTTTCTGCGGGACGGATATAGTCTCGCAGGGCGGTGCGTTCATCCGCCGCACACCTGCCGGACTTTCGCCCCCCACATACTGGAACTATGGCCTGGTCTCGAAGGTCGAGATCGTAAGGCCGCTTGGGGCCTTTTGGGTTGATGATGATCCCCGGGCATCCGGCAAGCCGGCAGCCGGCCAAACGCTTCTCAATAATGTTGAACGTCAGATGAACGCGGGCATCAGAGCCGGTTCAGCCGCGACAGAGCAATCTGCGCTCCATTGAAGGAGACGCCCACATGCTCGCCCGCCGGTTCACGATAGTCTGCCTGCTCATGACCCTGTTCGGCATGCTGTTTTCGATCCTCGTGGCCCAGTCGAGCCGCCCCGCCCGTTCGTGGAACATCGGCATGGCTGTGCCTTGCGTCTTCGAAGATGGTTTTCGCTGCGCTCCGCCCAAACGCAAATAACTGAACTGCATCTCTGGAATTTATGACAATGAACCGCTTCGCCGCCCAGACATTCAAGACGCTTCGGCTCCTGCCGCGGGCGGCGCTCATCACGCTGCTGCTTGCAGCGCCGGTTCTGGCCGTGCCGATGGCGCGCGGCGAAATCGGCACCACGATCGACGCGCCGAAGATGAAGAAGAAGGGCGCCGGCTTCGTCCTGCTGGTCAGCCTGCAGCGCGGCTGAAGAAATAGCAGGCTGCGACGAGCTTTCGCGGTCCATACCCCTCCCGCGCCGCAATCCAAGTCTCTATAATGGGTCATGGAAAAGAGAATATATCCCGAACCGATTCAGACAATCGCATCGCCCGAGCCGTTCGCCAGGCAGAGCTTCACCGATCCGCGCGAAGCGGTCGCGGCGCTCGACGCGCTCTACCGGCGCAACACCGCCTTCCTGCGCGATTCATTCGTGGCGCTCGGCAATGGTGGCGATACCAACTGCAAGTACCGCGCCTACTATCCGGAAGTCGGCGTCACCACGTCGTCCTACTCCCAGGTCGATTCGCGCCAGGCCTACGGCCATATGCCGTCGCCCGGCCACTACACGACCACCATCACCAGGCCGGACCTGTTCGAGCCCTACCTTGTCGAACAGCTCGGCCTTATCATGCGCAATCATGGCGTACCGGTGCTGGTGTCGGAATCGGAGACTCCGATTCCGGTCCATTTCGCCTTCCTCGAGGGCACACATGTCGACGGCTCGATCGCCGATCGCATCAAACGGCCGATCCGCGATTTGTTCGACGTGCCCGATCTTGACGGCACCGACGATCTGATCGCCAACGGCACGTTCGAGGCCGTTCCTGGCGAGCCGCGGCCGCTAGCGCCATTTACCGCGCAGCGTATCGACTATTCGCTGCACCGGCTGACGCACTACACCGCGACCAGCCCCCAACACTTCCAGAACTTCGTGCTGTTCACCAACTACCAGTTCTACATCGACGAATTCTGCGTCTATGCGCGCGAGCTGATGGCCAAGGGCGGCGGAGGCTATTCGGAGTTCGTCGAGCCGGGCAATGTCGTGACACTCGCCGGCGAAACCCATCCGACCGGGGGCGCCACGCCGTCCCGCATGCCGCAAATGCCGACCTATCACCTGAAAAAGCCCGGGCATGGCGGCATCACGATGATCAATATCGGCGTCGGCCCATCCAACGCCAAGACCATCACCGACCATGTCGCCGTGCTCAGGCCTCACGCCTGGCTGATGCTCGGCCATTGCGCGGGCCTGCGCAACACGCAGGCGCTCGGCGACTATGTGCTGGCGCATGCCTATATGCGCGAGGACCACGTGCTGGACGCCGACCTGCCGGTCTGGGTGCCGATACCGCCGCTCGCCGAAATCCAGGTGGCGCTGCAGGAGGCGGTCGCGGAAGTGACCGGCCTGTCGGGCTACGATCTGAAGCGCATCATGCGCACGGGAACCGTCGCAACGATCGACAACCGCAACTGGGAACTGCGCGAGCAGCGCGGGCCGGTGCAGCGGTTGTCGCAGTCGCGCGCGATCGCGCTCGACATGGAATCGGCGACGATCGCGGCCAACGGCTTCCGCTTCCGCGTGCCTTACGGAACGCTGCTCTGCGTTTCCGACAAGCCGCTGCATGGCGAACTGAAGCTGCCGGGCATGGCGTCGGAGTTCTACAAGCGCCAGGTCGCCCAGCACCTCACAATCGGCATCCGCGCCGTCGAGAAGCTGGCCGAGATGCCGATGGACCGGTTGCATTCGCGCAAACTTCGCAGCTTTTCGGAAACCGCTTTCCAGTAATTTTCAGGCTGCGGCCATCATGAATGGGCCGTATTTCTGCCGATATGAGCCGCGGATGAACCGGAAGAACTTGCGAACCATGATATCCTTGATGGCCTTGGCCACGGCAGCGGCGCTCTCGCTGCCGCTGATCGCCGGCTTTTTCGGGAAGGCGCACCCGGCCTTCGATTCCTTCTCGCATTTCCGCATCCATCTGGCGGCTATGATGGCAGGCTGCGCAGTCGTGCTGCTCGCATGCTCGCTGGTGAAGGAAGGGGCGGTGGCGCTTGCTTTCGCGGCGGCGGCTGTCGCCACCACGTCCGCATCGATGTCCCTGCCCTGGCTCGGACAGGTGCACGCAGCCCTGCCGGCAAAGGACCAGCGGGCGGTCTATCGCCTGCTGCACATGAATGTGCGCTTCGACAATCCCGAGCCGGGAAAAATCCTGTCGTTGATCGGCCGCGTCCAGCCCGACGTCATTACGCTGAACGAAGTGTCGATGATGTGGGCGGAAAAGCTCGATCTGCTCTCCGCCGCCTATCCTCATCGCATCGTCTGTTCGTTCCCCGGCCGGTATTGGCAGGTCGCGATACTTTCGCGTCGGCCCTTCGTGGCAAACACCGAGCCAGAATGCGACGAGCGCGGCGCCTTCGCTGTCGCGGCAGTCGATTTCGGCGGGCGGCAGGTTGAGGTCGCCACGCTGCACCTCGGCTGGCCTTGGCCTTACGAGCAGTCCTGGCAGATCGACAATGTCGCGCCGCACCTCGCCAGGCTCGGCGCGACGGCATTGCTTGCCGGCGACATGAACGCGACGCCATGGAGCGCCGCCGTGTCGCGCGTCGCGCAGGCCGGCGGACTGACGCTGGCGCCTTCGCCGGGCGCGACATGGCTGTCTCGCCGCCTGCCCGACGGCTTCCGCTCCTTCGGGCTGCCGATCGACCAGGTTTTCTCCAAGGGCGACGTGCAGGTCGATTCCGTGCGCACGCTGGAGGATTCGGGTTCGGACCACCGGCCGGTCCTCGTCGAATTCTCGATCAGGCCGGCCGAGCGAACCCCGCCGGAACCCGTGACCGTTTTTCTCGATCGGGAGACGCCTGAGAAAGGCTGAACGGCCCGCTACTCGCGCGTCAACATGAAGAGCAGGCGGTCGACATTGCCGCCTTCACCATGCTCCACGTCGTCGAACTGGGCCTGCCTGGCTTCATATTTTGCGTAGACGGCGTCGATAATGCGATCGAACTGCCGTTGCGACCGGATGCAGAGATCGTCCTTCCTCGCCAGCCTTGAAACGGAATTATGGGCGGCAAGGACCATCTGGCGTGCGAGTTGCCCATGCATCTCCTCGTGCTTGCGCACGCCGGCCAAAAACGCCTTCCAGCGCCGCTCGAGTTTCCGCGGCGCCGGCCGGGTAAGCTCCGGATAGCGATAGACGATGGAAAGGGTCGCATCCGCGGATTTCAGGCGGCACTTGCTGCCCGATCTAAGCCAGTCGACATCCCAGCCGACTTTGTAGCGCGTCTGCGCCATGGCGCGGGCGAGCAGGCCGTGTCGCGGCCCGTTGCGGTCCATTGAATCGAGCAGCGCCTCGCCGGTGTTGCCTGCGATGGAATAGGTTTCCGTTCTGATCGTGGTCTTGACGCCGCAGAGAGCCGGGCTCGCGGCCAGACAGGCCATCAATGCAATGCAGATCCCCCGCATGCCCCTGCTCCTACAAGAGGCAAATCACACCACAATGCCGGGGCTTTTTCAATCGTTCGGCGCGGGCACTCCCAGGCGGCCCGCAATCGAGGGTAGATCACATATTCGGATAGACCGGCCCCTCGCCGCCCTGCGGCGGCACCCAGTTGATGTTCTGGTTGGGATCCTTGATGTCGCAGGTCTTGCAGTGCACGCAGTTCTGCGCGTTGATGACGAAGCGCGCATCCGCATGCCCGGGATCGCTTGCGATCGAATTGCCGTCCGCATCGACCCATTCGTAAACGGCGGCCGGGCAATAGCGCGACGACGGCCCGGCGAAAACCTGATATTCCGAGCGCTTCTGCAACTCCATGTCCTTGACCTGGAGGTGGACCGGCTGGTTCTCCTCGTGGTTGGTGTTGGACAGGAACACCGAGGAAAGCCTGTCGAAGGTGAGCACGCCGTCAGGCTTGGGATAGTCGATCCGCTTGTGCTTTTCGGCGGGTTCCAGCGTCGCGTGATCCGGCTTGCGGTGCTTCATCGTGCCGAACAGCGAAAAGCCGAACAGCGTGTTCGTCCACATGTCGAAGCCGCCGAGCGCTACGCCCGCGACCGTGCCGAAACGGGACCACAGCGGCTTGACGTTGCGGACCTTCTTCAAATCCTTGCCGATATCGGTGTCGCGCCACGCGTTTTCATAAGCCTCCAGCTCGTCATTCGCTCGCCCCGCGGCGATCGCGGCTGCAGCGTGTTCGGCAGCCAGCATGCCCGACAGCACAGCATTGTGCGAACCCTTGATGCGCGGGACATTCACCATGCCGGCCGAGCAGCCGATCAGCGCGCCGCCGGGGAAGGATAATTTCGGCACCGACTGCCAGCCGCCTTCGGTGATCGCCCGCGCGCCGTAGGAGATGCGCTTGCCGCCCTCGAACGTCCCGCGGATGGCCGGGTGGGTCTTGAAGCGCTGGAACTCCTCGAAAGGATTCAGATAGGGGTTCTTGTAGTTCAGGTGCACGACGAAGCCGACCGCGACCTGGTTGTCCTCGAGGTGGTAGAGGAACGATCCGCCGCCGGTCTTCAGGTCAAGCGGCCAGCCGAAAGTGTGCTGTACGAGGCCGGGCTTGTGGTTCTCCGGCTTGACCTGCCAGAGCTCCTTCAGGCCGATGCCGTATTTTCCGGGTTCCCGGCCATCGTCGAGCCGGTATTTGGCGATGAGCTGCTTGGCTAGCGAGCCGCGCGCACCCTCGCCGATCAGCACATATTTGCCGAGCAGCGCCATGCCTGGCGCGAAGGCCGGGCCGTGCGTGCCGTCGCGCTCGACGCCCATATCGCCGGTGACGACGCCGGTGACCGCGCCCGCATCATTGTAGATCAGGTCGGCGGCGGCGAAGCCCGGATAAATTTCGACGCCCAGCGCCTCCGCGTGGCCGGCCAGCCAGCGGCAGACATTGCCGAGCGAGACGATGTAGTTGCCGTGATTGTTCATCAGCGGCGGCATGGCGAAATTGGGCAGGCGGACGGAAGCAGATTTGCCAAGCGCCAGGAACTGGTCGTCGGTGACCGGCGTCTTGAACGGGTGGCCCTCCTCGTCGCGCCAGCCTGGCAGCAGGCGGTCTATGCCGATCGGATCGACCACCGCGCCCGAAAGGATGTGCGCGCCGACTTCGGCGCCCTTTTCCAGCACCACGACCGAAAGCTCGGGATTGACCTGCTTCAGGCGGATCGCGGCGGCGAGGCCGGCCGGCCCTGCGCCGACGATGACCACGTCGAATTCCATGCTCTCGCGTTCGATCTCGCTCATCAATTCCTCCGCACTGGCTGCTTCCCCAACCGCGCGCCCTTTTTCAGGCTTCCCGCCGCGACCCAGGCATCTTGCTGGCAATGGCGCTCAATAGCCTATCCGGAAGCGACACGAAACGGGCGCACTTGTCACAGTTTCGGCCGCATGCCTGCGCCACGCCGAAAGCCATATCTAACGTTCACGTAAGCGTCAAATTGGCGACGCGGCATTGGCCAATTCAACCGAATAAGATGTGTTCGCCGGCTGAATTTTCCGTCATACTTGCTGCATGTGGCGCGCAAGGATTTTCCGATGCATTCTGCAATGCCTGCGTCCCGGACGCGGCAGCATATCGCACTTGCTTGGAAGCATCGCCCTTTTTTTCCTGCTCGCCTCGGGCCAAGCCAAGGCTCAAATCGTGGGAGATGACGGACTCTGGCTCGCCGGCGCCTATTCGTTCTCCGACGAACTCGGTGGTTTCCATATAACCGGCGTCAGAGGCATGGGAACGAAAGCGGATCCGATCGTCGTCTCCCAGGAACTGATTTCGGCGACGCCGGTAACGCTGGTCATCCGGACGACGCGCCCGATCCGGCCGTTCGAATCTCCCGATTTTTACGCCAACGGCATCCTGTATATGCGGGTCGAGTTTCTGAACAATAGCGGGCAGGCTTGGGTGGAGTTCGAGTTCGAGCTGCAGGAACTGCTCGGGCAAGCCAGCGTCTTCGGCGACGGCCTGTCCTTCGACCAGAGGACCACGGACAAGTCCAACATCTCCTCCGACAGCTTCGCCGAGTTCAACCGCGATTTCGAACCCTACGACAAACTGCTTTTCCGCAACGGCAAGATCGATCCGCAGAGGACCGGCGCATTCGGCTTTCTGATTACCGACTTCACGCCCAAGCGGCAATTTTATCTGGTGCAGGATCCGCGCATCCCGACCGCGTGACTTGCAATCGCACCGCCCGCGGAGGAATGTGCCGCCATGAACTCGGCCGCCCGAAACCAGCCCCCGGACCTTCGCGACCTGCTCGCCTTCTATGCCGAAGCGGGCGCATACGATCCGCTGGTCGAGGAGCCTGGGAACAGGTTCGAGGAGAATAAGCGGCCCACTGTGGAAGCTGCCCCTCACCCTTACCCTCTCCCCGTGAAAAACGGGGAGAGGGAGTCGCCGACGTTGATGCCCCCCTCTCCCCGTTTTTCACGGGGAGAGGGTAAGGGTGAGGGGCAAGCGCCGACGTCTCCCAAAGCCGCCGTGCCTGACGGCGCGCAGGCAGCGCTGGCGCGCGAACTTGCCGCGAATTCGGCGACGCTCGACGAGTTGAGCGAGCACATGGCCCGGTTCGAGGGCTGCAATCTGAAATTCACCGCCAAGAACACCGTCTTTGCCGACGGCAATCCGGACGCGGCGGTCATGCTGGTCGGCGAGGCGCCGGGGCGCGACGAGGATGTCGAGGGACTTCCGTTCGTCGGCCGGTCCGGCCAATTGCTCGACCGGATGCTTGCGGCGATCGGCCTCGACCGCACTTCCGTCTATATCGCCAACGTCATTCCATGGCGGCCGCCCGGCAACCGCACGCCGACCCCGCATGAAACCGAAATCTGCCGCCCGTTCATCGAGCGGCAAATCGAACTCGCCGGCCCCAAGCTGCTGATCACACTGGGCGGGCCGTCGGCGAAACTCCTGCTCAATACTGTCGACGGCATTTTGCGCCTGCGCGGCAACTGGCGCTCGCATGTAACCGCTTCGGGTGTTTCGATCCCGACCATGCCGACTCTGCATCCGGCCTATCTCCTGAGAAATCCCGCCCACAAGAAGCTTGCGTGGCGGGACTTCCTCGAGGTGAAGGCGAAGCTGAGGCAACTCGGCTAAGGCGTTGTCAGGCCGTGGCATTTGCCGCGCGGCGCATGCCGACGAACTGAAGCTCCGCCAGCAGCGCCACCGCCAGCGCCTGCGCCGCCACGAAGGCGATGCCGAGCATATTCGGCGTGACGAGGCCGCTGAACAGCAGGCCGAAGCTTGCCGCCACCCAGAGCGCATTTATGCCGATGATGTCGATCAGGATCAGCCGTGGCACGGATTGCCGGCGCAGAATGCTGATAAGCAGCACCACAAACGGGACCAGCACGATACCGGCCCAGAACAGCAGTGCCGACGGCAGGCCGAGCAAAGGCGACAGATAGGGCGCGCCGACGATCATCAGGATGGCGGCTGCGCCACTGACGGCTGCGTCGGCTGCGAGAATGTTGCGAAGGAAGGGGGTCATGGTGACGGTCATGGCAGAACTCCTGTTGTCTTCGTGTCCCGGCCGTTCGCTCGGCCATGGGCGGAGATCGCCTCGTTCGCCGCGGCTTGGCGATTATGCGAGAGGTAATAGGAATGCCTCGCGCATCGGGCTAGTCTCGGCGAATGAACACAGCAGCCTCCGCCCCTTCCTCCACCTCGCCCGTCGGCGCCATGCTGCGCGAATGGCGCACACGCCGCCGTATGAGCCAGCTCGACCTTGCGTCGGAAGCCGAGATTTCGCAGCGGCATCTGAGCTTCGTTGAAAGCGGACGCGCAGCGCCCTCGCGCGAAATGGTGCTGCACCTCGCCGAGCAGCTCGCCGTCCCGCTTCGTCAGCGCAACCAGCTGCTGCTGGCGGCAGGCTATGCGCCGAGTTTCAACGAGCGGCCGCTCAAAGACCCGTCGCTCGCGCCGGCGATGAGGGCGGTCAATCTGGTGCTCAAGGGCCACGAGCCTTATCCGGCCATCGCGGTCGACCGCCATTGGAACCTGATTGCCGGCAATGCTTCGATCGGGCCGTTCCTGGAAGACATAGCGGAACAGTCGCTGCTTGCCCCGCCCGTCAACGTGCTGCGGCTCAGCCTGCATCCGGGCGGGCTTGCGCCGCGCATCCTCAACCTCAACGAATGGCGGGCGCATCTGATCGAGCGGCTGAAGCGCCAGAACGACGTGGTGGCTGACCCGGCTCTGGCCGACCTCGAAAAGGAGTTGCTGTCCTATCCCGGCGCGCCGCGGACCGGCCGCCCGCCGCAGCCGGACCCGATGGCGATCGCGCACCCGCTGCGCATCAGGCAGGGTGGCGCGATCCTGTCCTTCATCAGCACCATCACCGTGTTCGGTACGCCGCTCGACGTGACGCTTTCGGAACTGGCGATCGAATCGTTCTTCCCGGCGGACGAGGAGACCGGCGCGGCGTTGCGAAGCCTTGCCGAAAAGTAGGCCGATCGCTCCTCACCCCTGCGGCGGGGTGACCTTGCGCGCCGCGCCGCGTTTCAGGCCAAGCCGGTGCTCGCGCCAGATGATGAAGAGACCCGCAGCCACCACGATGGCGCCGCCGACCAGCATATGGATGGTCGGGATATCGCCGAATGCGAAATAGCCGACCGCAATGCCGAGGATCATCGAGGTGTATTCGAACGGCGCAACTGTCGACACATCCGCGTGCCTGTAGGCCTCTGTCATCAGCAATTGCGCGATGCCGCCGCTAATCCCGGCCGAAACCAGCAATGCCGTCTGGATCACGGAAAGCGCCGCCCAGCCGAACGGCAAGGTCAAAAGCGAAATGACGCTCGCCGTCAGCGAAAACCACAGCACGATCGTGCCGGTCTTTTCCGTATGGACGAGGCTGCGCACCAAAAGCATGGCGCCCGCCGAAACGGCGGCCCCTGCGAGTGCGGCGATAACGCCGAGCATCTGCTGGTGCTCCATCGCCGGGCCGGCGCGGAACAGCGTAAGCTGCGGCCAGGAGACGATGCAGACGCCGATCAGGCCAATGGCCACCGCGCTCCAGCGATAGGCGCGCACGATCTCGCCGAGAAAGATCGCGCCCATGACGACCACCAGCAGCGGCTGGGCATAGTTCAGCGTGATCGCCTCGGGCAAAGGCAGGCGCGTCAGCGCAAAGAAGCTTAGCCCCATGGCTGTGACGCCGACGACGCCGCGCGCGACATGGCTCATAGGCCGCGTGGTGTGAAACGCCGTCCACAAATCGCCGCGCCAGGCGAGGAACACCAGGATCGGCAGCATCGCGAAGAACGAGCGGAAGAAGACGATCTGGCCGGCGGGAAGCTGTCCCGCGGCCTTGATCAGCGACGACATCGCCACGAAGATCGCCACGGAGGCGACCTTGAAGGCAATGCCGGTAAGCGGGCTGCTGCTGCGCCGTGAGGAACCCGGCGTCACTTCTCCGCCGCGCCTTGTATGGCCGACCATATCCGGTGCGGTGTCGCCGGCATGTCGATATGGCCGATGCCGTAGGCGCGGTGGAGCGCGTCCGTCACCGCATTGATGGCGGCCGGGGCCGCGCCGATGGTCCCGGCCTCGCCTGCGCCCTTGATTCCCATTGCGTTGGTTGTGGAAGGCACATTGCGCGTCTCGAAATGGAAGAACGGAAAATTGTCGGCGCGCGGCATCGCATAGTCCATGAAGCTCGCGGTCAGGAGCTGCCCGTCCTCGGAATAGACCGTGTCTTCGCTCAACGCCTGTCCCAGGCCCTGGACGACGCCGCCATGCACCTGCCCGGCCAGCAGGATCGGGTTAACCGTCGCGCCGAAATCATCGACGATGGTGTAGCCGACGATTTCCGTCTGCCCGGTGTCGGGGTCGATCTCGACCTCGCAGATATGCGTGCCGTTCGGATAGGTCGCCTCGTCCTGCACGAACTCGCCGAACCCGGTCAGGTCCTCGGGCTGCTTGGCAGCCTTGGCCACGTCCGCAAAGCTGATCGCGCTGTCGGTTCCGACGATTCGAGCCGAACCATCAACCAGTTCAATGTCGGCCGCAGACGCCTCGAGTTCGTCGGCGGCGATCCTGCGGATCTTCTCCGCCAGATCCTCGCCGGCGCGCGCTGCCGAAACGCCGCCCAGCGGTATCGAGCGCGAGCCGCCGGTGCCGCCGCCGGTCGCGAGCCGGTCGGTGTCGCCTTGGTGGATATTCACCTTCGAGATGTCGATGTTGAGCTTTTCGGCGACGAACTGCGCGTAGGCGGTGGCATGGCCCTGCCCGTTGGTCTGGGTGCCGATCAGCAGAGTCACCGTACCGTCGCCGTTCAGTTCGAGATGCGCCGGCTCCGAACCGGCGAATGCGCAAGCCTCGATATAAGTCGCCATGCCGATGCCGCGGATCTTTCCGACGGCCTTCGACGCCGCGAGCCGCTTGTCGAAACTTTCCCAGCCGGCCCGCTCCATCGCCAGCCGCATGTGTCCTTCGAATTCGCCGACGTCGTAGAGCCGGCCGGTCTGCGTGCGGTAGGGAAACTGCTCGGGCCGGATGAAATTGCGGCGGCGGATTTCGTCGGGGCCGATACCGAGGTCGCGCGCGCAGGCATCGACCAGCTTTTCCAGCAGGAATGCAGCCTCCGGCCGGCCCGCCCCGCGATAGGCGTCGACGGGGCAGGTGTTGGTGTAGACGCCGGCGATCGACACATCCAGCGCCTGGATGTCGTAGACGCCGGTCGACATGGTCGCGCCGACATAGGGGATGAACGGGCCGTATTGGGAGACATAGGCACCGATATTGGCGACGAGATCGACACGCAGCGCCAGGAAGCGGCCATCGCCATCCATCGCCATTTCGGCGGTCACGACATTGTCGCGCCCCTGTGCGTCGGTCAGGAAATGCTCGGTCCTGTCGCCCGCCCATTTGACCGTGCGGCCGAGCCGCCGGGCCGCTTCCAGCACCAGCGGATATTCGCGGTAGACGAAGGTCTTGGGGCCGAAGCCGCCGCCGACGTCGGGGGTGATGACGCGCAGTTTTTCCGGCGCGATCTTCAGCACCTGCTCGGCGATGATGCCCTGCATCGAATGCACGCCCTGAGACCCGGTGGTCAGCACGAAGCGGTCTTCGTCCGCTTTCCATTCTCCGATCGCCGAGCGCGCCTCCATGTAGTTGCAGACGAGCCGGTTGTTGACGAATTCGATGTGGGTGACGCTTGCCGCCCGGGCAAAGGCGGCTTCGGCCTTGGCGCGGTCGCCGAAATGATAGGTGAAGGCGCGGTTCGTACCGAGTTCCGGCCACACCAGCGGCGTTTCGGCTTCGAGTGCCGCCGCCGTACCGCTTGCCGCCTCGTCACTCTCAAAGTCGATCTCGATGAGTTCGGCCGCGTCTTGCGCCAGCGCCCGGCTGTCGGCCACCACGAAGGCGACCGCGTCGCCGACATAGTTCACCCGGTCCCGGCATAGGATCGGGATGTCGCGCGTCGGAGCGAAGCTACGGTCCGGCTGCCTCTGCATGGCGCCCGAACGCAGGGCCCCGAGATGGGCGATATCCTCACCCGTCAGCACCAGATGCACGCCCGGCGCCGCCTTTGCCTGCTCGACCGAGGAGATAGTGAAGCTTCCCTTGGCGACCGGCGAGCGAAGCACATAGCCGTGCAGCAGGCCCGCAGGCGCGATATCGTCGGTGTATCGGCCCTGGCCGGTGATGAAGGCCTGGTCCTCCAGACGCAGGACGGAAGCGCCCATCCCGAATTTCGGCGTGACGACGGTCATGAAAGCCCCACAAGGATTGTTGGAAAATGCCAGCCTGAAATAAGCTCGCCCGCAGTTTTGTCGAGGGGGCGTTTCGTGTAAAGAGCACCACCTCGATTTTATTGAACCAGCACGCTGGCCCTTGAACTGCCGGAATTCGACAGGAAAGTACCGTAATGCGCACAGACACCGGCCAGATTTTCCGGCTCGAGGACTACCGCCCCAGCGATTACCTGATCCCGCAGACGAAGCTGACATTCAGGCTTTCGCCGGACCAGACCATCGTCATCGCCGAACTGACGATCGAACGCCGCGTGGGTGTGGATCGAGGCGCGGCGCTGGTGCTTGATGGCGATGGCCTCATGCTCCGGGGCATCGCCATCGATGGCCGGCAGTTGGCCGCTGCCCACTATGGGGCGACGCCGGACAGGCTGATCATCTCGAACCCGCCGTCTGAGCCGCGGTTCAAGCTCACGCTCGAAACCGAGCTCGCGCCGTCGAAGAACCAGGCGCTGATGGGGCTCTACCGCTCCAACCGGGTCTATTGCACGCAGTGCGAGGCGGAAGGTTTCCGCCGCATCACCTATTTCCTCGACCGTCCCGACATCCTCTCCGTCTATACGGTGCGCATCGAGGCCGGCCGCGAGGAAGCGCCGCTGCTCCTTTCCAACGGCAACCTCGCCGAAAGCGGTGAACTCGCCGACGGCCACCACTACGCCGTCTGGCACGACCCGTTCCCGAAGCCGTCCTATCTGTTCGCGCTGGTGGCCGGAAATCTGGGTGTCGTCCGCGACAGCTTCATCACCGCATCGGGACGCGACGTGGAGCTCGGCATCTATGTCGAGCACGGCAAGGAGCGGCTTGCCGCCTACGCCATGGACGCGCTCAAGCGGTCGATGCGGTGGGACGAGGAAGTGTTCGGGCTGGAATACGATCTCGACGTCTTCAACATCGTCGCGGTGTCGGATTTCAATATGGGGGCCATGGAAAACAAGGGCCTCAACGTCTTCAACGATAAATACGTGCTGGCTGACGAAGAGACTGCTACCGACGCCGATTTCGCCAATATCGAGGCGATCATCGCGCATGAGTATTTCCACAATTGGACAGGCAACAGAATCACTTGCCGCGACTGGTTCCAGCTTTGCCTGAAGGAAGGGCTGACCGTTTACCGAGACCATGAATTCTCGGCCGACCAGCGTTCGCGCGCCGTCAAGCGCATATCCGAGGTGCGGACGCTCAGGGCGCACCAGTTTCCCGAGGACCAAGGGCCGCTCGCCCATCCCGTCCGCCCGCGCCGCTACCGCGAGATCAACAATTTCTACACGGCGACGGTTTACGAGAAGGGCTCCGAGGTCGTTCGCATGATCCGCACCATTCTTGGCCCAAAACTTTTTCGCAAGGGCATGGACCTCTATTTCGAGCGCCATGACGGCGAGGCAGCGACGATCGAGGATTTCCTGAAAGTGTTCGAGGACATATCGGACCGCGACCTGTCGCAGTTCGCGCTCTGGTATCACCAGGCCGGCACACCCAATCTCACCGTCACCACTTCTCACAATCCGGCATCCGCCGAATTCACCGTGGAGATCGAGCAGTCGGTGCCGCCTACTCCCTCCGAAAGCCGCAAGCGCCTGATGCACATCCCGCTGGCCTTCGGCCTCGTCGGGCCGGACGGCAAGGACATGGCCTATGGCAGCGCGGAGGGCGCGAGCGTCGAGAACGGCGTCATTCACATCCGCAAGCGTCGCCATGTCGTCCGCTTCTCCGGCGTCTCGGAACGGCCGGCAGTATCGCTGAACCGCGGCTTCTCCGCCCCGATCACGCTCTCGGTCGAGCAACGCCCGGAAGACCAGTTCTTCCTGGCGCGGCACGACAGCGACGCGTTCTCGCGCTGGCAGGCATTCAATACGCTGCTCAGCGAAGCGCTGATCGCCGCGTTCCGCAGCCTGCTCGGCGGCAAGACGCCGGAGTTTTCGGGCGGCCTAGCCGAGCTCGCCGGAACGATCGCCGGCGACGAAGCCCTGGAGCATGCCTTCCGCGCGCTGGCGCTGACCCTGCCGGGCGAAGCAGACATTGCACGCGAGATCAGCGCCAATATCGATCCCGACGCGGTCTTTGCCGGGCGCGAAGCCCTGACAACGACGATCGCCAAAGCCAATCGCGAGCAGTTCTCGGCGCTTTACCGGCAGCTAGACGGCAAGAGTCCGTTCAGCCCGGACGCGGCGAGCGCGGGGCGGCGGGCGCTGCGCAATGCCCTCCTCGACTATCTCTCGGCGCTGGAAGGGGGCACGGCACTGGCCGCGGCCCATTTCGCCGGCGCAACCAACATGACCGACCGCGCGGCCGCGCTGACGGCGCTCGCGCATCGCCATCCCGGCTCGACGGAAGCCCGCGAGGCTCTCGCGGCGTTCGAGCGCAAATACCGCGCCGATCCGCTGGTCATGGACAAGTGGTTCCAGATCCAGGCGGCGACGCCGGGACATGGCGCGGTCGCCGCGGTCAGGGCGCTGATGAAGCATCCGGGCTTCTCGATGACCAATCCCAACCGCGTGCGCTCGTTGGTCGGCACGTTCGTCAGCGCCAACCAGACCGGCTTCCACCGCCCTGACGGCGCGGGATACCAGCTCTTCGTCGAGACCGTACTGGCTGTCGAGAAGCGCAACCCGCAGGTCGCCGCGCGCCTCGCGACGGCACTGAGGTCGTGGCGCTCACTAGAACCGGGTCGCCAGGCCAAGGCGCGCGAGGCGCTGCTGTCGATCTCCTCGACGCCGAACCTCTCGGCCGATCTGCGCGACATCGTCGAGCGCACGCTGGCTTGAATCAGGCCATATCGGCGCGTCCTGCAATTCTTTTACCTATCCCCACTGGACAAGCCGAATCACCTCTGATTCTTTAGGGCAGATTCGGATGTGCGGCGTTGCCGGATCGTCAATGAAAAAGTCTTGGGGAGCGTGTTGATGGCGAAGACGGACGCGTGGGGCGCGCCCGGCGGTACTGATTTTGTCCGGCGCAAGGGTAACACCCTCGCCGGCAATGCCCGCATCATCGCCGAACCAGCCTATAGGCGGCTTCTGGCCGCGGAGCCTCTGTTGCGTCGGTCCATTCCTGCCCTGATCGTCATCTTCCTGCTCGTCGTGGCCGCCGCGCGGTTTTTTTCACTGATGGCCTGGCAGGAAGAGATCGAGCGCAACGCCAAGGCCGTCCTCAGCCTCGCCGCGGGCGAACTCGTCAACTCGATGATGGTGACCGCAGCGGGCGGCGAACTCGACCAGGCGGCGAGCCGCGATCTGCTCGAACGCACCGTCCAGCATGGCGCGATGGGAAACAGGCACGTGCTGGCGCTGACCGACGGGGCATTCCGGATCACCGCCGTGACCCCGGAATCGACCGGGTGGGAAGGCAAGATGCTGGACGCCATCATGATCGGCGGGCAGCCGCTTTTCATGTTCGGCGAGCGCGCCGGGATCATGGAAGTGCGCATCGACGGCCGCGACTGGTACGCAGCCCTCGACCTCACCGCGGACCGCAAGGGCGCCGCTGCGGCGTTGATCCCACGTGATGCGGTGTTTGCCGAGTGGCGCAAGACGGTGTCGCTCAACGTCACGCTGTTCGTCCTGACCGCCAGCGTACTGATCATCATCCTCTACGCCTACTTCACGCAGGCAGCACGCGCTCAGGCCGCCGACCGCATCTATCTGGAAGCGCATCAGCGCATCGACCTGGCGCTTGTGCGCGGCCGCTGCGGTCTGTGGGACTGGGACATGGTGCGCGGCAAGATGTACTGGTCGCGCTCAATGTACGACATGCTCGGCTACAAGCCCTGCGACACCATGCTGTCCTTCGGCGAGGTCGACGACATCATCCACGAGGACGACGGCGACCTGTTCGAGCTCGCCAACCGCATCGTGGCCCGCGAAATCGACCATATCGACCAGGTGTTCCGCATGCGCCACGCCGACGGCCGCTGGGTGTGGGTACGGGCCCGGGCGCAGGTGATCGATCCGGAAGCGCCGGAAATCCAGTTGATCGGCATAGCCGTCGACGTGACCGAGCAGCGGCATCTGGCGCTCCGCTCGGAAGCCGCCGACATGCGGCTCAGAACCGCGATCGAAAACATCAATGAATCCTTCGTCCTGTGGGATGCGCAGCAGCGGCTTGTGATGTGCAACAGCAAGTATCAGCAGGACAATGGGCTTTCCGATCGCGACGTCGTGCCGGGGATCTCGCGCCAGGCTCTGGAAGAGCGGATGGTCGCCTTCGCCTCCGAGCGGCGGCTGGCCAACGCCAACGGCCCGAGCGGCGGCGCAACTTATGAGCGGCAACTGGCCGACGGGCGCTGGCTGCAGGTCAACGAATTGAAGACCCGCGATGGCGGCACGGTTTCGGTCGGCTCCGACATCACGCTCATCAAGCAGCACCAGGAAAAGCTGGTCGACAGCGAACGGCGGCTGATGGCCACCATCCACGATCTGAGCCTCGCCCGGCGGGCCGAGGAGGAGCGGGCGCGCGAGATGGTCGAGCTCAACCGCAAATACATGCGCGAAACAGAGCGCGCCGAGGCCGCCAACCGCGCCAAGTCCGAATTCCTGGCCAATATGTCTCATGAGTTGCGCACGCCGCTCAACGCCATCATCGGCTTCTCGGAGCTGATGGAATCGGGCTTGTTCGGGCCACTCGGCTCCGATCGCTACGAGGAATATGCCAGCGACATCGCCGGCAGCGGCAAATATCTGCTCGGCGTCATCAACGACATACTCGACATGTCGAAGATCGAGGCGGGGCAATTCTCGATGGAGCGCGAGGAGATCGACCTCTGCCCGCTGATCCGCGAGACCGTGCGCGTCGTATCGCTGCAGGCGGCGGAAAAGTCCATTACCGTCGAGACCCAGATCGCCGAATCGATGACGATCGTCGCCGACCGGCGTGCGATCAAGCAGATCGTCATCAACCTTCTGTCGAACGCGGTGAAGTTCACCGGCCAAGGCGGCCACATCTCGCTGCGGGCGCGCAACGTCTCGGGCGCGCTGATGCTGACGATAGAGGACACCGGCTGCGGCATTCCCAAGGACGCGCTGAGCAAGCTTGGCCGGCCGTTCGAACAGGTGGAGAACCAGTTCTCCAAGAGCCATCCCGGCTCCGGCCTCGGCCTTGCGATTTCCAAGTCGCTCGCCGAGTTGCACGGCGGCGCGCTGAAGATACGCTCAACCGAAGGCGTCGGCACCATCGTGTCGGTGCGCATTCCGGTTCGCAAACGCTCGGCGGCGGCCAAAGCCGCCGCCTAAGCGGATGAAGAGAACGCCGGCGGGAATACCCGCCGGCTTTCTCGCCTAATGGCGTCCTCTGCGGAAATCCTTGCGCTGCGGCATCTCCTCCTTGACCACTTTGCCGTCGTCGTTGCGGTCCATCAGCGCGAACATCTTCTTCTGGCGCGACTCGATCTCGGCCGCCGTCAGCATGCCGTCGCCATCCGTGTCGAAGCGGTCGACGATCCGCTGCGCCCGGCGTTCGGCCCGCATGCGCTCGATGGCGGAGGCGATTTCGGCCACCGTCATCTTGCCGTCGCCATCGGCATCCGCCGTGCCCATGCGGGTCTTCATCGCCGCCGAGAACTCCTCGAAGGTGATGTCGCCACTCTTGTCGGCGTCGGTCCGCTCGAAGCGCATGCCTCGCATGTCGCCGCGCCTGCCCCCATTGTCCGCGGCCATTGCGGAGCCTGCGGTTCCGGCGAGCGCAAGAAACGCAATTGCGAGTTTGGTCGATTTCTTCATGGTCTTCTCCTGTTGCATCGTCACCCCCGATGCGGTTCGAAACGGATCGTCGGACATCCCATCGCCTTCATTTCCGTTTCGCTCGAAGCAAAAGGTCGAAATGGCTTCGCACCCTTTGCGCCGTCTCCTTGACGTGCGCTTCAAGCACGCCGAATTCGGGTAGATCGGTCGCTCGCAGCATCAGGTCGGAAAGACCCGGCGGCACGTCGTTGCGGTCGAATGCGCCAGTCAGGCAGAGCCGCATCATCTGCGTCAGCGCGAGATAGAGCGCGTAGGCCTCGCACAGGTCCTGCCTCACCTGGGCGTCCGCGAAACCCGGCGCAAGCCGCGACAGGATTTCGGCCGTGCCGGTCGCGCGGCCGCCCGGCTCGACCTTGTGCGTCAGCACCACGATCTGCGCAATGAATTCGAGGTCGATCAGCCCGCCTGGAATAAGCTTGATGTCCCATTGGTCGCGCGGCGGCTTCTCTTTCTCAAGCAACTCGCGCATCTCGACCGCATCCTTCGCGATCTTGCCGCGGTCGCGCGGCAAATCCAGCACCGCAGCCACCTCGGCCTCCGCCTCGGCGCAAAGCGATTTGTCGCCGGCGACCGCCCTCGCCCGGGTCAGCGCCATATGCTCCCAGGTCCAGGCGTGCTCGCGCTGGTACTTTCGGAACGCATCGATATGGGTGGCGACCGGCCCTTTGTTGCCCGAGGGGCGCAGGCGGAGATCAAGCTCATAGAGCACGCCCTCGGCCGTCGGCGCCGAGACCGCAGCGATCAGGCGCTGCGTCATGCGCGCAAAATAGTGCGAGGGCGCCAGCGGCTTCTCGCCGTCGGATTCCTCGGTGTCTTCGTCGTGATCGTAGAGCAGGATCAGGTCGACATCCGAGCCCGCGGTAAGCTCCCGGCTGCCGAGTTTGCCCATGCCGAGGATCGCCGCCCGGCCGCCTGGAACCCTGCCGTGACGCCGTGCGAACTCGACCATCACCGCATCGAGCGCTGCGCCGATCGTCAGGTCGGCGAGGTCGGAAAATGCCTTGCCGGCACGCGCCGCGTCGATCGACCCGGCAAGCAGCCGCACGCCGATCAGGAATTTTTGCTCGGCAGCGAAAATGCGTAGCCGGTCGAGCACCTCTTCGTGCACCTTCGCGCCTTCGAGAAAGGCCGAAAGCCGCCCGGCCAGATAGGCCCGGTTGGGCAATTCGGAGAGCAGCGCCGGGTCGAGCAGCCCGTCAAATACATGAGGACGGCGGGTGATGATGGCGGCAAGCCTGGGGGCAGCACCCATGATGGTCGCCAGCAGCCTCAGCAGCGCCGGATTGGACTGCAGCAGCGAGAAAAGCTGGATACCGGCCGGCAGGCCGGCCAGGAACTCGTCGAAGCGCAACAGCGCCTCGTCTGCGCGCTGCGTCGATCCAAACGCTTCGAGCAGCGCCGGCGTCAACTCGGTCAGCCTTTCTCGCGCTTCCGCCGACTGCGTGGCGCGGTAGCGGCCGAAATGCCAGGTGCGGATCACCCGGCAGATATCGCTCGGCCGCTGAAAACCCAGCCGGTGCAGCGTCTGCAGCGTATCGGGGTCGTCGACATCGCCGGTGAACACCAGATTGCCGATGCCGGAGGAAAGTTCCGGCGCGGTCTCGAACAGAGCCGCGTAGTGCCGCTCGACCTCGTGCAGCGAGGCGCGGAAGCGCGCCGAAAACGCATCCGCGTCCGCGAAGCCAAGCATGTGGGCAATCCGCTCAAGCCCCTCCTCGTCCTCCGGCAGGATATGCGTCTGCTCGTCGGCGACCATCTGGATGGCGTTCTCCACCCGCCGCAGGAACCAGTATTGGCTCGTCAGTGCCTCCCGTGCCTCGGCGGTAATCCAGCCGCGCGCCGCCAACTCGCCGAGCATCGGCACGGTCTGGCGACCGCGCAGTTCGGGAAAGCGGCCGCCGGCGATCAGTTGCTGCGTCTGCACGAAGAACTCGATCTCGCGAATGCCGCCGCGCCCAAGCTTGACGTTGTGGCCCTTCACCGCGACATCGCCATGCCCCTTATGCGCGTGGATCTGGCGTTTGATCGAATGGACGTCGGCGATTGCGGCGAAATCCATATATTTGCGCCAGACATAGGGCTGGAGTTCGCGCTGGAAGGCGGCGCCTGCCACGAGGTCGCCGGCCACAGGCCGCGCCTTGATCATCGCCGCGCGCTCCCAGTTCTGGCCGCGGCTTTCATAGTAGTTGAGCGCCGCCGCCACCGGGATGGCGAGCGGCGTCGATCCCGGATCGGGGCGCAGGCGCAAATCGGTCCGGAATACGTAGCCGTGCTCGGTCCGGTCCTGGAGAATACGCACCAGCCGGCGCGTCAGCCGGGCGAACAGTTCGGACGCATCATAAGGCTCGATGACCGCCGGCGCCTCGGGATCGAAGAATACGACGAGGTCGATATCGGACGAGAAATTGAGTTCGTGCGCGCCGAGCTTGCCCATGCCGAGCAGGATCCAGCCAGAGCCTTCGGCCGGCCGTTCGGGATCGGGCAGTTTCAACCTGCCCTGGAAGTGCGCCTCGCGAAGCAGGAAATCCGCAGCGGCGGTGGTGCATGCGTCGGCAAGGTCGCTCAGCCTGCCGACGGTCGTCTCCGTGTCGGCCTCGCCTGCCAGATCGGCAAGCGCGATCAGGAAATGCGCTTCAAGCTTCAGCCGGCGCAGATCCATCATCAGGCTTTTTTCGGATACCGATTCCGTCCGCACGGCGGCGGCAATCTCGGCTCGGATGGAAGCAAGCCGCGCCTCGATCGTGTGATCGAACAACGCGTCGAGGATTTCCGGCCGGCGGCGGGCGCAGTGGCGCATGAAGGCCGACAGGTCGAACACGGCGGCAAGCAGATCCTGCTGAGGACCCTTGCCGGCCAGAAAAGCCGCGAGCCGTGGAAGACCGGCCTCGCCGGCTGCGTCGGCGATCTCGGAAAGCTCGCGCCGGACCCGCGTCGGGTCGAGCGGCTTCAGCGCCATCGCTGGCCTGATAAGCAGTTCCGCCGTCCTCGCCTTGGCCGCCTTAGCCGTCGCATTTGCCGCCATCTACGCGCCCCGCTCCGGAAAACTCATGATGACCGATAATCCGGGATCGACGGGCAAAAGATCAAGCCGCCCGCCGTGGAACGTCATGACCGCCTTGGCGAGGCTGAGGCCCAGCCCGGAGCCGGGCTGCGTTCGGCTGTGTTCGAGGCGCACGAAGCGCTCGGTGGCGCGCTGCCGATCCGCGTCGTCAGGAATGCCCTGGCCGTTGTCGGTGACAGTGAGCCTGACCTCGCCCGCCTTTTTCTCCAGCGCCACGCGCACCACCGGCTTTTCCGTCGCGCCCGCCGAATATTTGATCGCATTGTCGACGATGTTGGAAAGCGCCTGGCCGATCAGTTCGCGGTTGCCCTCGACCACGAATTCGCCCGCGACCTTGGCCTCCAGCCCCACGCCGACCTCCTCGGCCGCCGGCTCGTAGAGTTCCACCACGTCGCGCACCGCATCCGCCAGATCGACCTTGGACACGGATTCGGCGGAGTAGCCGGCCTCCAGCCGCGAGATCATCAGTATCGCATTGAAAGTCCGTATCAACTGGTCGGATTCGGCGATCGTGCCTTCCAGCGCTTCGCGATACTCCACCGTCTCGGGCTTGCCCGCCAAGGCCGCCTCGGCGCGGTTCCTCAGCCGCGTCAGCGGCGTCTTCAGATCATGCGCGATGTTGTCGGAAACCTGCTTCAGGCCTTCGTTCAGATTCCCGATCTTGGCAAGCATGGTGTTCAGATTTTCGGAAAGCCGGTCGAATTCGTCGCCGGCACCGGTCACCGGCAGCCGCCCGGAGAGATCGCCGCCCATGATGCGGCGCGAGGCTTCCGAGACGTTGTCGATGCGCTTCAGCGCGTAGCGCCCGACGAAATACCAGATCAGCAGGCCGCCCAGCCCCATCATGCCGAGCGCCACCATCAGCGCGCGCCGCACCACGACGCGGAAGCGTTCGGGTTCGCCGAGATCGCGCCCGACCAGCAGGATCATCCGGTTGGGCAATCTCAACACCAGCGCGATGGCGTCGTGCGTCGAGCGGGCGACGTCGTCCTGCTCCGGTGAGGCGATTTGGCGGCGCTCGCGGTTTGTCTCGCCAAAGCGCTGGTAAGCGAACGGGCGCTCGGTCCAGCCGTCGGTTTCGAGGACGCCGAATTCGAGGCTTTCCACATTGCCGGAAAGGATGCGGCCATTGGCGTCGGCGATCAGATAGAGGTTCGCGCCTGGCTGGCGCGCGCGCCGCTCGACCGTCCTGACGAGCAGCGGCAGGCCGCCGCGCTGATAGGCTCGGCCAAGCCCCTGCACTTCCTCGTTGATGGTCTGCTGCGTCTGCGCCGTCAGCATGCGGACCGAGAGCGACGTCATGTAGAAGACCAGCAGCACCGCGCAGGCGGCGAATAGCAGCAGGTACATCGCCGAAAGCCGCGCCGCCGTTGTCTTCATGATGGCCGGCAGCGCCATCGGTCAGGTGGCCTTGAGCATGTAGCCGGCGCCGCGCACCGTATGCAGGATCGGGCTGTCGAAGCCCTTTTCGATTTTGCCGCGCAGCCGCGAGACATGGACGTCGATCACGTTCGTCTGCGGGTCGAAATGATAGTCCCAGACGTTTTCTAGCAGCATTGTGCGCGTCACCACCTGGCCGGCATGGCGCATCAGATATTCGAGCAGCTTGAATTCGCGCGGCTGCAGCGAGATCTCACGCCCGCCGCGGCGCACCGTGTGCGACAGCCGGTCGAGTTCGAGATCGCCGATGCGGTAGACGGTGTCGGCTTCCTTGAAGCTCGCCCGCCGGTTGAGCACTTCGACGCGCGCCAGAAGCTCGCTGAAAGCATAGGGTTTGGTGAGATAGTCGTCGCCGCCGGCCCTGAGGCCCGTCACGCGGTCGTCGACCTCGCCCAGCGCCGAAAGGATCAGCACCGGCGTGGTGTTGCCACGCGACCTCAGCCCGGCAATGACCGAAAGCCCGTCGCGCCGCGGCAGCATGCGGTCGACGATCATCACGTCATAGTCGCCTGAATCGGCGAGCGCGAAGCCGGTTTCGCCGTCGCCCGCCACATGCGCGGTGTGCCCCGCCTCCGTCAGCGCCTTCTGCAGGTAATCGGCCGCCTCGCGGTCGTCTTCGATGACCAGAATCTTCATCCGGTCACTATACGCAATTTCTTCATGGGCTACGGGTGCGTTCTTCATGGGTAGCTCCAACGAATACGGCAGCAGGCGATGGGCGCCTGCCGCCGCCGGAACCGGTACGGAGTACGAGGGATACAAGCCGGTCCCGTCTTCTCCGGCGCGGCGGCTCGGGGGTGCTGAGACCGCGCGCGCCGGAAACGTCATCAACTTGCGGCTACAGGCAGCGCCACGAACAGGTTTGCGTCGTCGCGCATCACCTGCACCAGGACCGACTTGCGGCCGGCCTTGGCGGCTTCCTGCATCGCCTTGGAGACGTCGGCTGCGCCGTTTACTTCGGCCGAGTTGACCGAGGTGATGACGTCGCCGGGCAGGATGCCGCGCGCGGCCGCATCGCTGTCGGGCGCGACGTCGGTCACGACCAGGCCCTTGCCGTCATCGGCGGTGGTCACCGTCAGGCCGAGATCGGCAAGCGTGCCGGTCTCGGTCTCCCCTGCCGGAGCCTGCGGATCGAGCGCAGCCTGCTGCTGCTCGCCGGGCAGTTCGCCGAGCTCGAGCTTCACGGCCTCGTTCTTGCCGTTGCGCCACAGGGTGACCTCGACGGTCTTGCCGGGCTCGATGCCGCCGATGAGGCGTGCGAGTTCGCGCGGCGAGGCGACGTCCTTGCCGTCGACCTTGGTGATCACGTCGCCGGCGACGATGCCGGCTGCCTTGGCCGGGCCGTCGGGCTGGGCTTCGGACACCAGTGCGCCCTTGGCATCGGCCAGGCCGAGCGATTCACCGATCTCGTCGGTGACAGGCTGGATCTGGACGCCGAGCCAGCCGCGCGACACGCTGCCATCCTTGATCAGTTCGTCGACGACCAGTTTCGCGGTCGAAGCCGGAATGGCGAAGGCGATGCCGACATTGCCGCCCGAAGGCGAGAAGATCGCGGTGTTGATGCCGACGACTTCGCCCTTGAGGTTGAAAGCGGGACCGCCGGAATTGCCGCGGTTCACCGCAGCGTCGATCTGGATGAAATCGTCGTAAGGGCCTGCGCCGATGTCGCGGCCGCGGGCCGAGACGATGCCGGCCGTGACGGTGCCACCAAGGCCGAACGGATTGCCGACGGCCACGACCCAGTCACCGACGCGAACCTTGCCGTCATCGGCGAATTCGACATAGGTGAATTTGCGGCCGTTTTCCTCGACCTTGAGGACAGCGAGGTCGGTGCGCGGATCGGTGCCGATCAACTTGGCGTCGAGTTCGTCGCCATTGTCCATCACGACGACCAATTCGGAGCCGCCCTGGACCACATGGTTGTTGGTGACCAGGTAGCCGTCCTCGGAGATGAAGAAGCCGGAGCCCTGCGCCATCGGGCGAGCCTGGCCGCGGCCGCCGCGACGTTCGAAGCGCCGGCCGCGATCCTGGTCACGGTCGCCAGGGAACTCGCGGAAGAAGCGCTTGAGCGGGTGGTCGTCCGGGAGATCTTCGAAGCCTTCCGGGCCAGTGAAGAAGTCGCCGCCGCGTTCGGCCGCAGGCGCGAAGCTGGCCTTGACCTGGACGCTGACGACCGCAGGCGAAACACGCTCGACGATATCGGCGAAGCCGGGGGCCTGCGCCTGGGTTTCGACGGCCACGGCTTGGGCCAGCACCGGCACGGTGCCGGAAGCAACAGCGCCGAAGCCGACCGCGCCAGCTACGGCTACGGAGGCTACAGCGGCCAGAAGCCGCTTGCGGGTGCGTGAAACGGGATTTCCTTGGGTGTTCATCGTATCTCGTATCCTCTTCTGCGGATTCTGCGGATGCGCGGAGGCTGCATCGCTGGCAAAAGAGATAGAGATCGGCACATTACCGCGCCATTTCCGGCGGATGAATTTTTGGTAATGTCGAGGGCGTCGGCAACTGATACTGGAGGACTGCCGGCTCCGGAACTTTCCTTCGCAACGCACACGGCCTACGGTGCGGCGCAGGACGCATGCTCCCACTGGATGAGACAATTGGCTGAAACGGAAGACCCGGCGGCGGTTCAGGCCGAGATCGCGTTCTGGCTGATCGGCCCCGCCCGGCAGCACGGCACTCCGGAGGGGATCGTCGGAGGTTTGGCGGAACGGTTGGTCGACGCCGGCATCCCGCTGCGGCGCGTGCGGATCGGCCAGTCGGTCGCCAATCCGCTGATCAGCGCATGGGGCGTGATATGGACCAGCGGCGGCGGAGCCGAGCGCTATACGGTGCCGCGCGGCATGCTCGCAACGGACTCTTACAGAGGCAGCCCGTTCGAGCACGTCGTCGTCACGCGGACGAGCTTTCACCACTCGCTCGAACAGTTGGTCGAGGGACGAGACCACCCGGTCCTGTTCGAACTGGCGGCCGGCAGCACCGACTATCTCGCGCTGCCCATCGAATATGGGGACGAATCGGTTCAGGTCGGCGCCTTCACCACCGACCGCCCGGGCGGCTTTTCCGAACGCGAGGTTGCGCTGATCGAAGCGCTCGCGCCGGCAATCGCCGCTGCGCTGGAGCCTGCCGCCATGCGTCATTCGATGGCAAGCCTGCTCGAGGTCTATCTTGGCGCCGGTCCCGCCGACCGTATCGGCAAAGGCGCTTTCCGGCGCGGACAGACGACGGAGATCGAAGCGGCGGTGCTGGTCACCGATCTGCGCGATTTTACCGGGCTCTCGGAACGGTTGCCGCCGGGAGATCTGCTGGAGAGCTTGGGAAGCTACTTCGAGGTCGTCGTTGACGCCGTGCGGTCAGAGGGCGGCGATGTGCTGAAATTTGTCGGCGACGGCGTGCTTTCCGTCTTCTCGGCCGAGGAGCACGGCCGCGAAGAGGCATGCATGCGTGCCGCCCGCAGCATCACCCAGGCCTTTGGACAGCCCGCCGTTTCGAACAGGCCCTTCGTTGCCGCAATGCATGTCGGCCCCGTCGTCTACGGCAATATCGGCAGCCTCGATCGCCTCGACTTTACCGTCGTCGGCCCGACCGTGAACTATCTCAGCCGCCTCGAAAGCGCGGCCAAGCTGCTCGACAAGAAGGCCGTCTGCTCGAAAGAAGTCGCCTCAATACTGCCAGCGAGCATGGTCCGCGATCTCGGCCGGCATACGCTGAAAGGCTTCGCCGGCCCGCAAGCGGTGTTCGAGCTAAAGGCAGTCGAACGGTAACTGAGCCGCAGGGAATCAGCCCCTATCCGATTTGCAGTCGGCATGGATCATCGACATTCGCCATGATCGCTCTCGCTCCTTGGCAACCGCCCTGTCGGGGGCCTAGCATACGTCAGGGTATGGGAGATTTCGATGACCTCAAGCTTCAATGTCCACGATGCGGCCGGCTATGAGCAACTCATGGGCCGCTGGAGCCAAAAACTCGCGCCTCTATTCATCAACTTCGCGGGAGTTTCGGACGGCGAAAAGATTCTCGACGTCGGCTGCGGCACCGGCAGCTTGACCTTCGCGCTCGCCAAGGCCGCTGATCTCGGCGAGATCGCCGCGATCGACTATTCGCCCGTCTTTGTCGCGGAGGCGAACCGGCGCAATACGGACCCGCGCATAAACATCCGGCAGGCGGATGCCTGCGCCTTGCCCTTCGAGGGCGGCACGTTCGATCGCGCCTTGGCACTGCTCGTGCTCCATTTCGTGCCGGAAGCCGGCAAGGCAGTGGCCGAGATGCGCCGCGTCGTGCGGCCGGGCGGCTTGGTCGCGGCGGCCGTGTGGGACCATCTCGGCGGCATGCCCGGGATGCGCATGATGGTCGACACGGTGGCGGCACTCAGCGAAAGCGGGCGCCAGTTGCGCGCCCGCTATTGCTTCCAGCCGATGATGCAGCCGGGTGAAATGAAACGGACCTTTGTCGAGCAGGGGCTAGTGGACGTCAAGGAAACCCAGCTGATGATCCGCATGGACTATCAAAACTTCGACGACTACTGGACGCCGATTGCCGCGGGAGAAGGGCCGCTCGGCAAGTATGTGGCCACGCTCGACGCCGCGGAGCGGGCGCGCACCAGTGCCGCCGTGCGCGACGCCTACGAGGCCGGCCGGCCCGACGGCCCGAGGTCCTTCGCGAACGTCGCCTGGGCCTGCCGGGGCATAACTCCCTGACCCGACGGCCTGCGGAGGCGTAAAACTTTCCAAGATCTTGGCGCCTGAACAGTTCGCCCCGGCCGCGCCACGACGCACCGCTATTTCTCGACCTCCGCGAGGATGCGGCGGAGCGCCGCCTCTTCCTCTTCAGACAGTTTGGGCTCGGTTCGTCGCCTGGACCGAGCGGAGAGCACTGCAAAGACCCCGCCGCCGATGAGCAGGATGAGCGGCGTGCCCCACAGCAGCGCATTGCGGATGCTGAAGCGGGGCTTCAAAAGCACGAACTCGCCGTAGCGGGAAACGATGTAGTCGATCACCTCGGCGTCGCTGTCTCCGGCCTTCAGCCGGTCACGCACCAGGACCCGCAAATCGCGGGCGAGATCGGCGTCGGATTCGTCGATCGACTGGTTCTGGCAGACCATGCAGCGCAATTGCGCCGACAGGTCTCGCGCGCGCGCCTCCAGAGCCTGGTCCTGCAGGACCTCGTTCGGCTGAACGGCCCCCGCCGGCGCTGCAAAAAGCAGAGCCAGGGCCATTGCGAGGCCGGCAAGCGCCCGCTTCATATCGGCAGTCCCGAAACAGGCTTTTCCGCAGCCCGATGCGCGCGCCGCGACGGCGCACCGACGCGGAGCCGGCGATCCATCAGCGATACGGCGCCGCCGATCATCATCACCAGCCCGCCGGTCCAGATCAGCGTCACCAGAGGCTTCCACCAGACCCTGACGACCACGCCGTCATCCGCCGTCGGATCGCCGAGCGAAACGTAGAGCTGGCTTGGCCAGATCGTCTTGATCCCGGCCTCCGTCGTCGGCATCTGGCGGGCCGTATAGAAGCGCTTTGAGGAAACAAGCTCGCTTTCAGCCTCGCCGTGCGCGTCGATCAGTTCGAAACGCCCCCGCTCCTCGGTGTAGTTCGGCCCGCGCGCCGGCGTCAGTCCGTCGAAGAGAAGCGTGTAGCCTGCGATTTCCATCGTCTCGCCCGGGCGCATCGCAAGGATCTTTTCCTGCTCGAACGACAGCACGCCGACAAGCCCGAGCGTCGTCAGCCCGACGCCGAAATGGGCCAGCGCCGTACCGAACACCGATTTCGGCAGGCCGACCAGGCGGTGCAGCATGACGTGCCCCGAAACGCTGCCGAAGCCGGATTTCAGCGCGAGATCGGTCAGCGCTCCGAGGATCAGCCAAACCGCCAGGCCGATGCCGAGCGCCGCGAACACCGACGCGCCGTCGACGAACATCATCACCACGAGCACCGCCAGTAGCGCGCCGGCGAATGCCGCCATCAGCCGCTGCCCTGCCCCGTAAAGGTCGCCGCGTTTCCAGGCCAGCACGGGGCCGAACGGGACGACCACGAGCAGCGGCGCCATCAGCGGTCCGAAGGTGAGATTGAAGAACGGCGCGCCGACCGAGATCTTGTCGCCGGTAATCGCCTCCAGCACCAGCGGATACAAAGTGCCGACCAGTACAGTCGCGGTGGCGGTGGTCAGGAAGAGATTGTTGAGGACCAGCGCGCCCTCGCGCGAAATCGGGTGAAAGACGCCGCCGGCGGCCAGGCTGCCGGCGCGCAGCGCGAAAAGCGCCAGCGAGCCGCCGATGAACAGCGTCAGGATGCAGAGGATGAAGACGCCGCGGCTCGGGTCGGTGGCGAAGGCGTGCACCGAAGTCAAAACGCCGGAACGGACGAGGAAGGTGCCCAGCAGCGACAGCGAGAAGGTCAGGATGGCGAGCAGCAGCGTCCAGATCTTCAGCGCCGAGCGCTTTTCCATGACGATCGCCGAGTGGAGAAGCGCCGTGCCGGCCAGCCACGGCATGAACGAGGCATTCTCGACCGGATCCCAGAACCAGAAGCCACCCCAGCCCAGTTCGTAGTAGGCCCAGTAAGAGCCCATGGCGATGCCGCCGGTCAGGAACATCCATGCGGCCAGCGTCCATGGCCGCACCCAGCGCGCCCAGGCGGCGTCGATCCTGCCTTCGATCAGGGCTGCGACCGCGAAGGAGAAGCAGACGGAAAAGCCGACATAGCCGAGATAGAGCATCGGCGGATGCACCGCGAGGCCGATATCCTGCAGGATTGGATTTAGATCGCGGCCTTCGATCGGCGGATCGATGATCCGCACGAAGGGGTTCGACGTAACCAGGATGAAAAGCAGGAAAGCCGCGCCGATCCAGCCCTGCACGGCCAGCACATTGGCGCGCAGCGTCGCGGGGAGATTGGAGCCGAATACGGCCACGAGCGCCCCGAAAAGCGTCAGGATCAGCACCCAGAGCAGCATCGAGCCTTCGTGATTGCCCCAGGTCCCGGTGACCTTGTAGAGCATCGGCTTCAGCGAGTGTGAATTCTCCCAGACATTGGCGACCGAGAAGTCGGATTGCACATAGGCCATGGTCAGCGCGGCAAAGGACAGCGCCGTCAGCGCGAAGCCGGCGACCGCGACCGGACCGCCCACCGCCATCATTCGCTCGTTGCCGGTGCGCGCGCCGAACAGCGGCACGACCGACTGCACCAGCGCCATTGCGAAGGCCAGAACAAGTGCGAAATGTCCGGTTTCGACCATGCCGCTCAATTCTCCTGCCAGACGCCCTTGGCCTTCAGGCTGTCGGCGACTTCCTTGGGCATGTAGGTCTCGTCATGCTTGGCCAGCACTGAGTCCGCGACAAACACGCCGGACGGCGAGAAGCTGCCCTCGGCGATGACGCCCTGCTCCTCGCGGAACAGATCCGGCAAAATGCCGACATAGGTCACGGGCACGGAGCTTTCCATGTCGGTCACCGAGAAGGCGACCTCGGTTCCCTGCCCGCGCACGATCGTGCCTTTCTCGACCAGGCCGCCGAGCCTGATCCGCTGGCCGGGCTCCAGCGTCGCCGCCTGCAACTCGGCCGGCATATAGAAGAACGACGCCTTCTGGCCGAGCGCATAGAAGGTCAGCGCCGTCGCAGCGCCCAGAAAGGCGAGTGCGCCGGCGATCACCGACAGGCGTTTCTGCTTTCGCGTCATCCGTCCTCTACTCCGTCGCCGCCACGCCGAGCGTAGCGGCAAATTCGGCGAATTTCTTGCCCTCTTCCGTCGCCGGACCCAGCGCTTTCAAACCACGGTCGAGCGCATCCTTGGCCTGGTCGGGCTTGCCCAGCACCATGTAGGAACGCACCAGCCGCGACCAACCTTCCGGATCCTGCGGATTTTGCCGCAGTCTTTCATCGAGCCCGGCGACCATGGTTTCGATCATCGCGGTCCGGTCGGCCGCCGGCATTTCGGCCGCCTGGTCGATGTCTTCCTGGCTAGGCCCCGCCCCCTCGCCGCTTTCGCCAGCCGTCAGGCGACTTCCAGCGGCGGCGATCGCCTGCTCGACCGCCTCGCGCCAGGGCGAACCTTCCGGCAGTCCGTCGGCCAGTGCGCGCCACGCCGCCTGCGCTTCGGCGGTCCGGCCTTCCTGGGCCAGCGCCACCGCCAGATAATAGCGCGCCTTGGCATGGCCGGCTTCCAGCGCCAGCGCCCGTTCGAACGCCGCCTGCGCCTCCGCCGAAACGATGCCGCCGCCAGCGCTCATGATCGCCTCGCCGAGACCGGCCTCCCGGTCGGCGGTCGCGCCTTCGAGGCGGATCGCGTTGCGGTAGGCGGTCACCGCCTCTGCGGAACGGCCGGTGCGCAGATAGATCGGCGCGAGCACGTCCCAGCCGCGCCCGTCGGACGGATTGGCGGCGAGATGCGCCTCCGCGCGCGCCACGAGCTCCTCGACCGAACTTTCGGCCGGGTTCTGCTCCAGCCTCTGTTCGAGCGGCTGCGAGGGGTTGCCAGGAGAGCCGATCGTGGCGTAGACGCCCCAGCTTATCAGCGGGACGGCCAGCACCGCGGCAGCGCCGATAGCCCGCCCTGCCCCGGCAAAGCGCGGAGCGGTGGCCGATTGGCCGCCGGCGTTCAGGCGCAGGATGCGCCGGGCGATTTCGGCGCGTGCCTGCTCGGCCTCGGCATCGCCGATCAGCCCGCGCGCCGCATCGCGGTCGATCTCAGCCAACTGGTCGCGATAGACCTCGAGATCATGCGCGTCGGTCGAATCGGCTTTCGGCCGGCTTGTCAGCGGCAGCAGGACCGCCAGGCTGGCGCCGAAGGTCAACAATGCGGCAACGATCCAGAACAGCATGGTGTTCTCAATAAAGAGCCACGGCCCGCCTGCCAACATTGCAGGCCTGCGGCTGATTGACGGTCGCGAAGACTGTCAGGTCTAAGATGCGCCCCGATTCAGGCCCGGAAGCGCAGAAAGCCGCCATTGCAGGCCGGCCTCACATCGATCCAACCAGAATACGCCGGGATTCAGGTCAGGCCGCGGCGAAAATGGTGGATTTCGAGAACCGGAGCGGAGCGG
>NZ_JAAKZF010000005.1 GCF_011045125.1 Allomesorhizobium camelthorni | reverse complement strand
TGATTCACTTATCCAGATATCACGAAGCTCGATCCTTACGAGCTTGCCGAGATTATATGCACTCATTCTTCCCCCTTCGTAATCCATATCCAATACCCATTTGAATGAATCAGTGCAAACCTCGCAGGCGCGAATGCCTGCTATCGGGAATCATTTTAGGGGCCTTGGGCGACCGCGATGAGGTCGAAGGCGGACTTTGGTGGCCTCTCACAGCCACGACGCCGCAGATTTCGGCAGCCGCTGCTCGGGGTCGACGACCTTCAATGTCGGGGCGTCGTCCGCGTTCCAGCGCCAGATCGCGACGCAGGTTCCTCCGGGCGACATCACCGACGGATAGATCACTCCATGCCAGCCGTCGGCAAGCAGCCGTTTCTGGAGCACATGAGTTTCCGGCACATGGCCCCGGCCCATGATCTCGCGCCATTCGCATTTGTGGATCTCAGCCGTCACACCGAGCTTTTCCAGCGTCTGCGGATCAGTCAGGTCGGCCAGGCGCGCGTGCACAAGCTCGAACTGGGCGATCAGCGCCGGATGCTGCACAAAACCCTGATTGTATTCGGCCCAGGCGGTCGAAAGCTCGCGCGCGGCGTAGATCGTCGGCGGGCCCACCGGATTCCAGCGGCCGCCGAAGCGGGCTGCGCCCTCCCCCGAGAGCGGCAAATGTCCCCAGCGCGGCACGAAAGCGCGCCAAAGGGTCAGCCTGGAATGCGCCGGCGCGTCAGGCATAGACGCCGGAGCGGACGGCCTCCAGATAAGCGAGCACCTTATCGGCCTTGCCTTCGCGCACGAGATCGTAGGCCGTCTTGCCGGCCCATCCGGGGATGGGCTGGTGCTTGAACCAGATCGCCGCGCGTTTCTCGTCCCCGGCCATTTCGCCCGCCATCGCGAGAATGCGGACGACCGGGCTGAGTGCTGCATCAACCTTGCGTGCGCCGGACCGGGCGGTCAGCGTATTGCGCGCGACACCGATCAGGCCGGCGAGTTCGGCCAGCGTCACTCCGAGCAGTTCGGAAACCCGGCGCGCCGAGAGAAACGGCGTTTGGCCGTCCCCGAAGCGAGAGGCCGTTAGTTCGAGCGCTGCAGCGGTCATGGCGTGCTCCTTGCGCAATTTGATCTAGCGGTGATCAAAATAGGCTCAATTTGCGCTTAATTCAAGGTCAAGGCCAAGCGTTGGCTCGCGACGTTGGAAGGGCGCCATGCTGATCGGCAACGGCCCCGACGCCATGCACCGCGTCATCATGGTCGGCAACGACATGAAGCTCGACACCGGCATAGGCATGTGCGGCAAGGCCGGCCAGAGCGTGCCCGTGTTGCCGTCCGGGTCGAGCAGAAAGGCGGCGTAATAGCCAGGGTGGTAATGGGGACGTTCTCCCGGTTTGCCATTGTCCACTCCGCCGCCCTCGAGGCCGGCTGCATAAAAAGCGTCGACCATCGCGCGATCCCTTGCCTGGAAGGCGAGATGATGGCGTCCGGTCAGTTTTCCCGCCGCCGCCTGGCTGTCGGCAGCGGAGACGAAAAGCTCATCGGCCCAGAAATAATCGTCGGCGTCGCCGCCGACCGGTATCTCCAGCACGGCCAAGACGGCCTTGTAGAAACGGCGGCTGGCCTCGATGTCCCGAACCACGAGCCCAATATGATCGATCAGTCTGCCGCGGTGGAGTTCCTGGGTTTCCATGCTGCGCTCCCTGTTGCGACGTCTAGTAGCTAGGCGACAGGCTGCAACCGTCAATGGAACCTATAGCCAGGCGGCAGAGGGCGAGGCACACCTCTTATGCTTTTGAATATCTCAGGAGCCTCTGCCATTACTTCCTCTTCGTTCCGAGCAGGAAGCAGAGGCTGAGCCAATCGAGTGGCCCGCCTTCGATTTCCTCGAATTGTTCCTCGGACAGGGCGTCGCGCAGGTCGTGGAGGTCGAAACGGCCGTGTGCTCCGTGTCTTGCCGTCCAGTGGCTGCGATCTCGGGGATCGCCGGCATAGTCGATCAGCACCAGCCGACCGCCAGGCTTGAGCACCCGCGACGCTTCGCGGATGCACGGCAGGCGCTTGCCGCGCGGCACCATGTGCATCACGGTCGTGATCGTGACGACATCGAACCGCTCGTCGGCGAACGGCAAATGAGCGGCGTCCGCATGATGAAAGGCGATGTCGAGATCGGCACGGCGAGCCTTACGGCGTGCGACCGCTAGCATTTTCTCGGAAATGTCGACCCCAACCACGGACCCGCCGGGTTGCGTCCGGCGCCATGCCGCGACGGCCTGCGTGCCCGTGCCGCACCCGACATCCAGCACGTCATGCCCAGGGGCGATGCCCGCAAGGTCGAGCAGGTCCGCCCGATATGCCGGGTCGCGTCCCCGCGTCAGGAATGACAGCAGGAGGTCATAGAGCCGAGGAAAACCTATGCCGTGGTTCGCTTCCGTCTCGCCGGTCGCAGCAGTCTCGGCGGGACGGTCCTTTTCCAGCGGCCCGTCACGCATGATGGGCCGTACCTGGATACACGATGGCGGGGCGGCCCGACTGGGCGGCGGATCGCAACCTGGCCGCGATCGCGAAATGGATCAGGAGGAAGATCGGAACGAGCATCGCCGGAACGAAGACCCACGGCACGGTCGTCATCGCGAGTGTGCCCGGTCCCTCGGTGAAGACACGGAACGCCGTACCGGGCGCGGAGAGCACGCCGAGGAAGATCGCCACCACGAGGTCGAGCGCGCCGAACGCGTTCCACAGAGAGAGCCAGGTCCGGCGTACATCCAAACCGAATGCCAGCATCGCCGCCAGCGGGAGGGCGAAGGCGCCTGTGATCATATCGCCGAGGCCCGCCGACGGCGCGAATGGCGCCGACAGCCGCCCGTCCGCGTAAAGAAGCAGGAAGAAAAGACCGCCGAGCCTCACGGCATTCAGCCCCACCAGAACCGGCAACGGCACGGCGAGAAGCGCACCCCGCAATTGCGGGATAAGGAGCCAGCCGCCGAACAGCATCACGAGAAGCCCGGTGAACGGCAACAGGTTGGCCGGGACCGGGCCCAGCACACCCGGAGCCAACCAGCCGAACGCGGCAACGGCGACGATGATGGCGAGCCATGCCGCCGCCGCGGCGAAGGCGGCAAGCCGCTTTCCGGTGCTCACCGGCGAAAAGCCGACCAGTGCGCCGACCACGGTCGTATAGGCGGCGGTGGCAAAGATTGCTGCGATGATGTCGAGCATGTCAGTCTCCTTCTCGCTGCGCGCGGCGTCTGGCGCGAACAGCCGACCACCGGGCTAGATGCCTGATGAACTGCGCGCCCCGGCCGTGCCGGATGATCTCAGACGCCAGCCAGGTTTGAAGACGGCGAGCGCCAGGGCGACCGCCAGCAGCGTGCTGGCCGTCGCCGGGGCGATCAGGAGCGGCAGGCGCTCGCCGGCGCCCAACAGGCGAGGTGTCGGCCCGGTCACCGCATCGGCCGTCGCACCGAGCGCGGGCACGAGCACAAACAGCACCGCGCCGGTCAAGACCACCACGATCGCGAGCTTGATCGTGACCCACCAATACGTGAACAGACCCCACGACGTCAGCAGGCCTAGAGCCAAACCGCTGGCAAGGGCGACCAAGGCCAGCGGCGCGACCAGCCAAGTAGCGATCAGCGTTGCGGCCGGGTAGATAGTCACCGGGTCGGCTCCGCCGACGCTCGCCATTCCCAGCGCCAGCAGCACCAGGTCCGCGCCCAGCACGCTGACGCCTGCCCCCACATGCACCGTCAAAAGAAGCTTTCGCCAGGATTGGGGAAGCGTCATGGACTGCATTTTGAACGCCTCGCTACCTCAACAGCCGGCAGCCGACTTGTACAACCGAACGACATGTATGATAATGAACACGATGTTCGAGATTATCAATGGACGGAGGGCCGGCGCTGTCCGCTAACGGACAATCTGCTGCGCCTGTCCGGGAATTGTCGGCTGACCAATGGCAGGGTTGACGGACCGCCGCACGGCACGCACGCAAAAGGCTCTTCACGGCGCGCTGATGTCACTGATCTTGCGCAAAGGCTACGAGGCCATCACGGTCCAGGACATCATCGACGAGGCCGATGTCGGCCGCTCCACCTTCTATGCCCACTACACCGGCAAGGAGGATCTGCTGCGCAGTGGCTTCCGGGCGTTGCGGATGGAGCTGGCGGAGGCTCAGGACGCTGCTGGCGCGACGTCCGACGGGTCGCGCGGCGAACCCCTGGGATTCAGTCTTGCGATGTTCGATCATGCCGGCGAATACAAGCATATTTATCGGGCGCTCGTCGGCGAGCGTGGTGCGGTGGTCGCGGTCAACGAAATTCGACGAATTCTTTCTGAGATCGTAAGAAAAGAGTTGTCGGGCGCGCAGGGAGACGAGGCGGTCCCCGGTGAAGTCCGTAACCAATTCGTCGTCGGCACGTTTGTGACCGTGCTGACGTGGTGGCTTGAGCGGAGGCCCAAGCTGGCGCCGTCTCAGGTCGACACAATATTCCGCCGGCTGGTGCTAAACGGCATCGGACCGTCGCGTTGCGACACATCCCATCAAGAGTGAGTTCCGTTGAGCCTCGCGGATATCAGCCCGCGGGCGACGAGGCGCTTGAGCCGCGCAGCGAGCATATTCGAGGCAATCCCCTCTTCGGAATGCGTCAGACGATCGCGAAAATGCCGGCGGTTGTCGAACATGATGTCATGGCTGACGAGGGTCCGCCGGTCGTCCAGCACCTCCATCGTCAGATCGATCGGGCAGCCGGCCGTCGCTCAATATCCAATGTGCTCCCTCCTCGAGAAAACCGGTTGCAAAACAGGATCAGTTATGCGACAACGCAACTGGTTGCATTTCGCAATCTGTTATCGGGAAGGAGTCTAGCATGTCCAAACTTCGCACTGGCTGTTTCAGCCTGTCACTCGATGGCTTCGGCGCCGGCCCCAACCAGAGTCCCGAGAATCCGTTGGGGGAAGGCGGCGAGGCGCTGCACGATTGGTTTATCCCGACCCGCACATTCCAGCAGCTATCCGGAAAAGAGGGCGGCACGACAGGTGTCGACGACGGGTTCGCGTCGCGCGCTTTCGCGAATGTCGGCGCGTGGATCATGGGCCGAAACATGTTCGGGCCGATTCGCGGACCCTGGCCCGACGAGAATTGGAAAGGGTGGTGGGGAGACAATCCGCCCTACCACTGCCCCGTCTTCGTGTTGACGCACCATGAGCGCGCGCCGATCACCATGGAAGGCGGCACGATCTTTCACTTCGTAACCGACGGCATCGAAGCGGCGCTCGAGCGCGCCGTCCAGGCTGCCAACGGCAAGGATGTGCTGCTCGGCGGGGGCGTGGCGACTGTCCGGCAATATCTGCGCGCCGGGCTCATCGACGAGATGCACCTTGCGATATCGCCGATACTCCTCGGCTCCGGCGAACACCTCTTCGCCGATATTGATACAGCCAGCCTCGGTTATCGGTGCACCGAGCACGTTCCCTCGCAAAACGCTACCCATGTCGTGCTGACCAGGTAGGAGCGGGAACCGGTGATCGGCGTGACGGCTTTCAGCGCATAGCCGCCGCCGATCAGGATACGCACATTGCGCACCAGCGAGCGGAGGCTCGGATATCGTTCAGCGCGTCGTCAAATGTGCAGCGCCGGCCTCACGGAAGGCCTGCTCCGCCGCTGCGATTTCATCACGGCTGACATCTGCCGACACTTCAATCTCCCCGCGAAGGGCAGGGTCGAGATCGGAGCCTCCGGCGTCTCGTGAAGCATCTCCTCCGGATGGAGCAATGCCGGAGGTGTTTGCGGCGTCTTTGGCCTGAACGAAAATGTCCGCCCGGTCGATTCCGTGCTCTTGAACAAGATGCTCGATTGCGAGGTCGGCCGCTTCCCGCGTCGCGAATGTCCCACGGATGGTCCTTACGTTGTCGTCATCCATGCGATCACCTTTCACATAGGATGATGAAATCGATGGGAACTGAAATCGTTCCGCCCGGCATCGTTATGAATGGCGGGGACGGCCTCGGGGCCGGCCGGCTTCCGGGTAGCGGCCTCTTGCGGAGGCAACCGCCTACCTTCGCCTCCTCGGCTTCTCCAGCAAGGCCACTGCCTCGACATGCGGCGACCACAGGAACTGATCGATAGGCGTGACGCTTTTCAGCGCATAGCCGCCGTCGATCAGGATACGCAGATCGCGCGCCAAGGTCGTCGGATTGCACGAGACGGCGGCGACGTAAGGCACTTCCGATCTCGCGATCTGTTTCGCCTGGTCCTCCGCCCCGGCGCGCGGCGGGTCGAAGACGAGGCCGTCGAAGGCGGCAAGCTCCTTGAAGGTGACCGGCCGGCGGAACAGGTCGCGCTTTTCCGAAGTCACCCGCTTCAGGCCGGCGCCGAAGCGGAAGCCGCGGTCGAGCGCGGCGAGTGCGGCGCCGTCTCCCTCCACCGCATGGACCTCCGCTTTGCGCGCCAGGCACAGGGCGAAAGCGCCCGATCCGGCGAACAGGTCGAGCACCTTCTTTGCGCGGCGCAGATGGCCCATTACAAGGTCCGCCATCGCCGCTTCGGCTGATGCTACCGCCTGCAGGAATGCGCCCGGCGGCGGAAACACCGACGCCTCGCCAAAGAAGACCATCGGCTTTTTCGGCTCGATGATAATCTCGCCGTCAATGGTCAGCCGGGCAAATCCGTGCCGGATGACGAAGTCGGAGGCCGCCTTGCGCGCCTTTTCCGAAAGCGCGCCTGATTCCGCCGCGGCTATGTCCAGCCCAGATGCGGTGTGGGTGACGGTTATGTGGAACGGCGTCTGCACCTTGCAGATCAGGTCAGCGAGCCCCTTCAGCGGGCCTAGCGCCGCCACGATCTCGGGCACGGAAATCGGGCACTCGGTGATGTCGATAATTTCGTGCGAAAGCGCGCGGTGGTAGCCGAAGAGCATGCCGCCATCGCTGCGTCGCGCCGAAAACACCGCCCGCCGGCGGGAATTCGGCGCGCACGGCATCGTCGCGGCCACGGGCACTTCCATGCCCTTGCTGAGCAGCGCCTGGGCGACCTTTTCGCGCTTCCATTCGAGATAGGCGGCCGGCTCCAGATGCTGCAGCGCGCAGCCGCCGCATTCGGTGAAGTGGCGGCAGGGCGGGGCGACGCGCAGCGGCGAGGCTTCGACCACCGAGACGAGCGCGGCGCGATCCTTGACGCGGGCGGCCGTCACCGTCTCGCCGAGCAAAGCGAACGGAATGAAGAGCGGCCCGCTTGCGGTTTCGGCGACGCCGTCGCCCTGTGCGCCGAGGCGCGCAATCTCGAACCGCTCCGTCATTGGTCCTTGATCCCGGCGAGCAGAAATTCGCGGTTGCCGTCGCCGCCCTCGATCGGCGAGTCGGTGAGGCCGAGAACCCGCCAGCCGGGCATCGAGTCGACCCAGGCCGACAAGCGCGCGGCGACCAGCGGCCCGTCCTCCGGATGCTTCAAGAGCCCGCCCTTGCCTATCGCCTCGCGCCCCGCCTCGAATTGCGGCTTGACCAAGAACAGGCCGGACGCGCCCGGCCGCGCCAGATCGAGGGCCGGCGGCAGGGCCAGCGTCAGCGAAATGAAACTCACGTCGGAGACGAGGAAATTTGGCAGACGCCCGCCAAGTTTCGCGGCGGTGAGGTCGCGCGCGTTCAGCCCTTCGATAAAGGTCACGCGCGGATCGGCCTTGAGCGTCGGATGCATCTGGCCGTGGCCGACATCGATGGCCGTGACGTGGGCCGCGCCGCGTTCGAGCAACACCTGCGTGAAGCCGCCGGTCGAAGCGCCGATGTCGAGCGCCTCCGCACCAGCCGGATCGAGGCCGAAATGATCGAGGCCGGTGAGCAGCTTCAGCGCCGCCCGCGAAACATAGTGCTGTGCCGGATCGTGCACCTCTATAGCCGCATCCGCCGGCACGCTCTGCCCCGGCTTTGCGGCGGGCGCGCCGTCGACCGTGACGGTGCCGCGCTCCACCGCGTCGCGGGCGCGCGAGCGGCTGGAAAAGAAACCGCGCCCGACGAGAAGTTCGTCGAGCCTGAGCCTGTCGCCGGATTTCTTCGAAACCATGACCTTCATTGGCGAATGCAGCCGCCGAAGGCAAGCGCGTCAGAAGATGATGACCCGCGAGACCTTGCGCTGGCGCAGCGCCGCGATGTCGTCGGGGGTCATGACCCGCCGGTCGGAATAGAGCTTAGCGGCCGTGACGGTGCCTGTTTCCATCGGATCGGTCGGGCCGACGCTTGCCGCCGCGGTCCGGATGAACACGGGCGTCTCCTGGTGTGAAAAGCCGCCGCGGATTTCGCCGATCCTTTGGGCGACGATCTTCATCGCCGCCTGTTCCAGCCTCAAATCATGGCGCGGCTCAGCCGCCGCCGACGCGGCCATGACGGCCAAAAGGGCCGCGCCGCTCAGTAGCCTGATCATTTTCTTATGCTCCCTGCCTTGCGCCGTTCTAGCAAAGCGGCGCTAAGAAACGGCCAAGAGACAGGGTAACCGAAACGCCAAATGGCAGCGTAAACAGCCGGTTAGCGAGGCTGCCTGCGAAACCGATTCAGCCGGTTCGGGAAGAGATTCAGGTTCTTCAGAAAAAAGATTCAGGCGCGCGCGGCGTGCGCGGAGCGGCCGAGCGCGGCAAACACCGTCCGCACTATGCCGGCGCTGTCCAGGCCGGCATCGGCATACATCTTTTCCGGCTTGGCGTGGTCGGTGAAGGCGTCGGGCAGCACCAGCGGACGCACTTTCAGGCCGGAATCCAGCAGGCCGTCGCGCGCCAGGAACTGCAGAACGTGGCTGGCGAAGCCGCCGATCGCCCCCTCCTCGACAGTCACCAGAACCTCATGCGAACGCGCCAATCGCCGGACCAGATCCTCGTCCAGCGGCTTGGCGAATCGCGCATCGGCAACGGTGGTCGACAGGCCGGCGGCGGCGAGTTCCTCGGCCGCCAGCAGACAATCCTGCAGCCGTGTTCCGAAGGACAGCAGCGCAACCTTCGTGCCTTCGCGGACGATCCGGCCCTTGCCGATCTCGAGCGCGGCGCCGCGTTCGGGCATGTCGACGCCGACGCCGTTGCCGCGCGGATAGCGAAAGGCGATCGGGCCTTCGTCATAGATTGCCGCCGTGCGTACCATGTGGCGAAGCTCGGCCTCGTCGGCCGCCGCCATCACCACGAAGCCGGGCAGCGAGGCGAGATAGGTGGTGTCGAAGGCGCCGCAATGGGTCGGGCCGTCCGCTCCGACGAAGCCGGCGCGGTCGATCGGAAAGCGCACCGGCAGCTTCTGGATCGCCACGTCGTGCACGACCTGGTCGTAGGCGCGCTGCAGGAAGGTCGAATAGATCGCGACGAAGGGTTTCAGCCCCTCGGTGGCGAGGCCGGCCGCGAAGGTGACGCCGTGCTGCTCGGCGATGCCGACATCGAAGGTGCGCGACGGAAACGCCTCGCCGAACAGGTCGAGGCCGGTGCCCGACGGCATGGCAGCGGTGATGGCGACGATCCTGTCGTCGTCGCGCGCTTCCTGGATCAGGCTTTCGGCAAAAACCTTGGTGTAGCTCGGCGCATTGGCCGGCGCCTTGGCCTGCGCGCCGGTGATGACGTCGAACTTGTTGACGCCGTGATATTTGTCGCTCGCGGCTTCCGCCGGGGCGTAGCCCTTGCCCTTCTGGGTGACGACATGGATCAGCACCGGGCCGTCGCCATTGTCGCGGACGTTCCTCAGAACCGGCACCAGGTGCTCGAGATTGTGACCGTCGATCGGGCCGATGTGGTAGAAGCCGAGTTCCTCGAACAGCGTTCCGCCGGTCACGTAGCCGCGGGCATGCTCGACCGCGCGGGTGATGGCGCGGTCGGCGCGCTTGCCGAGATAGGAGGTCAGCTTCTTGCCAAGTTCGCGGAAACCGGCATAGGCCCTGCCCGAGGCGAGCCGCGCCAGATAGGCGCTCATCGCGCCGGAAGGCGGGGCGATCGACATGTCATTGTCGTTGAGGATGACGATCAGCCGGGCGTCGAGCGCGCCGGCATTGTTCATCGCCTCATAGGCCATGCCGGCCGACATGGCGCCGTCGCCGATCACCGAGATGACGTTGTTCTTCCTGCCGGTGAGGTCGCGCGCCACCGCCATGCCGAGCCCGGCGGAGATCGAAGTGGACGAATGCGCCGCGCCAAACGGGTCGTACTCGCTCTCCTGGCGCTTGGTGAAACCGGAAAGGCCGCCCTCGGAGCGCAGCGTGCGGATGCGGTCGCGCCGGCCGGTAAGGATCTTGTGCGGGTAGGCCTGGTGCCCGACGTCCCAGATCAGCCGGTCGCCAGGTGTGTCGAAGACGTAATGCAGCGCCACAGTGAGTTCCACGACGCCGAGCCCGGCGCCGAGATGGCCGCCGGTCTGGGAGACGGCGTCGATAAGCTCGGCGCGCAGCTCCGCCGCCAATTGCCGCAATTGGCTCTCCGGCAGGGCGCGCAGATCCGACGGGATGCGGACTTTGTCCAGAAGCGGCGTTTTCGGGGGCTTGCTCAATTGTCTCTCGCCTGCACGTGTCTTCATCGCCTGCACGCAGGATTTAGCCGAAGGGCATAAGGTTCAAACCGCGCCTTGTAAATGCGTGACGGTGACGCGCGCCGGCCCAATCACTTTGAAAAGTTGGCGCCGCCCCTCACCCTTACCCTCTCCCCGTAAGGACGGGGAGAGGGGGACATCTACGTCGCCGCCAATCGCTGGCGTCGGAGACTAGCATCAGCGAAGACGCCCCTCTCCCCGTTCTTCACGGGGGAGAGGGTAAGGGTGAGGGGCGGCACCAACCTTTCAAGCCGATGACGCATTAGTCGCCTTCGCCGTCCCAATACCGGCGGGTCGCCGCCATGTCGAAAATGTCGTCCTCGCTTCGCAGGGCGCGCACCATCACCTTGTTGGAGTCGGGATAGACGCAGACCTCGTTCGGGTTGCGCTCGCCGATCATCAGGTAGGCGCAGGGGCCGCTGCCGCTGTTCAGGAAAGAGTGCCCGATCTTCTGGCCGGCGGGGAAGCAGACATAGTCGCCGGGCCTCATCACATGGCGTTCGTCGCCGAGCAGAAGCGTCACCTCGCCTTCGAGGATCAAGGCATGCTCCTCCTCCAGCATGTGATAGTGCCTGGGGCACAAACGCATGCCGGGCGCCGGCGATTCGATCAGCACGCCGACGTGATAGTCCCTGCCCACGGCCGCATAGGTCAGGTGTTTCGACCTGCCGCCGAAGCGGGGGCCTTCGCCCTCGATCGTCCACTCGACGTCGCCGGACGCGATCGGCGGCGCGATGCTTGCCGCTCCGTCGAGCGCATCGGTCGCAGCCTCCGACGGCGCGTTCTCCCCGCCCGGCAGGCCTGTGTCCTCGCCGTCCCAATAGCCGCGCAACGCAGAGAGGTCGAAGATCGCGCGCCGCCCGAGCGAACGCACCAGCACTTTTTTCGAGTCGGTGTACACGGCCACCTCGTCCGGCCTGTTCTCACCCAGGATCACATAGCGGCAGACGGCGCCGCTTTCGTTGACGAAGCCATGCCCTGCCTTCCGCCCGGCCGGAAAGCAGGCATAGTCGCCCGCCTTCATCTCGTACGATCCAGCGCCAATGCGCACGGTCATCGAGCCTTCGAGGACATAGACATGCTCCTCCTCGAAGATGTGATAATGCGCCGGGTTGCTGCGCATGCCGGGCGCCAGCTCCTCGATCGCCACGCCGACATGATAGTCTTCGCCGACCGCCGCCAGCGTCAGGTGGCGATAGCGTATGCCGAAGCGTGGAACGTCGGAGACTTCGACCCAAGGCACTATTGCGGAAGAGATGGGTTTTGACGGCGAGGTCGACATGTGCAGCCCTTTCATTCTTCGGGCAAGGGAATGAATTCCTCCTCGTCGCCCGGAACGATGTCGAAGCGGCCGGTCTTCCACTCGTGCTTGGCCTGCTCGATGCGCTCCTTCGAGGACGAGACGAAGTTCCACCAGATATAGCGCTTGGAGCCGAGCGAGGCGCCGCCGAACAGCATGAAATGCGCGCCCTGCTTCGAGGCGACCAAGATCTCGTCGCCCGGCCTGAACACCAGCAGGCGGTCGGACGGAAATTCGTCGCCCGAAATCGTCACCGTGCCGTCGAGCACATAGATCGCCCGCTCCTCGGCGTCGGCGGGAATGCTTATCCGCGCGCCGGGCGCAAGCCTGATGTCGGCGTAGAGCGTGTCGGTATCCGTGCGTACCGGCGAGCGAATGCCGGAAAGGCTGCCCATCACCAGGCGTCCCGACGCTCCGTCATACTCGAACCGCGGCAGCAGATCGCGGCCGGTGTTCTCGAAAACCGGGGCGGTTTCCTCCTTGTCGTCGGGCAGCGCCAGCCAGGTCTGCAGCCCGGACACCGACATCGGCGCGCCGCGCAGTTCCTCCGGGGTCCGCTCCGAATGAACGATGCCGCGGCCCGCCGTCATCAGGTTAACGTCGCCGGGCGCGATCACCATTTCGGTGCCGAGCGAATCGCGGTGCCTGATCTTGCCGTCGAACAGGTATGTGACCGTCGACAGGCCGATATGCGGATGCGGCCGCACGTCGAGCGCCTGCCCGGCGCGCAGGATCGCCGGGCCCATGCGGTCGAAGAAGATGAACGGCCCGACCAGCCGGCGCCTGGCCGTGGGCAGCGCGCGGCGCACCTGAAAGCCGCCTATGTCGCGGGCATTGGGGATGACCATCAGCTCGATCTGGTCGCAGGCGAAGGCATCGCCGGCGACAGGGTCGTTTCCCGGAAAGAAGCTCATGGTTTACACCTCGCAACCTGCCGTCGAATTCGGTTCTTTTCCAGTTTTCGAAGATAGCCTATATCTTTCCACATGAACCAGCTTCTTGAAAAAGCCGTGGAAGCGGTGCGGCAGATGCGGCCGGATGACCAGGACAAGATCGCACGCCTGATGCTGAGCCTTGCAGAAGGCGACCAGTCGCCGGAACAGACCGATCCGAAGCACCTTCCCGATATTCTGGAAAGTCTGGCCCAGCTTCGCCGCGGTGAGTTCGCCAGCGACGCCGACGTCGAAACTGTATTTCGCCGCTTCGGCTCGTGAAGATCCGCTTCACCAAGCGGGCAACCGAAAATCTAGCATCAGGGGTGTGAGCTTAAGCGAAAGGCCGCCGCGCCTGGCGGAACCACCCCCACCCCTAGCCCCTCCCCGCAAGGGGGAGGGGAATCCCGGGCGTGCGGCGGCCTGACAGGCGGCAGAGCTACGCGTACCGGATCACCATCCTGGCTCGAGCCTTGGCGGCTTCTTCCTCGCGGTTCTTCGGCGGCTGGGTCGTCTCCAGCGAATCGATGAGTTCGCGGGCGCATGCCGCGATCGAGCCGACCGCGCGCTCGAACGCCGCCTCGTTGCGCTTCGAAGGCTTGGTCGATCCGCTCAGCTTGCGCACGAACTGGAGTGCTGCGTCATGGATCTCCTCATCCGTCGCGGGCGGATCGAAATTGAACAGGGTTCTTATGTTTCGGCACATGGCTTGCTCCGAAATGTCTGCGTCCGACTTATCTGGGGGATAAGCGCTTCCCGATCAACTCTTGTTCGCTAGATTCAAGGTCACCGACCTGATCAAGCTTATGCAGGAAATAACGGATATCTGCGCCCTGCCCTTCGGTTTGCGTATATTTCGAAGCCGTTCTGTCGCGCCCTATTTCTTTCTGAACAAGAGAAACAAATTTTCTTGCAGCGTATTCAGACAATTTCGACAACTTCTTCCTTGTGTCTGCGTCAGAATCTCTCCAGGCGCAAGATATGTTATGAGCAATCATTATTTGATCAAGAATGTCAGGGCGGTACCCCCTGTATGCCTCAAATTTGTTCTTGTTGAAATCGTCAATCACCTTGTTTTTGAAATAAAGCCTTCCTCTCTCAACCAGTGTTGAAGTCGTCACACACAGATCACTCATCTGATTCAAAACAAATGATTCTTCAAAAATTCCGTCCTTGTTGCCTGTATATAGACAAATCTTACGCAGCGCAGCTATCGCCTCATTCGCCCAATGTTGGACCTCTTCCTTTCGGAGTTGGGAAACTCGCCACTGATACAATGCTAAAAACAAAGCAATAGTAGCAATGACAACTGATACCATAGCGGCAAAAGTTTCTGGCATTCTGACCCCCAAAAAGTTCAGTTCACCGCTACTCCGCGTCCAGCGGTTCTGTTCCGGCCGGCTTGCCGTCACGCGACAGCCTGATCTTCTCGACCTTGTCCTCGGCGGCTTTCAGCAGCCGGTCGCAGTGGATTTTCAGCGCCTCGCCGCGCTCGTAGATCCGGATCGACTTGTCGAGCGGCACGTCGCCGCGCTCCAGATCGTCGACGATGCGCTCCAGCGCCTCCAGCGCCTGCTCGAAGCTCATCGCCTTGATATCCTCGTTGGCTTCGTCCGCCATCATTCATCCTTTCATCATGCGCGCGACATGGGCCGCGACCGAAAACGACAATCCCTGCAGGTCGTAGCCGCCTTCCAGCACGCTGACCAGCCGGTTGCCGCAATGGCGCGCGGCGCGGTCCATCAATTGTCCCGTCGCCCAGTCAAAATCTTCCTCGGTCAGGTTGATCTCGGCCAGCGGGTCGCGGTGATGAGCGTCGAAGCCGGCGGAGATGATAATCAAATCGGGCGCGAAACCATCGACGGCCGGCAACACCCGCGAGAGGAACGCTTCGCGAAAGGCCGCGCTGCCGGATTGCGGCGCAAGCGGCGCGTTGACGATATTGCCGGCGCCTGTCTCGTTTTCGGCGCCGGTGCCGGGATAGAGCGGCATCTGGTGCGTGGAGCAGTAGAGCACCGACGGATCGTCCCAGAAAATGTCCTGGGTGCCGTTGCCGTGATGCACGTCCCAGTCGACGATCGCCACGCGTCCGGCCCCGTGCTTCTTCTGTGCATGGCGCGCCGCGATCGCCGCATTGTTGAACAGGCAAAAGCCCATGGCCGTGGTCTTTTCGGCGTGGTGGCCGGGAGGGCGAGAGGCGACGAAGACATTGTCGGCCTTGCCCGAAAACACGTCGTCGACGGCGGCATTGGCCGCGCCCACGCCGGTCAAGGCCGCCTGCCAGCTTTTCGGGCTGACCGAGGTGTCGGCATCGATGCTGACGATGCCCTCCTCGGGGATCGCCCGGCTGATACGCTCGATGTAGCTTTCCGGATGGACGTAGAGGATCGTCGCCTCATCGCCTTCCGGCGCCTCGACGCGGTCGAGGTGAGCGAACGCCTCATCCTCCAGCGCGCGCGCAATGGCGCGGAGCCGGTCCGGCCGCTCCGGATGTCCGGGCGGCGTCAGGTGTTCGAGAAAGATCGGATGGGAGTAGAGGCGCGTCGTCATCCCGTCAGTCTATCAGCAATGGCGGTGGTGGCCACGCCATACATGTCCCAAGGCTGGGGAAATCGCATCCGTGCCCGCCAATGTCGTTCGGGGAGGATGCATCTCGCCTCGCCTTCGCATATCGTCGCCGATGCTGCCAGGTGCCCGCTGCCAAGCGGGAGAATCGGGAACACGGTTGAAATCCGTGGCGTGCCCAACGCTGTAAGAGGGACTGCATCGGCTGGGTCGTGACCTAGTGGCCACTGTTGCTTGCAACGGGAAGGCGCCGGTTGCGGGATGATCTCGAGCCAGAAGACCGGCCTTGCAGACATTGTCGACCGCTTGGTCAGGCGGGCCGATTTCGATCGCAAGGGGACAAGCGATGCCCGAACACCCGACCGCCGGCGACGGCGAATCTTTCGACCAGACCGCCCGCGACGCGGTCTATCGCGCGATCTTCTCGCGCCGCGACGTCCGCAGCCATTTCCTGCTCGACGCGCTTGACGACGCGGTCCTAGCGCGCCTGCTCATCGCCGCGCACCACGCGCCATCGGTCGGCTATATGCAGCCGTGGAATTTCATCGTCATTCGCGACGCCTTGCGCCGGCAGCGGGTGCGCGACCTTTTCCTTGCGGCGCGCGAACAGGAACTGCCCAACATCGCGGCGGAGCGGCAGGCGCTCTACCGCAAGCTCAAGCTCGAGGGCATCTGCGAAAGCGCGCTCAATTTGTGCATCACATGCGACCGGCGTCGCTCCGAAAACTCTCCGCTCGGCCGCTGGCACAATCCGCAGATGGACCTCTACAGCACGGTCTGCGCGGTCCAGAATTTCTGGCTGGCGGCGCGCGCGGAAGGCATCGGCGTCGGCTGGGTCTCGATCCTCGATACGCTGGCGCTGCGGGAGCTGCTGCAAATCCCCGAGCATGCCGTTCCCGTGGCCTATCTCTGCGTCGGCCGGGTTTCGGAGTTCGCGCCCAAGCCCGACCTCGAATCGCGCGGCTGGGCAAAGCGCCTCAAGCTGTCTGACCTGATCATGAGCGAGACATTTTCCGGGCCGGGCGAAGCCGCGCTGAAGGAGATGGTGGACCGGATGGCGTAGCCGGGCGGCGATGATGGCTGCGCTGGTTAGCTTGCGGGCGCACCATTCGGGATCGGGCGTCTGGCCTTGATCGCACTGAAGTAGACCTGCATCAGGACGGCGATGCAGAAGGGCTCGATAGCGCCAGAATCGCCGGTCACGGAATATTGTCAACCGAAGGGCTCGATCCGGCCGCGTTTGGGCCGATAATCGCGATGAAGCGAAACGGATGCGGAACAGCCAGATGAAACGTGCCAGCTATCTCGCGGCGGCGCCGCTGCTTTTTCTCGCGATCGCGGAGGCGCCCGCCGCCGATCCGCCGCGGTCCGGCCACCCAGTGTTCGATCGCGCGGTCGAACTCGTGACCGACAATTTCCACGATGAATCGGCGATCGACCGCTTCGCCGCAGCGGTGCGGCGCGAGATCGAGGATCCGCAATCTCCCGTGGCCAAGGCAAGCCCGCCCGAACGCATCGACCAGGCGATCGACGCCGTGCTGGCCAGCCTCGATGCCTCCCACATGGGGCATTTCCAGCCCGATACGATCGACTATTTCGAGCTGGCCGACATTTTCCGCTACGCCATCCGGAACGACATGCGCCGGTTGTTTCCACCCGACGGCGAGGTCAGCTATCCCGGCATCGGCATGGTCGCGCGGCCGGAGAACGGCGCCCGCTTCGTCAGCGATGTCTATGACGGCTCGCCCGCCGACCGCGCCGGCATCCTTGTCGGCGACGAGGTACTGTCGGTTGACGGAAAACCCTATCACGAGATCGAATCCTTCAGCGGCAAGATTGGCCGGCCGGTCGAATTGCGGCTGCGGCGACGCGCGGGCGCGGAACCGATCACGCTAAAGATTGCGGTTGAAAAACTGCGGCCGCTGCCTGCTTTCGAGAAGGCGATCGAAGAAAGCGCCGAGGTGGCGACCCATGACGGCCGCAAGATCGGCTATATCCGCCTGTGGACGCTCGCCGCGCGCAATTCGATGGGCGCGGTGGCGGAGGCGCTCGCCGACGGCAAGCTGAAGGACGCCGACGGGCTGGTGCTGGATCTGCGCGGGCGCTGGGGCGGCGGCAGCTCCGATGCGGCGGAACTCTTCGTCGGCGACACGCCTTCCTTCCGGCTGATCCCGCGCAAGGGCGAAGACGTTTTGGCCAATGTCCGCTGGCGGCGGCCGGTCGTCGCCATCATCGACGAGGGTTCGAGAAGCGGCCTGGAAGTCTTCGCCTATGCGCTGAAGGTGAACGGCATTCCGCTCGTCGGGGCGCGCACTGCCGGCGCGCTGCTTGCCGGCCGCGGCTATCTGCTGCCGGACGACAGCCTGCTCGAAATCGCCGTGTCGGATGCGGTGCTCGAAGAAAATACGCGTCTGGAAGGGGCAGGCGTCGAGCCTGACCTGCCCGTCCCGTTCAGCCTGCCCTATGCCGCAGGCCACGACCCGCAGCGCGACGCGGCGATCGAGGAGATGAGGCGGATTCTGGCGAGGGGGTGATTTTGCTGGAAACCGGGGCGGTTCACCTGGCGCTTGTCGCCGACATCATCCCGAAATGTTGCGCTCCCGATACCCCCACCCCTAACCCCTCCCCCTTCGTCATTCCGGGGCCGCGAAGCGGAACCCGGAATCCAGAGCGTCGGCAAAGGAAACGGAATAGGCATCCGATGGAATCAGGGTGTCAGATAACTGGACCAAGGTCAGCGTTCTGGATTCCGGGTTCCGCTTCGCGGCCCCGGAATGACGAAGGGGGAGGGGTTAGGGGTGGGGGTAAATTCGCGTCAGGGCCGGTGTAAGCTACCCCTTCTCCGCCAGCAGTCCGTTGAGCAGCGTCTTGAATGCCTTCACCGCTTTTTTCGAGGTGGCCGCCGGGTCGTCGGCATTGGCGATCCACTGCGCCGCATAGAGGGAAGCGCCGCTTACCAGGCGCGCGGCCGCTTCCGGATCGATGTCGCCGACGCGGCCTTCCTCCTTGAGGATAGTCAGGCTCCTCGTCATGGACGAGATACAGGCGTTGGCGTTAGGCCATTGCGAGGGATCGCCGAGCACGGCCGGTCCGTCGCGCAGCATGATGCGCTGGATCTCGGGCTCAAGCGCCATCTCGATATAGGCAACGGATTCGTCGACGAAGCCCTGCCAGCGGTTGGTTGCCTTGGCCGAAACGGCACACAGCCGTTCATTCATCTCGGCGTCGATCTCTGCGATGACGGCCTCGAACAGCCCCTTCTTGTCGCCGAAATGATGGTAGAGCGCGCCGCGCGTAAGCCCCGCGGCGGCCGTGAAGTCGTCCATCGACGCCTCGGCATAGCCGGCCGTTCCAAAGGCCTGGCGGGCGGCGCTCACCAGCTTGGCGCGGGTTTCTGCAATCATTTCCTTGCGCGGCTTGTGCGCCATTTTCTCGCTTTCCTTTCACATACGCCACGTATAATAGTTGACATACGCAGCGTATGCAATTATCTCGATTGACATACGCCACGTATGTTAGTGGCGCTCCATCCAATCGAGGAGGCCACCATGGCTAATCCCTACAGCGAAATATTCAAGGCGCCCGGAACCAAGGGCTTCGCGTCGGCCGGGTTCGTCGCTCGCATGCCGATGGCGATGGCCCCGATCGGAATCGTCGCCATGCTGTCGCAGACCCATGGCGAGTACTGGCTGGCGGGCGCCGTGTCCGCAACCTATGCACTGACCAACGCGATCGCCGCACCACAGATCTCGCGGCTCGTCGACCGCCTCGGCCAGACCAGGGTCGTCGTGCCATCGACCGTGATTTCGGTATTGGCCTTTGTGGTGTTGATCGCTGCGGCCAATCAGGACTGGCCCATCTGGACGCTGTTCGTATCGGCATTTCTGGCCGCCGCGATGCCGAGCATTCCGGCCCTGGTGCGGGCCCGCTGGTCCGAGATTTTCCGCGACCGCCCCGAACTCAACACAGCCTTCGCCTTCGAATCGGCGGCGGACGAGCTTGTCTACATTGCCGGCGCGTCGCTGTCGGTGGGCCTCAGCGTCGCGCTGTTTCCTGAAGCGGGAATGCTGGCCAGCACCCTGTTCCTCGCATTCGGGTCGGCGGCATTCATCATACAGCAGGCGACCGAGCCTCGCGTGAGGCAGCTGGAACATGGCGGCAGCCATGGCTCGGCGATCCGGCAGCGGCCGGTGCAGATCATCACCTTCGCCCTGATCTTCGTCGGCGCGATCTTCGCGACCGCGGAAGTCAGCGCGGTGGCGATCACCAAGGAACTCGGTCAGCCGGGCGCCGCGAGCCTCGTCATCGGCGTCTATGCGGTCGGTTCGTTCGTGGTAGGGCTGATCGTCGGCGCGCTGAACCTGACGATGCCGTTGCAGCGCCAGCTCGCCATCGCGGTCGGCGTCATCGCCTTGACGACCTTGCCGCTGCTGGTCGCCAATACGGTGCCGCTGCTGGCGCTCGCCGTCTTCGTCAGCGGTGTCGCGATCTCGCCTACCTTCATCACCGCCTTCGGCCTGATCGAGCGCCGGGTGCCGGAAGCGATGCTGACGGAGGGCATCACCTGGGTGATGACCGGCATCGGCATCGGCATGGCGCTCGGAGCGTTCGCAACGGGATGGGTGGTCGACAATTTCGGTGCGCAGAACGGCTTCTGGGTGTCGGTCGCGGCTGGAACGGTGTCCCTTCTGACCGTGCTCTTGGGCCAGAAGACGCTTGCCGGCGAACGATACAGGGCTCCGCCCGCGGCCCTGCCGCAGGCGGCTGAGTAGCCTGACTGAGGGCTCCGGTCGAAGTGATCGGAGCCCTTCGTCTTTTTTACAGAATCTCCGTCCTGGCGATCCTGATGCCAAACCCTTCGAGGCCGACATAGTGGCGCTCGCGCGAGGCGATCAGGTTGATGGACGAGATGCCGAGATCCTTGAGGATCTGCGCGCCGAGGCCGATTTCGCGCCATTCGCTTTCGCGCCGCCGCGCCTCCTCGTGGTCCTCGCGCTCGCCGGGCAGCGGCCGCGCCCGCTGCTGGTGGGCGACGCCGACGGAGCCTTCGCGCAGATAGACGATGACGCCGCGCTTGCGCTCGCCCATCGACTTCATGATTTCGTGCAGCGTCATGCCGGTGCCGAAGACGTCGGTAACCACATCCTCCGAATGCAGCCGCACCGGCACTTCCTCGCCGTCGCGAATGTCGCCGAACACGATCGCAAGATGGTGCATCATGTCCCATGGCAACGTGTAGGTGTAGGCCTTGGCCTTGCCGCCCGGCGTGTCGATGTCGGAGCATTCGACGCGCTGCACCAGCGTCTCCTGGCGCTGGCGGTAGGCGATCAGATCGGCGACCGAGACCTGCTTCAGTCCATTCTGTTCGGCGAAGGCCGAAACCTGCGGGCCGCGCATCACCGTCCCGTCGTCATTGACCAGTTCGGAGATCACGCCGACCAGCGGCAGGCCGGCCAGTTTGCAAAGATCGACCGCTGCCTCGGTATGGCCCGAGCGCATCAGCACCCCGCCCTCGCGCGCGATCAGCGGGAAGATATGGCCAGGACGCACGAAATCGGACGCCCCGACATTGCCGTTGGCAAGGTTGCGCACCGTCAGAGTGCGGTCGTCGGCCGAAATGCCGGTGGTGGTGCCGTGCTTGAAATCGACGCTTACAGTGAAGGCGGTGGTGTGGGCGGAATCATTGTCGGCGACCATCGGCGAGAGGTTCAGCCGCCGTGCATCATCGCGCGTCATCGGCGCGCAGACGATGCCGGACGTGTGGCGCACGATGAACGCCATCTTCTCCGGCGTGCAATGCACCGCCGCGACGATCAGATCGCCTTCGTTCTCGCGATTGTCGTCGTCCATAACGACGACGATCTCGCCGCGCTCGAACGCGCGCAGGGCTTCGACGATTTTTTTCTGGTCGTAGGGCATGATGCTCGCTTCGCTCGCTTTGAGTGAGTAGTGAGTAATGGAAATCATCACTCGCTATTCACTATTCACTACTCACTCATTTTCTACCCGTCTGTCCCCTATGACGCAGATAATGGTCGGCGATGGCGCAGGCAACCATCGCCTCGCCGATCGGCACGGCGCGGATGCCGACGCAGGGATCGTGGCGGCCCTTGGTCGTGACGTCGACGTCGTTGCCATCGGTATCGATCGACTTGCGCGGGGTCAGGATCGAGGAAGTCGGCTTGACCGCGAAGCGCGCGACGATCGGCTGGCCGCTCGAGATACCGCCAAGAATGCCGCCGGCATGGTTGGACAGGAACACCGGCTTGCCGTCATTGCCCATGCGCATCTCGTCGGCGTTCTCCTCGCCGGTGATGCGGGCGGCAGCGAAGCCGTCGCCGATCTCGACACCCTTGACCGCATTGACCGACATCAGGTTCGACGCGATATCCTGGTCGAGCTTGCCATAGACTGGCGCGCCGAGCCCGGCCGGAACGCCTTCGGCGACGATATCGATCACCGCGCCGACCGAGGAGCCCGCCTTGCGCACGCCGTCAAGGTAATCGGCGAACATCTTCACCGACTCCGGGTCGGGCGTGAAGAACGGGTTTTCAGGATCGCGGACGAAATTCCAGTTCCAGCGCGAGCGGTCGATGTCCTTGACGCCCATCGAAACCAGGGCGCCGCGGACGGACATGCCCGGCACGACCTTGCGTGCGATCGCCCCGGCGGCGACGCGGGCGGCGGTTTCGCGCGCCGAGGAGCGGCCACCGCCGCGATGGTCGCGCACGCCGTATTTGGCGTCATAGGTGTAGTCGGCATGGCCGGGCCGGTACTGCCTGGCGATCTCGCCGTAATCCTTGGAGCGCTGGTCGACATTCTCGATCATCATCGAGATCGGCGTGCCGGTCGAAATCATCGTCTCGCCGTCCGGATCCATGACGAAGCCCGACAGCACCTTCACCTCGTCCGGCTCGCGGCGCTGGGTGACGAAGCGCGACTGGCCGGGCTTGCGCCTGTCCAGTTCGCCCTGGATGTCGGCCAGCGTGAAGCGGATGCCGGGCGGGCAGCCGTCGACCACGCAGCCGAGGGCCGGGCCGTGGCTCTCACCCCAGGTGGTGACGCGAAACAGATGGCCGAAAGTGTTGTGCGACATCGCAAAATAGCCTCGCCGGCGGCGGGCCGGGTTCACGCCAGCGTTCTAACGCATGACCCCGAAAAGTGGAATCATTTTTCGGACAGGATCATGCGCACGTAGAAGAGCTGGAGCACCTTGCGCGTCCGGACGGGCGCGCGGCGCTCCAGCTACGTTTTTTGCGGTGGTCAAACCGTGATCGGAGCGGTTTTAGTTTTGACATATTCTCGTTGATGCTGCTCTCTTCAAACCGCCCCCCGCCTTCGCGCGCTGAAGATGCGAAGCGCAAGAAAAACGAGGACGAGAATGCGCACCCTGATTGGCGTTTTAGCCGCTTCCCTGATGATTTCGACCGCCGCCTTCGCCGCCGAGGCCGAAGGCACGATCCAGGCCATCGACACCGAAAAGCTGACGATCACGCTGGACGACGGAAAGTCCTACAAGTTGCCGGGCGAGTTCGACGTCGGGGCGCTCAAGGAAGGCATGGACGTTCTGCTCGCTTATGACGAGGTCAGCGGCGAGAATCTCATCACCGACATGGAACTGTCCGAGTAGCCCCGACTCAAAGCCAGTCGAGACGCCCGTCCGACAGCCTGAGCACCTTATCCTGCGGAACGTCGAGCCTTGCGGCCTGCCGTTCCGGCGTATCCTCGACCATCCGGAACACGGTGCGTATGACTCCGCCATGCGCCACGCAGACCGTTGGGCGCTCCAGCGCCTCGAACCAGGGCCGCACGCGCTCCAGCAGCATCTGATAGCTTTCGCCCTCCGCGCCGGGCGGCACGAAGTTCCATTTGTCCTTCGACCGGGCCATGGTCGATCCGGGCTGCCGCGATTCGAGCTCGACGAATGTGTGGCCCTGCCAGTCGCCGAAATGCACTTCGACCAGCCGCGCATCGGTGCGGTAATCCTCGGGCGGAAGGCCCATGGCGGCGCGGACGCGCTCCATCGTCTCGCGGGTGCGGCGCATCGGGCTGGCGACGAAGTCGAACCCCTCCGCCCTGCCGATCAGTTCGGCGAGCCTGCGGCCGTTGCGGTCGGCTTGGCGGCGGCCGAGCTCGGTGATGTCGGTGTCGGCCTGGCCTTGCAGGCGGCCTTCCGTGTTCCAGTCCGTCTGGCCGTGGCGCACGAAATAGACAAGCGGGAACATCGCGGTGGGGCTACCTGGGATGTGACTTCGGGACAGCGTGGATAAGGCAGACCGGCCGTCACTCCTTGACGGTGGAGATGTCCGGCGCGTCGACAGCCTTCATGCCGACGACATGATAGCCGGAATCGACGTGGTGGATTTCGCCAGTGACGCCGCGCGACAGGTCGGACAGGAAATACAGGCCGGAATCGCCGACTTCCTCCGGCGTGACCGTACGCTTCAAAGGCGAATTGTACTCGTTCCAGCGCAATATGTAGCGGAAGTCGCCGATGCCGGAGGCGGCCAGCGTCTTGATCGGGCCTGCCGAGATCGCATTGACGCGGATGTTCTTGCCGCCGAGATCGACCGCGAGATAACGCACGCTGGCCTCCAGGGCCGCCTTGGCGACGCCCATGACGTTGTAATGCGGCATGACCTTCTCGGCGCCGTAATAGGTGAGCGTCAACAGCGACCCGCCATCGGTCATCAGCGCTTCGGCGCGCTTGGCGATGTCGGTGAAGGAATAGACGGAGATGTCCATGGTGCGCAGGAAATTGGCGCGCGTGGTCTCGACATAGCGACCGTCGAGTTCCTCCTTGTCGGAGAAGGCGATGGCGTGGACGACGAAATCGAGCTTGCCCCACAACTTGGAAACATTGTCGAAGACCGCGTCGACGCTCGCCGCGTCGGTCACGTCGCAATGGCCGACGATGTGGGCGCCGAGTTCCGCCGCCAGCGGCTCGACGCGCTTCTTGAAAGCGTCGCCCTGATAGGTCAGCGCAAGCTCGGCGCCCTGGTCGGCGCAGGCCTTGGCTATGCCCCAGGCGATCGACCGGTTGTTGGCCACGCCAAGGATGAGGCCGCGCTTGCCGGCCATGAGGCCCTGTCCACCCGCCATGTGACTGTCTCCGCGATTTTTATTCGGACAGCCCTATCGCATAGGCGTCCCAAGCCAGCAAGCATTGATGCGTCACGGCCGAACCGGCTTTGCCGGCTGGCGCGACGCCGGCTCAGGCCGCCTGCGGCATATGCGATGTGAAGGTCGCCCGCGTGATCGAAATTTTCATGCCGTCCGCGCCGCTGACCGATTCGAATTCGGCATTTAGCTGCTTCACCAGCGCTTGCACGATGGCCGTCCCCAACCCCGTTTTGTTGCCAGCAGTTTCGCCGGCGATCTTCCCCACGCCATTGTCCGAGACGGTCAGTTTCCAGTCTTCCTCGTCGATCTCGTAGGTGACAAGTATCAGTGAGTCGTCCTTCGGGTTGGGAAATGCATATTTGACCGCGTTGATAACGAGTTCGGTGACGATAAGTCCGAGGCTGACGGCCGTGTCGGATCCAATCGTCCCCATGTCGGTCATGACCTTGACCGAAATGGGCTGGCTCTCACCAACCATCGATGAGGCCAGGCTGCCGCAAAGCGTCGACAGGTAGGATCCAACCTCGATCTGGTCGATGCCATCGGATGCGTGGAGGTGCCGTTGCACCTCCGCCACCGACATTACGCGCTGATGTGCGTCCTTCAGATGCTGGCGGGTTTCCTCCGACAGCACGGCCCGCGCCTTCAACAACAATATGCTCGCGATGATCTGAAGGCTGTTGGCGACGCGGTGCTGCATTTCCTGAAGCAGAATGTCCTTCTGGCGAAGCAGTTCCTCGGTTTGCTTGAGGAGCAACTCCTTCTCCCGTTCGATCGAGCGGCGGGCCGTGACATCCATGAAAGCCAGAAGAATCGTCCTGCTTGAACTGTCCTCGTAGATCACCTGCCGGGCGTTGAGCAGCATGATCCTGCGGCCGACATTCGGAAAATCATGCTCGACCTCGAAACCGTCCATGGCGGCGTGTTCGGGAATTATGGTTTCCAGGAGAACGCGAAGGGCGGGAATATCCCATTGACCGTCACCCAATGAATAAACGAGGCGGCCCTGCGTATGTTCGGGATCGACCTTGAAGGTCCGATAAAACGAGGCACTCGCAGCCAGCACGTGAAACGTATCGTCGAGCACGATGAACGGTTCGGGGATGGTGTTGACGATCGCCTGCGCGAGCGTCCGCCCGTCATCCAGATTCTGAAAGTTGATCATGACTGAAAGCGGTCCGATCCGGAACCGGTAGGTTCCTGAGGCCAGCGAGGGCTGGCGTTCCATTCACTGCCGTTGCGCTCATTGATGTCGAAACAAATTCGCGGATTGAAGGCTCGCCAAACCTGATGTGCACCGGTCCCATCAATGGCCTTGGGTAAGCTATAGATCAGACCGCCTACCGGGTCCACCGCAGGGAAAAAGCTCGTTTGCTTTCTCGAAGCAGCGAACACCTTGCGTGCAACTCCGACCGGTCTGGTTTCAGACCGAGATCCCCGCCTCGCGCAATCCTTCCACCAGCCGGTCGAGCGTGTCCGGATCGCGGTAGGGCAGGATCTGCTTCAGATGGCCGACGGAGAAGTTCGGATTGACCTCCAGCGTCTCCTGCCAATAGCGCCGCGCCTCCTCATGACGGCCAGTGCGGCCATAGAGGCAGGCGAGATAGAAGCGCGTCATATCCGAGCGCGGGGCGAGCGTCAGCCGCCTCCTGAAGGCGATCTCCGCCTCGTCGAAGCGCCCGAGCGTCAACAGCGCCCGCCCGAGGAAATGCAGCGACATGTCGAATTGCGGGTCGAGCCGGTGGGCCCGCGTATAAAGCGCCACGGCGTCTTCGTGCCGGCCCTGGAAATCCCTTATGTTGCCAAGCGACGTATAAGCGTCGCCCGAATTGGGGTCGAGCGCGACCGCCCGCTCCGCGGAGCTTTCGGCCTCTTCCAGGCGCCGCATCCAGGTAAGGGCGATTGCCAGCGAGATATGGGCCTGCGGCTCGGTATCGTCGAGCTCGATCGCCTTGTGCGCCAGTTGCATCGCCTGCGTGAGATTTTCCGGCGTGGCCTCGTTCCACTGGTTGACGTATTCGGCGAAAGTGATGATCGAAAGCCGGGCATATGCCGCCGCGAGGTTCGGGTCGATGGCAACGACGCGCTCCAGCATGCCGCGGGCTTCCCTGGACGCCTGGGCGCTGAGCTGAAGCATCGTCTCGCGGGAGCGGACGAGCAGGTCGTAAGCCTCGGGATCGACCTTGGCGCGGCCCTCGCGCCGCGTCTCCTCGCTGGGCGTCAGCGTCACCTTGAGCGCGCTGACGATGGTGCGGGTGACCTCGTCCTGGACCGCGAATATATCCTCGATGCCACGATCGTAGCGCTCGGCCCATAGATGACCGCCGGTCGTGCCGTCGATCATCTGGGCATTGATCCGGATGCGGTTGGCGGCCCTGCGCACGCTGCCCTCCAGCACGTAGCGGACGCCGAGTTCGCGGCTCACCTTGCGGATGTCCGGCGCTTGGCCCTTGTAGGCGAAGGACGAATTTCGGGCGATCACGAACAGGCCCGAGACTTTGGACAGGTCGGTGATGATGTCCTCGGTGATGCCGTCGGCGAAATAGCCCTGCTCCGGGTCGCCCGACATGTTGTCGAACGGCAGGACGGCGATCGACGGTTTTGCGGGAAGCGGCGGCGGGGCCTCGACGACAATCCTGGCAGTCGCCTCCGTCCGGCCGTTCGGCGACCAAGTCCAGATATGCACCGGGCGCTCGATGTTCTTGACCTCGTGAAGGCCGCTATCGACGAAATCGATCCCGACGCGGCCGTGCACGTGCTGGTAGACGCTGTCCGAAATCGCCACGCCGCCGGGATCGGCAAGCATCTCCAGGCGCGCGGCGATGTTGACGCCGTCGCCGAAAAGATCGCTGTCGTCGACCATGATGTCGCCGAGATTGACGCCGACGCGAAGCACGATCGCCCGGTCTTCCGGCATGTCCTCGTTTGCCGCGTCCATCGCGCCTTGCAACGCAGCCGCGCATTCCACGGCGTTGACCGCGCTGCCGAACTCGACGAACACGCCGTCGCCGGTCCGTTTGAAGACGCGGCCCTGATGCTGCTCGACGAGCGGGTCCAGAACCTCCTTCCAGCGCGCCGTGAGCGCGGTATGCGTGGCCGTCTCGTCGCGCTCCATCAGCCGGCTGTAGCCGACCACGTCGGCTGCCAGGATCGCCGCAAGCCTGCGCCGAATGTGTTCAGTGGCCATATGGCTGGCGCCTTCCGGGATATGCTTTCGACAAGATTCTACCGACGCGCCGTTGTGAAGTCTATTCGGTTGACGCGGCGCTGCTACCATCGGTTTGGTATTCAGTTAGGAACTTCCCGCCTCAGCGCAATGCCTGGGCGCATCTCCGGCGAAAAGCAGGCGCAGCCCGAGCACGATCATCACGGCGTCTGCAAAACGCTCCTGCCATACCAGCAACCGTGGCGCGAGAGCCAGCCGCCTACCGCGCTGGAGGCCAGAGCCGCCGATCCGAGCGTCAGCAAGCCAGTGCCCTTCAAATACCAGCAGTTGCACTCTAGCCGAACCGGACGACACGAATCGACGAATTGCGGCAGGATGGCCAGCATGAAGGTCGGCACGGTGGGATTGGTCAGGTTGACCGCCGTATCGTCGTGCGGCGGCACCGGAAAATCCTGAACAAAACAGTCAGGCAACTGACGCCCGACACGCAGGGCATTGGCATCGGCGGCGCGACCGGCCAACCGCAACCCCTCAACGCAGCACCTTTCCCAAGTTGATCAGGCTGGCCTATTGGTTGCAGCCATCCTGGGGCGAGGCACCGCTTTTCTATACGATGCAGAAAGACAAAGGTCGACTTATTTGTCTCCCAGTAGTACACTTCATGACCTTACTGCGACTGATAGAGCAGTCGCGAAACTTACCGATCATGAATTTTCGGCAAGCTCATCTTGCAGGAGGAAGCAATGACTGAGTGGGAACTCCATGGGATGGAATTCGGAAACTGCAACTGTTCCTATGCATGCCCTTGTCAATTCAATGCGTTGCCGACGCATGGCAATTGCCAGGCGATCGGATTCTTCAGGATCGACAGCGGACGTTTCGGCGATGCGAAGCTCGATGGCCTGAACATGGCCATCGCCGTCGCCTGGCCGGGCGCCGTTCACGAAGGCCGCGGCGTCCTGCAGCCGATCATCGACGAACGCGCGGATGGCGCGCAGCGCGAGGCGCTCCTCAGTATCCTGACGGGCAAGGAGACCGACCCGATGGCGACGTTCTGGGCGGTCTATACCGCCATGTGCGAAACCGTCCACGATCCGATTTATGCGGCGATCAGCATCGATCTCGACAAGCAGGCCCGCCGCGCCCAATGCAAGGCGGAAGGTGTCGCCTCCGGCCGCGGCGAGCCGATCCTCAATCCGGTGACCGGCGCCGAGCACCGTGTCGGCATCGTGCTGCCGAACGGATTCGAATACGATCAGAACGAAGTCGGCCGCGGCTGGTCAACATCGTCCGGGAGTGTGCCCCTCACCCTTGCCGACAGCTACGCCCATTGGTGCGAGCTGCATTTCAACCAGCACGGACGCATCCATTAGCCAAACAGGTGCTGGGCCGACAATGAGCGAAACGGCTTTGGAGGCGGTGCTCCGGCGCGACCGCGCCATCGTCGTGGCCACACTCGCCTTCCTCATCGCGCTCGCGTGGATCTACGTTCTGCAGCTTTCCTGGAGAAAACCGTCCCGTCCGGCCGGTTGATTTCATGGATCGCCGGGGCGTGCCTGACTGCCGCGGGGATCGGCCTGCTTCTGGCGTGACCAGGCGCGGCCCTTCCGCCGTCAATACGCGGATCGAACCGGTTTGCCGTCCCTCACCCGCGCTTCTTCATCAGCGCTTCCAGTTCGGTGTCGTGATGCTGCGGCAGCATGATGCGGACATGCGCATAAAGATCGGCGTTGCCGCCGATCTTTTCCGGCAGGCCGCGGCCCTTCAGTCGCAGCACTTTGTCCGAACTCGACCAGGCTGGGACGCTGACCGACAGGCGGCCGGTCGGCGTTTCGACCGGGACCTTTGCGCCCAGCACCGCGTCGGCCAAAGAAACGGGCAAATCGGCGTGAAGGTGGCGGCCCTCGACGCGGTAGCGCGGATGGCGGCGGAAGCGTATCTTCACCAGCGCATCGCCCGGCTCGCCCGGACCCTGCTCGCCCTGCCCCTTGAGCCGGATGGTTTGGCCGTCCTCGACATAGCGCGGCAGCTTCACCGCGAGCTTGCGCCCATCGGGGAACATCGCATTGACCTTGGCCGCGGTCGCCGCCTCCTCGATGCTTACATCGAGCGTGGCGTTGAGATCGCCCGCCTGCCGCCTCGCGCCGGCGCCCATCCCCGCGCCGGGGCCGGCGCGCTGCGAAAAACCCTCGCCGAAGAGTTCGGAGAATATGTCGGCGCCGCCGAAGGGATCGCCACCCGGCGCGCTGGTCCTGAACTCGAAGCGCGTGCCGCCGGGGCCTTGCTGCCGCCGGAAGCCCGCGAACGGATCGCCGCCCGGACGGCCCGGATGGCCCTCGAAGCCCTGGAAGCGCGGCTTGCCCGAAGCGTCGATCTCGCCGCGGTCGAACGCCGCGCGATTCTTCTCGTCGCCGAGAATCTCGTAGGCCTGGCTCGCGGCGGCGAACTGGTCCTTCGATTTCGGATCGGGGTTCTGGTCCGGATGGTGCTTCTTGGCGAGTTTCCGGAACGCCGATTTTATGTCCTTGGCCGATGCGTTCTTCGCAACGCCCAAAACTTCATACGGATCGCGCATGCTTCCTGCCTGAGAAAATTCTGATTGCGCGCTCTATATGCGCCTGCCTAGAAAGAGATTCCAGTGCCGGCGGCGACCTTACAAGGCTTTGAACGTTTCCATCCGCCACGCGCCGGGCGCGACCATGCAGACCTCGCCCTGGTAAAGGCTGATGCCGTCGAAGCTCTCGCGCGAGGTGGTGAAGCGTCGGCAGAGTGGGCCCCTGTCCTTGTGCTCGGCCAGTGCGGTGATCATGCCGCGCGAGCCGGTGCCTGCATTGGCCCAAGGCAGCGGCATGCCGTCCAGCCCTTCAAGGTCGGCGGACGACACAGCATTGCGGATCGTCGCCTCGTCCGACAGACGTTCCGGATCGGCGATCGGGGCGCCGCGTTGCGAAACATCGCCGGTCAGGATGGTCTGGTCGATCTCGGCCTTTTCGAGGCTGAAGCCGCCCGACGCGCAGGCGCAGAGCGGCAGCATGATCGCCAAAAGCGCTACATTGAGCCCTTGCCGCCGCCGCAGCGAATGCAGGAAATAGCCTCCAGACGCTTGCGCGGCGCGCGACAATCGGCAATCTCCCCGAACCCGATGAATACGAGCTGAAACTATGAGCCAGACAGAGTTAACAAGCGGTGACTTCACCGAGGCCGCGGAGCCGTTCCGGCTCTTTGCCGAATGGCTCGACGATGCCGTGAAAAGCGAGCCGAACGACCCCAACGGCGTCGCGCTGGCGACCGTCGACGAGGAGGGCATGCCGGACGTCCGCATGGTGCTGCTCAAGGGCTTCGACGAGCAGGGGTTTGTCTTCTACACCAATTTCGAAAGCACCAAGGGGCGCGAGATCTTGTCCTCGATGAAGGCGGCGATGTGCTTCCACTGGAAGTCGCTGCGCCGCCAGGTGCGCGTGCGCGGGCCGGTGGCGATCGTCAGCGACGCCGAGGCCGACGCCTATTACGCGACGCGGCCGCGCGGCAGCCGCATCGGCGCCTGGGCGTCGAAGCAGTCGCGCCCGCTCGAAAGCCGGTTCGCGCTGGAAAAAGCGGTCGCCGAATACACCGCCCGCTACGCATTCGGTGAAATCCCGCGCCCGCCCTACTGGTCGGGCTTCCGCATCAAGCCGCAGACGATCGAATTCTGGCACGACCGGCCCTTCCGCCTGCACGACCGCATCATGTTCAGCCGCACCGACGCCGGCGTATGGGAGAAGACCCGGCTTTATCCGTAGCTGCCTGCCTGTCCTGTAATCGCTGGGTACGGATCAGAGGTCGACGCCTGCGTGCTCCTGCCGACCTTCCTTGATTATCGCGTCAAGATCGACGTCGGCAGCGCCGCTTGTCACCAGGCGTTTGTAGAAGGAGGACGCCGGCTCGCGACCCGCTTCTCGAATTTCATACGCTTCAAGGGCACGCTCGACCACCTCGGCTATCGAACGGTTTTCCCGTTCGGCAAGCCGGCGAGCAAGATCACGGGCCTTGGCGCTTCGTACGGAAAGCCGCGGTTCCACCATTTGAACTCCCTCCATGCCATTTGCAGGCCGGCATCATCCGAATCTTACCGTGCCGAGCGTCTGCGCCCCGGGCCGGTGATCCAGCGCAGGCCTGCCGCGACGGATATGACAAGCGCGGGCCAAGCCGCCCAGAATACACCGCTCCAGGACAGGAGATTGACCGCAATCACGCCGAGCCCGGCGACGCCGAGTGTCGCAAGAATAGGATCGATCAGCCTGTTGGTTCGCGCCCAGATCAGCCCGGCCAGCATCGCGAAGCCGAAGAGCGGCCACCTGGCCCAGAACTCGCCTTCCCATGAAAGCAGATTGACGACCACCGGGATGGCCGCGACGAAGCCGATAATTGCCATTTTCCGGCTGATTACGGGGCTTCCGGCGGGGCTTGAAGCGACGGGACCGCGCGCCGGCGGCGCGGACTGGACCGGCTGCCGTCCCCATTCGGTCCGAGGCTCCTTCGGCTCCGGCTCAGCCGCAGGAGTCTCGCCGATCTTGACCGCGTAGCTCGGCACCGCCTCAGCGATGTTCTTGACGGGAAGCTGGCCCAAAAACTCGAAGCCGACCGTCATCTTGTTGCGGACTTGGTCGTAAACAGTGTTGGAGATCACGATGCCGCCCGGTTCGGCCGATGTCTGCAGGCGCGCGGCGATGTTGACGCCGTCGCCATAGATATCGTCGCCTTCGACGATCACGTCGCCGAGATTGATGCCGATGCGAAACAGCATGCGCTCATCGGCCGCGCGGCCGGCATTGTATTCGGCCAGTTCGTTCTGGACGTCGATCGCGGCGCGCACCGATTCCACCACACTGGGGAACTCGGCGATCAGGCCGTCGCCCCAAGTGTTGACGACTCGGCCGGAATGGGCCTCGATCAGCCGCGCCATGGCATCGCGGTATTTCTTGAGGGTGGCGAGCGTCCCTTCCTCGTCGGCGGCCATCAGGCGGGAATAGCCCTGCACGTCCGCCGAGAAGATGGTTGTCAGCTTGCGGCGCGTCGTGGACATCACTGTCTAGCCTCCCTCGGAAGCGACATCGGATTGCTACCCCCGCCAGCAGCCCTTGCAATATCGGTGCGGGTCAGCGCCGGCGCAATGCCCGGCCGGAGAATTTCATCCGGCCTTCTTGCGCCCATGAACGCCACGAAAGCCGCCTTGGCCTCCCACGATTCAGCAAGCCAATCCAAACCGCCTCCAACATCGCTTGATATGTCCGGTAAATTACCGTACATTGATCGGCAAAAGGTGATGGCAATGTCGACTCAAGCGATACGTTCAGCCCGCATTGAGGCACGCATCTCGCCGGAGATGCTCACCGTTGTAAAGCGCGCGGCCGAAATTCAGGGCCGCAGCGTCAGCGATTTCGTAGTTGCGGCCGCGCAGGAAGCCGCCCAGCGGACCATCGAAGAAACGGCCATTATCCGACTATCGGTCGAAGACCAGCGGCTGATGATGGATGCGGTCCTGAACCCGCCGGATCCAAACGAGGCGCTGCACAAGGCGTTCGAAGCTCATAAGCGACTTGTCGCCGAATCCCGGTGAGCCTATCTGTCGCCATCGAGGCGTTGAATCCGTCACATGATCGCCGAGCATTCTCATGCGGCGTTTCGGTGCTCGACCGTTATTTGTCCGAGCGGGCCAATCAGGATGTCAAACGGCGTATCGGCAACTGCTTCGTCGCGGTCGATCGTGATGCGGCAGCAATTGCAGCCTATTACACGCTCTCGGCGGCCAGCCTCCCCTTTGCTTCACTTCCTGAAGACGAAACGAGACGGTTGCCGCACTACCCGGTTTTGCCTGCCACATTGATCGGCAGGCTTGCGGTCGACCTGCGTTATCAAGGCAGCGGGCTGGGCTCGTCACTCATCGCCGACGCCCTCCATCGCAGCATACGGGCCGCGCCAGCCTCCTTTTCCCTATTGGTCGACGCGAAGGACAGCAACGCCGCCGCCTTTTATCGCAAGCATGGTTTCATCCCGCTCACTAGCCGGCCCCAATCCCTGTTCCTGCCGATCGCGACCGCACTGAAGCTCTTCGGCTGAGCGCCGGAGAGCAGGTCATGCCTTTTTGCGTCCCATGAAGGCGACGAAGGCCGCCTTGGCCTCGTCGGATTTCAGCCGCTCCTGGAAATGCGCGCCTTCTTCCTTGATGCGCGCGACGACGTCCTCGCGGGAGCCGCGCATCAGGTCGCGGGCGATCTTCAACGCCTCGGGCGGCTTGGCGGCAATCGCTTGCGCCGCGGCCAGCACCTCCGCCTCCAGCCTTTCCTCGTCGACGACCGCATAGATTAGGCCGGCGTCCTTCGCCCGCTCGGCGGAAAATCCCTCGCCGAGGCCGAGCAGCGCGAACGCGTTCTGGCGGCCGAGCACCGCCGGCGCCAGCAGGCTCGACCCGGCTTCCGGCACCAGGCCCAGATCGACGAAGGGCGTCCGGAAAATTGTGCGCGGCGTGGCGAAGGTCAGGTCGCAATGTAGATTGATGGTCGTGCCGATGCCGACCGCAATGCCGTCGACGCCCGAGACTATGGGCTTTTGCGCGGTGGCGAGCGCGAGGAGAAAATCCCAGACTTCGGTGCCGCCCTCGCCGCCCATGGCGACGGCCATGAAGTCGGCCAGATCGTTGCCCGACGAAAACGCGCCGGGAACCCCGAAGAATACATGCACGCGCACCGCCGGATCGGCATCGCCGGTGGCAAGCGCGCCCGCCATCTCCGCATACATTTTGCGCGTGATGGCGTTCTTCTTGTCCGGGCGATTCATCCGGATAGTCTGCACGGCTCCCTGCCGATCGAGGATGATGTGTTCGCTCATTGTCTTTGAATCCTCTCGCGGCAATCAGCCATGCACCAGCGTTTTCGCGGCGGCGGCAAGGCTTTCCGCCCCGCCGGTCACCCTGTCCTTCAGCGCACGCGTCTCGTCGAGCAGGTTTTCGGCGAAGAAGCGGCAGAGCGCCGTTCGCTCCTCGCCGCCGTCGGCCAGTGCGCCGCGCGCCAGGTAGGCGGCTCCCGCTGTCAGCGCGAACAGCCTGAGATAGGGCGTAGCACCGGCAAGCGCATCGTCCGTTCTTCCGTCGGCCAGGCGGCTCTGGAGGTGGCGCGTCGCATTGGTCAGGCTGTCGAGCGCCTGTTCGAGAAGAAGTGCGGTCCGTCCGAAGCCGTCGCGGTTGGATGCCGCGACAGCGTTGGCGATCTCGTCGAGTTCGGCGATATAACCGAACACATGCTCGCCGCCGCCAAGCGGCAGCTTGCGCACCACAAGATCGATCGCCTGGATGCCGTTGGTGCCTTCGTAAATCGGCGCGATGCGGGCATCGCGGTAGAGTGCCGCCGCGCCGGTTTCCTCGATGAAGCCCATGCCGCCATGCACCTGCACGCCGAGCGAGGCCACCTCGACGCCGATGTCGGTGGAAAATGCCTTGGCGATCGGCGTCAGGAGATTGGCGCGGTCCTGCCAGTGCGCGCTTTCCGCCCCCTGGCTGCTTCGCGCGATGTCGGTCGCATGCGCGCAGGCATAGGCGATGGCGCGGGCAGCCTGCGTCAGCGTCTTCATTGTGAGGAGATTGCGTTGCACGTCGGGGTGATGGACGATGGGCGCCATGCCTTCGCCGGACCAGCCGGAAGCCTTGCCCTGCCGCCGCTCGTTGGCGTAGGCGAGCGCCTTCTGGAATGCCGCTTCGGCCACCGCCACGCCCTGCATGCCGATCGCCAGCCGCGCATTGTTCATCATGGTGAACATGCAGGCGAGGCCGCGATTCTCCTCGCCGACCAGCCAGCCAACCGCGCCAGGCGCCATGCCGTCGGCAAAGCCGTCGCCATAGATCATGGTGCAGGTCGGCGAGCCGTGGATGCCGAGCTTGTGCTCGATGCTGGCGCAGAACACATCGTTGCGGCGGCCAGGTGAGCCGTCTTCGTTGGGGATGAATTTCGGCACCAGGAACAGCGAAATGCCGCGCGTGCCGGCCGGCGCGTCCGGCAGCCGAGCCAGCACCAGATGCACGATGTTGTCGGTGAAATCGTGCTCGCCATAGGTGATGAAGATTTTCTGGCCGAAGATGCGATACGCGCCATCGCCGGCCGGCTCGGCCCGCGTGCGGAGCGCCGCCAGATCGGAACCCGCCTGCGGCTCCGTCAAATTCATCGTGCCCATCCACTCGCCCGACACGAGCTTTGCCAGATATTTCCGCTTCAGCTCTTCGGATGCGTGCTTCTCGATTGCCTCGACCGCGCCGATGGTCAGCGTCGGACCCAGGGCGAAGGCCATCGAGCCGGAATTCCACATTTCGAGCGCCGCGACGCCGAGCATCATGGGCAGCGCCTGGCCGCCATATTCTTCCGGCGCCGACAGGCCGTTCCAGCCGCCCTCGGTCCAGCGCTTGTAAAGCTCCTTCCAGCCGGCCGGCATGGTCACGGCCGCATCCTTCAGCACCGCGCCCTGCTCGTCGCCGATCTTGGCCAGCGGCGCGATCTCTTCGGTGGCGAAGCGCCCCGCTTCGGAAAGGATGGCGTCGACCAGATCCTCGGTGAGGTCGCCGAGCGCGCCGGCATCCAGCGCAGCCTTGAGGCCCGCAACGTGCTTCAGCGTGAAGGCGATGTCTTCAACCGGCGCTCGATACATTCCTGCCCTCCTCATCGAGCATGATCCCGAAAAGTTGCAGACTTTTCGGACGAGATCATGCGTCCAATCGCCAATTCGCAGACTGTCGCAAGCCGCAGTGTCCACACTAGCCAATTGTCGGTCGCAAGGGCTAGTTACTTCTGACGTAAACGTCAAATAACTGTTCCGCCGTTGCACATCGCTCCATCGAGCCTAAATATGCCGGAAACCGAACAGGCAAAAAATGCTGGCAAGACCCGAGACCCGCCGCTGCGTCGAATGCAGCCTGCCCTATGGCGCCACCGGTTTCTGGTACCACCATGGCAATATCGACAACGGTCCCGCCTATTGGAGCGACCGCGGCATCCTCTGCTCGCCGAAATGCTCGCTCGCCCATTTCCGCAGGCGCGAGGCGGACGGAAGCCTGCCCGACCGGCCGGCGCCCGATCCTTTCACCTTCATTCCGGGCAGATAACAGCTCGGGACAGCACGCCAAGCAGCACTTCATTAACCACGACAGGCAAGAATGACCGTTCACCCGCGGGGATTCTGCGCCTTGTTCGGCAAGACGGTTCGCCATTCTCTGATCTCGCTGACGCTCGGTGCGGCAATGGCGACGCATTCCGCGCCGGCCGCGCCAGCGTCGGAGTTTTCCGAGCCGTGGAAGAAGAGCGACCGCGCGCTGGTGATCGACGCCTACGAATACAATTCCATCGACTGGCACAAACTCGTCACCGACAAGCGCATCGCCGGTTTCATCAGCAAGGCCTCCGACGGCCTGCCGCCGCACTATGCCTGCTCGGGCAACGAGACGGAAATCGCGCTCTGCAAGGCGTTGTTCAAGCGCCATGCGGTGGCGCGCGAACTGTTCCACACCCGCCGCACCGTGGCGCGTGCGCTTGGCCTCGAATGGGGCGCCTATCATCTCGCGCGGCCGGGCAACCCGGTCGACCAGGCCAACAATTTCATCGACTTTGCCGAACCCGGCCCGGACGATCTCTTGGCGCTCGACATCGAGGAGAACGATCCGGAAAAATGGATGTCGCTGGAGGACGCGGAGGAATTCGCGCGCCACGTCCATCGCCGCGTCGGGCGTTTCCCGATCCTCTACACCAACGGCACCACGGCACAGCACATCGCGGACAACCGCGAAAAATATCCGCTGCTGTCGCGGCTGCCACTCTGGTATGCGCGCTACAAGCCGGAAATCGGCATGCATTTCCCGAAGGGCAACTGGCCGACCTACACGCTCTGGCAGTTCTCGGCGCAGGCGAACTGCAATGCGCGCCAATGTCCCTATCGCGTGCCCGGCACGCCGCTCGACATCGACGTCAACGTCGCCTCGATGAGCGTGGAGGAGCTGCGCCAGACCTGGCCGTTCGGCGGCCTGCTCGACGTGCCCGTCGAGATGATCGCCAGCGTTCCCGTGCCTGTTGCGCGGCTGCAGGCGCTCGCCGGCGACGTCGCGCTGTCCTACGCGCCGGTCGAGAAGGCAAGCGCCGCCGTCGCGCTGGCCTCCGCCTTCCAGGTGCGTGGCCAGCACTATCCCGACAGATACGAAACGGGCGGCTCGTGGTTCCGGGCGCTCGCCGGCTATCTCGCGTCGGCCAGGAACAGCATGGTCGCCTGGGCCGGCATCGGGGACGCACCGCCCGCCGGCATCGACCCGATCGTCACCGCCACGGTTCCGGAAGGGCGGAACTAGCGATCGACGGCTGATGCCTTTATTGGAAGGCGACGGCAGCAGAGAGCCTTTTCCGCCAGCATGACGATCGACCGGAAGGACATAGACGCAGCGCTGGTGAGCCGCCTCGTCGCGGCGCAATTCCCGCAATGGGCCGGCCTGCCGATCAGGTCGGTCGAATTCGGCGGGTGGGACAACCGGACTTTTCATCTCGGCGACCGCATGACGGTAAGACTGCCAAGCGCGGCTGCCTATGCGGCGCAAGTGGAGAAAGAGCACCGTTGGCTGCCGAAACTCGCGCCGTTCCTGCCGCTTCCGATCCCCACGCCGCTGGCGAAGGGCGCGCCGGCGGGCTTCTATCCCTGGCCGTGGTCTATCTACCGCTGGCTCGACGGCGAGACCGCTTCGGTCGAGCGCATCGGCGACATGCGGCAATTCGCGACCGCGCTGGCCGAATTCCTGATCGCGCTGCAGCGGGCCGACGCCACCCGCGGCCCGCCGCCCGGCAAGCACAATTTCTTTCGCGGAGGATCGCTGACTGTCTATGACGGCGAAACAAGGCGCGCGATCGCAGCACTCGACGGCGCGGTCGACACCGGCATGGCGACCGAGATCTGGGAGACGGCGCTTGCCGCGACATGGCGCGGCGAGCCGGTGTGGGTGCACGGAGACGTCGCGGTCGGCAACCTGCTGGTCAAAGACGGCCGGCTGAGCGCCGTCATCGACTTCGGCTCATCGGCCGTCGGCGACCCCGCCTGCGACCTCTACATCGCCTGGACGTTCCTCGAAGGGGAAAGCCGCGAGGCGTTCCGCGCCGCCATGCCCGCCGACGAGGCGACCTGGACGCGCGGCCGCGGCTGGACGCTGTGGAAGGCGCTGATCACATATGCCGAGCACCGCGACGCGGAACCGCTTGGACCATGGGCGCGACGCGTGATCGATGAGGTGCTCGGAGATCACAGGCGGGCGGGGTGATGGCCCTGATGCTCTGAGTGGAAATACCGCTTCCGACTTTCTGCCCTTCATTGGAAAAGTCCTACGCAAGCCAGGCCACCCTACTTGATGTGGTCAGGGTCGAAGGCCTATGCGATAGCATCACGCCGATTTCCGGAAGGCAGAAAAACAAATGCGCGCCCTGTCTGACGCTTTCATTCCCGAACTTCCCAACGACTACAACGGCAAGGGCGGAGCCGCTTGGGCCATGGGCGCGGCGGGTAATTGAGGAGGTGCTGGCGGATCATAGGCTGGTGGGGTGACGGCCCTGATGCTCTGAGTGGAAATACCGCTTCCAACTTTCTGCCCTTCATTGGAAAAGTCCTACGCAAGCCAGGCCACCCTACTTGATGTGGTCAGGGTCGAAGGCCTATGCGATAGCATCACGCCGATTTCCGGAAGGCAGAAAAACAAATGCGCGCCCTGTCTGACGCTTTCATTCCCGAACTTCCCAACCACTACAACGGCAAGGTGCGCGAAAACTACGATCTGCCAGACGGGCGACGCATCATCATCGCCACTGACCGTCTCAGCGCCTTCGACACCATCCTGACCTCGATCCCGTTCAAGGGAGAAATCCTGACTCAAACAGCCCGGTATTGGTTCGAGGAAACTGCCGATATCTGCCCGAGCCATGTTCTTGAGTACCCCGACCCAAACGTCGTCGTCGGCACCCGTCTCGACATACTGCCGGTCGAAATCGTCGTGCGTGGCTACTTGGCGGGAACCACCAGCACCTCGATCCTGACAAAGTACAAGAACGGCGAGCGAGACATGTATGGAATGGTCCTGCCGGACGGGTTGCGCGACAATGAAAAACTGCCTGAAGTGATTATCACTCCGACGAGTAAGGCTTTCGACGGTGGTCATGATGAGCCTCTCTCCGAAGCCGAGATCATCGAAAAGGGCCTTCTCACGCAGGCACAGTGGGATACCGTATCGGACTACGCCTTGCAGCTATTCGCCCGGGGCCAAGCGCGCGCCGCCGAACGCGGCCTGATCCTCGCCGATACGAAATACGAATTCGGCTGCGACAAACACGGGACCATAATCCTTGCCGACGAAATCCACACACCCGACAGCAGCCGGTACTGGATCGCGGCGAGCTACGAACAGGCCTTCGCGAGCGGCAGGCGGCCAGAGAGCTTCGACAAGGATTTCATCAGGGCATGGGTCTCGGCGCGGTGCGATCCTTACAAGGAACCGATTCCAACGATTCCCGACGAGATCGTCAAACAGACTTCGGAGGTCTACATGCAGGCTTATAGGGCGATCACCGGCAATAAGTTCGTGCCTGACCTTTCCGGGCACACCGTGCTGGATCGCATCCGCTTGAACCTTGAGCGTTACTTTTAACGACCAAGTGAGCCTTCGCCAGGTGACACAAATGGCAGCCTTCCACCCAAGCGGAAGCCCAGCTCGGTGCGAGCGTTAGACGCTACGACAGCGGCTATAGACCGCCTTCCCTTTCAACCGCCCTGAACCCGATATCGCGCCGGCAAAACCCCTCCGGCCAATCAATCAGGTCAACCGCGGCGTAGGCCTTCTGCTGCGCTTCGGTGACCGTCGCGCCCATCGCCGTCACATTGAGCACGCGCCCGCCATTGGCGATAATCTCGCCGTCGCGCTCGGCCGTGCCGGCATGGAATATCTCGGCCCCCTCGCCCGCTCTCTCCAGCCCGCGGATGACCGAGCCCTTCTTCGGCGTTCCGGGATAGCCTTCGGCGGCCATCACCACGGTCAGCGCCGCATCGTCGCGCCAGCGCACCGACATATGCGCCAGTTGCGCGTCGGCGGCGGCGCTGAGCAGAACCAGAAGGTCGTCCTTCAGCCGCATCATCAGCACCTGGCATTCGGGGTCGCCGAAGCGGACATTGTATTCGATCAGCTTCGGGCCGTCGGCGGCGATCATCAGGCCGACGAACAGCACGCCGGAAAACGGCGCGCCCATCTCGGCCATGCCGTGCATGGTCGGCTCGACGATCTCGCGCATCGTCCGCTCGACCAGTTCGGGCGTCATCACCGGCGCCGGCGAATAGGCGCCCATGCCGCCGGTGTTGGGGCCGGTGTCGCCCTCGCCGACGCGCTTGTGATCCTGCGCCGTGCCGAAAGGCAGCGCGGTCGCGCCGTCGCACAGGCAGAAGAAGCTCGCCTCCTCGCCGGTCAGAAACTCCTCGACGACGACCTCCGCGCCGGCCCCGCCGAACGCTCCGTCGAAGCAGGAATCGACCGCCTCAAGCGCCTCGTCCAGCGTCATGGCGACGGTGACGCCCTTGCCTGCCGCCAGGCCGTCGGCCTTGACCACGATCGGCGCGCCCATCTTGCGGATGTATGCCTTGGCGTCGGCGGCGCTGCCGAAACGGCCATAGGCGGCGGTGGGGATGCCGTATTTCGCGCAGAGATCCTTGGTGAAACCTTTCGAACCTTCGAGCTGCGCAGCCTTCTTCGATGGTCCGAAGACACGAATGCCGGCGGCGCGCAGATCGTCGCCCAGCCCTGCCACCAGCGGTCCCTCGGGTCCGACCACGACGAGGTCGATCGCCTGCTCGCGGCAGAAACGCGCGATGGCCGCATGGTCGGCGACATCCAGCGCCACGAGTTCGGCCGATCTGGCGATGCCAGGATTGCCGGGCGCGGCGTAGAGCTTCGTCAGCATCGGCGACGCGGCCAGTTTCCAGGCCAGCGCGTGCTCGCGCCCGCCCGAGCCGATGAGAAGGACATTCATTGAGGGCGACTCCAGAACCGTGCTGTCGGAAATTTTCGCTATGGCGTATGCGCCGGAAGGTCAAGGAGCGAACCGTTACCAGGCTAACGCCTGTAATGCAGACGACATGAAGCGATCTCCAATGCCTGAGCGTCGCCGCTGCCGCTCACGCGGTAAACGAGCCTGTGCTCTTCAGTGATCCTGCGGGACCACCAACCTGCCATCTCGTTGCGGAGTGGCTCGGGCTTGCCGATGCCCTGAAAGGGATTGCGACGGGTGTCTCGGATCAACTCATTGATCCTCTTCACAATCTTTACATCCGCATTCAGCCAATGGGTGTAATCGTCCCAGCCGCGATCCGTCCATAGAAGCTTCACGGTTCGATAAGCTCACGTTCCGTCATCTTTCCCGCGTTCGCATCGGCAATCGAATTCAGCAGATGCTCCGCATTCGCGGGGTTGCTCAAGAGGTAAAGCGTTTCCTTCATTCCCTCCCAGTCGCTCAGCGTGACGATGACCACTGGGTCATGGTTCTGCCGGGTGACAATGAGTTCGTCACGATCGTCTTCCACTTTGTCGAGGTGCGTAGCCAGATTGTTACGCAAATCGGTGAAGGTCACATGGCGCATGATTTTGGCTCCATCGGCTCGGCAGATATGTACTTATCTCTGTACATATACCCGCCAAGACCACCTGTCTAGGGTTGGGCGACCTTGACGCCTCCGCCCTTGCCTGCCACTCCACCTCTCATGGAAACCATTCAATCGCGAACCGGCCAGGGCCGCGTCGCCGACGCGCCGAGCGGGCATTGGGTCTATCGCGCGCTGCCGCGCGGCATGTGGCCCTATGCGCAGCTTGCGCGGTGGGACCGGCCGATCGGCTGGTGGTTGTTGTTGTGGCCATGCTGGTGGTCGACGGCGCTGGCAGCGACCGCGTTTGCGCGGCCGGGCGATGCGCTGCTGACGCTGCTGCCTTCGCCGCTCACGCTCGTCCTGTTCCTTATCGGCGCGGTCGCCATGCGCGGCGCAGGCTGCACCTATAACGACATCGTCGACGAAAGTATCGACGCGGAGGTCGAGCGCACCCGCTCGCGGCCGCTGCCTTCCGGCCAAGTCACGCGCCGGCAGGCCTGGATTTTTCTCATTGTCCAGGCGCTCGCCGGCCTCGCCGTGCTCTTGCAGTTCAACGGCTTCGCCATCGTACTCGGCCTCTGCTCGCTCGCAGTCGTGGCCGTCTATCCGTTCATGAAACGAATCACCAACTGGCCGCAACTGGTTCTGGGGCTTGCGTTTTCCTGGGGCGCGCTGATGGGCTGGGCGGTCGAATTCGGCGATCTCGAGGGGCCGGCCATCATGCTCTATCTCGGCTCGATCCTGTGGGTGATCGGCTACGACACCATCTACGCGCATCAGGACAAGGAGGACGACGCCATTGTCGGCGTGCACTCGACAGCCCGGCTTTTCGGCGAAAACACCAAGATCTGGCTGACCGGCCTCTACGGCTTCGCGCTGATGTTCTTCGCAATCGCCTTCGCCGCAGCGGAAGCGCCGATGCCGGCGCTGGCCGGCCTCGTCGCCGCCGGCGCGCATATGGCGCGCCAAGTCTACGTGCTCGACATCGACAATCCGGCGCAATGCCTGAGGCTGTTCCATTCGAACAAGGTCGTCGGCTGGCTGATCTTCCTCGGGCTCGTCGCCGGCGGCGCCTGGATGGCGCTGAAGCCGATGCTCTAAGCATGATCCCGAAAAGTTGCAGACTTTTCGGATAAGATCATGCGGAAAAAAGCTAATCGTCGCGCGCGATGATTTCCGCGCCGTCGATGACCAACCTCAGGCCGAGATTGCCGGCCTTGCGCCGAGCGAGGAAGCGCGGCCGGCGCGTCGGCGTGACACGGCCCTTGCGGCGCTCCTGCGGCGGCAGCGCCTTGATGGCGGCGCCGAGCGATTCCTCCAGCGTGCGGGCAACGCCGTCGGCCTCGATCAGCAGCATCGGCAGGCGATAGGCGTCGGCCCAGGCGCGCCAGTCGGCCGCCACATCGTCGAGATCGTCGGCGACCAGCAGCGGCACCGACAGCATCGGATCGTTGTGCAGCAGCTCCAGCGTCACGGTCACCGTGCCGTGCTCGTCCTCCAGCGCCCTCGCCGCGACGCCGCGGAAGGCGTTGGCCGGCAGCGCCACCGTCACCGGCAGACCGCTCATTTCGAGGATGCGCCGCAGCACCGCGCCGCGATGATCGATGGTGAAGGTCACATCGCCATAGGCGCCGCGGGTCGCGTAGCTGACCATCTGCGGCAGACGAAACGGGTCGAGACGCATGTTGCGTCCCGCCCAGACTGGCTTCAGTCCGGTGCTCATTGAGTGCGCCTTCTTCCTGTTACTCCTGAGAGCCGGTTTCCGGTCTCTCCGAACCGGTTTTCCCGGTCTCGTTATGGGAAGAAGCCTACGCCGCGGGACCTTACCGCCGCGCTTAAGAAAGTCGGTTAAATTTTGCTGATCCGGGGCATGGTTATCGCTTTGCGACCGGGTGCAAGGTGTTGGCAAGCTGTGTGAAGAAGGGGTGAATGGGGCTCAGTTTGGCGCGTTCAGATTTCCCAGTCTTCGACGCGAAGATCCGGCACGCGATGAAACTCGCGGGTGTTGTGCGTAACAAGGATCATTTCTCGGGATAACGCCTGCCCGGCGATCAGGACATCATATGGTCCGATCGGCGTACCCGCGGCTGAGAGATGCGCACGCAATTCACCAGCCTGGCGGGCGTCTTCGCGATCGAACTCCAGAACCTCGAACTGCAAAGCCTCGATGCGCGCAAGATTCTCGGCGGTGCGTTGCCCTTTGTAAGCTCCGTAAAACAGCTCGTGCGCAACGATGGCAGGGATCGCGAAATCCTGCGGCGCGTGTTGCCGAATCCGTGAAAGAAAACCGGGATGCCCTTTCAGCAGTGCGATAACCGCATTGCTGTCCAGCAGAAACTTCACTTGAAGAAGTCCAGTTCAGGACGTTCCTGCTCGTCCGGCTGCTCGGTCGCGGCCTTTGTGAAGTCCTCATCGACAGGCCCGGTAACCGTCTCCAGCCAGGCCCAGTCATTTGCGATGGGTTCGAGAATTACAGCGCTGCCATGCCTCCTGATGCGGACTTCGTCGGCATCGAAGCGGAATTCCTTGGGCAGCCGCACGGCCTGCGATCGGCCGGACCAGAAGATTTTCGCGGTTTCCACGGCTCGTCTCCCAATGAGATATGACAAAAATATATCTCATCTGCTGTGCAATTTCAATGCGAGCGGAAACCAGTCCACCCCCTGAGCTAAATCACCTTCCCCGGATTCATAATGCCCGCCGGATCAAGCGCCGCCTTGACGCGGCGCATCAGGTCGATCGCCACGGGCGGGGTGGTGGCGAGCAGCTCGTCGCGCTTCAGCCGGCCGATGCCGTGCTCGGCAGAGAACGAGCCGCCGAGGTTGCGCACGATGTCGTGCACGGCCTTGTTCATCGTACGGTAGAGGCCGAGGAACGCGGCGCCATCCGCGCCCACCGGCTGCGAGATGTTGTAGTGCAGATTGCCGTCGCCCATATGGCCGAAGCAGACCACGCGGGCACCGGGGCTGACCGCCTCCACGGCAATCGCGGCGCGCTCGATGAACTCCGGTATCGAAGCGACCGGCACAGAAATATCGTGCTTGATCGAGGCCCCTTCGGGACGCTGGCCGTCGGAAAGCGACTCCCGGATGCGCCAGAAGGCGTCGGACTGCGCGAGGCTGGCGGCGATAACCGCGTCGCCGGCAAGCCCCTCCTCCAGCCCGGCGGTCAATATGTCCTCCACGAGTTGCCGCGCATCCTCGGCGGAGCGGCCCGACGACACCTCCATCAGCACATGCCACGGCCATCCATCCGCCGGCGGGCGCACCGTTCCGGGGATATGACGGACGGCAAAGTCGAGCGGTCGGTCGGCGATCAGCTCGAACGCGGTCAGGCCGCTGCCCGCCTGATCGGTCGCCTTGCCGAACAGCGCCAACGCCGCCTCCGGAGATTCCAAGCCGACCCATGCGACCTCCCTGCCCTTCGGCCTGGGATAGAGCTTCAGCACCGCCGCGGTGATGATGCCCAGCGTGCCTTCCGCGCCGATGAACAGGTTCTTCAGGTCGTAGCCGGTGTTGTCCTTCTTCAGCTTGCGCAGATCGTCGAGCACCTCGCCGGTCGGCAGCACCACCTCGACGCCGAGGCAGAGCTCGCGCGCATTGCCGTAGGCGAGCACGCCGGTGCCGCCTGCATTCGACGACAGATTGCCGCCGATCTGGCACGAACCCTGCGACCCGAGCGACAGGGGAAACAGCCGGTCGGCAGCGTCGGCTGCGTCACGCAGCGTCTGCAGCACCACGCCGGCTTCCACCGTCACCGTGTTCGACTGCACGTCGATCTCGCGGATACGGTTCAGCCGCGACAGGGACAGCACGATCTCGCGGCCGGACCCGTCGGGCATCTGCCCGCCGACAAGGCCGGTATTGCCGCCCTGCGGCACGATCGGCGTCCTGGTTTCGGTGGCGAGCCACATGATGCGGCTGATCTCGTCGACGCTGCCCGGCCGCAGCACCAGCGGCGTCCGGCCGGGATAGAGGCCGCGCCGCTCTGTGACGTAGGGCGCGATGTCGGCGTCGCTTCGCAGCGCATACCCTTCGCCGACGATCACTGCGAAGCGGTCGAGGAGCGCTGTGTCTATGCCGGATGCTTCCATGGCCGTTTCCTATTTATACGAAGCGCCGCTGTCACGCGGCGCCGCGGCGCGCGACAGCCGGTCGTTGATCGCCTCGCCCAGCCCCTCATATGGTATCGGCTCGACCGCGATCATTTTCGCGCCGCTGCGGTCGAGCGCCTGGAGATGCGAGAAAAGGTTGCTCGCAGCCTCGCGCAGATCGCCGGTCTCGGAAAGGTTGAGCACCGCAACCGCGCCTTCCGCATTTCTGGCGCGTTCCGGCCCGAATGCCAGCAGCGCCTCGCCGGCCGCCACATCCTCCGCGTTAATCCGCACCAGAGCGCCCGGCGCATAATGCGAAGCCAGCATGCCCGGCGCCTCGACGCCGTTTTTCGCGCCGCGAAGCAGCGCCGCGCCCGCTGCCGCCTCGAGTTCCCCAGCGGCTATGCCGCCCGGCCGCAGCAGCCGCAGCTTTCCGTCCTCGACCTTGACGATGGTCGATTCCAGCCCGACCGACGTCGCCCCGCCGTCGACCACCAGCCGGATCCTGTCGCAGAGGTCGTCCGCCACGGCGGCGGCGGTGGTGGGGCTGATCCTGCCCGACGAATTGGCGCTGGGCGCAGCGAGCGGCCGGCCCAGGCGCTCGATCAGCCTGGCGCCGAAGCCGCGCGGCATCCTCAGCGCTATCGTATCGAGCCCGGCCGTGACCAGCGGATGGATCGCGCCGCCGGGCTTCAGCGGCAGCACAAGCGTCAGCGGGCCCGGCCAGAATTTTTCCGCCAGCTTTCGCGACAGCTGATCGAATTCAGCGATCTCCTCGGCCATCGCCATGGTCGCGACATGGGCGATCAGCGGGTTGAAGCGCGGCCTGCCCTTGGCCTCGAATATCTTCGCCACCGCAGCGCCATTGGTCGCGTCGCCGGCCAGCCCATAGACGGTTTCGGTCGGGATCGCGACGATCTCGCCGGCCTTGAGCAGGGCCAGCGCCTCGTCCATCGACTCGGCCGCGTTGCGAATTTCCGCCACTTCCCGCAATCCTTTAGACATGCCCGATCGCTAAAATGCCGTCCATCGCTTCAAGCCGGCATCAACCCGGGACTGATAAGGGACCGGCGTGGAAATGCAATGGAGCATGCCGGTGCGATCGTTCTGGAAGCTTTTTGTCCTTGGCGCTGCGACGGCTTGTGCGGGGTCGGCTGACGCCTCGTCGATCGTGGCGCTGGCGCCGATGACGGGGCCGATCGGGCCGTCCATGATCGTGGCCGGCCCGCCGGACATGCCGGAAGACGCCGTGGAGACCAACGAGCGCCGCATGGTCACCCGCTCCATCCTCGCCTTCGGCCCGCCCGATGTCGCCTATGAAAACGTCGCCTCGGTCGGCGAGAAGCCGAAAAAGCCGCGCCGCGGCTTTGCGCCGATGGTGCTGCGCGGCGGCATCGCCGGCGCGGCGTTTTCGTCTGCCTCCATGCCCGCACAGCCCGTGCAGGCCTCGGTACCGGCCGACGCGCTGCCGGCGCCAAGCCGGCAATCCGCCGCGCACAAGAAGGAACCGGCTGACGCGCCGGCTCCGGAATCGCCGGTTACCTACTGAGGCTACCCCGCGATTTTCGAGAAATCCGCGACCTGACCTGTCGCCGCGCGGATGCGGGCGAGCAGCGCCAGCCGGTTGGCGCGGATGGCGATATCCTCATCATTCACGAGAACGCGTTCAAAGAATGAATCAACCGGTTCACGCAATGCGCTAAGCGCGCGCATGGCGGCGGAAAAGTCTTCATTCTGAATCGCTTGGGCGGCCTGGCTCTCGGCCTGGTTCACCGCGGCGAACAGCGCTTTTTCCGCATCCTCGCGCAAAAGCGCCGGATCGACGGCCTCGGCGATGAGCGTGCCCTTCTTGCTCTCGATCGACAGAATGTTTACCGCGCGCTTGGTCCCGGCCAGCAGGTTTTTCCCGTCCTCGGTTTCGAGGAAGGTGGACAAGGCTTCGACGCGGCGCACGATCATGAGCAGGTCGTCGTTTGAAGATTGGCCAATCTCCCCCCTTGAGGGGGAGATGCCCGGCAGGGCAGAGGGGGGTGCCTCGACGATGTTCCGACCCCCCTCTGTCGGCTTAGCCGACATCTCCCCCTCAAGGGGGGAGATTACCGGCGCGCTTCCTCCACCCGCCAGCACGGCATCGATCAGATCGTGCCGCGCACCCTGATCGCGGAGATAGACCTTCAGACGATCGTGGAAGAAGGAGAGGAGGTCGGAAAGAACAGGGTATTCGTCGCGTTGGATTTTTGCGCCAAATCGAAATCTATTGCCGATCTCTGTAGCCTCAGCTGCAAGATCTAACAGTCGGATGGTACTCTTCGGATTTTGGGACGCTTCTAAATGGCTTAGCTGTCGCTGCTCCGCGACATTGGCGTGTATTCGCGAAAAGCGAAGCGGATTGACCGCTCGTTCCAAAATCCTAACGCGCACTCCATTCTCCACGACGATCCGGATCACCCCAAGCGCCGCCCTCCTAAGCGCATACGGGTCCTTCGAACCAGTCGGCTTCTCGTCAATCGCCCAGAAACCGACCAGCATGTCGAGCTTGTCGGCCAGCGCCACGGCAACGGAAACCGGGTCGGTCGGCACGCGGTCCGACGGGCCCTGCGGCTTGTAGTGCTCCTCGATCGCGGCGGCTACCGACGGATGCTCGCTCTGGAGAGCCGCGTATTTACGGCCCATCGCGCCCTGCAGCTCGGGGAACTCGCCCACCACTTCCGTGGTCAGGTCGGCTTTGGCCAGAACGGAAGCGCGGCGGGCGAGGTGTGCAATCTCCCCCCTTGAGGGGGAGATGGGCGGCAGCCCAGAGGGGGGTCCGTCGCGATTATCCGATAACCGACCCCCCTCTGCCCTGCCGGGCATCTCCCCCTCAAGGGGGGAGATTGGCTGATCGCCAACGCTCCGCGCCACGATCGGCGCAATCTCTTCGGCCAGCCGCGCGATGCGCTCCACCCGCTCGCCTTGCGTGCCGAGCTTGGCGTGGAAGGTCACGCCGAGATGGTCGAGCCGCGCCATGCGCTGGTCGAGCGGCTTTTTGAGGTCGAGCCCGAATTTTTCGGCGGAGGCATTCAGTTGGTCGAGGTCGGGCAGGTCCGACTGGTCGGTCTTCCAGAAATACAGCGCGTCCGAAAGCCTGGCGCGCACCACCTTGCCATTGCCGTACGCGATCTCCTTGCCGCCGTCACTCGCCTCGATATTGGCGGTGAGGATGAAGCGGTTGGAGAGGGGCGGTTGGCTGATCTCCCCCCTTGAGGGGGAGATGCCCGGAAGGACAGAGGGGGGCAACGTAAAGTGCGAACCGTGGCGGTCAGAACTGGCCGGAAGCTGAGATGTTGGCGGGACAGCGCCCCCCTCTGCCCTGCCGGGCATCTCCCCCGCAAGGGGGGAGGAAAGACTGCGCGTCACGAAACACTTCTGATTGGCCCGGATCGTCAGCCGGATCACTTCGGCCGGGATGTCGAGGAACTCCTGCTCGAACTCGCCCATCAGCACCACCGGCCATTCGACCAGCCCGGCCACCTCCTCCAGCAGTCCTTCGTCCTCGATGAGCTCCAGCCCGTTGGCGAAGGCAAGGTTCCGCGCGTCGGAAAGGATGATCTCCTTGCGGCGGTCGGCGTCGAGCACGACCTTCGCCGCCTCGAGCTTGGCCACATAATCGGCGAAGCGGCGCACCGTGATCGCATCCGGCGCATGGAAACGGTGGCCGTAGGTGACGTTGCCGGCGCGGATGCCGTCGACCTCGAAATCGACGACCACCGGCTCCTCGGTCTCGGGGCCGAAGGTGCAGACGATCGACTGTAGCGGCCGCACCCAGCGCAGCGAGCCGGGCTTTGCCGACGCCGCGCCCCAGCGCATCGATTTCGGCCACGGGAAGTCGCGGATGATCTCGGGGATCAGCTCGGCGATGATCTCCTCCGCCGCCCTGCCCGGCTTGACGATATGCGCGACGTAGAAATCGCCCTTCTTCGGGTCGGAATGCACATGCGCCTGGCTGATGTCGTCGAGCCCCGCCGAGCGCAGGAAGCCGGCGATCGCCTGCTCCGGCGCCTTGGTGCTCGGGCCCTTCTTCTCCTCGCGCACATCCTTCGAGCGCGCGGTCAGGCCGCGCACGTCTAGCGTCAGCCGGCGCGGCGTAAAATATTCGCGGGCGGCGTCATAGGTCAGCCCGGCCTCGACCAGACCGTCGGTCACCATCTTCCTGAGATCGCCGGCCGCCTTGCGCTGCATGCGGGCCGGAATTTCTTCGGATCGTAATTCTAACAGCAGATCGGGCATCGTTCGGTCTCTAGGAAAAGGTTCGCGCGGGCATAGCAAGTCGGCCGCGCGCTGTCACCCTTCGCAGCGCTTCGCAAAAATCATCCGCCCGCCTGTCGGGGCGCGGCGGGCCCGTTCGTCCTTGGGGCAGATTTCCATGAACCGAATGCTGCGCTGAAGCGACCAACGCTCAGACCGGGAAATCTGCGGCCTGTGTGTGAACCATTTCGCCGACCCGGAACACAGAACGATCGACACTGAACGTCTCGGACAACGACCATGAAAACAGCCTCGACCCTTCTCCAGTCTCTCGCGCTCAGCGCCTGCCTGGCGGCATGTCTCGGCGGATCGGATGAGGTGCGAATGCCCGGCGTGCGCAAGGCGCTTCAGACGATGGCGGGCTCCGCCAGCCAGATCAGGTTTCCGGAGTTCACAGTGGCCGGCACTACCCTGGCCGGGGTGGCCGCCGCCTGATTCAGGCAGCCAGCCCGCCGGCCTCCGTCTGCAGGAACGCTTCGCCGCACGCCTTGGCCAGATTGCGGACCCTCAAAATATAGCTCTGCCGTTCGGTCACCGAGATCACGCCGCGCGCGTCGAGCAGGTTGAAGACGTGGCTCGCCTTGATGCACTGGTCGTAGGCGGGGAAGACCAAGCGGTGGAGCGCCAGATTGTCGTTTGCCGCTGGCGCCCCCGCCTTCAACAACGCCTGGCATTCCGCCTCGGCGTCGTCGAAATGCCGCAGCAGGATCGCCGTGTCGGCGTGTTCGAAATTGTGCCTGGAATATTCCTGCTCGGCCTGCAGGAAGACGTCGCCATAAGTGACTTTATCCGCACCCTCGCGGCCGTTGAAGTTAAGGTCGTAGACATTGTCGACGCCCTGCACATACATGGCCAGCCGCTCCAGCCCGTAGGTGAGCTCGCCGGCCACCGGCGCGCATTCGATGCCGCAGACCTGCTGGAAATAGGTGAACTGCGACACTTCCATGCCGTCGCACCAACATTCCCAGCCGAGCCCCCAGGCGCCGAGCGTCGGGCTTTCCCAATCGTCCTCGACGAAGCGGATGTCGTGGGTGAGCGGGTCGATGCCGATGGCCGCCAGCGAGCCGAGATAGAGCTCCTGCAGGTCCGGCGGGTTCGGCTTCAGGATCACCTGGTATTGGTAATAATGCTGCAGCCGGTTCGGGTTCTCGCCGTAGCGACCGTCCTTGGGCCGGCGCGACGGCTGCACATAGGCAGCGCGCCACGGTTTCGGGCCGAGCGCGCGCAGCGTGGTGGCCGGGTGGAAGGTGCCGGCGCCGACCTCCATGTCGTAGGGCTGCAACACCACGCAGCCATAATCGGCCCAGTAATTGTGGAGCGTCAGGATCAGCCCCTGAAACGAGCGGCTGGGATGCATGTGGGCAGGCAAGGTCACGGGCGGGCCTCTGTGATCGGAACCGCCAAGGCTCTAGTGCGGCCTATCAGGACGGTCAAGTCAGCCCAGGTGGTGAGTGGGCACGGGTGCGTCCTTCGAGGCTCGCCCGCCGGACTTCGTTTCACGCCTTGCGACGCTTTAGGGGGCTCGCACCTCAGGATGAGGGACGCTGGCGCCAACCGGACTTTATGTCACGCTTTTCGATGCCGCAGCTCAGGCTCAGGGGTGCGCCAACCGTCCTCATCCTGAGGTGCGAGCCCCCACGAACGATCGGAAATTGGCGCTACTCTCCGCGGGTGAGCCTCGAAGGACGCACCGCAAAAGCCCCAATCGTCAGTTCGCCGGTCCCGGCAGCACCAGTTCCTGGCCCGGCACCAGCCGGCCCGGGTCGCCCCGCAGCTGCGGGTTGAGATTGAGGATCTCGATGTAGCGGCCGCCATTGCCGAGCACGTCGTCGGCGATCGACCATAGCGACTGCCCCGGCAGCACCTTGTAGGCGGCGGGCGTGGCGGCCAGCGTCTCGACCGGCGCCGCCTCGCTCTTCTTGTCCGGGTCGGCGGCGGGCGCGGGCTTGGCCTCGACGGGCGCCGGCTTCACCGGCGGCGCATCCTGCGCGGTCTTGCCCTCCACCGGCGGCAGGCCCGCGGTGAGCTTCTTCTGCACGCTGGTCAGCACGTCGGGCTCCGGCTCCATGTCGCGCGCATGGCTCCACTGGAAGGTGGCCTCCAGTCTGCGCCCGACCCGCCAGTACGCGTCGCCGAGATGGTCGTTCAACACCGGATCGTCCGGCTTCAGCGACACGGCGCGCTCGAGCTCGACCACCGCTTCCTCGAAGCGGCCAAGACGGTAATAGGCCCAGCCGAGCGAGTCGACGATGTAGCCGTCGCTCGGCCGCAGATCGACGGCCTTGCGGATCAGGTCCAGGCCTTCTTCCAGGTTCATGTTCATGTCGACCCAGGAATAGCCGAGATAGTTCATGACCTGGGGCTGGTCCGGGAAAAGCTCCAGCGCCTTGCGGAAGTTCGGCTCGGCCTTGGGCCATTCCTTCAGCCGCTCATAGGCGATGCCGCGCTGGTAGAAGATGTTCCAGTTGGCTTCTGCCGGCTCCTTCAGGCGGGCAACGGCGCGGTCGTAGACTTCAGCCGCGGAGCGGTAGTCCTCCTTGGAGGCATAGACGCCGCCCAGCGCCAGATAGGCGCGCATGTCGTCGGGATTGGCGTCGAGCAGCGCCTTCAAATGGACGATCGCCTCGTCGTGCCGGTCGAGATCGGCGAGGTTCAGGCCAAGCTGCAGTTCGGCGGCGCGCTTGATCGGCGAGTCCGCGGGAATGCGCCCATAGAGCGCGATCGCTTCCTCCGCCTGATCCTGCTGTTCGGCCACCGCCGCGAGTTGCAGAAGCACGATGTCGCTGTCGGGTTTCAGCGCAAGCGCGTATTGCAGATAGAGCCGCACGAAGGGCTCGCCGCCGCCGCGATTGAGCGCGGCGCCGAGATTGAGCAGGATTTCGCTGGCGCCGTCGGCCGGATCGGCGACAAGCCGCGAGACCGGCTGGCCCTTTTCGATCTTTTCGCGCAGCGCCACCAGCGGCACCCGGCCGGTGGAGAACTCCTCCGCCTTGTCGAGCACCTCGATCGCCTTGTCCTTGTCGCCGCGCTGGGCCAGGAATCCCGCATAAGCCTCGGCCACGCGGATCCAGGTTTCGGGCGCGGCGCCCCCGGCCGAGACATTGTCGAACGCGGCCTGGTAGGCTTTCTCAGCTTCGCCGGTCATTCCGGCGGTCTCGGCGATCAGCGCGCGGTGATAGGTCTTGAACAGAGCGTACCATTCCGGGCCCTCGACCTTGTCGAGGGTGGCAAGCGCCTCGGCGCTGTCGCCGGCGCCGGATTTCGCCCAGGCCGTCATGACGGCGGTGATCAGCCTGTCGAGGTCGGATTCGACCGCGAGCTTCAGCCAGGTCTCGGCAGCCGTGTAATCCTTCTTGCGGAACGCGTCGACGGCGAGCGCCACGCGCGAGAACCGCTCGATGTCGGGAACCGCCTTCAGCTTTTCGGCATAGGGCAGCGATTCGTCGAATCGCCCCTGCGCGATCAGCGCAAGCATCAGGCTTTGCTGAAGCTGCTGGTTTTGGGGGTCGAACGCCAGCGCCTGCTTGTAATAGGCGATCGCGCTGTCCAGGTCGTTGTCGACTTCGGCCACGCGGGCGGCAAGGTAAGCGCCGGTAAACGAGCCGATTTCAACGGGTTCAGCCGTCTGCCTGGCCTCGGCCGGCAGCCCTGCAATCATCAAACCCGCCAGTGCAGAAACACCCGCAAGCCAGCTCAAACGTCGTTGCCGCATTACTATCCTTCCCGCCACGCCGCCTTCCTGGCGAACCTTTGTCACATCGTGAAGCGCAAAAGCATGGCCTTTTTACGGTCACCATTCAATGCCGCGCGCTTCACAATCCGGTCACGAGGTTTTCTGGCAACTCCATGACATCGGACGTGGCTCTGCCGGATGCCGCCGGACGCCTTCAACCGACGCGGCTGATGCAGAAGTCGATCACATCGACCAGTGCGGCCTTCTGCGGCGTGGCGTCGAGCGGGGCGAGCGCGTCGCGGGCGATCTCGCCGAAATGGCGGGCACGCCCGATCGTGTCGGCTATCGCGCCGTGGCGCGTCATCAAGCCGATCGCCTTTTCCAGCGCCGCGTCGTCCGCCGCGTCGGTTTCGATGGCGCGCTTCCAGAACTCGCGCTCTACAGCCGTGCCGCGGCGATAGGCCAGGATCACCGGCAGGGTCACCTTGCCCTCCCGGAAATCGTCGCCGACATTCTTGCCCAGTTCCTTGGAATTGCCGCCATAGTCGAGCGCGTCGTCGATCAGCTGGAAGGCGAGGCCGAGATTCATGCCGTAGGAGCGCAATGCGGCGCGGTCGGTGCGCGAGGCGGCGGCGATCACCGGCCCGACTTCGGCAGCCGCCGAAAACAGCGCGGCGGTCTTGGCCTTGATCACGGCAAAGTGCTCGTCCTCGGTGGTTTCGAGGTTCTTGGCGGCGGCAAGCTGCATCACCTCGCCCTCGGCGATGATCGAAGCGGCGGTGGACAGGATATCCAGTGCGTCGAGCGAGCCGACATCGACCATCATGCGGAACGCCTGGCCGAGCAGGAAATCGCCGACCAGAACGCTCGCCTGGTTGCCCCAGATCATGCGCGCCGTCTTCTTGCCGCGCCGCATGCCGCTTTCGTCGACGACATCGTCATGCAGAAGCGTCGCCGTGTGCATGAACTCGACGCTGGTCGCGAGCTTCACATGGCCGTCGCCGGAATAGCCGAACATCTGGGCGGCGGCGAGCGTCACCATCGGGCGCAGGCGCTTGCCGCCCGACGAGATCAGGTGGTTGGCGATTTCGGGGATCATCTCGACGTCGGAGCCGGCCTTGGACAGGATCAGCTCGTTGACCCTGCCCATATCGGCCGCAGTGAGGCCGATCAGTTCCTTGATCGACGCTGATCCGCGCTTCCCGTTTTCGAGATTGAGAACGACACCCACGGCCAGCACTCCCGTCTTGGAACCGGGCCTGATTTAGGGCGGCGATGGTGTGTCCGGCAAGTGGCGAATTGGCGCAGAAATTTAGGCGCGTTGTCGGAAACGGCTAACGCGGTGCGTCCTATGGCAGGATCGGGAGTATCCGATTCGAGCCAGGGAGCCTCAGCCATGACGAAGATCGAAATCGAGAACGTGAACCATCCGGGCAAGGTCGAGCGTGTCGACGCCGCCATGTACGAGGCCATGAAGCGCGCGATCCTGACGGTGATTCCGCCAAACATGCCGGGGATGACCGTCGGCGAGGTTCAACGCGCGGTTCCGCCCCACCTGCCCGAGGAACTTTACCCAGGCGGCGCCAAAGCGGGGTGGTGGATGAAGGCGGTCCAGCTCGACCTCGAAGCGAAAGGCCTCATCAAGCGCGAAAAGACAAAGCCGCTTCGCCTGCACAAGGCGTGACGGCCGGTTTACATCACGGCAGCGACCTGCGAACTTCCGCGCATGATCGAGCTCATCCGCACCAACGACGCCGTCATCATCTCCTTCGTCGAATCGCTGCTGCGCGACGCCGGCATCGGATGCTTCGTCGCCGACCAGAATATGAGCGTGCTGGACGGCTCGATCGGCATCCTGCCGCGCCGCGTCATGGTGACCGACGACGATTTGGCGGCCGCGCGCCGCCTGCTCACCGACGCCGGCATCGGCAACGAGATGCGCGAAAGCTAGCTTCCGTGTCCGCCCAGACGATCGACGCCTTCCATCGCGGCGGTTTTTTCCTCGTGCAGCCCGCGCGCGGCGGCCACCGCGCCGGCATGGACGCGCTGGCGCTCGCCGCCGCCGTGCCATCCGGCTTTGCCGGCAGGCTCGCCGATCTCGGCGCTGGCGCAGGGGCCGCCGGCTTCGCCGTCGCTTCGCGCTGCCCGGCGGCGAGCGTTGTTCTCGTCGAAAACTCCCCGGTCATGGCCGGCTATGCCCGCCAAAGCCTCGACCTTCCCGAAAATGCACGGCTTCGCGGCCGCGTCACGGTGCTGGAGGCCGATGTCGCGCTCACCGGCAAGGCTCGCACTGTTGCCGGGCTTGCCGACAATTCCTTCGATTTCGCCATAATGAACCCGCCTTTCAACGCGGAGATCGACCGCGCCACGCCCGATGATCTCAAGCGGCAAGCGCATGTCATGGAGGACGGGCTGTTCAAAACCTGGCTCCGGACCGCCGCGGCGATCGTCAGGCCGCGCGGCGGGGTCGCCATCGTCGCCCGGCCGGTGTCGCTCGCGCCCATACTCGCCGCGCTCGCCGGGCGTTTCGGCACCGCGCAGATCGTTCCGGTGCACGCCCGTCCGGACGCGCCGGCGATCCGTATCGTGCTTCGCGCGGTGCGCGGGGCGCGCGGCGGGCCGTCGCTGATGCCGCCGCTTATCCTGCACGAGATTGCCGGCAACGGCTTTTCCGAGCGCGCCGAGGCAATCAATGCCGGCCAGGCTTCGCTTTTCGGAGACTGACACAAGCAGACGGGATTGCGGTTTTCCGGCGAATTCCTACATGCGAAGCAAGACATATCGGAGATCCCTGCCTGTGAAACAATTTTTGAGGCGCCTGCTTCCGAAGTCGATGCGGCCGGGCGTGGTGACGATCCCGGTCGTGCGCCTGCACGGCACCATCATGGCCGGCGGCGGCCAGTTCCGGCCGACGCTGTCGCTCGCCTCCACGGCGGGCGTTCTGGAAAAGGCGTTTTCCTATCCCGACGCCCCGGTGGTCGCCCTCTCCATCAACTCGCCCGGCGGCTCGCCAGTGCAGTCGCGCCTTATCTACAAGCGCATCCGCGACCTCGCGGCCGAGAAGAACAAGGATGTTCTGGTGTTCGTCGAGGATGTCGCCGCCTCCGGCGGCTACATGATCGCGGTCGCGGGCGACGAGATCATCGCCGACCCCTCTTCCATCGTCGGCTCGATCGGCGTGGTGTCGGCCTCCTTCGGCTTCACCGAAATGATGAAGAAGATCGGCGTCGAGCGCCGCGTCTATACAGCCGGCCAGAACAAGGCATTGCTCGACCCGTTCAAGCCGGAAAAGAAGGAAGACGTCGAGCGGCTGAAGGCGCTGCAGCTCGAAGTGCACGAAACCTTCATCGACATGGTCAAGGAGCGCCGCGGCGGCAAGCTCAAGGACGACCCGGACCTCTTCACCGGCTTGTTCTGGACCGGCAAGAAGGGCCTCTCGCTTGGGCTGGTCGACGCGCTGGGCGACATGCGCACCGTGCTCAAGGACCGCTATGGGGCAAAGGCGCAGCTCAAGCTTATCACGCCGCCGCGCGGGCTGTTCGGGCGCAAGCTCGGCCTGTTCGGATCGTCGGGCGGCGGGTTTTCCGCGCCCGACATTGCGGGCGCCGCCGCGGCCGGCCTGATCGAAGCCGCCGACGAGCGCGCGCTGTGGGGTCGCTTCGGCCTTTGAGAATGCCGCAAAGCCGGCTATTGTCGGGCGGCCAACCCAACCGGCAGCGCCGGAGCCATGAGGGAGGAGTAAAACATGCCGCAGCTTATTTTTTTCGCCCTGATCGGCGTGGTTGCGTATTTCGGCTATCGCTCCTTCATCCGCGAGGCGGAGCGGGTCACCGCCAAGGTGCGCCGGCAGGAAAATGAGACGGCCAGCGGCGCGCATGGCACGCTGGTCCGCGACCCGGAAACGGGCGAATACCGCCTCGCCAAGGACTGACGTGGACCTCAGCGCATCATCACTGGCCGAGCACGCGCCGGCCAAGATCAATCTCGCTCTGCATGTCACCGGCCACCGGCCGGACGGTTTTCACCTGATCGAAAGCCTGGCGGTCTTCACCAGGCACGGCGATCGGGTGACGGTCGCCGCCGCGTCCGAGGATTCCTTTTCGACCAGCGGCCCGTTCGGCGCCGAGATCCCGCTCGACGGCGGTAATCTAGTGGTGCGCGCGAGGGATATGTTGCGACGGGCGCACCTACTCGCCATGGTACCCCCCTCTGTCCTGCCGGACATCTCCCCCTCAAGGGGGGAGATTGAGCCGGCCGCATGTCTTTCGCCAATCGCCAGCGTCGCAGGAATAGCGGTTGCGCCGAAACTGCCAATCTCCCCCCTTGAGGGGGAGATGTCCGGCAGGACAGAGGGGGGTCGGACAAGCGGCCGCAAACAACAGCCGGTATCGATACATCTCACGAAGCACCTGCCCGTCGCTTCCGGCATCGGCGGCGGGTCGAGCGACGCGGCGGCGACGCTGACTGCGCTGAACAGGCTATGCAGGTTCGGGCTCACCTCGGAACAGCTTGCCAAAATCGGTCGCGACCTCGGCGCCGACGTGCCGATGTGCCTTTACACCAAGCCGCTCATCGCGCGTGGAATCGGCGAGCAGATAGAGCCAGCCGCGGGCTTCCCGGCGCTGGCGATGGTGCTGGTCAATCCGGGCGTCCCGGTGTCAACGCCCGAGGTGTTCTCGGCGCTGACATCACGGGAAAATCCAGGATTGCCGCCGCTGCCGCTCGTCAAGGATGAGGGGCAACTTGCATTTGGCGACATTTGCCGCTGGCTCGCCTCCACCCGCAATGACCTGCAAGCTCCGGCCGTCTCCATCGCCCCCGCCATCGCCCAGTCCCTCGAAGCGCTGACATCCGCCGGCGCGGGCTTTGCCCGCATGTCCGGTTCGGGCGCCACCTGCTTCGGACTGTTCGAAACCAGCGGCGAGGCCGCCCGCGCGGCCGCCGAAATCCAGGCGCGCCAGCCCGGATGGTGGGTGGTCGCCACCGAAAGCATCGCCTCGAAGGATCCTGCCGATGACGCGGCTTGACGAGACCCGCCCCTTCATTCCAGTCCGCATCGCCGTGCTCACCGTGTCGGACACGCGCACGCTGGCGGACGACAAATCCGGCCAGACGCTCGCCGACCGTATCACCGAAGCCGGCCATGTTCTTGCCGATCGCGCCATCGTCACCGACGACCGGGAAAAGATCCGCGACACCGTGCTCGCCTGGTCAAGGGATGAAAAGATCGACGTGGTGATCACCACCGGCGGCACCGGCTTCACCGGCCGCGACGTGACGCCCGACGCATTGGAGCCGATCTTCGAAAAGCGCATGGACGGCTTTTCGGAAGTTTTTCATCGCATCTCCTACGACAAGATCGGCACCTCGACCGTCCAGAGCCGAGCGACAGGCGGCGTCGTCAACGCCACCTTCGTCTTCGTGCTGCCGGGCTCGCCCGGTGCCTGCAAGGACGCCTGGGACGGCATTCTGAAACCGCAGTTCGACTACCGCCACATGCCCTGCAACTTCGTGGAAATCATGCCGAGGCTGGATGAGCACCTGAAGCGGGGTGGCGGCTGAGAAGCCTCACACAGGCGGCGCGATGCGGATCTCCGCCGCCAGCCGCTTTGTCGCCAGCCCGCGCGCCAGCGCTTCAGCGCTGCCGGCTGATTTGCACAACGCCGCGGCCTGCTTCTTGCTGACCACCAGCCCCTCGGCCAGCGCGCGGCGCGCCGAAAACACCCGCGCCAGGAACGGCGCCCGATCGGCGCGGGCGCGTGAAAACCGCGCCGGGCCGGTCATGCGGCCGGCATATTCCAGCACCTCCTCGGTCCAGCCCTCGACCAGCCGCGCGCCGGGTTCGATGAGAAGCAGCCAGTCGCCTTTGGCCTGCCTGACGCCCGCTGCGATGCCGCCCTCGGCCAGATAATGGCAACCGGCCTGGTCGGCGACCTTGTTCGTGTTGTCGGTCGAGCCGCGGTCGCAGACGATCACCTCGCGCACCACGCCCTCGACGGCCGCACCTATCAGCGAAGCCAGCGTCCGCGCCAGCGCTTCTTCGGAGTTGTGCGTTTCAATCAGGACGGTCAGCATCGCCAGCCGAATAGCCTAAAGCCGGCCAGCGCGCCAGTTGCGGCCGCGATCCCGCTATGGCGGCCCCTTGAGCTCGATGACATTGCCCGATGGATCGCGCACATAGAGCGAAAGGCTGTCGCCCCGCGCCCCCGCGTGGAACGACTCCTCGATGATTTCGATCCCGTGAGCGGCAAGATGGCTTCGCAGCGCCGCTTCGTCGTGCCGGCCGATAGCTATGCAGAAATGATCCATATTACGCCCGCCTGCGACGCCGGGCACCGCCCATGAGCCCTCCGGCGCCGAGATGTCGACCAGATTGATCAGAGCGTTCCCGACACGCAACTGCGCCATTCCGAATTCCGGCAGGGCCTCCTCGAATGTGCAGCCGATGACCTCCTGATAAAAGGCACAGGCGGCTTCCATCCCGTCGACCAGCAACAGGATGTGATCGATCCCCTCCAGGGCAAATGGCGGCCTGCCCCGCGGCTCTTCCGGCCCATTTCCAGGCATCGTCCAGATCCTCGACAGCCATGTGAGCCTACCACCCCAACGCAGATCGGCGAAAAGTTCTTGATTTGTTCTCTTTCGGAACATAGGAATAGTTTCATGAGAACAGCGATTCGCAGACCGGCGGAAATGCCTTGGGAAAGGGCGAAGATGGAACAGATCGTGCGCGCCGATATTGCCGCCTTCGGGGCTGGAAGGGCAGAGATGGCGAATGCGATGATCGAGCAGAGCGGCGTTCGGGTCCCGCCCGACCGCAATCGCGGCCGTGCCGCCGGCATCAACCCGAGCGGCCGTTTCGAGCCGGTGACCCGCCACGTCTTCGACGACGGCTGGAACTCGATCGACGAGCTGCCGCCCTTCAAGACCGAGGTGCAGATCGAAAAGCCGCGCACCATCATCACCCGCAACCAGTCGCCGGACATCTCCTTCGACCGCTCGATCAATCCTTATCGCGGCTGCGAGCATGGCTGCGTCTATTGCTTCGCTCGGCCGACCCACAGCTTCATGGGCATGTCGCCGGGGCTCGACTTCGAATCGAAGCTGTTCGCCAAGCCCGACGCGGCCAAACTGCTAGACAAGGAGCTGTCGAAGGAAGGCTATCAGGCCCGCACCATCGCCATCGGCACCAACACCGACCCCTACCAGCCGATCGAGAAGCAGTACCGCATCATGCGCGAAGTGCTGGAGGTGCTGGAGGCCCGCAACCATCCGGTTGGCATCGTCACCAAATCGGCGCTGGTGATGCGCGACATCGACATATTGTCGCGTATGGCCGAGAAGGGCCTCGCCAAGGTGGCGCTGTCGGTGACGACGCTGGACCGTATGCTGGCCCGCACGATGGAGCCGCGCGCGGCGACGCCGACGAGGCGGCTCGAAGCCATCCGCCAGCTCAGCGATGCCGGCATCCCGGCATCCGTGATGGTCGCGCCCATCATCCCCGGCCTGACCGATCCGGAGATCGAGCGCATTCTGGACTCGGCGCGCAATGCCGGGGCGCGCGAGGCGGGCTATGTCATCCTCAGGCTGCCGCTCGAGGTCAGCCCGATCTTCAAGGATTGGCTGCTTCGCCATTATCCCGACCGCTACCGGCACGTCATGTCGCTGGTGCGCTCGATGCGCGACGGCAAGGACTACGATTCGGAGTGGGGCAAGCGCATGAAGGGCAGCGGCCCTTACGCCTGGCAGATCGGACGGCGCTTCGAGATCGCGGCGCGCCGGCTCGGCCTCAACGTCGAAAAGACGCCGCTGCGCACGGATCTTTTCGTCGCAGCCGAAAAGCGCCACGAGCAGCTCATGCTGCTCTGAAGAGAACTTCGCGCCCGGTTGCGCGTTGAAAGAATCCGTCCGGCTTTCCCCGCAGCCCGACGGCGCCTTCCCCGCCCCGCCCCAATGGCCGGGAAGGCCTTGCGGAGAATCGGAACCGATGCGAGCATTGCCGCACAATGGCTCAATCGCGTTCCGATTCTCCGCTCCTCTTCGAGATCATCGAGCGGCCCGACTTCTCTTTCGAAAGGAAGGCGAAGAGGGAGGGTCTGTGGCCGGTCGCCGGCCTCGACGAGGCCGGACGGGGGCCGCTCGCGGGGCCGGTAGTCGCGGCCGCGGTGATCCTCAATCCTGCTAAAATTCCTGATGGCCTGGATGATTCCAAGCGTCTGACGGCGGCGCGGCGCGAAGAGCTGTTCGCCGAAATCGTCTCGACCGCGCTCGGCGTCTCGATGGCGTCGGTCAGCGCCGACGGCATCGATCGCATCAACATATTGCGGGCAAGCCTGGAGGCGATGCGCCGCGCGCTGACCGGCCTGCCGATCGAACCGCGCCATGCGCTGGCCGACGGCCGCGACATACCGCCCGGCCTGCCCTGCAGTTGCCGGGCGCTGATCAAGGGCGACCAGCGCTCGCAGTCGATCGCGGCGGCGTCGATCGTCGCCAAGGTCATGCGCGACCGCATGATGGCGGGCTGCGCCCAAACCCACATCCATTACGGCTTCGACAGCCATATGGGCTACGCGACGGAGCGCCACCGCGCCGCAATCGGTACGCACGGCGCGGTGCCCCGGCTGCACCGCGCCAGCTTCGCACCGTTCCGTCTCGTCGAAGAAGGCCTGATCGAAATCAACGAAAGCCTGATCGAGGAGGCATGAAAAAAGCCGCGGGGATGCGGCGGCTTTTTTCATCGAATGACAGGCTGAAAACTCAGTTCAGTTTCGACTTCACGTCGCGAACCGAAGTCTCGAAAAGCTTCGTTGCAGCCGCCGAATCGACCTTGCGGGCGAGCAGCGCGCGCGCGGCCTCGACCGCGATATCGACGGCGCTGGCGCGCACTTCCTGGACTGCCTCGCGTTCGGCCTGGCCGATCTTCTGCTCGGCGAGCGCGGTGCGGCGGGCGACGTAGTCCTCCGTCTTCTGCTGCGCTTCAGAGACCAACTGGCCGGCCTCGCGCTTGGCGGCGTCGAGAATGTCGGCGGCTTCCCTCTCGGCTTCCTTGCGCTTGCGCTGGTATTCGGCCAGCAATTGCTGAGCCTCCTCGCGCAGGCGGCGAGCTTCCTCGAGTTCGGCCCGGATACGCTCGGCGCGATCGTCGAGCGACTTGCCGAGCATGCCCGGCACCTTCATGTAGACGGCGATGCCGATGAAAATGACTAGGGCGACGAAGGCCCAGAATGTTGCGTCCATGGCCCGCTCCTATTTCCGCGCCGCGGTCACCGCGGCGGCGACATCGGCTTTGTCAACCTTGGCGCCGACCAGCTCCTGAACGATCGTCGCGGCGGTCTGCTCGGCGATGGCACCGACTTCCTTCATCGCCGATGCCTTGATCGATGCGATACGGGCCTCGGCTTCGGCGAGCTTGTTTTCAAGCGTCGCCTCGACCGTCCGGCGCTCGGCGTCGGCGTCGGCCTTGGCCTTGTCGCGGGCTTGCTGGGCGATGGCGTTGGACTTGGCCCGCGCCTCGGCCAGTTCCTGCTCGTAGGCCGCGACCGCGGCGTCCGCCTCGCTTTTCATGCGGGCGGCCTGGTCGAGATCCTGCGCGATGCGATCACGCCGCACCTCGAGGATGCCACCGACGCGCGGCAGCACCACCCTCTTCAGGAATAGGTAGAAAAGGCCGAAAGTGATCGCCAGCCACAGGAGCTGCGAGGGAAAGGTCGACGAATCGAATGGCGGAAACGCGCCGCCGCCATGGGCTTCGTCTTCCACGGTATGGGCTTCGTCCAACGCGGGAGCAGTTGTTTCCTGCGCGTATCCCGGTGTCACAAACATTTCAGTCCCCTGTCGGTCACCCGGCCGCACAGCGCGGCCGGAAGCATTTTAGGCAGGCGGCCTGCTCTTACGTGAAGAGCAGCAGCAGGGCGACGAGGAGCGAGAAGATGCCCAGAGCTTCCGTCACCGCGAAGCCGAAGATCAGGCGGCCGAACTGGCCGTCGGCAGCCGACGGGTTGCGCAGCGCGCCCGCCAGGTAGTTGCCGAAAATCGTGCCCAGGCCGATGCCCGCGCCACCCATGCCGAGGCAGGCGATGCCCGCGCCGATTGCCTTTGCTGCTTCTGCTTCCATTGTCCAACTCCTTGTGGATCTAAGTTCGGTTGAAATCTTCAGGATGGCGGGAAATCCGCCGGCGAAATTGTCGTCAGTGGCCCGGATGGATGGCGTCGTTGATGTACATCGACGTCAGGACTGCAAACACATAGGCCTGCAGGAAGGCCACCAGAACTTCGAGGCCGGTGATGGCGACGGTCATCAGGAGCGGCAGGATCGAGCCGGCGACGCCGACGAAGCCCAGCGCGCTCAGCGAGGTCACGAAGCCGGCGAACACTTTCAGCGTGATGTGGCCCGCCAGCATGTTGGCGAACAGACGCACCGAAAGGCTGATCGGCCGCGACAGGAACGAGATCACCTCGATCAGCACCACCAGCGGTGCCAGAACCGCGGGCACGCCCTGCGGCACGAACAGTTTCAGGAAGGCCAGACCGTGCTTCATGAAGCCATAGACCACGACCGTGCCGATCACCAGCAGCGCCAGCGCGAAGGTGACGATGATGTGGCTGGTTACAGTGAAGAAATAGGGGAACAATCCGAGCAGGTTGGCGACCAGGACGAACATGAACAGCGAGAACACGAAGGGGAAGAACTTCATCCCCTGCGAGCCGGCCGCATCCCGCAGCATCGAGGCCACAAACTCGTATGACATTTCCGATACCGACTGCAGGCGGCTTGGAATGAGGCCGCGGCTCGACGTCGTCAGGAACAGAAACGCGCCGGCGGCGCCGACGGTCGCGACCATGAAGGCCGACGAATTGGTGAACGAGAAATCGAGCCCGCCGATCTCGATCGGAATCCATTTCGCGATTTGAAACTGATGGATCGGATCGTTGGCCAATTCGGGCCCCCTCGGCAAGACGCGCCCGCAGGCGCTATTTTTCTTTCTCAGGCTTGTCGGCAGCCTTGTCGGACGCCTTCAAACCCTGGTCTGCAACGACGCCCGCGGAACGCAGGACATTGAGAATGCCAGCGCCGAAGCCAAGCAGCAGGAACACGATCAGCCCCCATGGCGAGGTCCCCGCCATCCGGTCGATCGCCCAGCCAAGCCCCGCACCCACCGCAATGCCGGCGATGAACTCGCTGGACAGCTTCAGGGCCTGGCCATATCCGGCCGTGCTGCTCGATCTAGCGCCTTCTCCCCCTTCGCGTCGATCCGGGCGTCTTGTCGCAAGCGTTGCTTCAAGTTTCTGCCGGCGACGCTCGAGGTCGTCGTCGCGAATGTCGGGTCTGCCTTGCTCTCCGGGCCCGGTTTTTCCGGTTTCGTCTGGCCCGTTTTTGTCGGCCACCGCAACCCCCATGCCCGGATGGAAGGCAATCGTCCATCCGCTTCAAAGTCGCGGGCAACATAGTTAGCGCCCCCGCCCCCGTCAAGCCACGCAATGGGGAAGGTGCAGATGTGATTTATCTTGTTAGATCAGCTACTTAGCAAAGTGCGACATCCTGCCCCGCGCTTTGCGCGCGGCGGCATCGGCGAATCCCGGAAAAATCGACGGCGCAGCGGAACAAGCGGGAGCCGATCAGCTCCAGCCGCCGCCATAGGTTCGGTAGAAGATGTGGAGGCCGATCTTCTTCATCTTCTCCATCGTGCGGGCCCACCGCGGATTGACGTAGTCGGCATAATAATGCGTCGACGAGCCGACTTCCGGAATGAAGATTTTGCCGGCCGTCACGGCCATCGCGACCTCCTCGGCCATCCGATAAACGGAACGGTTGGTGATCCTGTCCTTTTTGCCGTCGCAGGCGAAGGAGAACTGGCAACGGTTTCTCAAATGGTCATTCTGGTAGACGACGCCGCAGATTGTGTTCGGATAGGCGGGGTTGCGTACACGGTTCAGGATAACCTGCGCCACCGCCGCCTGTCCCTTCAGGGTTTCGCCGCGCGCCTCGAAATAAATGCCGGCCGCCAGGCATTTCTGCTCCGCCTGTGAAAACACTGCCGCCGGCAGCGGCTGGCTCATCCAATAGTGGTCGCCCTTGCTGACCGGCGGGATGAAGCGGCCCGCGTCTTCGTCCTGCAGCAGGCTCGCGAAGGGCGAAGCCTTGGCGTAGTCCGGCTCAGGCGGCGCATAGGCCGTCGCCAGGATGTCGGCTTTCTCGTTGTTGACCAGTGCCGCGAGCACGGCGGGAACGCCGGGATCGAACTTCTTGTCTTCCTTGACGTAGAAGGCGGTGGCGATCTGGATTTCCTTGCCCTTGATGTCGGGTTTTACAAACGTCATTGCCAGGCCCTTGCCGGCGGTCGGCCGCAACAGGAAGGAAGTGCGGTCAAGAACGGAGCCGGCGTTGAACGCCTTGGGCGGGGCGACCGGGGCGACATTGACGATGCGGCCCTTCTTGTCGCCGCGCCTGACGCGATCTTCATCCGGCGTCTCGCCGACCGCGCCGTTTTTCGTGCGGAACGACACGTCGCCAACGCCCGGAATGGCCACGCCGCCGCCTGAAATCGAGCCCGTTGGCAGGTTGGCGTCGGCGAAGGGCATTTCGGCGGCGTGGACCGAACCCGCCACGGACTTCTCGACGAAGGCGCCCCAGCGCGCATTGGAAGCCTCTGCGCCCGAAACCAGGCTTCTCATGTCCTGAAACGCCGCCGTCGTCGGAAAACCGATCCAGATGCCAAGTCCGATGATGAAGGGAGGCAGGAATGAGCGCTTGCTTTGGATGGCCGCAGCCAGCCGCCGCGTCACGAGACGTCGATGCACAGATTACTCTCCAGAACGCAACAAGACCCACTGGAGGGAGACGATGCTGCATTAACCTTGATGGAGCGTTAACGGTGCGCTTGCGGCGGGAGTGTGGCGTGCGATCCAGGTTGTGGACTTATCACCCACGCTTTTTGGCCTTGCCGGCAAACGGGTTTTCGGAGGCACGCAACACCATGCGGATCGGCACTCCGGGCAGGTCGAAGGCTTCGCGCAGGCTGTTGACGAGATAGCGTATGTAGGACTGCGGCATAGCGTCCGGGCGCGAGGTCGACAGCACGAATCCCGGCGGGCGGGTCTTGGCCTGCGTGATGTATTTTATCTTGAGTCGGCGGCCGGCGACGGCGGGCGGCGGATGGTGCGCCAGTATTCCCTCCAGCCAGCGATTGAGCTTTCCGGTCGAAACACGGCTGTTCCAGACCCTGTGCGTGCTGAGCACCGCTTCCATCAGCCGGTCGAGACCACGGCCGGTTTCGGCCGACAGCGTAACCGCCCTGATGCCGCGCACCTGCGGCAAAAGGCGCGCCGTCTTCTCGCGCAACTCTGCCAGCATCTCCTGCGGATTGTCGATCAGATCCCATTTGTTGAAGGCGATGACGGGAGCCCGCCCCTCCCGGGCGATCAGGTCGACGATCTGCAGGTCCTGCTTCTCGAACGGGATCGTCGCATCGAAGACGATGATGACGATCTCGGCGAAGCGGATGGCGCGCAGGCCGTCCGACACAGACATTTTTTCCAGCTTTTCCTGAATTTTCGCCTTGCGGCGCATGCCGGCCGTGTCGAACAGCTTTATCCGGCGGCCGCGCCACTCCCAGTCGACCGAGATGGAATCGCGGGTGATGCCGGCTTCCGGGCCGGTGAGCAGCCGCTCCTCCTCGACCAGCGCGTTGATGAGCGTCGACTTGCCCGCGTTCGGGCGGCCGACGACGGCGATCCGCATCGGCTTGGTTTCGTCGTAGGCAGGAATATCTTCAGCGTCCGGGTCGGCAATGTCTTCACCGATCAGCGCTTCGCTTTCCGCGATTTCGGCAGCCGCCTCCTCTTCGCCGAAGGCGCGCTCTTGCCCGAGCGCTGCGATCACCGCGTCGCGCAGATCGGGCATGCCCTGCCCGTGCTCGGCCGAAATCGGGATCGGCTCGCCCAACCCGACTTCCCAGGCTTCCAGCATGCCGCCCTGCGCGCCGCGCGCCTCTGCCTTGTTGGCGACCAGCACCACAGGCTTGCCGGAGCGGCGGACGATATCGGCGAAAGCCTTGTCGTCGGGCATCAGTCCGGACTTGGAATCGACCATGAAGAAGATCAGGTCGGCTTCGCGAATGGCGATCTCGGTCTGCGCGCGCATGCGGCCCTGCAGCGTCGCGGCGGCGGCGGTCTCGAAGCCGGCCGTGTCGACCACATCGAAATGGAGATCGTAGAGCTTGGCCGGATGGACGCGGCGATCACGCGTGACGCCCGGCGTGTCGTCCACGAGCGCCAGCTTCTTCCCGACCAGCCTGTTGAAAAGCGTTGATTTGCCGACGTTAGGCCGGCCGAGAATGGCGACTTTGAAGCTCATCTTCCGTCACGACGCGCTGCCCGAACCGCGGATCAGTTCGGACATGAGGTTCGCCCGCTCGCGCGTGTTGCGGGGTGCGGCGTCGTCGGATGCGACCTGTTCGAACAGCTTCAGCGCGTCGGCCGATTTGCCCTCTTTCCAGGCCGACAGGCCGAGCGCCTCGCGGGCGGCGTGGCGCAGCGTGTTGGTGTCGGCGGTCAACGTCTCCACCCGCGCCGAAACGTCGGCGTAGGAGCCGTTGTCGACCAGCAGAAGCGCCGCCCGCAGGCGTGCGATGTCACGAATGGCCTCCGGGATGGACGTATCGGCCGATACCGCATCGAATTCCTTGACCGCGCCGGCGAAATCGCCCTTTTCGGCAAGCACGGTCGCGGCGCGCATCCGCGCAAGCAACGGATAGGCGCCGTAGCCCTCCGCCTCCAGCGCTTTGAGCGCGGCCAGCGCTTCGTCGGGCTTGCCGGAATTGGCGAGGCTCAACGCCTGCGAGAACTGGTCGCCAGAGCGGTTGGCCCGCGTTTCCACCCAGTAATCATAGGCGACATAGGCGGCCGTGCCGAGGACGACGGCCACCGCGAGCGCGATCGCCGCCGGGCCGAAACGGTCCCACAGCGCCCTCGCCTGGTCCCGGCGCATCTCCTCGTTGACTTCGCGGATAAAACTGTCGTCCGACATGCGTTTTGATACCATACCCTGCCCGGAAGGGCGCGTTTGAGCCTGCGTTTTAGCGATATTTCGCCGGCATGGAAGGGGGCGAGGCCGAAAATCGGCCTGGCATCATCCGGATTGGGTTCAGGCGAGCGGCGGCACGCCGATCAGCCACAGATGCAGCCTCCAGATGAACAGGATATAGAGCACCGCGCCAGACGCCACCGCGAGGATGTCCCACTTGACCGGCCCGGGCAGCGCCGCCGCCTCCCCGCGCCGCTCCACCGCGATGCGGTCGATTACGGCCCAGGCGAGGAAGGCGCCGAACAGGATCACCGACGCCAGATCGCCATTGGCGAGCAGATGCGCGACAGCCCAGATTTGCACCGCAATCAGGAACGGGTGTTTGAGGATTGGCTTCAGGCGTCCGGCTGGAAAAATGAACACCATCAGCGAGACGAAGGAGAAGAACATCAGCAGCGAGGCGGTGTGCTTCATCCAGACCGGCGGCTCATAGAGGATAGGCGCCACCTCCCAGGCCCTGCCATAGCCCCAGATGAGGAGAACCAACCCGGCCAGCGAAACGAGCGAATAGATGCCCTTCCAGCGCCTCTCGCCCAATGCCGCCAACTGACGCTTTCGCCATTCGGGCGCGACGATGCGAACCGAGTGGATACCCAGAAAGACGATCAGCCCGAGAATGAGCGGAACCATCGCGGCCCTCCCCGACGAAACGCCGCATCCTAACGCGCCGCTCCGCACTTGCCTATGGCGCGGCTTCGGGCCACCCAACCTCGGCCACATTCCGGCCCTAGCCGTTTGCCGATCCGTTTCATGCCTTTTTAGAATTGATGCTAATGTCTGTTGCGTTCCGCGTTTGTGTCGCCGCTTGCGCCCTTCTTTCCACTTCGGTTTCAAGCATCGCTCATTCGGGCGCCCGGCCAATCCAGCACGTCATCATCTCCTTCGACGGGGCGCATGACCTGGCGCAGTGGCAGCGCAGCCGCACGCTCGCGGCGAGGACCGGCGCGCGCTTCACCTATTTCCTGTCCTGCGTTTTCCTGCTTTCGAAGGAAACGCGCCGTGAATACAACGCGCCCGGCAAGGGCGCAGGCAAATCCAATGTCGGTTTCGCCCAGTCGAAGGACGAGGTGGCGGCGCGGCTTGCGCAGATCCGGCTGGCGCGGTCGGAGGGACACGAGATCGCCAGCCATGGCTGCGGCCATTTCGACGGCAAGAACTGGAGCAAGGCCGACTGGCTCGCCGAATTCGCATCCTTCTCGACGATCCTGCGGGACGCCTATGCGATCAACGGCATTGCCGGCGAACCGGGTGACTGGCGAAAATTCGCGGAGACCGAAATCTCCGGCTTTCGCGCGCCCTATCTGTCGACGAGCAAAGCGCTCTACGCGGCGCTGTCCGAGGCGAAATTCGCCTATGACGCGAGCGGCGTCTCGCGCGGGCCGGCGGAACCGGAAGCAGCCGGCGGGGTGACCCGCTTCGCCCTGCCGCAGATCAGCGAAGGGCCGGCTTCGCGGCGGGTGATCGCCATGGACTACAATCTGTTCGTGCGCCATTCCGGCGGCCTGGAACGCGCCGGCGAGGCAGCGGCGTTCGAGGCGCGCTCACTTGAAGCGTTTCGGGCAGCCTTCGACGCGCAATATTCCGGCGAGCGCATTCCGCTGCAGATCGGCTTCCACTTCACGCTGATGAATGGCGGCGCCTATTGGCGCGCGCTGGAGCGCTTCGCCGAAGAGGTCTGCGTGAAGCAGGATGTCGAGTGCACTAGCTACAGCGGCTACCTGCAAGATTCGCGGCGGTCGGGCGTCGCACCCGAATCCGAGACGGCGGGCGGCTGAAACCGCCCGGCGCCCAAGCTTATTCCACCGTCGCCGCCTTCTCGCCCAAAAGCGCCTCCTTTTCGAGATATTGCCGGTCGATTTCGGGCAGCGGAGCACCCTCCAGTGTCGCCTCGAAGGCGCGCAGGCGCTTGTGGATCGATATCAGCTCGACGATCGTCGGCCAGGCGTTCACCAGATACTGAAACGACGAGCTGACCTGGCTGAAGGCGGTCGCAACCTGCTGCCATATGCCCAGCGTGATCGCTCCGGCTGCAATGGTCGGAATCAGAATCAAGCTGGAGAAGATGGCGTCGGCCTGCAGATAGCCCGACCGCACTACATTGAAATATGCATAATGGAAGTACAGTCTGAAATAGTTGCGGCGCACATGGGAGAAGAGTTCGGCGACTGTCGGCGGCTGAGCGCGCGCAGCTTCATCCTCGCCGTAGACGAGTTCCTTGCGGTAAGCTGCCTCGACACGCTGGTTCTTGAACTCCAGCCCCGGCAGCTTGATGCCGGCCACCATGAGCAGCGCCGTTCCGAAAATCGACCAGGTGACCGCTGCGACAACCAGCGAATAGGGAATCTCGCCGACGAGCGGAAGGACCTTAACATGCGTTGAGAGCGCAGCGAGCAGCGGCAAAAATGCAATCAATGTCATGGCCGAATCGATCAGGGAAACGCCGAGGCCCTCCATGGTCGTGGAGAACCGCATCGTGTCCTCCTGCACGCGCTGCGAGGCGCCTTCGATGTGCCGCAGCCTTTGCCAGTAGGCCATGTAGTAGTCGTTCATGGCGCTGCGCCAGCGGAAGATCCAGTGGCTGACGTAGAACCGGGTGATGACGAACAGCCCCATGCTGGTCATGCCGATCCAGGCATAGATCCAGAACATCGAATAGAGTTCGCCTGGGGACACGGAGCCAGGCGTCGTAATCGCTTTCTGGAAGAGATCGAAGAAGGGGCCGCGCCAATTGTTGATCGCGACGTAGAGTTGCACCGAAAGATAGGTGGAAAACAGGATCAGCGAAGAGCCCAGGATCGACCAGTTCAGCCAGGAATGCGGGGAATAGAAGCGCCAGAAGGCATAGAAAGCGCCGACCAAGAAGCCGAAATAGATGTAGAACCAGATAAACGGCCTGGTCCAGAAGACCGGTATGCCGAGCACCGGCGGCACGTCTGACGCCGCCGGCGGCAAGCCGAACGCGGCGCCAAGCTGTTCACCGCCGAAGAACCAGAAAAGAACCCCGGCGAGGCTCCAGACGGCGGCCGAAATGAAAAACAGCTTCGGCCTCGGAAAAAAGGATACGAACATTCGGCTTGTTCCTCTGGCGGGGGCAAATCAGCGGTGCGCTTGCGGGCATGAAGTCACAAAATACCCGCGAATGAAATATCCCCCTGACAGCGCATTGCGGCAGAATCAGGCAGACGGTTTATCGGCCCAGTTTCTGCTTTCTTCCGGCGTCGTAGCCGATGCCGCCGGCCAAGAGCAGCGCGATCGCCGCGCCGATCGAGGCGGCGACGAAGTTCCCCGTCCACTCGGCAGCCCAGCCCGCCGCGATCGGCCCGAGGATCTGGCCGACGCCGAACGAGGCGGTCATCAGCGCCAGCACCCGGCGCGGCGCCGCCGGCGCAAGCAGCCGTCCGATCTGCAGCCCGAGCGCGGTGATGGCGATGAATGTGCCGCCGAGCAGGACGCCTCCAAGCAGAGGGCCGGCGAAGCCGCCGAACGCCACGCTCGCCGTCACGCCCACCGCCTCGACAATGCAGCCGGCGGCAAAGGTCGCCGTCAGGCCGGCGCGCGCGGCGATGCGGTTCCACAGCCAGACCGACGGGATGCCCGCCAGCCCCGTCGCCAGCCAGACCAGCGCCTCGAACTGCCGGCCGGCGTCACCCTGGCGCACGATCGCCACCAGGAAGGTGGCGGTGACTATATAGCCGAAGCCGAATATGCCGTAGGCGACGATGATTTTGGCGAGTGCTGCACTTTTGGGCAGGCGCGGCTCGCGACGGGCTAACCCCACGGTCAGCGGGCCGCGGTCGATGAGCAGGGCGACCACTGCGAAGCCGGCGGCTGAAATCACGCCCGACCACAGCCAGCCGGCGGGCCAGTGCGCCCCGGCGGCAAGCAGCACGGCCATCATCGCCGACGAGACCGCAATGCCGACGCCGACGCCGCCGAAATGCATTGCCTGCAAACCGCCGCGCTTCGCCGCCGCCAGATGGCTGAAGACGATGCTGGTCAGAAACACCATGACGAAGGCGCTGGCCAGTCCGGCCAGGAAGCGGATCAGCAGGAAGACAAGCAGGCTGTCGCTCAGGCCCATCAGCGCCGAGAGCAGCGCGCTCGCCGCCAGCGCGCCGAGCATCAGTGCCCGCTCGGCCGCCATGCGCCCAGCCGCCCGCCGCGACGATGGCGCCGATGAGGTAACCGAGATAATTGGCCGAGGCGATCAGCCCGGCATCGGCCGAAGACAGGCCGAGTTCGTCCATCATGCCGGGCAGGATCGGCGTATAGACGAAACGCCCGAAGCCCATGGCGACCGCCATTGCGATCATGCCGGCGATGGCGAAACGGAGCGGAGGCGCGGGGTTCGAAATCATGGCGCGACAATATTGCCGCCCGACGAGCATACAATAGCGGCGCTCGATTTCCCGTTGGACCAAGCAAAGCCGAAGCGCCCTTTAACGGCGCTTCGGTCGGTTTTTTGTCCGTGCCGCAACTCAGCCGCAGCACCGTTCGCCGGAGCATTCCGGCGCGCCGCGATAGCCGCGGTTGAACGGCAGGTCGGCCAGTTCGCGCTCCGTCATCGCCTCGACATCCGGGTGTGACAGCGGGTCGAGTATCCAGCTTTCTTCGCCGGCGGGCGTATCGCGCAGCGCTCTCCGCACTTGGCCAAACGCTCTGGTTCCGATTGAGAAAATCTTCATGTTTTTCTCGCCTCATATGGTTCAATGGCTGTATGATCTGCCGAATCTAGCAATCTTCAATCCAGAAATGCCGAGCATGACATTAGAAAATCTAAAGCCATGAACCTCAACTCCGTGCATTTGAACGGCCTGCGCGCCGCGGAAACGGCGGCCCGCTGCGGATCGCTCGCCAAGGCCGCCGAGGAACTTGGCGTTTCATCCAGCGCCGTCAGCCAGCAGATCGGCCGGATCGAATTGCAGCTCGGCAAGAAACTGTTCGAGCGTACAAGCGGCGGGCTGACGCCGACGGCGTTCGGCGCCTTGTTCACGGCGCGCCTCTCGGTCGGGTTCCACGAGCTCGCGCAGGCGGTGGCGATGGCTGACGAGCAGGCGACGAACACTCTGGTGGTGTCGGTGCCCCCGGCTTTCGCCTCGCGCTGGATGGTGCCGCGGCTCAGCCGCTTCTTCGCGCTGCATCCCGACATCCTGCTGCGGATCGACGCCTCGACCCGGCTCGTCGACCTTGAGCACTCCGATGTCGAGCTCGCCATCCGCATGGGCGAAGGCAACTGGCCGCGCGTGCGGGCCGAACTCCTGCTTCCGCTGGAGATTTTTCCGGTCTGCTCGCCTGAACTCGCGAGGCGGCTGCGCTCACCAGCCGATCTCGCCCAAGTCTCCGTCATCCAGGACGAAAACACCATGCTCAGCTGGGACCGCTGGTTCGCGGCGGCCGGGGTCGAGCCGGTGACGCCGCTTCCGGGCGCAACCTTCACCGACCCGGTGCTTTGCCTTGAGGCGGTGATCGCCGGCCAGGGCGTCATGCTGGCCTGGCAATTGCTGGCCGCGGACGCGCTGGCCGACGGCCGGCTGGTCGCACCGTTCGGCGTCACGGTCGCCAGCGGTCTCGGCTACTATCTGGTGACGCGGGCATCCGGCCGGCAAAGCGCCAAGGCCGCCGAATTCAAGCGCTGGATCACCCGCGAAGTGAAGGCGACGATGGCGGGTTTCGGCAGCGCTACACCTGAAAGCTGATGCGCGCTACGGCCGCCGTTCCCGCGCGGCATGCATTTCCAGCACGCGCCGCGCGCTTTCCTCGTCGGTGATCAGCACGGTCGGCGCGATCAGGTTCATGGCGCCGAGCAGCGCCTCGATTTTTTCCGAGCCGCCGGACGTCAGTATGCGGAGCGGCGCGCGGCGCAGCCGCTCGACGTCCACCGACATGACCACGCCGTTGATCGGATGGTCGACGATTTGGCCGTTTATGTCGAACGGGTGGAAGAGCAGATCGCCGACCGTGCCGCGCGCGATCAGTTCCTCCCTCTGGGCTTCCTTGAGGTACCCGCCGCGGTAGAACGTGGTCGCCGACCTGATGCCGCCGATGCTCAGCAGAACGGCGTCGAGATCATCGGTCATGCGGAAGATATCCTGCAGGCCGCAGCGCTCGATGAGGGCGACCTTTGTCTCCACGCTGTCGACAACCGCCGGCGCGGGAATCAGGTAACCCTCGCCCTGAAAGGTCTGCGCAAAGCGCCAGGCGAACTCGGCCGGATTGATCTGTCGCGCCACGCCGACGCCACCGAGAAGCGAGATCACCTTGAAGTCGGACAGGGACTTTGGAGTGATGAAGGACAGCGTGCTGAAAAGGGTGCGCCCCCAGCCGACGCCGACGCGCATGCCCGACTTCATCGCCTCCGAAAGATAAGCGCCCGTCTTAGCGGCAATCGCCGGGATCGGGTCGGCCTCGGGCGTGGAAAGCGGCGCCACGAAAGCCTGCTGGATGCCGAAGGTCTTTTCCAGCGCGCGCTCGAGCTTGACGAGTTCGCTCAACTCGCTTTCGATGGCGATCTTCACCTCGTTGCGCGCGCGCGCGTCTGCAAGCATGCGCACGATGGTGACGCGGCCGACCCCAAGCACTTCGGCGATCTCGTTCTGCGTCATCTGCTCGATGAAATACATCCAGGCCGCGCGAATCCGGAGGCGGTCGGTCCTGCTCTCGCTCACCTGTTGCTCGGCAATGCCGGCCTCGCCCGCAGAGCCTCCGGTTCCGCCATTCGACCGTCGCTTCGCCAATTCCGTCCCCCGCTCGTTCGGCCCTACCGATTCTGGGCGCTGGCGCAGTATCGCCTATTGATCTACCAATCTGTAGAAACAATTCTTGCGCATGGCGATGGGCGAAGCGCCCGCCGCCGGGAGAAGTGCCGAGGCGACCTGAAATGCTCAGACAGATTTCCGAAGATGTCCGCGTCAACCTCAAGGACCGGCTGCGGGACGTGCGCCACGTCATCCGCCAGAGCCGCCACGACCACGCCCGGAACGCCGCCGTGGAGGCGGAGGGGCGTAATTCGCCATCCTCGCCGGCCAAGGGTCTGGAGGATCTGCTGGGGCATGCCGCCAGCGTCGTAGACGACGCCATGTCGCTTGCCGAAGCGCTGGTGCCGCATGAGCGCCCGGCAAGTGCCGACGCCGCGACGGTCAGGAGCTTTGAGCACTATTTCCGCAGCAATGGCCGCGGCCCCTCGCTGGACGGTGAGCGGGCATTCCGGCGCGACATGTATTATCTGGCCAAAGCGATCGCGACCAGGAAGACTACCGGCGCGCCGCGCATCTATGAAGCGAGCCTCGCCGCCGCGCATGCGGCGATGCGCAAGCGGCATGCCGATCTTATCGCCGAACTGGATATCGCTGCGGAGCCGGACGAGCGTGTAGCGGTAGCCGCGGTGCTCTCTGCGGCGCTGCTGATCGAACTCGTTGAGCATCGCCCGATCCGCTTCGGCGAGAGCGCACAGGGCCGGAACCTCGATCTCGAAGTCCGTTTCCTGGCGCCGCTGGCGCTGGCCTGCGGGCTTGCGACCATCGGCGTGGACGATCTGCCGGCGGCCGACATGCTGGAGATCACCATGCTGGCGGCGGATGTGCGCCATGACCGCATCGTCCAGGCTTATGGCAAAGCTGACCGGCTCGGCGACTTGACGACCGTGTTCGCCGTGCTGCTCGCCCATCTCCCCTAACCTCCAGCGGCTGCCAGATCGGCGATCCGCTTCTTGGCGCGCGGGATCGAGGCGGGGCTCATGCTGAGCTCCGTCAGGCCCATGCGGATGAAGGCCGGGATGAGATCGGGGCGGCCGGCTGCCTCGCCGCACATGCCGACCATGATGCCGGCTTCGACGCCTGCCCTTGCGGTCATCTCGATCGCCGACATCACTGCCGGGTTGGCGACATCGTTGAGCTTCGCCACGGTCGGGTTGAGGCGGTCGGCGGCCATAATGTATTGTGTCAGATCGTTGGTGCCGATCGAAAAGAAATCCACCTCGCGCGCCAGCACCGGCGCGATCAGCACCGCCGCAGGCGTCTCTATCATCACGCCGAGCGGGAATCTCGCATGGGGGACGCCCTCCGCATTCAGTTCGGCCGCGCATTCCTCGATCAGCGTTTTCGTCCGCCGCACCTCTTCGATATCGGACACCATGGGCAACATGACCTTGACGTTGCCGTGGACCGCCGCCCGCAGCAGCGCGCGCAATTGCCGCTTGAAGATGTCGGGCCGGTCAAGGCACATCCTGATGCCGCGCCAGCCGAGGAAGGGATTCTCCTCCTCCGGGAATTCTATTCCCGCGATCGGCTTGTCACCGCCGATGTCGAGCGTGCGCACGATAACCGCGTGCGGTGCAAACGCCCGCGCCAGCGCCGAGTAGGTCTCGGCCTGCATGTCTTCCGACGGAAGGTGCATGTGCCGCATGAACAGGAGTTCCGTGCGGAATAGGCCGACGCCCAGGGCGCCCGCTTCCACAGCGGCGTCGATCTCCTCCAGCGAGCCGATGTTGGCGGCTACCTCGATGACCGTGCCGTCCGCGAGTTTCGGGGTGAAATCCCTGAACGCCGTCAACGCATCGCGCTCGGCTGCGGCCTGCCCTACGCGCCGGGCGAAATCGGCGCGCACAGTCTCATCAGGATCGGCGACAACGATGCCGGCATCGCCGTCAAGGGCGATTTCCTTCGCCTCGTGCAGCGCATTGACCCGCTCGCCGAGGCCGAGCACGGCGGGTATGCCGTGCGACCGCGCAATGATGGCGATATGCGAGGTCGCGCCGCCATGGCCGCAAACGACGCCGCCGATGCGCTTCAGCGGCGCGCGGGCCAGATCCCAGGCGCCGATGTCGTCGGCGATCAGGATCGCGCCCTGCTGGATGTTTTCGAGGCTGACATCGTCCTGGCCGAGCAAAGCGAGGCAGATCTGCCGGCCGACGGCGTGCACATCGTCGGCGCGGGCATTGAGATAGTGATCGTCGACGCCGCCGAATTCCGACGCGATCTTCGATGTCGCGCTGATCACCGCCGAAACCGCGTCGACGCCCCTGACAACCAGCGTTTCGGCCTCGCCAGTCAGCGTCTCGTCTGCCGCAATATCCTTCAGCGCGGCGATGATGCCGCGGTCGCCCGCCGACAGGCTGTTCTCAGCCAGCGCCTTGTCCATCCGCCGCTGCACAGCGGCAATCGCGTTCCTCAGCCTTTCGATCTCGGCGGGAATTTCGCCGGCTGAAAGCTCGCGGCCTTCCGCCCGGATTTCGGGCGGGAAATGCGCGAAGGCCGGCCCGATGGCGACGCCCTCGCTCGCGGCGATGCCGCGCAGCGTTCCATCCGCAGCTGCTACCGGTTCCGTGGCGGCGACCGGTTCCGTGGCGGCGACCGGCGCAGCCGGGGCGGATTCCGCGGCGGCCGGGGCCGCATCGCTCGGCGCGAGCGCATCCCCGTCGAGGCCGGATAGCGGGTTTTCCAGGTAGCCGATCAGCGCCTCTACCGCTTCGATCGCGTCCGCGCCCGTTGCCCGGACGGTGACCTCCTGGTCCTCCTTGACGCCGAGCAGCATCAGCTTCACCGAGCTCTTGGCGCTCGCCGCCTTGCCGTCCTTGACGATCTCGACATCGGATTCGAAGCTCTTGGCGAGCTTGACGAACCGCGTGGCCGGGCGGGCGTGCAATCCTTCATGCACTCTGACGATGGTCGAGCGTTCCATGGCGCATACTCTGTATTCGGGAGCGCCACCGCCGCAAGCGGCAGCGCAAAATCAAGTCAGGCGGCGATCGTGATGATCGCGTCGGTTTTCAGGGCCGCCACCAGCGATTCATGATCGACCTTCGAGGCGCAGATTTCGCCCGGCCGCTCGGCTTCGGCCGCTCCGTTGAATGAGATCACCACATGGCCGATCTCGCGCACCTTGCTCCAAGCCGTCGGGCCTACCGCGGTAATCGTGGCCGACAGCGGTCCGATCGCGATCGATGCCCCGACATCCGGCGCGCCGTCGCTTGGCCCCTGCTCAGTCTTGTGGAGTACCGAGACTTCCGCGAGTTCCGCCGGCGAACCGTCCGCAAACAAGATGACCACGCCGGCTTCGGCGAGGTCCGCCACCTCGGGCCCGATCTCGGTAATCCGCGTCCGCAAAAGAACTGTCATGATCGCCTTCTTCTTCCTTATCGATGCCTGCTCCGGCGAGCCTTTGCAGGCCGCCGGAGCAGAATTTGGGCAGGTTCTAGAGCACGAACAGGCTGAACACCCATGCGATCAGCACGGATACCGGTCCCATGATCTGGCGGCTGATCAGAACCGCCGGGACGCCGATCTCGATCGTCTTGGGCTTGGCTTCGCCAAGCGCCAGGCCGACCGGCACGAAATCGCAGCCCACCTGCGTGTTGTAGGCAAACAGCGCCGGCAGGGCCATTGCGGGCGAGATCGTGCCATTGGCTATCTGCGGACCGATGATGGCCACGCCGATCACCTGCGCGATGACCGCTCCCGGCCCGAGAATGGGCGAAAGGAACGGCAGGCCGCAGATCGCCGAGATGATCAGCAGGCCGACGATGTTGTTGGCCAGCGGACCCATCGGCTGGGCCAGCACGTCGCCGATGCCCGTATAGAGGATCAAGCCGATGAGCATGGTCACGAAGGCCATGAACGGCAGCACGTTGCGGATCACCTGGTCGATGGTGCGGCGGCCGGCATTGAAGAAGATGCCGACGACACGCCCCATGACCCGGCCGATCGAGCTGATCAGCCCGACGAGCCCGCCCTCGCTGGAGGGCGCCGCATCGGCGGCCCTGACCGCCGGCGAATCCGTCGGGCTCGGACCGGTACCGGTGGCTGCGCCCGCGGTCGTGACCGGCTCGGACCCGTCCGCCATCGAGATGTTGGCCGGCTTCACGCCCGAGACGTAGATGTCCTCGGTAATGAACTGGGCCAGCGGCCCCGCCTGTCCGACCGGCGTCAGATTGACGGTCGGGATGCGCTTGCGCGGATAGACGCCGCAGCGGGCTGTTCCGCCGCAATCGACGACAACAACCGCCATTTCGCTTTCGATCGGCGGCGCCTTGAAGCCGTCGACGGCTTCCGCCCCGGTCATGTCAGCGATCAGCTTCGCCACCGGGTGGATTCCGCCGCCGGTGACCGAAACCACCTTGTTGCGCTGTTCCGTCGGCTGGATGACGAGGGGCCCGCCCCAGCCTCCCGAGCCGCGGGAGATCTTTACCGCCTTATATGTCTTGGTCATGGTAACCATTTTTCGCCCTCCCCCGATTACAGCTCGACGCCCTGGCGGCGCGCCATGATGGCTGTGATGCGTTCGGTCAGCATGCCCTTGAGCAGGATGACGATGAGGCCGACGATGGCGTACCAGATGGCGACGTTGATGTGGTAGCCGGAAGGCACCGCGCCGCTGCGCTCCAGTTCGAGAAGCGCCACCAGCACGCCGCCCCAGACGAAATATTCGCCCGGATTGATGTGCGGGAACAGGCCGAGCGGCGGGTGAACGTAGGACACCGCCGCGTCGTAGAAGGCCGGCTTGTGCTTTTCCTCGAGGAACGACCCGAAGGTGTAGGCCATCGGATTGGTCAGGAAGAACACCGCCAAGAGCGGCAGCACCGTGTAGCGGGTCAGCGCGATCCTGCCCGCGCCGCGGGCAAGCCCGTGCACGCGCTCCTCGCCGACCAGTTCGGTGATGGCGTAGAACGCCGTCATCAGCACGACGAGCGTCGGGATGATACCGGTGACGAAGCCGGCGAAAACCTCGCCGCCTTTTTGGAAGATGCCGATGAAGTACTTGCCGATGGCGGTCAGCCAGCCGAGCTGCTCCTCCTGCTGGACGGTTTCCAGCTTCTGCCTGAACTCCTCGACACTTATGCCGCCGTCGGCCTGGGCGAGAACGACAAGGTCATTCGGGCCGTGCCCGACGGCGAGCTTGCCGTGCAATGCAGCATCCGAAACCATCGAGCCTGCGACATGCAGGTTCTGGACGGCCATGTCGGCATGCTGCGCCAACATTGAAATTATGGACATTTCTCCTCCTCTATTCAGCCCTTGCCGGCTTTATCCCCCCGGCTCGCGGCGGTCCTCTATGCGCGTGCAGTGTTCAAGCCGGACAGGCCCGGCTCTTCGATCGGCTCCGACCGCGCGCGGTCGATTTGCTCGATCGCCCGTTTCACGGCCTCGGCCACACCGGGTTCCCCCTCACCCAAAACCGCGGGATCGGACCGGAGCTTGTCGAGGGCGACACCCTCGAATTCTTCATGTCTCTTGAATTTTGCGAACACGGAGCGCCCGCTCATCGCCAGGAAGCGGCGCACAATCAGATCGGGCGTCACCACGACCAGCACGATGGTTCCCTTGCCGAAGCGGCCGCGATGGTTGCCAGCGCCAACGAAGCCGTCGCTGTATTTTTCGGTGATGCCTTTGAAGACCCCGGAGTAGTGCCGCATCTGGACCCAGACGCCGAGCGACTGAAGCGCCCAGACCACCACCAGCAGCAGCAATCCCCATTGCCAGATCGCCATATTTCTCCTCCTCCCGAGGATTTGCCGAGCCGCGCTGACGTGGCGCGGGACGGCTTCAATTAGAGAACATTTGTTTCCTTCAATGTCAATATGTATGATATCGTGACGTATCGAGCCCGCCACAAAGCGGTGGACTGATTTGGTTTATCAGGCAGGCGTGCTAGATTCTGCTGGAAAAGGATGCCCTGAACAATGGATTTGCGGTTCAAGGACGAATTGGCCCTGATGCCCGACCTTCGGCATCGGCTGCGGCAGTTGCGCTGGTTCAGGGCGACGTTCCGCGCCAGCGCCCGGGAGGTCTCGGCGACCTATGGCCTGCGCTTCGAGATCGACGAGACGAAGCTGACGCGGGCGTTTCTCGACTGGGTCGAGATCATCGAAGCGCAAAAGCGCTTCGCACAGGTGGATCGGGCCGATTTCATCGTCTTTGCCGCCGGCCTGGTTCTGCGCGAACTGATTCGCCAGGAACCGGCTCGGTTGGTTTCCGACCTCGACAGCCTGAACGAGAATGCCGCCAACCCCGAAGCGCTGGAGATCGTGCGGTTCTGGCCGGAAGGCTTTCTCTATACCAACTATTGCGTGTCGGCGATCGCGGCGATCTACGAGCAGGAATTCGGCCGTGTACCCATGATCGACAAATGCGCCGACGATCTGCGCACCTGGTGGTCGTATCGCGAGAACGTCACCGAGATGCCCGCCTATGCCGTCGCCTTCCTGGACCGCTTTCTCGGCGCTGAACCGAACTGGATCGCGCCCGACCGCGCACAGGCCCGGCAGGCCATGCAGCGGGCGCTGGGCGCATCGCGCCGCAGCAGCGCCCTCCCGCAGCTTTGAGCCCTCTATTCGGCAGGGCAGCAATCCCGTCTATTGAACATCTGGTTTTTTATGGATAGCGATGTGCGCGATTTTGGGTTTTCGGGGGAGAAGCGCGTGGCGCGATCGAAGCTGATCATTTTCGACTGCGACGGCGTTCTGGTCGACAGCGAGCCGCTGGCCGCCCGCGCCTATGAGCGCGTCTACGAGAAGCACGGCATGAGCGGCGTCGGCGCGGACATCATCGCACAGTGCGTCGGCATGAAGCAGTCCGACATCATCGTCAGGATCAGGGACCTGACCGGCCACCAGTTTCCGGAGCACGCGGACGACGACATCTGGGCCGAGACCAAGATCCTGTTCACCGAAGAGTTGAAGTCGACCCACGGCATCGTGCCGTTCCTGGATTCGCTCGGCGTCGAACGCTGCGTGGCGTCGTCATCGTCGGTCGAGCGCATAAACCACAGCCTCGGCGTAACCGGGCTGGCGCGGTTCTTCGGCGCGTCCATCTACAGTTCCGCGATGGTCAGGCGAGGCAAGCCCGCTCCGGACATTTTTCTCCACGCCGCCGAAAAAATGGGCGCAAACCCCGCCGACTGCGTGGTGATCGAGGATTCCCCATTCGGCATCGAGGGCGCGGTCGCGGCCGGCATGACGGCCATCGGCTACACGGGCGGCGGCCACACCTATCTCGAACACGGCGCACGCCTCACTGCTCGCGGCGCGGCGGCCATCTGCGCCGACTGGAATGAAGTCGGGCTGCAGCTTGCCAGGCTTGGTTTTCTCAAGGAAAGCGCCGGGGCGGCGGGCTAGTATTTCTCGGGACCCTGCGCCAACGCTGTTCCCCTCCCCCTTGCGGGGAGGGGTTAGGGGTGGGGGTGGTTCCGCCAAGCTCGGCGGCCGTCATTCAAGTACCGAACAGCCCCCGACATTCTATTCTCCTCCACCCATCGAGCCCGGCATCACCACCCCCACCCGTCGGCTCCGCCGACACCCACCCCGCAAGGGGGAGGGTTTGGCGCCCGTGTTAAACCAGCATCCCCATCGGATTTTCGACATGGCGCTTGAAGGCGACCAGCAGCTCGGCCCCGAGCGCGCCGTCGACGGCGCGGTGGTCGGTCGACAGCGTCACCGACATCATCGTGGCGATCTTCACCTCGCCGTTCCTGACCACCGCCCGCTCTTCGCCCGCGCCGACCGCCAGGATGGTCGCGTGCGGCGGGTTGATGACGGCGGAAAAATCCTTGATGCCGAACATGCCGAGATTGGACACGGCCGTGGTGCCGCCCTGGTATTCCTCCGGCTTCAGCTTCTTGTTGCGCGCACGCGCGGCCATGTCCTTCATCTCGTTGGAGATCACCGACAGCGTCTTTTCGTCGGCCTTGCGCACGATCGGCGTGATCAGTCCGCCGGGGATCGACACCGCCACGCCGACATCGGCATGCCTGTGCTGCACCATGGCGGTCTCGGTCCACGAGACGTTGGCCGTCGGCACGTCGCGCAGCGCTAGCGCCATCGCCTTGATGATCAGATCGTTGACCGACAGCTTGTAGGCGGGGACCTCGCCCTTTTCGGTCTTCGTCACCGGCGCGGCGGCATTCAACTGCGCCCTGAGCGCAAGCAAAGCATCGAGTTCGCAGTCGAGGGTGAGATAGAAATGCGGGATGGTCGACTTCGCCTCGACCAGCCGCCGGGCGATGGTCTTGCGCATATTGTCATGCGGGATGAGTTCGTAGGAGCCCTCCGCGAAGAGTTTTAGCGCTTCTTCTCCCTCCCCCTTGCGGGGAGGGTGGCCCGAGGGGCCGGGTGGGGGTGGCGAGGAAGATGCGGTTTCGGACGATTGGCCGATCTCGCCCGGCAGGGCAGAGGGGGGCGGCGAAGCTTGAGAAGACGGCGAGGCGGAACCACCCCCACCCGTCGGCTCCGCCGACACCCTCCCCGCAAGGGGGAGGGAGGGCGCTGCCGCAGCCGCCTTCTCCACATCAGCCTTCACCACGCGCCCATACGGACCTGAACCGGTCACCGCCGCAATATCGATCCCACCTTCGCGCGCAATGCGGCGGGCGAGCGGCGTGGCGCGGACGCTAGGCGCTTGGTTCATCTCCCCCCTTGTGGGGGAGATGCCCGCCCCTCCATCAGCACTCGGGAGGGCAGAGGGGGGCAACGCAAGGCGCCCCCCATTTCCGGTTTGCCCCTCAGTTTCGACCTGAGGAGCCGGCGGGACAGCGCCGCCCTCTGTCGCCTTCGGCGACATCTCCCCCACACGGGCGGGGATTGGAGCTTTGTTCTTCCCGGCCGCGCCGACGCTTTCCCCCGCCTCATAAATCCAGGCCACTGCCTCGCCGACCGGGATATCCACCCCTTCCCTGCCGGTGATGTCGCGGATCGTGCCGCTGGCGGGTGCGTCGATTTCCATCGCCGCCTTGTCGGTCTCGATCTCGAAGAGCACGTCGCCCTTCTTGACCACAGCACCCTCCTCGACGAACCAGCGCGAGATCTGGCCGGTCGCCATGTCCATGTCGACCTTGGGCAGGATGACCTCGACCGGCATTTTCAGCGCGTTCCCTGGACCAGGCCGCGCGCGGCCGCGATTATGTCGGGCACCTGCGGCACCGTCGCCTTCTCGAGTTCGGGATTGTAGGGGATCGGCGTTTCGGCGCCGCCCAGCCGCACGACCGGCGCGTCGAGATAGTCGAACGCCTCGCTCTCCGCGATCATCGCGCTGACCTCGGCGCCGATGCCCAAAGTCTTGACCGCCTCGTAAACGCAAAGCAGCCGCGACGTCTTCTTGACGCTCTCGATGATGGTCGCCTTGTCCATCGGCCGGATGGTCCTGAGATCGACCACCTCGACGTCGATGCCTTCCGCCTCCAGCGTCTCTGCCGCTTCTAGCGCCTTGTGCACCATGATCGAGGTCGCGACGATGGTCAGATCGCGGCCCTCGCGTCGGATTTCCGCCTTGCCGATCGGCACGGTGTAATGGCCTTCCGGCACCGGGCCCTTCATCTTGTAGAGCAGCTTGTGCTCGAAGATCATCACCGGATCGGGATCTTCGATCGCCGCCAGCAGCATCCCTTTCGCGTCGTGCGGCGTCGCCGGCTGGATCACCTTCAGGCCGGGCACGTGGCCGAGCCACGCTTCCAGGCTCTGGCTGTGCTGGGCCGCCGCGCCCGTGCCGGAACCGGCGGGAAAGCGCATCACCAGCGGCACGGAGACCTCGCCGCCCAGCATGAAGCGCATCTTGGCCGCCTGGTTGACGATCTGCTCCATGGCGAGCGTGGCGAAATCGGAGAACTGGAACTCGAAGACCGGCCGCATGCCGGTCATGGCCGCGCCGACCGCGACGCCTGCGCCGCCGAGTTCGGAGATCGGCGTGTCCATCACCCGCTCGGCGCCGAAGCGCTCGACCAGATCGCCCGTCACCTGAAACGCGCCGCCATAGACGCCGATATCCTCGCCCATCAGGAACACGCGCTCGTCGGCTTCCATGGCGAGCGCCATGGCCTCCTGGATCGCCTGGGCGTAGCTCAGTTCGCGGACCATCGCGTCCATTTACGCCGGCTCCGTATAGACGTAGTTCTCAACGTCGCGGACATCCGGCGATGGGCTATCCTTGGCGAATTGGATGCCCTCGGCGATTTCCCGGGCGACCGCCTCGCGGATCGCTTCAACGCCCTCCCGGTCGATGATGCCGAATTCCTGCAGCTCGTTCTCAAACAGCGTGATCGGATCGCGGTTGGACATCCAGTCCTCGATCTCCTCCTTGGTGCGATAGCGGTTGCGGTCGCTCTTGGAGTGGCCGCGATGGCGGTAGGTCTTGGATTCGATCAGCGTCGGCCCCTCACCCGCCCGCGCCCGCTCCACCGCGCGGTGCGAGGCTTCCGCAACTTCCGAAAAAATGTTGCCGTTGACGATCACGCCCGGCATCGAATAGGCGGCTGCCCGCTCGGCGATGTTCTTCACCGCCGTCGACCGCTCCGTCGAGGTCGACATGCCGTAGCCATTGTTCTCGCAGACGAAGATGACCGGCAGTTTCCAAACCGACGCCATGTTCAGCGCCTCGTGAAACGCGCCCTCATTGTTGGCGCCGTCGCCGAAGAACGAGACCACCACCTTGCCGGTCTTCATCCTCTTGGCCGAGAGCGCGGCCCCGACCGCGATCGGAATGCCGCCGGCGACGATGCCGTTGGCGCCGAGATTGCCCTTGGCGACGTCGGCTATGTGCATCGAGCCGCCGCGGCCCTTGCAGTAGCCGGTCGTCTTGCCAAAGAACTCGGCGAACATCTTCTTCACCTCGGCCCCCTTGGCGATGCAATGGCCATGGCCGCGGTGCGTCGACGTGATCTGATCATGTTCGGCGAGCGGCATGCAGATGCCCATGGCGCTGGCTTCCTGCCCGATCGACAGGTGCATGGTGCCGTGGATCAGACCGCGCATGTAGCACTCTTCCGCGCCTTCCTCGAAGCGGCGGATGAGATACATCTTGTGCAGCACCTGGCGAAGCTGCTCGGGACTGTATTCACGATAGATGAAAGGCAAATTGGCGCGCACGGCCGCTTCCGGCTGCGCCCGTTTCGGAGCGGCCATGGTCAGGCCTCCACGCCGCCGTAGACGAGCTTGTCCTGGCGCGCCCGCAACTCGGCGATCTTCGATCCCGGCGCCGGCGCTGCATTGGCGTAGGTGAGAAGCTCGCCCTTCCTGATCGGCGCTTTTACCGAGCCGCCCTGCAGCAGGCCACAGGGAACGGCCCTCGCCGCATGCGCCTCGGGCGCGGTCATGATCCAGGCGCGATAGCAATATTCGCCGATCGCATCGAGCTTCTCGCCGGGCTGCATGTCCTTCTTGGCGACGGCGCAGACTTCGGCCACCGGCTTTGCCAGCGGCACCATGTCGGCCTTGCCGTAGAGCACGACGCGGGCACAGGTCAGCGGCACTTCCAGCGAGGTCAGGTGATAGGGGCGATGGAAGGTGAAGTACGGGCCCTTGCCCATCTTCAGGTCTTCCATGCGCTCGGAAATGCGAGGATGCGACATGTCCGCCACCACGAAGACGCCGGGCGCCACGCCCTTGCCGATCGTGTAGTCAACGACGCCGACCCTGGACAGCACACCGCCGTCCTTCTGAGGCACCAGCACCTTGTTGAGTTCGCCGAGCGTGGCGGAAGGGCCGTGCATGCCGGCCTTGTCGGGCACGAGCCCGGTCGCATTGGCGATCGCCGCCATCTCGACCATGGTCTTGGAGCCGTCGACGAACTCGACCAGCATTCGCACATTCATATTCCGGCGCGCGGCCTCCTCCTCATAGTCCGGCGGGGTGGCGTCGATGTTGAGCGGATTGTTCTTGCCCTTGCCGGCCGCGACGATCGGATGGCCCATGGCCGACACGAATTCGATCAGTTCCATGCACGACGACGGCTCGTCGCCAGCGCCCAGCGAATAGGTGACGCCGAGCCGGTCGGCCTCGCTCTTCAGGTAAGCGCCGATGGTGACGTCGGCCTCGACATTCATCATCACCAGATGCTTGCCATGCTCCATGGCGCGCAGGCCGATCTCGGCGCCGACGGCCGGAACGCCGGTCGCGTCGATCACCACGTCGATCAAATCATTGTTGATGATCAGGTCGGCGTCGCTGGTGACCGCGATCTTGCCGGCCTCCATAGCGGCGGTCATGCCCGATGCATTGGAGACTTCGCGCGAATGCCCTGCCTCGCGGAAGGCGATGTCGACCGCCTTGCTGGCCGCCGGAATGTTCAGTTCGGAAATTGCGCCGATCTCGATGCCCGACATGTGCGCCACGCGGGTGACGATGTCGGTGCCCATCTCGCCCGAGCCGATCAGCCCGATGCGGATCGGCTTGCCGGATTTGCCCCGCGCCTCGAGATCGCGGGCAAGCCCCGTCAACGCAACATTGGAAGCCATCCCGATACTCCTCCTGATATTCGGCTGATAATGCGAGGGTTACTGAACATATGTATTCCTGTCAATACCAATGTCCAGAACTCCCGATGCGGACGGCGCGCGAACGCGCCGCTATGCAGTCGACATTAGCGACAGGAACTCCGCCATGCACGAAGCGTTTCACTGGCTCAACGAGCCGCCCTGTCTGGAGCGGCCATGCGGAGGCGCTTGAGCTGCGCACCGGCGCCGAAACGGATTTCTGGCGCAAGACCTTCTACGGCTTCATCCGCGACAACGGACATGCCTACATCCGCCAGGTGTCGGGCGATTTCACGGCCTCGGCTATCGTCTCAGGCGACTACCAGGTGCTCTACGACCAGGCCGGGCTCTACCTGCGCGCCGACGAAAAGCACGGGATCAAGGCCGGCATGGAATATGCGGGCGGCGCTGGTCGCCTGCTCAGTATCTCCACTCGCCCCTGCCGAGCACGCCAACCGCCTCGACGATGCGGGCAAAGCTCGCGCTCGCCCGGCCCGCCATATGGCGGGCGCGGAGGTAACCGTGGACGAGGCCCTGCTCCTCCGACCAATGCGCCCTGCCCCCGGCCGCGAGTATGCGGTCGCGATTGCTCTCGCCGTCAGATGACAAGGGATCGCACTCGGCGGTGAAAATGACCGTCGGCGGCAGACCGGTAAAGTCGGAAGCGGCGAGCGGCGTATAGCGTGGATCCTGGGAAACGTCCGCGCCGCCGGTGCGGACGTCGTGATAGAACTCGACGTCGCTCGCGGTCAGCAGTGGCGCTTCGGCATGGGTGACGTAGGAGCCTTTCGTCATGTCGCCGCCGAGGCTCGGATAGATCAGCACGTGACCGATAGGCGCGCGGGCATGGCCGCGCACATGATGCGCGAGACAGGCGGCGAGATTGCCCCCGGCCGACTCGCCCGCAACCACGATCGGTTGGCGATAGTTGGCGGCCGCCCATTCGAAGGCGGCCACCGCATCGTCGAAGGCCGCCGTGCCGGTGTGCTCAGGCGCAAGGCGGTAGTCCACCGATACGACCGCATATCCGGCTGCGGCGCAAAGTTCGGCGCAGATGTCGTCATGGCTGTCGAGCCCGCCGAGGATAAAGCCGCCGCCGTGGAAGTAGAGGACAATGGCTGACGCGTCGGGCGCCGCGCTGCGGTAGATGCGGATCGGAATGCGGTGCGTCGGCGCGATGATCGCCGTCGTTTCCGCACCCACACCCGCCGGACGGCCGGCATGGAAGGCGCGGCTCATCCGGTCGTAGACCTCGCGGTTCTTGCCGATCGGCCAGTCGATGGCTTCGGGCGGATAGAAGCCGTAGATGCGGTCGATGAACGCCCACATCTCTGCGTCGAGCAGTTTTCTGTAGTCTGGCGCCATCGGGCTTTCGCGCGCGATCGGTCTACGTCTCCAACCAGGCCTTTTCAAAATGCTGCTCGAGCGCCTGGTGCTGCTCCACCCCATGCACGCCTTCACGGTAGGTGCGATAGACCGAGCGCCAGTAAGGCTGGATGATCACGCCGGAATCCCGCAGGATCGTCTCGATCTTGGCCATGATCTCGCGGCGGGCGTCGGTGTCCGGCGTGGCCAGCGCCTGGTCGAGCAGCGCGTCGAACTCCTGGTCGGAAAACCCGCTCTCGTTCCACGCCCCGCCGGATTTGTAGGCGAGCGATAGGACCTGGACCCCTAGCGGCCGGCCGAGCCATTCCGTGCAGGAGAATGGGTATTTGTTCCAGTCGTTCCAGAAGGTCGATGCCGGCAGCACGGTGCGCTTCACCTTCAGTCCGGCTTCGCGCATCTGCGCCGCGACCACATCGGCGGCCGACTTCTGCCATTCGACATCGACCGAGATCAGATCGTATTCATGGTCTGCCTTGCCCGCCTCGCCGATCAGCTTCTTGGCCTCGTCGATATTGCGGACATGCGGCCCGATATCGGCGTATTCGGCATGCATCGGTCCGACATGATGGTTTTCGGCCACCGTGCCGCGCCCGCTGAGGGCGATCGTCAGGACCGCGCCATTGTCGACGGCCAGTTGCGCTGCCCGCCTCACCTTGACGTCGTCATAGGGCGCATTGGTGACGTTGAAGCGCGCGACGATGGTAGAGCCTGTAGCGATCTCCGAACTCGCCAGGCCCAGCGCTTCGGCCTGCGACAGCGTGTCGGCGGAGGTTTCATGATTGGTGTCGATCTCGGCGGATTCGAAGGCGGAGAACATAGGGTTGGGGTCGGAACCGTAGTCGATCCACTGGATGCCATCGAGCGCGAAATCGCCCTTCCACCATTTGTCCTTGCGGCGGACCTCGGCGATCGTTTCCGGCTCCCAGCGCACCAGTTCGCACGGGCCTGTCGTGATCGCCAACGCCTGCATCGGATCGCCGCCGCCGTCATAGCTGCGGTGCATGATCAGGGCCGGATAGTCGGCCATGCCGGCGATCAGTGAAATATCCGCCTGCGGCAGCGTGAGCCGGATAGTGTGATCATCGACGCGCTCGATCGCGCCTTCGACGGCTTTCTTCGTGTTCGGATCGACCAGCGGGCCCATCCGCCCGGCAACCGAATTTCCTTCCGCCGACGCATCGCACCAGCGCGTGAGATTGTGGATGACGTCGTCGGCGTTGAACGCATCGCCGTTCGACCAGATGATGCCTTGCCGCACGTTGAGGGTCAGAACCTTTGCATCGTCGCTCGTTTCCCAGCTTTCCAGCAGCCAGGGCTCGAATGTGAAATCGCGGTTCCAGCGCACGAGATACTCGTTGCACTGGCGGGCGACGTTCGACATCTCGACGCCGTCGAAAGTGCGCGGGTCGCGCCAGCCCTTTACGTTCATCGCCACGCGCAGCACGCCGCCCTTCTTGGGTTCCTGGGCGCTGGCCGGCGTTGGAGCCAGACCGCCGAGCGAAAGCGCACCGGCGGCGCTGACGCCGAGTGCGGCCATGGTCGCGAGATATTCGCGCCGGTTCATGCGGCCCTTTTTGAAGCCGTCGGCGACTGGCTGTGCCTTCGGGTGCAGGGATCTGTTCGTCAACATCAGCTTGATCATGGTATCTCCCGCTGAAAAGTCGTGCTCTCGTAAGGGAAATAATACTTCCAGGTCGGAAGCCGAAATGTTCGCGTTTCCGCAGTTGTTGTGCGGCGTTCCGCAGCCGAGAATAATGGCTACGTTCGGACGCGTCGGTGCTTGGCAGGCGGCCAGGCCACCTCCGCGCCCTACGTTGCCCCCCTCTGTCCTGCCGGACATCTCCCCCACAAGGGGGGAGATTGCACTCTCTTCGATGATCTCGCAAACCGCCGGCGCTGGAGATTGGCGAAACCAAAGCGGACGGCCGATCTCCCCCCGGGTTGGGGGAGATGTCCGGCAGGACAGAGGGGGGCGCGAAGGAACGCCAGCCTGACAAGCATGGCTCAAAGTCGCTCGTACAACTCCGCCGCATTCTCGAAGGTGAAGCGCAGCGGCACCGAGCCCTGGATCTGCCAGGCGTCGATCGTTTCCCCCGCCATCAGCCGGCAGGCGCCGTCCGTATCCACCACCGCGCCGCCATAGAGCCGGTTGGCCAGGTTGAGGATTGCGGTCTGATGGATGGCGGCCGAACCGCTGCCGCAGGCATCCTTGACCAGCGCGACGCGGAAGCCGAGATCGACTGCGTCCTTGACGGTCGCCGCGATGCACGCCTCGGTCCACACGCCGGCGATATACAGCCATTCAACGCCGCGCGCCTTGAGCAGCAGGTTGATCTCGCCCTGCGAAAAGGTGCTGGCGTCAGTCTTGATCAGCACGATCTCGTCACCGGCCGGCCCGACCTCCGGGCAGATCGCCGACAGCGGGTCGCTGACGTCGCTGAATGCGGATTTGCCACAGGGCATGGTCGGGTGAAATGGCCTTTGCGCATGCGCCGTGTCGACCACATAGGCGGAATGGTAGATCGGGATTGCCGTCTGCCGCGCCGCCGTCTGGAGCCGCCCGATATTGGCGAGCACTTGATCGAAGCCTTCGACCAGATAGCGGCTGTCCTGCCGGTGTTCTTCCTGCAGATCGACGCATAGCAAAGCCGCCGTCTCCGGCATCACCGAAAGCGATTTCTTCATTATGCATGCCCGTCCAGGAAGCCGTCTTCATAGGGAAAGCGCGACAGAAGTTCCGTGCCGGTGTCGGTGATCAGCACCTCGTCCTCGAGCTTGACGCCCTCGCGCCCACCCTTCTCGCCGATATAGCTTTCGATGCTGACCACCATGCCGGGCACGAGATGCCCGTCGCGGCCATAGGTGTCGTAGTCCATCGCATGCGCGATGAACGGCGTCTCGCCATGCATGCCCACCCCGTGCATGACCGACGTGTAGCGCTGCTCGATGAAGCGTTCGGGGATCTTCCACGCCTTTTCCGCGATCTCGCGGAAAGCCATGCCCGGCTTGATGATGCCGATATTGTGCTGCACCTGCTCATGCGCCAAGCGGTAAAGCAACTTCTGGTAGTCGGTCGGCCTTCCCGGTCCGCAGCGGAAGGTGCGAGAAAAATCCGAATAATAGCCGTAGCAGCCGATCGTGTCGGTATCGAGCGCGACCAGTTCGCCGGGCCTGATCTTGCGGCCGCTGGCCTCGTTGAACCAGGGATTGGTGCGCTGGCCGGAGGTCAACAGGCGCGTCTCGATGAACTCGCCGCCTTGCCGGATCACCTCGTGGTACATGATGGCGAAGAGATCGTTCTCCGAAACGCCGGGCTTGATCGCCTCGCGCACCGCCGCGACCGCGGCCTCCGCCCCGGCCATCGAGACCTGCAGGCATTTTATCTCCTCGGGCGTTTTGACCGCCCTCACCGCCAGGATTTCGCCCTGGCAGTCCTTCACCTCGCAGCCGCGCTTTTCCAGCGCCAGCGCCTGCAGATGGCTGCAGCGGTCGAGCCCGAGCTTCATCGAGCCGCCGCCATGCGCCTTCAAAAGCTCGGTGATCTCGTCGGCGAACGGGCCGGCCGTCTCGTCGTCGCGGCCGGACACCGACGACCAGACCAGCTTCGATGGCCGCGCCTCGTCGATCGTGTCGAGCACCATGGAGACATGGTAGCTCTGCGGATACTCGAACAGCACGATCGGCCCTTCGGTCGGGATGAAGAAATACCGCGTCGAATTGCGCAGGAAATAGCCGAACATGTTGCGCGAGCCGGTGGCGTAGCGCTGGTTGTAGGGGTCGAACAGCAAGACCGCGCCGTATCCGGCCTCCCGCATCCAGTCGCGCAGTTTCTTCAGCCGGCCCTTGCGCAGCGCATCCGCGTCGATGAAGGACGGCTCGGTGTCGGACAGCCACATGCCGCCCGCCGGATCGGCGGCGGCCGGGTGGCGCATGCGGTCGGCGAAATCGACGTCGTCGACGCTGTCGGGATCAAAAACAACAATGCTCATGGCCATCTCCGTTTGAACGGAAGATGGACTATCGTCGTCTCTTGCGATGTTCACAAAACCGCAGAATCCATGCCAGATTCCGTGACCATGCCGGCCAGCGCGGGCTATTTCGCAGGGGCTCGGCGACGCCGGGCATAGTTGGGCGCGTAGCCATATTGTCCCTTGAAGGCCCGCGAAAAGCTCGACGCGTTCGAGAAACCGCAGGAAAGAGCGACTTCGCCAATCCGCAGTGTCGAGTGGGCGAGCAAATCCGCTGCGCGCCTGAGCCGAAGGCTGCGGTAATAGGCGCTCGGAACGGTATCGAGTTCCTGCTGGAAGGCGCGTTCGAGCTTGTCCGGCGAAACGCCGAGACGGCGGGCGAGGTCCGACATTCCCAGTCGGTCTTCCACTGCATCTTCCATGATCGCGACGGCCGAAAGCACCAGTTCGTCGCGGATGCCGGTCCTGAGGCGCAGGGGCATCATCCGCCTGTCGACGCTCGAGCGTAGCGGGCTGTGCACGTACCATTCGGCGACCCCCGCGGAAAGTTCGGCGCCATAGTCCTTGGCGATCAGCTCCAGCATCATGTCGAGGCTGCCGACGCCGCCGGCGGACGTAAAGCGCCGCCGGTCAATGACATAGAGGTCGCGCCGCATGTCCAGATCGGGAAAAGCCTCTCGGAAGGCGGGCTGGCTGGTCCAGTGCAGCGTGCAGGAATGGCCGTCGAGCAGACCCGCCCGGGCGAGGAAAAAGGCGGCGTCTGCGACCGCGCCGATCTGCGCGCCGGCCCGCAGGCTGCGTCTGATCCAGACCAGCGCCTCTTCGGCCACGAGATGGTCGGCGTCGCCGCCCGAGCACACGACGATGCGGTCGACCACCGGCGCGGTGCGCACCGAGTGGTCGGGGTCGATGCCAACGCCGTTGGATGCAAAAACCTTGTCGCCGCTCAGGCCGACCGTGATCCAGGAATAGCACCTCCTACCGGCAAGCGTGTTGGCTGCCCGCAGCGGCTCGATGACGGAGCTGAACGCCATCAGCGGAAAACCCGGAAAAACGAGTACGGCGAAGCTGACCCCCGCCTCGGAAACCGCGGCGGGTGCGTCGTCAGTTTTCCGGATTGCCGGGCGTTGCGCCATTCTTCTTCCCGTAGGGCAGAGATTGCCTTTCGGGCGCGATACTTCCTCCCGCCGGAGCCAAACGTCAACGCGCTGGTCGAACGCGGGTTATTCGGCGGCCTGGACGCGGCCGGCGTTGACGATCGCCCTGATCTCGGACCGGCATGAGCCGCAATTGGTTCCCGCCTTGAGAACTTCTCCGATAGCCTCGACGCTGGCGCAGCCGGCGGCGACGGCTGCGGCGATCTGGTTTGCCCCGACTGAGAAGCAGGAGCAGACCATCGCGCCCGCGTCGGGCCGATCGGCGCCGGCGCGTCCCGCCACGATGCGGAAGCGGCTTCGCTGGCCGGCATGGGTTTCGCCGAGCTGGTCGGCTGCCCAGCCGCGCGAGACGGCCACAGGTCCCGGTGCGGCGAACAGCGCGCCGGCAAGCCTGTCGCCATCGAATGCGGCTATGCGGTGCTGTCCGGCGTCGCGGTCGTGATAGGCGAGAAGTTCCGCTCCCTCATCCGCGCCGAACAGCGTTTGCGCGAAGGCAGCCCAGTCGGTCTTCTCCTCGGCGAAGGCCAGTTCGACACGCCACCCATGCCGGCATCTGGCCAGCGCCCAATAATCGGCGTCGATCGAGACCGGGCGTTGGCTCGTGACTGCAAAGCCGAATGCCCGCGCCGGAAATTTTTCGGTGCGAACCGCCGCATGCTTCAGCGCCGGCTGGCCGGAAATCGCGTCGGTAAGCGGCGCGACAAGGGCGTCGATGCGGCCCCTGGACGAAAATCTGTCGGTCCAGTGCATCGGCGCGAACACGCTGCCCTGGCGCTGGCGGCCGGTCAGCAGCGCGCGGACCAGCACGTCGCCGCGGGTGGACGACACGCGCACGATGTCGGCGTCGCCAATGCCGCGGCGGGCGGCGTCGGCCGGATGAATTTCAACGAAAGGCTCCGCCAGATGCTGTGAGAGGCGCGGGCTCTGGCCGGTCCTGGTCATCGTGTGCCAGTGGTCGCGCACCCGGCCGGTGTTGAGGATCAGCGGGTATTCATCGCCGGGCCTGGTTTCGGCGGTCGGGCCGACGGCGACGAAGCGTGCCTTGCGGTCGAGCGTGTAGAACCCGCCATCGGCGAAGAAGCGGCTCGCGGCCTTACGCTCCCCCTTGAGGAGAGGGTCGGCGCGCCGCGCCGGGGTCGGGGTGATGGAGGATTGAGTAAAATCGCCTCCACTCCCCTCTGGCCTGCCGGCCATCTCCCCCTCAAGGGGGGAGATTGGCAGCTTCAATCTCGTCGCTCCTTCTGCAACGCCTGCGATTGGCGAAACCGCGGATGCGGGCTGATCTCCCCCCTTGAGGGGGAGATGGCCGGCAGGCCAGAGGGGGGTGCTTCCAGTCGCTGGCGCCGGCCATTGGAACGGCTCCAACTCCTCATATGCGCCGGCGCCCACGTCGGCATGAACGCCGATGTCGAAATCCCTCTCCCCGCCATTCTCGAAGCCCGACAATGCGGCGTGTTCGGCAAATATCTCGGCTGGAGACGTGTGGGAAAACGCCTCTTCAAACCCCATCCGCTTGCCCACCTCGGCGATGATCCACCAGTCGGGCCGGGCCTCGCCGGGCATCGGCAGGAAAGGCCGCTGGCGCGAGATCCGGCGCTCGGAATTGGTCACCGTGCCGTCCTTCTCGCCCCAGGCGGCGGCCGGCAGCTTTACGTGGGCATGGCGGATGGTATCGGCCTCGGCGGAGACATCGGAGACGACAACGAAGGGGCAGACCTTGATCGCCGCCTCGACCACATCGGCGTCAGGCATCGAATCCACCGGATTGGTGGCCATGATCCACAGCGCCTTGATGCGCCCGTCGGCCACGGCGCGGAACATATCGACCGCTTTCAGCCCCGGCTTCTCCGCGACTGTCGGCGCGTTCCAGAAGCGCCGCACGCGGTCGCGGTGGACGGGATTTTCGATCTCCATATGGGCGGCGAGCATGTTGGCGAGCCCGCCGACCTCGCGGCCGCCCATTGCGTTGGGTTGGCCGGTGACCGAAAACGGCCCTGCCCCCGGCCTGCCGATGCGGCCGGTCGCCAGATGGCAGTTGATGATGGCGTTGACCTTGTCGGTGCCCGACGCCGACTGGTTGACGCCCTGGCTGTAGACGGTGACTGTCTTCGGTGTCTCGGCGAAAAGCGCGAAGAAGCGGAGAAGCATCTCCTCGTCGAGGCCGCTCCGGCGTGCGATCTCCGCCATTCCCAGCTCCGACGCGGCGGCCAGCGCCTCTTCGAAGCCGGTGGTGTGCGCGGCGATATAGGCGCGGTCGAGCGCTTCGCGTTCGGCGAGGAAAGCAAGCAGCCCCAAAAACAGCGCGACATCGCCGTCCGGCGCGATGGCGAGATGCAGGTCGGCGATATCGGCGGTCATCGTCCGGCGCGGATCGACCAGCACAACCTTCATGCCGGGCCGCTTCTCCTTCGCCGCCGCGATGCGCTGGTAGAGCACCGGATGGCACCAGGCGAGATTGGAGCCGACGAGCACGACCAGATCCGCGAGTTCCAGATCCTCATAGGTTCCGGGCACGGTGTCCGAGCCGAAGGCGCGGCGGTGGCCGGCGACCGACGAGGCCATGCAGAGGCGGGAGTTGGTGTCGATATTGGCGGAGCCGATGAACCCCTTCATCAGCTTGTTGGCGACGTAGTAATCCTCGGTCAGCAACTGGCCGGAGACGTAGAACGCGGCCGAATCCGGGCCGTGCTCGGCGATCGTTCCGGAAAATGTCGAGGCGACGAGGTCGAGCGCCTCGTCCCAGCCGGCGCGGCGGCCGCGGATTTCCGGGTGCAGCAGCCGCTCCTCCAGCCCCAGCGTTTCGGCCAGCGCCGAGCCCTTGGAGCAGAGCCGGCCGAAATTCGCCGGATGGTCGGGGTCGCCGCGAACGCTCACCTCGCCGTCCGCGGCGACCTTCGCCAGCACGCCGCAACCCACCCCGCAATAGGGGCAGGTGGTCCTCACCTCGGCTGCCTGCATATTTGTCATTGACGCCTGCCTTCGAGGCAGGGCGTTCTGTCGCGCCCCCCTCTGTCCTGCCGGACATCTCCCCCACGAGGGGGGAGATTGGCTGTCATTTCGGCTTTCGCTAATCGCCAGCATCGCAAGACACGCGCCAGCAAAGCAGGCGGCCGATCTCCCCCCTTGTGGGGGAGATGTCCGGCAGGACAGAGGGGGGCAACGTAGGGTGCGGACATCGCCAAGACTGTCATGCTGCCTTTGACGCCAGCGCTTCGAGCGCGATGAACAGCCTTTCGCCTTCGACCCTTACCGGGATCGTCTTCACCGCGCCCTCGTCGGCGCCGAGCGCCTTGCCTGTTTCAAGCGAGATCACCCAATTGTGCAGCGGGCAGGTCACCGCCGCGCCGTGCACGATGCCCTGGCTGAGCGGCCCGCCCTTGTGCGGGCAATGGTCCTCGGTGGCGAAGACCTGGTCTTCAGCCGTGCGGAAGACGGCGATCTTTCCCTGCGGCGTCGCCACGCAACGCGCCCCGCGCTGCGGAATGTCGGTGATCGAGCCGATCGCAATCCAGTTCATTCCGTTCACTCCGCCGCCTCCGCAAATCCGACCGAAGCCATCGGCCGGAACTCGTGCTTGTCCTTGCCGGAAGCGCGCTCCGTCCATGGGTCGACCTGCGCGAATTTCTGCGAAAAGACGAAGCGCTCGTAATAGCCGCTGCGCTTTTCCGCATCGTCCATGATCTGGCGCTTGATCTCGGCGATGCCGACACGCTTGGCCCATTTGTAGATGCGTTCGAGATAGCGGCCCTGCTCGCGATACATCTGGACGAGCGCCACGATGACCTCCAGCGCCTCATCCTCGGTCTTCACCAGACCCAGCACCTCGGTGCCCTTGATATCGAGCCCCGCAGCGCCCGCGAAATGGATCTCGAAGCCGGAATCCACGCATATCACGCCGACATCCTTGCAGGTCGCCTCGGCGCAGTTTCGCGGGCAGCCGGACACCGCCATCTTGACCTTGGCCGGCGTCCACGAGCCCCACATGAATTTCTCGATGCGGATGCCGAGCCCCGTCGAATCCTGCGTGCCGAAGCGGCACCAGTCCGAACCGACGCAGGTCTTCACCGTGCGCAGGCCCTTGGCGTAGGCGTGGCCGGACACGAAGCCGGCCTTGCCGAGATCGGCCCACACCGCCGGCAAATCCTCCTTGCGGATGCCCAGCATGTCGATGCGCTGGCCGCCGGTCACCTTCACCATCGGGATCTCGAACCTGTCGACCACGTCGGCGATGGCGCGCAATTCCTTGGAGGAGGTGACCCCGCCCCACATGCGCGGCACCACCGAATAGGTGCCGTCCTTCTGGATGTTGGCGTGGACGCGCTCGTTGATGAAGCGCGACTGGTAATCGTCGGCATATTCATCCGGCCAGTCGGCCACGAGATAGTAGTTCAGCGCCGGCCGGCATTTGGCGCAGCCGCAGGAGGTCTTCCATTCCAGTTCCTGCATGACGGCGGGAATGGTCTTCAGTCCCTTCGCCTTGATCAGCCGGCGGACATCGTCATGGCCGAGCGTGGTGCAGCCGCACATCGGCTGGACCGCAGCCGGGTTGTAGTTGTCGCCGAGCGTCAGAGACATCAACTGCTCGACCAGCCCTGTGCACGAACCGCAGGAGGCCGAGGCCTTGGTGTGCGCCCGGACATCGTCGAGCGAGGTCAGTCCCTTGGACGTGATCGCACCGGTGATCGTTCCCTTGCAAACGCCGTTGCAGCCGCAGATTTCCGCATCATCCGGCAAGGCTGCAACGGCCGCCATAGGGTCCAGGGGGGCTCCTCCCTGATAGGCCTGGCCGAAAATGAGCGTGTCGCGCATCTCCGATATGTCGGTCTGCTTCTTCTTCAGGTCGTTGAACCATGCCCCGTCGGCCGTCTCGCCGTAGAGAACGGTCCCGATGATGCGGTCGTCCTTGAGCACGAGGCGCTTGTAGACGCCGGCGGAGGCGTCGCGCAGCACGATCTCCTGGCGGTCGTCGCCGTCGGCGAAGTCGCCGAGCGAAAACAGTTCGATGCCGGTCACCTTGAGCTTCGTCGGCGTGTCGTTGTGCACGAAAGCCGCGCTTTGGTCTCCGGCAAGATGCGATGACGCCACCCGCGCCATTTCGTAGAGCGGCGCGACAAGGCCGTAGACCTGACCGCCCACTTCGGCGCATTCGCCGAGCGCGAAGATGTCGGGATCGGAGGTGCGCATGCCGGCATCGACGACGATGCCGCGATTGACCGTCACCCCGGCGTCCTTGGCCAGCACCGCGTTCGGCCGGATGCCGACCGCCATGACCACCAGGCTGGCGGGCACGACCGTGCCGTCGGCCAGTTTCACGCCTTCCACCCTGCCGTTGCCGACGATCGCCTTGGTGTTGGCCTTGGTCATGACCTTGATGCCGCGCTGCTCGACGGCGCGCTGCAGGAGATAGCCGGCGGCCGGATCGAGTTGCCGCTCCATCAGAGTCGGCATCACGTGGAGCACGGTGACGTCCATGCCGCGCTCGCTGAGGCCGGCGGCCGCCTCCAGCCCGAGCAGGCCGCCGCCGATGACCACCGCCTTTGCCCGCGATTGCGCCGCAAGGAGCATGGCCTGCACGTCGTCGAGGTCGCGATAGGTCAGCACGCCGGGCAAATCGTTGCCGGGAACCGGGATGATGAAGGGCACCGAGCCGGTGGCGATCACCAGCCTGTCGTAGGGTTCGACGACGCCGTGATCGGAGGTCACGGTTTTCGCCGTGCGGTCGAGCGCGACGATCTTGTGGCCCTTGTAGAGCGTGATGCCGTTCTTGATGTACCAGCCGTCGCCATGGATGATGATTTCCTCATAATCCTTCTCGCCGGAGAGCACCGGCGACAGCATTATTCGGTCGTAATTGACCCTCGGCTCCGCGTTGAAGATGGTGATGGAATAGCGGCCGGGCGCCTTCTCCAGAAGATGCTCCAGCATCCTGCCCGGAGCCATGCCGTTGCCGATGATGACGAGTTTTTCTGTCATTGCTGTCATTCCGCTGCCTGGACAAGAACTTGGTTGCGGGCCGCCGCGACGCGCTCGGCGCGTTTTTTCTTGATCTCGTCGAGATACTCAGGATCGGGGTCGGCGCCGCCCTCATAAGCTTCGAGGAAGTCGAGCAGTTCCTCGCGGTAGGCGTAGTAGTCGGAGTGTGCAAGCAGCGCCTTGCGCGAGCGGGGCCGCGGCAGGTCTACCTCCATGATGTTGCCGATTCTGGCATTCGGGCCGTTTGACATCATCACGACTCGGTCGGCGAGTAGGATCGCCTCATCCACGTCATGGGTGACGCAGATTGCCGTCACTTGGGTGCGGGTCCAGACGTCCATTAAAACGTCTTGCAACTCCCAGCGCGTCAGCGAATCGAGCATGCCGAACGGCTCGTCGAGAAGCAGAAGCTTCGGCGACAGGGAGAAGGCGCGGGCGATGCCGACGCGCTGTTTCATGCCGTTGGAAAGCTCGGCGGCCAGCTTGTGCATCGCGTCGCCAAGGCCGACGCGGTGAAGGTAGTATTCGACGACGTCCCGGCGCTCGGCCGGGCTGGCATCCGGATAGACCCTGTCGACACCCAGCGCTACATTCTCGCGCGCGGAGAGCCATGGCATGAGCGAAGGCGCCTGGAAGACCACGGCCCTGTCCGGCCCCGCCCCCGTCACCTCCTTGCCGTCGAGGATGATCCCGCCGCTAGAGATATTGTTGAGTCCGGCGGCCATCGAAAGCACAGTCGACTTGCCGCAACCCGAATGCCCGATCAGCGTGACGAATTCACCCTTCTTTATCTTGAGGTCAAAGCCGTCGACTACGGTCAGCGGCCCCGTCGGGGTCGGATAGACCTTCCGCACTTCGCTGAATTCGACGTAGCGCCGTTCGATTGGCGACTGCGCCGCTTTCAGATAGGCCTCGGGCAGTGCCTTCTTTTGGGTGATCGGCACGACGTTAGGAAGCACGATGCCGCTTTCTATCTCGCCGCGCTCGGCGCCGGCGTCCATCAGATACTGCGTGATCTCGCCGCGCAGCCGGATGAAGGTTGCGTCCGAATTCATCGCCGCCCGGTCGCGGGGGTAGGCGATATCCACCTTGAACGACGGGCCGAGTGTGGCGTTCGGTCCCGGCTTCAGCGGCACGATACGGTTGGCGAGCAGTATTGCTTCGTCGACATCGTTGGTGATCAGGATGATCGTCTTCTTCTCCTTTTCGGAGATGTCAGCCAACTCGTCCTGGAGTTTGGCGCGCGTCAGCGCATCGAGTGCGGAAAGCGGTTCGTCCAGCAGCAGGATTTCCGGCTGCGTCGCCAGCGCCCGGGCTACCGAGACCCGCTGTCGCATGCCACCCGAAAGCTCGGCCGGCTTGCGGTCGATCGCGTGCGAGAGGCCGACCATGTCAATATATTTGCGTGTGATCGCGTCGCGTTCGGCCTTTGGCTTGGCCTTCAGCACGCTGTCCACCGCGAGCGCCACATTGCCGCGAACCGATAGCCACGGCATCAGCGAATAGGATTGGAAGACGACGCCGCGGTCCTGTCCGGGACCCACGATCTCTTCGCCGCGCACGGTTACAGCGCCGCTGTCCGGCCGCACCAGTCCGGCGATCGCCGAGATCAGTGTCGTTTTGCCGGAGCCCGAGAAGCCGAGAATGGCGATGAATTCGCCTTCTTCGACCTGGAGGTTAATGTCGGACAGAACCTCGCTGCGCCCGGCGCCTTCGCCATAGCCCTTGGACAATCCGGTGATTTCGAGAAATGCCACGCGCGCCCTCCTACCGGTTGGCCGAGAAGGTGAAGGCCGACTGCAGCGCGTACATCACGCGATCAAGCATGAAGCCGATCAAGCCGATGGTGAGCACCGCCACCATGATGCGGGCAAGCGACGAGGAGGAGCCGTTCTGGAACTCGTCCCAGACGAATTTTCCGAGGCCCGGATTCTGCGCCAGCATTTCGGCCGCGATCAGCACCATCCAGCCGACTCCGAGCGACAGGCGTAATCCAGTGAAAATTAGCGGCAGCGCGGAAGGAAGTACCAGCTTTCGGATAGTGGTCGCGGTCGAGAGTTGCAGTACGCGGCCGACATTGACCAGATCTTTGTCGATCGAGGAGACCCCAAGCGCGGTGTTGATCAAGGTCGGCCAGAGGGAGCAGAGTGTCACGGTGGCTGCCGAGATGACGAGCGATTTGGGCATCGCTTCGCTGGGATCGATGTAGAGCGCCGAGACGACCATGGTGACGATCGGCAGCCAAGCCAGCGGCGACACCGGCTTGAAGATTTGGATCAGCGGATTGATCGCGCCGTTGAAGGTCTTCGACAGGCCCGAGGCGATGCCGAGCGGAACCGCAATGATTGTTGCGATGAGGAAACCAAGGCCCACCGTCTCAAGCGACGTGAGAATCTGGCCTAGATAGGTCGGTTTCCCCGTGTAGCTGCGCTGCTTGACCATGTCGGGTTTCCCCTCGGCAAGCAGTTGCGCATTGCGGGCCGCCAGACGGTCGTAAAACTCCGCCTCCTTTTGCCGTTCCGCCTTGTGGTCCTCCCAAAGGTTGACCGCCTGCTCCCAGACCTCGACCGGTCCGGGGATGGCGCCGAGCGAGGTCTGGACCCGAGGTGCGAGCACGCCCCAGGCGATGAGAAACATGGCGATGCCGATCAGAGGGATGACGAGCACGCGCTTGAGTTCGCCTAACTGTTCCCTCGGGCTGTCCCCCGCTGCCATCTTGAGGATTGGCGTGATCCAGGCGAAGCCGAGCGCGTCGAGCCATCTGGCCGCTTTGTTGATGCGCGTGAAGAGCAGCGCCTTCCGCTCGGCCTGTGCACCGAACTGGCTTCCGACGATGGTTTCGGTGGCGTTCGACATCTGAGATCCTGTCCTGGCTTGGTGGTATTGCTGGGGAGGGCGCGGCCTTGCAAAGGCCGCGTCCGACTCGGGCGCTGTCAACCGCCGACGACTTCGCTGCCTTCAACGATCTGCTTGCCTTTCAAGCCGATCGTGAGGTTATCGAGATAGGCGTTGGGCTTGCGGCCGTCATAGGTGACGCCGTCGATGAAATCGGCGGTCGGCGCGCGGTAGCCATCTGAGTCCCACGGGAAATCTGCCTTGGCCGCCTTGCCCTCGTCAACGAGCATCTCGGCAGCCTTCAGGTAGATGTCCGGTTTGTAGACCTTGGCCGCCATCTCGGCGTACCAGGCGTCCTCCCGGCCCTCCGGGATCTGGCCCCAGCGGCGCATCTGCGTCAGGTACCAGACAGCGTCGGACTGGTAAGGGTAGGTCGCGAAGTGGCGGAAGAAGACGTTGAAGTCCGGAACCTCACGCTTGTCGCCCTTCTCATATTCGAAGGTGCCGGTCATTGAGTTGGCGATCACCGCCTCGTCCGCGCCGACATATTCCGGCTTCGCCAGCATCTTCACAGCCTCGAGCCGATTGGCGTTGTCGTTCTCGTCGAGCCACATCGCGGCGCGGATCAGCGCCTTGGTGAGCGCCAGCGTAGTGTTCGGATACGTCTCCGTGAATTCTTTGGTCAGGCCGAACACCTTCTCCGGATTGTTCTTCCAGATCTCATAGTCGGTGATGACTGGGACGCCGATGCCCTTGAACACGGCGGCCTGGTTCCATGGCTCTCCGACCGAATAGCCCAGAATGGTGCCGGCCTCGAGGGTCGCCGGCATCTGCGGCGGTGGCGTCACCGAAAGCAGCGCATCGGCTTTGATTTGGCCGGACACGTCGGTAGGCGAATAATAGCCGGGATGGATGCCGCCCGAAGCCAGCCAGTAGCGAAGCTCGTAATTGTGGGTCGAGACCGGAAAGACCATGCCCATGTTGAAGGGTTTGCCCTCGGCCTTAAATTTCTCGACCACCGGCTTCAGTGCGTCGGCCTTGATCGGATGGACAGGTTTGCCGCCTTCCATCGGGATGTTCGGCTTCATCATCTCCCAGACTGCGTTGGAGACGGTGATGCCGTTACCGTTCAAATCCATGGAAAAGGGCGTGACCAAATCGGCCTTGGTGCCGAAGCCGATCGTCGCGGCGATCGGCTGACCGGCCAGCATGTGCGCGCCGTCGAGTTCGCCGGTGATCACGCGGTCGAGCAGCACCTTCCAGTTGGCCTGTGGCTCAAGCGTCACGTAGAGGCCCTCGTCCTCGAAATAGCCGAGTTCCTTGGCGACGGCGAGCGGCGCCATGTCGGTCAGCTTGATGAAGCCGAACTTCAGTTCGTCCTTCTCGACGGCCAGAATTTCCGCGCGAGCGTCGATGCTGGCGGGATGCAAGGCGAGAAAGGCCGCGCCAGCCAAGAGCAGCGTCCGGCGGTTGGGAATGAGAGATGCGATCCGTTTCGTCATCGGGTTCTCCGGTCGGGGGCAGTGGGAGACTGCGGTTTCGATTGCGTGCTCGGGTCTAAACAAAAAAGCTGCCGGCCAGGCCGTCGCCTCCGTACATCCGGGAGTGCGATTTCCTGATCGGCAGCTTTGCCTGTGACGCCCGCCATTGGACGTCTATTCCGTGACCTTGTGGGCCTGTTATTAGGGAAGCAGGAACCGTGCCAGTTTAAGAAAAATGGAAAATGCGCAACTAAATCAGTTAACTAAAGAAATTGCCGTTGGATCAGAGGCGAGCCTCTCTGGTCCAAACAATGATCATTTCGGCTAGGCAGAAGCACAAATGTTGTGCAGCGCACAAAGATGGCGCGGAAATGATCAGCGGTCTGAGCGGCCGGAATTCTGTGCGGCGATATAGCTCTCGATCTCATCGGGATCGAAGACTTGTCCGTCGAAAAATCCATCCGGCCCGAGCAGCAGGCTCGCGCCGGCCGAGCCGACCGGCGTGGCGGCGGTCAGCGCGCCTTCGACCTTGGCGTTGGCGCCGGGAAGCGGCACGCCGAGCGGCTTCAGCGCCGAACGGTAGATGTCGGGGCGATAGGAGTCGCGCGCTATGGCTTCATGCGCCGGGCTGTGCCGGATCTGCCCCCAGCGCACCATCTGAGTGTAGAACCAGAGGGCGTGGCTCTTCCACGGAAAGGTCGCCGCCTTGGCCAGCGGAATGAAGAAATCCTCGACGAGCCGTTCTCCATCGCCGCCGGTCCGGATCCGTCCGGACAGCGCGGGAAGCATCCACTCTTCCGGTTTGCCCAGATAGGTCGGCCTGGAGAGCAAGGATGCGAGTTCGGCATGATTGGCCTTGTCTGCGCACCAGATCGCGGCGTGGTAGAGCGCCCGCAGCAGCGCAGCCAGTGCTTCGGGATTGGCTTCCGCCCACTTGGCCCCCGCGCCCAGCACCTTTTCCGGGCTGGACCGCCAGATCGCGGCCTTCACGGTAGCGATCCTGCCGCTGCCGGAAAGTGCGGCGGCCGTGTTCCACGGCTCGCCCACGCAGTAGCCGTCGATGTTTCCGGCGCGCAGCGCGTCCGCCATCAGCGGCGGCGGCACAATGACGATCTCGATGTCGCCCTCGGCTACGCCGCAGGCGGCGAGCCAGTAGCGCAACTCGTAATTGTGCCCGGAGTGGGGATGCACGACTGCGAAACGCAACGGTTCGCCGCCGCCTCCGGCGCGCTCGGCGACCACCGCCTTCAGAGCAGCGCCCGCGCCTTTCGGATCGAGATCCGGCCGCGCGCCCTGCGCTTCCATCGCTGCCCAGACCGCATTCGAAACGGTGATCGCATTGCCGCCAAGGCCGAGCGCCATCGGCGCAACGGTGCGCGAGGCAAGCGGCGTCAGGCCGAGATTGCAGGCGATCGGCATCGGCGCCAGCATGTGCGCCACATCGAAATGGCCGACGGCGAGCCGGTCGCGGATGTTGGCCCAGGAGGTCTCCCGCACCAGCGTCAGCGCGACGCCTTCCTTGGCAGCGAAGCCGATTTCGCTTGCCGCGACCAGCAAGGCGCTGTCGAGCAGCGGCATGAAGCCGGCGGTGATCTGGTGCTCGGCGTTTCCGGTCATGGCTCCTCCGGCGAGCCCAGCAATCCGGCGGCCGTCACCAGGCTCTGGGCGATGTCGCTGATCTTGCGGTTCTGGTTCATGGCGGTCTTGCGCAGCAGCGTGTAGGCCGCCTCCTCGGAGAGGCCGCGCGATTTCATCAGAATGCCCTTGGCGCGGTCGATGACCTTGCGGTTCTCCAGTTCGCTGCGCGCCTCCTCGAGTTCGCGCGCCATGCGGGAAAATGCGTTGAAGCGGCTGATCGCCATGTCGAGGATCGGCTTCACCCGCTCCTGCCTCAGCCCGTCGACCACATAGGCCGAGACGCCGGCATCCACCGCCGCCTCGATCGAGGCCTGGTCGGAGCGGTCGACGAACATGGCGATCGGCCGCTTCACCGCGCGCGATAGCTGGAACATGTTCTCCAGCATGTCGCGGTTGGGATTTTCGAGGTCTATGACGATGACGTCCGGCGCGATGTCGGCAATCCGGCGGGCGATGCCGGCGACATCGTGGATGACCGTCACCCGGTCATGCCCGGCCTCGCGCAATCCGGCTTCGATGATGGAAGCGCGAATGCGGTTTTCGTCGATCACGAGGATGGCGAGTGAGCTGGGGGCCATGCCGCCATTTTGCGCATGCTAACGGATTGTGCAATGCACTATGCTAAAAGCTGAAACGCGTGCGTTCCCGTTGCAACTCTGGATATAGGCAAGCAACCCGTCCGGTCTTGCATCGCGTCGATGTTGCCCTATTCTGTCTCCCGCTGAAGATCAAAAATCATGACCAGCTTGGGAGGAAATCATGACTGGCAAGGGTATTTCGCGCAGACGCTTCCTTGGAACGACGGCGGCGGGCGCCACCGCCGCCGGCACGCTTGCCGCACCGGCCGTGCTCGCCCAGGCGCCGGTGACGCTGAAAATGCAATCGTCCTGGCCGGCCTCGGACATTTTCCAGGAGATGGCCGCGCAATATGTCCAGCGCGTTCAGGAAATGTCGAACAACCGCCTCAAGATCGACCTTTTGCCCGCGGGCGCGGTGGTCGGCGCTTTCCAGGTGCAGGACGCCTGCCATGACGGCACGATCGACGCGGCGCACACCGTGCCGGTCTACTGGTACGGCAAGAACAAGGCCGCTTCGCTGTTCGGCACCGGCCCTGTCTTCGGCGGCGACGCCAACCAGATGATCGCCTGGCTCTATCATGGCGGCGGCAACGAGTTTTATCGCGAGCTGACGCAAGACATTCTCGGCCTCAACATCGTCGGCTTCCTGTCCTTCGGCATGCCGGCCCAGCCGCTCGGCTGGTTCAAGAACGAGATCACGGACGCCGCCCAGCTCAAGGGCCTGAAATACCGCACCGTCGGTCTTGCCGCAGACCTGTTCCAGTCGATGGGCGCGTCGGTCGCGCAGCTTCCCGGCGGCGAAATCGTGCCTGCCATGGAACGCGGCGTCATCGACGGCTTCGAGTTCAACAACCCGACTTCCGACATGCGCTTCGGCGCACAGGACGTCGCCAAGAACTACATGCTGGCCTCCTACCACCAGGCGAGCGAATCCTTCGAATACATCTTCAACAGGGACACCTTCGAGAGCCTCGATCCGGATCTTCAGGCGATCCTGAAATACGGCGTCGAATCGGCGCACCTGGCCAATTACGCGCTGGCGATGCAGCAATATTCGGCCGACCTGCAGAAGCTGCAGACCGAATCCGGCGTCAACGTCAAGCGCACGCCCGACTCGGTGCTGGAGGCGCAGCTCGAGGCATGGGACAAGATTCTGCCGCCGTTGATGGAAGATCCGTATTTCAAGAAGGTGGTGGACAGCCAGAAGGCCTGGTGCGAGCGCGTCGTCTATTACAGCCTGCTCAACGCGCCGGATTACAAACTCGCCTACCAGCACTATTTCCCGGACAAGATTTAGGTCCGCGGGCTTGTGATTTCCTGACGGGGCGGCTTGGCCGCCCCGTTCCGTCGTGTTGGCATACATGCGGGAGAGAGAGAGAGAGCCGATGCACGGCTACATTCGATTTGCCGACGATCTGTCGGCATGGTTCGGCAAGGTCTTCGCCTGGTGCATCATCGTGATGGCATTCGGCATCGGCTATGAGGTCGTCGTGCGCTACGCCTTCAACGCGCCGACGCCCTGGGCGTTCGACATGAGCTACATGCTCTACGGCACCCTGTTCATGATGGCGGGCGCCTACTCGCTCTCGCGCGACGGCCATGTGCGCGGCGACTTCATCTACCGGTTGTGGCCGCCGCGCACCCAGGCGGCGGTCGAGCTCGTGCTCTACTTCCTGTTCTTCTTTCCCGGCGTGCTGGCGCTGGTCTTCGCCGGCTGGAAATATGCGGCGCGCTCCTGGAGCTATCTGGAGGTGAGTTCCAACAGCCCCGCCGGAATCCCGATCTTCCAGTTCAAGTCGGTCATCATCGCCGCCGGCATCCTGTTGTTCCTGCAGGGCATCGCGCAGGTATTCCGCTGCATCATCTGCCTGCGCACCGGCGAGTGGGTTCGCGCCGCCGACGATGTCGAGGAAACGGAAAAAATCCTGATGCAGGCCAAGACGCTCGACGTGCTTAAGCACGGTTCGGAGGCTACCGATATTCCGTCAGGCTACGAGCCGACGGACAATAAGAGGGACGACGACCAGTGAGCGATCCTCAAATTGCCGTCGGCATGCTCCTCATCCTTCTCCTGGCGATCTTTCTCGGCTTTCCGGTCGCCTTCACGCTCATGGCGCTGGGGGTGGCGTTCGGCTACTACGCCTATTTCGACGCCGGCCGCATGTGGCGCAGCTATGAACGCGCGGTCGAATCCGGCGCGGACAGCTGGACGCTGACCGAATCCTGGGTCGGCGGCTTCTTCAACAACCGCATCTTCGACCTGTTCGTGAACCAGACCTATTCGGTCATGGCCAACGACGTCCTGACCGCGATCCCGCTCTTCCTGTTCATGGGCTACATCGTCGAACGCGCCAACATCGTCGACCGGCTGTTCAACACGCTGTTCATCGCCACCCGCCGCCTCCCCGGCTCGATGGCCGTGGCCGCACTCATCACCTGCACGCTGTTTGCGACCGCCACCGGCATCGTCGGCGCCGTCGTCACGCTGATGGGACTGCTGGCTTTCCCCGCGATGCTGAAGGCGAAATACGATGTCAAATACGCCTCAGGCGTTATCTGCGCCGGCGGCACGCTCGGCATTCTCATCCCGCCCTCAATCCTGCTGATCGTCTATGCCGCCACGTCCGGCGTTTCGGTGGTGCGGATGTATGCGGCCGCACTTCTGCCCGGCATCTTCCTGGCGGGCCTCTATCTCGCCTACGTCGTCGGCAAGGCCGTGCTGCAGCCGCATCTCGCGCCGAAGCCGACCAAGGAGCAGGTCGGGGACCATTCGTTCCTCGAGATCACCTGGATGATGTTCACCTCGTTCGTGCCGCTGGCCTTTCTCATCCTGGCCGTACTCGGCGCGATCCTGTTCGGCTTCGCGACCCCTTCGGAGGCAGCCGCGATCGGCGCGCTCGGCGGCCTGCTGCTTGCGGCGGCGTACCGGGCGCTGACCTGGCAGCGGCTGAAGGAGAGCGTCTATCTCACCGCCCGCACCACGGCGATGGTGTGCTGGCTGTTCGTCGGCTCGGCGACCTTCGCGTCGATCTTCGCCTATCTCGGCGGCCAGCAGTTCATCAGCGAGTTCGTTACCGGCCTCGACATGTCGCCGCTGATGTTCCTGATCGTTGCGCAGCTGATCATCTTCCTCCTGGGCTGGCCGCTGGAATGGACGGAGATCATCGTCATCTTCATTCCGATCTTCCTGCCGCTGCTGCCGCATTTCGGCATCGATCCGCTGTTCTTCGGCATATTGGTGGCTGTCAATCTGCAGACGGCGTTCCTGTCGCCGCCCATGGCCATGTCGGCCTATTACCTCAAGGGCATCGCGCCCGCGCATGTGCGGATCTCGGACATTTTTCGCGGCATGATGCCCTATATGTCGATCGTGATCCTGTGCATGATCCTGATGTATCTCTTCCCGCAGATCGTCTACTGGCTGCCGAACCTCATTTACGGCTGACAGGCAGGCAAACGACACCGGAGATTTCGGCATGACCAGAAAACGGCTCTTCGCACTGCTCGCTTTCCTGTCCCTGCTAGCCTTCTTCGGCGTCGTTCTGCGGTTCGTGCCGCGCGTCGACCTGGGCGGCGCGATCCTGCTCGGCATCGCGCTCGCCGCCTACGACCTCTGGATCCAGTTGCGGCCGCGCCGCCGCTAAACCGCGGGCGGGTTGAGCCGGGCGAAACCTTCCTGCCGCCGGTATGGAAAATAGGGATAGGGCGCGGTGACGCTGCTTGCTCTGTCCAGCCTGGCGATCTGGTCGGCGGTCAGCGACCAGCCGACCGCGCCGAGATTCTGGCAAAGCTGCTCCTCGTTGCGCGCGCCGATGATGACGGACGAAACGGTCGGACGCTGCAGCAGCCAGTTTATGGCGATCTGCGGGATCGTCCTGCCGGTTTCCAGCGCCACTTCGTCCAGCGCATCCACGATATCGAACAGGCGCTCATCGTCGACCGGAGGCCCGAACTCGGCGGTCTGGTGCAGCCGGCTGCCCTCCGGCAGGGGCTGGCCGCGGCGGATCTTGCCGGTCAGGCGGCCCCAGCCCAGCGGGCTCCAGACCAGCGCGCCGACACCCTGGTCGAGCCCCAGCGGCATCAGTTCCCACTCATAGTCGCGGCCGACCAGCGAATAATAGACCTGGTGCGCAACGTAGCGCGGCCAGCCGTGCCTGTCGGCGAGGCTGAGCGACTTCATCACCTGCCAGCCGGAAAAGTTGGAGACGCCGACATAGCGCAGCTTGCCGGCGCGGACGAGGTCGTCGAGCGTCGACAGCACTTCCTCGATCGGCGTGCCGGCGTCGAAGGCGTGCAGCTGCAACAGGTCGATATAGTCGGTGCCGAGCCGGCACAGGGCGTCGTCCACGCTCCGGATCAGCCGCGAGCGCGAGGAGCCGGAATCGTTAGGCCCGTCGCCCATCGGCAGCGAGGTCTTTGTCGAGATCAGCACATCCGCCCGCCGGCCCTTGATGGCCTGGCCCAGCACCTCCTCCGACGCGCCGTTGGAATAGACATCGGCGGTGTCGAACAGGGTGACGCCGGCCTCGAGGCAGATGTCGATCAGCCGCCGCGCCTCGGTCACGTCGGTGCTGCCCCAGGCGCCGAACAGCGGCCCTGAACCGCCGAACGTGCCCGCGCCGAAGCTGAGTGCGGGAACCTTCAGGCCGGATGCGCCTAAACGTCGATAATCCATGATGTGTCTCCGATTTTGCTGGGTTTGGGAAGTCAGGCTCAGCAGGTCGCCGGCGCGGCCAGCGCCTGCCTGCGGTCGAGATGCAGGCTGAGACCGACGATCAGCACGGCTGCGGCGGGAAAGAGCGCCGCAACGAGCGGAATGGTCGCCAGGCCGGTTCCATGCGCGATCACCACGCCGCCCGCCCATGCGCCGAGCGCATTGCCGAGGTTGAAGGCGGCGATGTTGAAGCTCGATGCAAGGCTCTGGCCCGCGCCGTCCGCCTTCTCCAGCACCCACATCTGCAGGGGCGCAACGGTGGCGAAGGCGGCCGCGCCCAAGAGCCCGACGAACAGGACAGCGGCGATGCGGTCCTGCAGCGCGAAAGTCATCAGGCCAAGAACCACAGCGAGCAAGACAAGCGTGCCGAACACGGTGCGCACGAGATTGGCGTCGGCGAGCTTGCCGCCGAGAAGATTGCCGGCGACGAGCCCGCCGCCGAAGACCAGCAGGATCGGCGACACGGCGGCCGACGAGAAGCCGGTGATCTCGGTCAGCGCCGGAGCGATATAGGTGAACACCGCGAAGACGCCGGCATAGCCGAGCACCGTCGTGAGCAGCCCGAGCAGCACCGGCCGGCGCGCCATCGCCTTCAGATCGGCGCGCCAGTCCTCGGCCTGCGGCGCGCTCTTGTCCCTCGGCACCAGCAGCGCGATGACGGCGAGCGCGACGAGCCCGATCAGCGCGACCGCCCAGAATGTGGCGCGCCAGCCGAATTGCTGGCCGAGCCATGTGCCGAACGGCACGCCCAGAATGTTGGCGACGGTCAGCCCGGTGAACATGACGGCGATGGCCGAGGCGCGCTTGTCCGGCGCGACGAGGCCGGTGGCGACCACCGATCCGACGCCGAAGAAGGTGCCGTGCGCGAAAGCGGTGAGCACCCGCGCCGCCATCAGCAGACCGTAGCTCGGCGCCAGCGCGCAGGCGGCATTGCCGAGGGTGAAGATCACCATCAGCACGATCAGAACCTGCTTGCGCGGCCAGCGGCTGGTCATGGCGGTAAGCAGCGGCGCGCCGACCACGACGCCGAGCGCATAGCCGGAAATCAGCAGGCCGGCGGTCGCGACGGAAACGCCGAGATCGCCGCCGACTTCGAGCAGCAGGCCCATGATGACGAATTCGGTGACGCCGATGCCGAAGGCGCCGGCGGTGAGGGCATAAAGAGCGAGAGGCATGGAGGAACATCCCCGACGGTTGGTTCGCCTCTAGATGGACGCGTCGCGGATGATGAGCTAGACCATTGCCGGGAATAGCATTTGTGAGTTGAACTCATCATGGCTCGATTGGAGATCAACCGCTCAGGCGAGATGGACGTGTTCGTGCGCGTCGTCGAACTGGGCGGGTTCTCGGCGGCTGCGCGCGCCGTCCGGATGACGCCGTCGGCGGTGAGCAAGCTGATCGCCCGCCTTGAAGGGCGTCTCGGCGCGCGGCTGGTCAACCGTTCGACCAGAAAGCTGCAACTGACGCCGGAGGGCTCGGCCTTTTATGACCGCGCCACGCGCATTCTCGCCGACATGGAGGAGGCGGAGCGCGCCGCTGCCTCGGGCGACCGGCCGGTCGGCCGCATCCGCCTCAACACCAACGCCTCCTTCAGCACGCATATACTTGCGCCGCTTCTGCCCGAATTCCTCGCCCGTTATCCCGATGTCTCGCTCGACATCGTGCAGACCGACGCGGTGATCGATTTGATGGAAGAGCGCATGGACGTGGCGGTTCGAGCCGGTCCGCTCAAGAGTTCCAGCCTGATCGCGCGCAAGCTCGGCGCGACGCGGATGATGATCGTCGGGGCACCTTCATATCTCGCTCGCGCCGGAGAGCCGAAAACCGTCGCCGATCTGGAAAAACACAACCGGCTCGGCTTCTGCTATTTACGCTCTATCGAGGGCTGGCCGCTGACAAGCGGCGGGCAAATGATCACACTCCCGACGATCGGAAACATCCAGACGAGCGACGGCGAAGCGTTGCGCGTCATGGCGGTGGCGGGCGTCGGTCTCGCGCGGCTCGCCGCCTTCGCGGTGCGCGAGGACATCCGCGCCGGCCGCCTGCAGCCGGTGCTCGAAGACTGCAATCCCGGCGATCTCGAAGAAGTCCACGCCGTCTATCTCGGCCAGGGCGGCCCGCTTCCCGCACGGGTCCGCGCGCTGCTCGACTTTTTGGCCGAGCGAGCAGCGCCCGCGTTTCGGGGGTAAGCGCGGGTTAGTGGAAGCAGCCCCTCACCCTTACCCTCTCCCCGTGAAGAACGGGGAGAGGGATTCGCGAGCGCTGGAGCTTCCTCCTTCTCCCCGTAATTCACGGGGAGAAGGTGCCGGCAGGCGGATGAGGGGCAGTTTGAGACGGAAATGCACTAGCCTTACAGCGGATCCCGACCGCCTGCCCGTTCACCCAGCCAACTCCCACCGGCCGAGATGATTGTGGCGTGAGTGGCCTTGCGGACTGTGGACGAGGACGAATTCGCGCACCGTCCAGCGCACGAGCGGCACCGGCCTTTCGGCTACGGTGCGGGAATCGTAGAGCATCGTCACATGCGGGGTGAACGAGCTTCGAACCGTCCTCCAGAGCCCCACCCTCCGCATCGCCTCGCCCAGCAGCCGATGCAGCCGGCGAAGCTCGGCGTGACCAACGCTTCCGCTCAGGACCAGAGGGCGGTTTTGCCCATTGCCGCCGAAGCTCATGGCGCGGTCGAAACCGACATCGAAGCCCGGCATCGAAATGGAGCGTGCGGCTTCGTTCGCCTGCGCAATCCTGGATCGCGGCAATCCTTCGTATTCACCGACACCGTGCAGCGTGATGTGCAGACACAATCTGTCGAGCAGACGGCCGCGCAGTCCAAATTCGGCAACTGTCGATTTGGCGATGTCGTGGATCTGGGCGGCGGCGGCCTCGTCGGGACAGGTCGCGAAGAAGATATTGTCGAGCCGCCTGAGCTCCATGCCCGGAAAGGCCGGCTGCCATGCACTTGCGGCGCGACTGAATGCGGCTTTCCGCACAGGGATGCTCCCGATTTAGTTCTGCGTCTGCATGTCGCATTTTAGAACAAAACATGAACATACTCAAGCTACGATGCTCGCGCAGATTCATCGTGGAAGGGAGGCAACCGCCCCCTCTCCGGGGATAAACCACCCAGCCGCAGCGAAAATAACGCTTTCTTTTCAATGTCAGGCAAGAAAAATGCAGAAAATTTGTGCCTCACCGTTGGCCTCTCCCGCATAATTGCAGCCGTCCTTCCTGCCGGGAACGCTCCGGAGTCGTTCGAAAGCGGGGAAGGATCGGCGCTTCCGCTCTATGGCCGACGAAGCCATGGGGCCGGAGAGGCTCCGTCCAATGGTTCCCCTCGGGACACTACGGTCCCGGCGTGCTGGAGGAGCACACAGGCGGGACCGGCGAAGGCGGTGGTGAAAAGCCATCGCCGCGATGGCGCCAAGCCCGCAAGGGCTGAAGCGGCGTCATAGCCGGCCCTGCGCAGCGGAACGGGCGGGGACAGAAATCGCCGGCGGGGCGCGAAAGTCGTGCCACGTATTTTAGTTTCGGAAGGCTCGGCCAAGCGCCCCGCTTCCCGACTACCCTCACCCTGAGCTTGTCGAAGGGTCGAAGGGCTCTCACAATAGCCAGGGCGGAAACGCAGCGTGGCAAAGGAGAAGCTTGCGCCAAACCAGACAGATGCTCGATCCGCACTACGCGGCGACCCCTCGCCTCAAGGAGTAACGAAGGCGCAGCCGCGGCGGCTGCGTCAATCCGCGCTCGCCACCGGGGCGACCAGCGGCGTGATCCGGCGGACGGCGACGCGGCGGTTCTCCCGCTCGGGCTCGTCCGTATCGATCTTCAGATACTCCTCGCCATAACCTTGCGTTGTCAGGTTTTCCGGCGGCAGGCCGAAAACATCCGTCAACGCCAGCGCGACCGCCTCGGCGCGGCGGTCCGACAACGCCAGATTGGCGATGTTCGAGCCGACCGCGTCGGTATGGCCCTCGATCAGGAACATCTCGGCCGGGTTTTCCTTGAGCATGCGGTCCATCGCATTGGCGAGGCTCTCGAGCCGCTCGATCTCGGACTCCGCGATGGAAGCCGAGCCGAACTCGAAGGTGATCGTGTCGAGATCGACCCGGCGGGTGATATCACGCACCCGCGCCGAGCGCTTCACCTCGTCCACCGAATAGAGCCGCTGGACCTGCTCGACCGGCGGCTGGTCGAGGAATGCGTAATAGTCGTCGGCGCCGTAGCCGTCGGAGGCGTCGAGAATGTACTCTTCTTCGGGGATGTCGATCCTGATCGGAGGCAGATCGAGCCCCGGATCGCGCCAATCGCGCAGGCGGTCATAGTCGGACTCGTCGACATAGGACAGCACTTGCTCGTAGCCGTCCGGCGTGAAGCGGGAGCGGCGGATAACGTCGCCATAGACGTTGCGGATGGTGACGATGCGCGTGCCGTTGGGGCGGATGATCGTCTCGCGGGTGCGGCCGTTGCGCAGCTCCTCGGTGTAGACCTCGCTCGCGCCGCGAGACAGCCGCCGGCGGTCGTCGCTTTCGACGAGAATCTGGTCGCCGAACTGCAGGATGAGGCGGTCGCCCATCTCGCGCAGGATCTCGGCGCCTTCGGGCCGCCGTTCGCGGCGGCGCTCGCGGCGTTCGACGCGGACTCCGTCCTCATCGATGAAGGGCCTCACCTCGCGGGCGATCGTTTCCCGCTGGGCATCGCGGTCGTCTCTCGGCAATGGCCGGATCTCGGCCTCGTCGACTTCCACATCGCGGTCGCGGCGTGCTTTCCGCCGCTCTTTGGCGCTGTCGAAAAGCCGCCTTTGGGCGCGGCGTTCCTGAATTTCGCCGTCAGATTCCGTGATCTCGTCGCGATCGTCATCCTGCTCCCGCGCCTGGCGTTCGCGAATACGCCTCTCTTCCGCCTCGCGGGCGCGCCTGACGCGCTGCGGCTCCTCTTCGCCCTGAGGCTCCTCGACGATGATTTCGCGGTCGCGGCGCGCACGGCGCTCACGCTGCGGAGCCTCTTTGGATTCAGCCTGCCTGCGGCGAGCTGCTTCCTCGGCCGCATCGCTCTCGGCCCGACGCTTCCTGTCGGCGGCTGCCTCGGCCTGGCGTTTCTTGGCGGCGCCGGCCTCGGCCTCACGCTTCCTCGCGGCGTCGGATTCGGCTTTCTCGCGACGCTTCTCGGCCTGCTCCTGCTTTTTCCCGGCCTGGCGAGCCGCTTCCTCGGACGCTTGACGCTTTCGCTCGGCAGCAGCTTCGGCCTGGCGCTTCTTGGCGGCGCCGGCCTCGGCCTCACGCTTTCTCGCGGCGTCCGACTCGGCCTTCTCGCGGCGCCTCTCGGCCTGCTCCTGTTTTTTCCCGGCCTGGCGAGCCGCTTCCTCGGACGCTCGACGCTTCCTGTCGGCGGCTGCCTCGGCCTGACGTTTCTTGGCGGCGCCGGCCTCAGCCTCACGCTTCCTCGCAGCGTCGGATTCGACCTTCTCGCGGCGCCTCTCGGCCTGCTCGCCCTTTTTCTCAGCCTCGCGCCCGGCTTCCTCCGAGCCCTCCCGGGCTTTTTTCTCGGCGCGCTCGGCCCGTCTTTTCTTGAGAACCTCGGCGCCCCGGCTTCCTTCGCCTTGCGCGAGAATCAACGGAGCGGTGTTGTGACCGGCAATCGGCCCGTTTTGCGGGCTGCCGGCATGCAGAGGCATGGCGGCGGCCGATCCGCAGGCCATCAACAGCCCGAGCGCCGTTCCCGCCAGAATCCTTGGTTGGCGTTTCATCGTCGAAATTTCTCCGTTGCCGCAGTCCCGTCCTATGTCCAATCAACCGCACGGAAATTGGTTCCGAGTTGGGCGACGAGACGGCAGCTCTGTGATCGGTGGACAGTCGAATGCGATAGGCCGCCGGCAGGGCTCAACCTCACCTGGTCAGGACAGCCGCCCAACTTCTCACCTTCTGAGGTACAGCCACAGCGTCGTTGGCGCGAGAATAGCGGTCAGCGCCACCGGCGCGATCAGCGCCAGCGCAACCTGGCCCAATGTCGCCCCGCCGCCCATCAAGCCGCGAAGCGCCGTGGTCATCAGCGACACCGGATTGACGTCGACAAAGGCGCGCAGCCAGTCGGGCATGGTTGCCGGATCGACCATGATGTTGGAGGCGAAGACCAGTGGAAAGATGAAGGTGAAGCCGATGGTCATCACCGTCATCGGCGTGCGGATCAGGAGGCCGAGCACGATGAATATCCAGCCGACGCCGAAGCCGATGGCGATGAGAAGTGCGAAGGCGGCGAGAACGCCGAAAAAGCCTGCCTCGGGCCTGTAGCCCAGAATGAGGCCGATGGTGAGAATGATCGAGGCGGCGATCAGATGGCGCAGGATGTCGCCCACCATCAGGCCTGCGAACGGAGAAAGCGACCAGATCGGCAGCGAGCGGAAGCGGTCGAACAAGCCTTTGCCCAGGTCGGTCGACAATCCCATGCCCGAATAGACGGCGTTGAACACAACGGTCTGGACCAGGATACCCGGCAGGAAGAACTGCAAATACTCGGCGGGCGAGCCCGCAAGCGCGCCGCCGAAGACAAAGGTGAAGAGCAGCGTGAACATGATCGGCGTCATCACCAGATCGAAGAGCTGCTCGGGTACGTGCTTGAATTTCAGCACCGCGCGCCAGCCGAAGACCAGCGCGTTGGAAAGGGCCGATGGGCTGGCAGGACGGGCAACCTTGGGCAGCCGTCCCAGAGAAGTAGCGTCGCTCATATCCTGGCGTCCTCGTGGCTGTCGGCCGAACCTGGCTGGCCGGTCAGGGCGAAGAAGACCTCGTCGAGGCTCGGCTGGCCCATGGAGAAATCGGACAGATCGATGCCGCTGGCGACCAGTTCGGCAAGCGCTTCATTGGCCGCTTTCGCGGCGCCGGCCATGACCGAGAGTTGCGCGCCCTCGGTGCTGCGCTGGACAGGATGTTGCAGCCGCCGCTCCAGTATGCCCGCCGCCTCGTCGAGCCGCGCCGGATCGGCGATGGCGACATGGAGGAAGCCGGAACCGGTGGCCGCCTTCAACTCGCGGCTGGTGCCTTCGGCGATCTTCCGACCATGATCGATGACGGCGATACGCGCCGCCAGCTGGTCGGCCTCTTCGAGATATTGTGTCGTAAGCAGGATTGTGACGCCGGAGTCCGCGAGCCCGCGGATCATGCCCCAAACGTCCTTGCGGGCGTTCGGATCGAGGCCGGTGGTGGGTTCGTCCAGGAACAGGACGCCCGGCGTAATGATCAGCGACGCAGCGATGTCGAGCCTGCGCCGCATGCCGCCAGAATAATCCTTCACCTGCCTCGTCGCCGCTTCGGACAGGCCGAAGGCAGCGAGCAGATCATTGGCGCGGCTCTTCGCGGCGCGGCCGCGAAAGCCCCATAGCCGAGCGAGCAGGACAAGGTTTTCGCGGCCGGTCAGATCCTCATCGAGCGATGCGAACTGCCCGGTCATGGCGATAGCGGCGCGGACCTCATGCGGGGCCTGCACGATATCGTGGCCCATGACGGTGGCCGAGCCGGCGTCCGGGCGGGAAAGGGTCGCAAGCATCCGCATCAGGGTGGTCTTGCCGGCGCCGTTCGGGCCCAGGATCGCGAAGATCATGCCGCGCGGCACATCGAGATCTATGCCATCGACAGCGCGCACCTCGCCGAAAGTCTTCACCAGCCCGCGCGCGGAAATGGCGGGCGCGATCTCGGCGAGGGCGATCGGGTTTCTTGCAGGAGAAAAATCGTTCATGGCGATCGATCCGGCAATTGCAAAAGGCTGTTCACACACGCTGGGGCTGCGGCGGCGAGCCGAGGCATATAACAGCTTTGCAATGGCTGGTCAGCTTCCGAAATGCCTCTCCTGACATTTCAGCCCATCCGCGATTCGCGCGGCGAGACAGCCGCCGGGGCCGGTCAGACTACCTGCCTGCCCCGACGCAGCGCGTGCCTTCAGAGGAGATTTGCCCTGGCGAGATCGCGCATGAGATGGCTCGCGCCGTAAACCCATGGCGGGCAGTCGGGCGAAAGCTTCACGCGATTGATCAGCGCTCCCAGCTTTTCGGAGCTGATGGTGACGATGTCGCCCACTTTGTGCGTAAAGCCCTTGCCCGCTTCGCCGCGATCCTTCGAAGGCACGAACATCGTGCCAAGATAAAGCGCGATCCCGTCGGGATATTGGTGGTGCGGCCCCATCGCGGCGGCAACCAGTTCCTCGGGGGAGCGGCTGATCTCGGCCATCGAACTCGCCCCTTCGAGCGAGAAGCCGTCCTCACCCTCGACGCTGAGCGCGACACGCGCCTGCTTCACATCCTCGATCGAGAATGTGCCGTCGAAGAGGCGGATGAACGGCCCGAGCGCGGCGGAGGCGTTGTTGTCCTTGGCCTTGCCGAGCAGCAGTGCCGAGCGGCCCTCGACATCGCGCAGATTGACATCATTGCCGAGCGTCGCCCCGACGATCCTGCCCGTGCTGGAGGCAATGACGGCGATCTCCGGCTCCGGATTGTTCCAGGTCGAGATTGGATGCAGTCCGATATCGGCGCCAAATCCGACCGACGCCATGGGTTGGCACTTGGTGAAGATTTCGGCGTCGGGACCGATGCCGACCTCCAGATATTGCGACCAGACGCCACGCTCGACCAGCTTTTTCTTGCACTCCAGCGCTTCCGCCGATCCGGGCTTCAACCGGGAGAGGTCGTCTCCGATCAGGCTGGCGATATCGCGGCGGATCGCATCGGCCTTTTCCGGATTGCCGCGCGCCTGTTCCTCGATCACGCGTTCCAGCAGGCTGACGACGAAGGTGACGCCGGAAGCCTTGATCGCCTGCAGGTCGACCGGCGACAGCAGCCAGGGCAGAGCCGGATCGCGGTTTTCCGGAAAGCCGTTGCGGAGGATATCGCCGAGATTGCCGACGCTTCTGCCGGGAGCAGCCCTTACGAAGCCCGCCGGATCGTCCATTTCGCAGATGTCGCGCGCCGTCGGCGCAATGGCCGAGGTGATGTCCAGCACCTCTCCGTCCCGCACCGTAACCACCGCCGGATGCGGCCAGCCGTCGGCCATTGCGCGTCCGAGATAGGCCCCGCCGGGGGGTGGGCTTCGAAAATCGGTCATGGTGATTCCTGTGCTGCCGGCAATGCTCTGCGAAGGCGCTCCAACCCTTTCGAGCCGAAGTCGCCGACGGCTTTGTAAAGCGTTCGCCTGCCTTCCGACAACACCCTTGCGATGGACCAAGGCAAAGCCTTGCCCGGTCGGTCACACATGCCAGACCAAATCAGGCCGCATTTCACGTCGGCGGCATCTTGTCGAATTTCGGCAGGGCTGGATCGAGGTTGTCCCAGACGTGAGCGGCAGCGTGCCAGGTAACGAATTGCGGCTCGTATCGGCTCGGATCATCGAGACTGCCAGCACGCACAGCGATGACACCGGGCGCGGCCGGAAATGTAATATACACCGGTGACCCGCATGTGGCGCAGAAGGCGCAACTTTTGACGGTTCCGCCATCACCAACCACTTCCCAGGTCTTCGCCGCCCTCGATCTTCTGCACAGCGCCAGAAAAGGTCAGGTACGATCCGTGGCCGGCGCCGGTTTGACGCTGGCATTGGCGACACTGGCAGTCGACCATCGCCAACGGTTCGCCAGAGATTTCATAGCGGATCGCTCCGCAGGCGCATCCGCCGGTATAGGCCTCGCTCATGTCTTTCTCCTGTAAGGGTTGCTGGCGACGGCGATCTCTATCGTGTCAGCCCTTCTCGCCAACGATGGCGCCGATGTTCTGGACAACCTTCTTCCAGCCTTCGCTCATGGTTTTGAACGCGGAATCGTTCTTCGGCAGGACGAAGCCGGAATGGACAAGGCGAAGGCGCGTGCCGCCCTCAACCCTGGACAGGGTCCACGAGACGACCGTGTCCAGCCGCGAGCCGTACCCGGTGTTTACCTCGTGCCCGCCTTTCCAGGCAAAGGCGAGGCGCTCGTTGGGCCTCACCTCCAGCACCTGGCAGTGGATGGCGCCGTCCCATTCGCCCGCCGGCGTGGTCTGGAAGGTGAAGTGCTTGCCTTCCCTGGGCTCGAAGCCGGTCGGCGCCATCAGCCAGCGGCCGATCAGTTCGCCGGTCGTCAGCACCTTCCAGATCGTCTCCGGCGCATGCGGAAAGACCTCTTCGACCACGATGTCCTGCGTACGGGGTTTCAAAGCGGCGTCGTTCATGGATCGATCTCCTTCAGCAATGTTCTGAGATTTGCAAAGCGTTCGCGCCAGAAGACGCCGTAGTGGCTCATCCAGTCGACCAGCGGCTCGAGGCCCTCGGGCTGGGCGCGATAATAGACGTTCCGGCCCTCGGGGCGTTCGGTGACAAGGCCGGCCTGCTTCAATGACTTGAGGTGCTGGGAGATAGCGCCCTGCGTCACGCCGCTCCCCCGCGTCAGCTCGACCACTGTTATCTCGTCGGAGCTGACGACCCGCTCGAACACGGCGCGCCGGGTGGGGTCGGCAAGCGCGCGCATGACAGCGTTGATGGGGGCGGCTTCGTTCATAGCAAAAATCATTAGCAGACACTGATTGATTAGTCAATACTATTTGTTTTCCGCGGCCGAGTCCGGCGCGTGCCGCTCGCTTTCATAGGAAAGGTGGGCATGCAAGCGCACCAAGTCTGATGCGTGCGAGGAAACGCCGATAGCTGTTATCGGAGCAATAGCTTTCAAAGCGCTTCAGCAGAAGCGACCAGGCCAGAGTGGGCGTAGCGCATGGTTTGCAAGAAGGCTGGCCCGACGCTGCGTCCCCGAAAGAAATTCGCTATTCAAAAGAAGTCATTTTCCAAGATTGATTCTTCCATGCCGGCCGACCCACTCTCCATCCTGAAAACTGTTTATGGCTATGACACCTTCCGCGGGCGGCAGCGGGAGATCATCGAGCATGTGCTCGCGGGACACCACGCCTTTGTCTTGATGCCGACAGGCGGAGGCAAGTCGCTCTGCTACCAGATCCCGGCGATGATCCATCCGGGCATCGGCCTCGTCATTTCGCCCCTCATTGCTCTGATGGAAGACCAGGTGGCGGCACTCAGACAGGCCGGTGTGAAGGCGGCGGCGCTTAATTCCCGGCTCACGGGCGCGGAGAAGGATCTCCTCTGGCGCGATATCGAGCAGGGCGCGCTGGACCTCCTCTACATAGCCCCGGAAACGCTTTTGAAGCCCGAGACCCTCGACCGGCTGAAGGCCGCGCACCTCTCTCTCATTGCCATCGATGAGGCCCACTGCCTTTCGCAATGGGGCCATGATTTCCGGACCGAATACCGCGCCCTCGACTGTCTCGCGGACCTCTTCCCCGACGTGCCGCGCATCGCGCTCACCGCCACGGCGGATACGCCGACGAGGGCGGAGATCGTCGAACATCTGGATATCGGCGCTCAAAACAGCTTCATCTCCGGCTTTGACCGCCCCAATATCCGCTATTGCGCTGCCGAGAAGACGAGCACGATGCAGCAGATGCTGCGGTTCCTCGAGCCCCGCAGAGGTGAAAGCGGCATCGTCTATTGTCTGTCGAAGCGCAAAACGGAGAAAGTCGCCGCCGCCCTCAACGCTCACAACTTCAGCGCACTGCCCTACCACGCCGGCATGGAGATGAAGACGCGGGAGGAAAACCAGCGCCGCTTCCAGCTTGAGCAAGGCGTGATCATGGTGGCCACCATCGCCTTCGGCATGGGCATCGACAAGCCCGATGTGCGCTTCGTGTTGCATGCGGACCTGCCTGCCAGCATCGAAGCCTATTACCAGGAGACGGGCCGCGCGGGTCGCGACGGCTTGCCCGCCGAAGCCCTGATGCTCTATGGCGCGGAGGACATCGCGCTCCGCCGCCGCTTTATCGTCGAGTCGGATGCTCCCGACGCACGCAAGCATACGGAGCGGCGCAAGCTCGATGCGTTGCTGGGTTTCGCCGAATCCTGCCAATGCCGTCGGCAAGTTCTTTTGCGCTATTTCGGCGACGACTGCGAAGCCTGCGGCAATTGCGATGTCTGTCTCGACCCACCCGAGACCTTCGACGGCTCCGTAGCCGCCCAAAAGCTTCTTTCCTGCATCTACCGCACCGGCGAGCGATTCGGGCAGGCGCATGTCATCTCGGTTCTGCTGGGCGAGCTCGCCGAGCGCATTGGGCACCTGGGTCATGACAAGCTCTCCACTTTCGGCATCGGCAGGGAGCACGACCGCAACGCCTGGCGCTCGATCGTCCGCCAACTCGTCGCCCATGGGCTGATTGCAGTGGATGTGGCGGGCCACGGAGGCTTGTCCATTTCTCCCGACGGCCGCCAGTTCCTGCGTGAGAGGCCATCCTTGAGCCTGCGCGTCTTGAGGAAAGGCAGGCCGGAACGGAAATCCGCTCGTCGGGAGGCACGGGCAGCGATTCCCGCCACCGACCGCGCCCTTTTCGAGAAGCTGCGCGCCAAACGCCTGGAACTGGCCAAGGCGCAGAACGTACCACCCTATGTCATCTTCCACGACAGAACGCTTGCGGAAATGGCTGCGCGCCGTCCGCGCTCCATTGCGCAGCTTGCTGCCATCCCCGGCGCCGGCGAGGCCAAGCTCGCGCGCTATGGGGAGGCGTTCCTGGAGGTCATCAACGGACACGATACGAGAGCCGCGGAAGACATTCGCCCGGACGAAGCGCTGCCCCCCTCAGCTGTCCCGTCTTTTGCCTACGAAGAACCCTTGGCGACGATCAGGCAGCGTCATCCCCGCGCCTATGAAAAATGGACGCAAGAGGAAGACACCGATTTATTGTCTCTGCACGCCGCGGGAACGCCGCTTTCCCGGCTGGCCACACATTTCCAGCGCCAACCTTCCGCCATTCGCTCGCGCCTTGCGAAGCTGTCGCCGGACTCGGATCTGGAATCTTCGTAGCCGGCATCGGCAAGCTGCGGCGGTCACGCTGACCTCAGAAAAGTACCGTCAGCGCGGCATCCCATTCGTGGAAGGCCTTTGACGGCTAAGCTGCTATCGACGCAGTCGCTGCCGTTTCATCCGCGACGCCATCCACCATTACATGACCGATGCCCCGCGAGCAGCGCTCGATCCGCGCCTCGACACGATAGACATCGCGCAAGAGCGCCGGCGTGACAACCTCTTCCGGCATGCCGCAGGCGATCATCCGGCCCCCGGCGATCACGATGCATTTGTCTGCGAAGCGCAGGGCCTGATTGAGGTCGTGAACCGCGATCAGCACTGCAATCCCGCGCTCGCGCGCAAGCGCGCGCATGAAGCTCAGCACCTCGACCTGTCGGTGCAAGTCAAGCGCGGACGTCGGCTCGTCCATCAGCAGGATTTCAGGCTCGCGGGCGAGGGTCTGGGCGATACTTACCACCTGCCTTTGCCCCCCGCTCAGCTCTCCGACATTGCGAAAGGCAATATCCGAGATGCTGAGCGCGGCCAGGATGCCGTCTATGAGTGCGAGTTCGCCATCGCCGACCGACCAGGCCGAACCTTGCTTGCGGGCAAGCAGGATCGATTCATAGACGGTCAGCACCGCGTTAGCAGCCGTATCCTGCGGCATGTAGCAGATGCCGTCCGGTCCCTTCGCCGCTCCCTCGAGGCAGACGCGCCCCGGGCCCTTCAAAAGTCCTGCGATGCGCTTGAAAAGCGTCGACTTGCCCGCTGCGTTGGGCCCGATGACGGCGACTACCTCGCCGCCCCGAAAAGTGGGGGTTGAAACGTCCGAAAGGACGAGCCGCGCCCCGTGGAAGGCTCCGAGACCATCGAGCCTGATCGTTACCATGAGCGCCTCACATTCGAGAGGATGAGCGAGATGAAGAAGGGAATGCCGACGAGCGAGGTGACGATGCCAATCGGGAAGATCGTGCCCGGAATGAGCGACTTGCTGGCGAACGAGCTCGCCGAAAGGATAAGCGCTCCCGAGAGAGCCGAGGCAGGCAGAAAGAAGCGCTGATCCTCGCCGATCAGCATGCGGGCGATGTGCGGGCCGACCAGGCCGATGAAGCCGATTGTGCCGACGAAGGCGACGGGAATGGCGGCGAGCAGGCTCACCATCATCATGGTTTCGAGCCTGAGGCGCGAGACCTTGACCCCGAAGCTCGCAGCCTTGTCTTCGCCCAGCCGCAGAGCCGTCAGCGCCCATGCGCGGCGCGCGAATATCGGAAGCGTTGCGAGAAGGATGAGGCTGGTGATGATGAGCTTGGGCCAGGTCGCCTTGGTAAGGCTTCCCATCGTCCAGAATACGACCGCCGCGAGCGCCTGCTCTGAGGAAAGATACTGGACGAGCGACAGTAGCGCGTTGAAGGTGAAGACGAGTGCAATGCCGAGAAGCACTATGGTTTCGACCGTCACGCCGCGCTTGAGGCTCAGCAGGTAGATAACGAGCGCTGTCAGCATCGCGACCACGAAAGCGTTGAGCGGCACGACATACTCGATTGCCGCGGGAACGAGCGCGACGCCGAAGGCGAGCGCCAGCGCAGCGCCGAAGCTGGCTGCCGCCGAGATGCCGAGCGTGAAGGGACTGGCGAGCGGATTGTTGAGGATGGTCTGCATCTGCGCGCCGGCGACTGACAGCGCTGCGCCGACGACGACCGCCATCAGCGCGATGGGAAGCCGGATCTCCCACAGCACGACGCGCACCTGAAGCGGCACGCCGCCGGGAGAAACGAGCGCGAGCACCACCTGGTCGAGGCTGTAGCTCGCGGGTCCGAGCGCAAGGTCGATGCAAAGGCTCAGGAGCAGCGCCAGGGCGAGCCCCGCCAGGATGAGTTGCTTGCGCAGGACGAGAGCGCGGTAGAGGCCGCGCCCTTCTTTGGCTGACAGTGCCGCAGGTTCACTGCTCATTGGAGAGCGAGACCCAATGGCCGGGCCTGTAGTCGACCGGCAGGAACTTCTCGTGCAGTTCCTTGAAGGTGGCCTCGGCGTCCAGATCGGCGAATAGGTCGGGGTGCAGCCACTTGGCCATCTGCTGGATGGCGACGAACTGGTAGGGGCTGTTGTAGAACTGGTGCCAGATGGCGTGGACCTGCCCGTTTTCCACCGCCTTGATGCCGGTCAGGGCGGGCCGTTCCGTCAGGCCCTTGAGCTTTCTCAGCGCTTCCGCGTCGTCGGCGCCTGGGCCGACGCCGACCCATTTGCCGCCCGGCACATAGGCTTCCCAATTACCGCCCGTCACAATCACCTGGTCGGGATTGCTTGCGATGATCTGTTCGGGATTGAGCGCGCCAAAAGTGCCCGGGATCAGCTCCGCCGCGATATTCCGGCCGCCGGCCATCTCGACGAACTTGCCGAAGTTGTCGTTGCCGAAGCTCATGCAGCAATCGTCGGAATAGCCCCCGGCCCGCTCAATGAAGACGGTTGGGCGCTTTGGGTCATTCTCTGCGATCACCTCGGTGACGCGCGCGATCTGGGCGGCGCGATAGGCGATGAACGCCTCGGCCCGCTCCTCCTGGCCAAAGAGCTTGCCGATGAGGCGCATGCTCGGCTCGGTGTTGGTGAAGGGATGCTCGCGGAAATCGACATAGACCACCGGAATGCCGACGGCGGCGAGCTTCTCGATGTATTGCGCGTCCTCGGTCGCCTGCTTGGACTCGATGTTCATGATCATCACGTCCGGCTGAAGCGCGATGGCCTGCTCGATATCGAAGGTGCCGTCTTTGAAACCGCCAAAGGTCGGGATTTCTGCCATTTTGGGGAATTTTTCCAGGTAGACGGCGTAATTGTCGGGGTCGGCCTGGGAGAAATCCTGGCGCCAGCCGACAATCCGCTTGAATGGGTTGTCGGTATCGAGCGCGGCGATCAGGTAGATCTGCCGGCCTTCGCCGAGGATGACTTTCTCGACCGGTGTCTTCACCTCGACCTTGCGGCCGGCAATGTCGGTGACGGTCTCAGCGCGTGCGCCGTGTGTTAGCGGCATGAAAGCCGCGAGGGCGACTGCGGCTGCAAATATCGACTTCAAAATCATTGTGCTCTCGCAATTCAGTTTGCCGGCCCGGCTTAGAAAACATGAATTGTGTAATCAAGAATTATCTTTTAGAGCAATTCCAATGTACCGCTTTTGGGGAGAGCGCTTCGGGCGATGACGGCTCACGCAAACTATTCGCTGCGCGACGAAATCCGGGACTATTGGTCCGACCGCGCCGAGACGTTCGACCTGCAGATCGGCCACGAGATTTTTTCCGAGCAGGAGCGTGTCGCCTGGCATGCCCTCCTAAGCAGGCACCTCGGGCCCGGCGCCGGGCGGGCATCCCTGGACCTTGCCTGCGGGACGGGCGTGATTTCGCATCTGATGCACGATCTGGGGTTTGAGGTGACGGGCCTCGACTGGTCGGAAGCCATGCTCGCCAAGGCGCGCGCCAAGGCACAAAAACGCGGCGCCGCTATCCGGTTCATCGTCAGGGATGCAGAACGGACGCTCGAGGACAAGGCGAGCTACGATGTCATCGTCACCCGTCACCTGGTCTGGACGCTGGTGGATCCGAAGGCCGCGTTTGCCGAATGGTTCTCGCTGCTGAAGCCCGGCGGCAAACTGCTGGTCATCGACGGCGATTTTGTCAGCCGCAATTGGGTCAGGCGTTTGCGTGAGGTTTGGGAAAAGCTCGTGGCCGGCAGGAGCGGGCAAGTCGACGATGCCGGTGCCTACATGATGGGGCGTCACCGAAGCATACTTGCCCGCGTCTATTTCTCGGGCGGCGCACGGGCGGAAGAGATAGGGCGTTTGCTGGCCGAAACCGGGTTCGAACAGCCCGTCGTCGACTGGAAACTGGGCGCGATCCATCGCGCCCAGGCTCGACAGATGAGTTGGCCCAAGGCGCTCGAACGCGCCACCCAACACCGTTTCGCGATCTGCGCGAAAAAGCAGGGGTAAAAGGCAGTAATCGTTCCATGCCATCGGGAAACGGCACCATCCGTTGCCGTCCCTTCTCCTGCCGAAGTAGAGGCAGCATCGCAGCTCCACGCCCATTTCCAGCAATTTCTATTCCTCGAGATGGCAGGGGACGTTGCCCCGTTTGCGAAATACCGCTCCGGCAGATCTTCGCCGTCCGACCTGCGCTCGCTACAAAGTCACGCACAGGCGAAGCGCGTCATAGATCGCGGCGTGCACGTTGCGGCTGGCGGCAGCGTCGCCGATGCGGTGCAGCTCGAAGGCGCCGTCCATAGGGCGCTCGGCCATTTGCGGGCGGCCGGCGAGAAGCAGATCGATATCCGTCACGCCGCGATTGGCGGCGCGGTCGCGCAGTTCGTCAAAAACCTCCATGAATGGAGCGGTGCCGCGCTCAACGACAATCTCCGACGCGCTGAGCTCGCTCTCAAGGCCGGTCAGTTCGTGGCGGAAAGTGGCAATCAGACGGTTTGCCTCGCGGCGCACCCGGGCCAGCGAGCGGTCGCAAAGAACGGCGATGCCGTTTTGCGCGAACCGTTTGCGGTAGATCACGCGGTCGGCATAAGACATCTCCACCGCCACCGTGTCGTCGATCGTCGCGAAGCTGACCGCCCTTCCGGCCTCGGCAAGGTGAAGCGCGCAGGAAGCGGCCTCGTGCCGTCCCGTCCCGTCATAGATGATGACGTCGTCGCCGACCGCAGGGCCGGTGCGCGAGAGCGCGTCCCATACGGTGGTGCAGTGTTCGCCGCCGTCCAGCCATTCCACGTCCGGAAGGCCGCCTGTCGCGACGACGACCGCGTCCGGCGCCTCTGCCAGCACAGAAGCGGCGTCGGCATAGGTGTCGAGCCTGAGATCGACGCCAAGGCGCTGCAACTCCGACCACCGCCAGTCGACGATCCCGATGAGATCGCGCCTGAGGCTCGTGCGCGAGGCGATCAGGAGTTGGCCGCCGGGACGGCTGCCGACCTCGAACAGCGTGACCCTGTGGCCGCGCTCAGCTGCAACGCGTGCCGCTTCCAGCCCGGCGGGGCCGCCGCCGACCACCACCACGCGCCGGCCGGGCACGTCCGCCGGCGCAATCACCTGCGGCAGGTGGAGTTCGCGCCCGCTTGCGGGATTATGGAGGCAGTTGACCTTCTTGTAGAGGCAGTAGTTTGCGCCGACGCAAGGGCGGATGCGCTCCTCCTCGCCGCGAGCCAGCTTATTGACGATCTGCGGGTCCGCGATATGGGCGCGCGTCATTCCGACCATGTCGAGCATGTTCTCGGCGATCGCATAACGCGCCGTCGCGATATCGGGAATGCGCCCGGCATGGAAGACCGGCAGCCGGGTCTCGCGTTTGAACTCGGCGACCGGTTTCAGGAAGGGCGCGATCGGCTCCGACATTCCGGGCATGTTCTGCTCAGCCAGCGCCAATTCGGTGTCCATGCGCCCGAAGATGCAGTTGAAGAAGTCGATCGAACCTTCCGCTTCGAATAGCCGGGCCAGCCGCAAGCCGTCCTCGAAGCCAATCCCATCCTCGCTGTCCTCGTCGACGACGAAGCGGATGCCGACCAGGAAGTCGTCGCCGACCCGCCGGCGGATCTCCTCGTGCACCATCAGCCCGAAACGAGCCCGATTGGCCAGCGAACCGCCGAAGCCGTCGGTGCGCTGATTTGTCAATGGCGACAGGAACTGACCGATGAGGTGGCCGCCCGTCATCGTCTCGATCCCATCCAGCCCGCCCTCAAGGCAACGCAGCGCCGCCTCGCCATAGGCCCTGACGACACGCTTGATGTCGTCCCGATCCATTTCGCGTGGGAAGGCACGGTGACGCGTCTCGCGGATACGGGATGGAGCTATGGCCGGCAGCCAGTTCGTCGACATCGCGTCGGCGCGCCGGCCGAGATGCGAGATCTGGCACATGAGCGCCGCGCCGCGCGCGTGAATGCGCGCGGAAAATGCCTGAAGGTAAGGGATGACTGCGTCGCGCGAGACGTCGATCTGACCGCCGCCCCAGCTCGAATCCGAGGTGACCATCGACGAACCGCCGAACATCGTCAGAGCAAGGCCGCCAAGCGCCTTGGCCTCGTGATAGGCTTGGTAGCGTTCGCCGGGCATGCCGCCCTCGTCGAGGGTCGATGCATGGCTTGTGCTGATGATCCGGTTGCGGAATGTCACTTTCTTGATGCGCAGCGGAGCAAGCAGCGGATCGGCCGCGCGGGGCGTGGCCGTGCGCAGCCTTGTCAAATCCGTCATTGCCGGCTTTCGCCCGGGAGGGAACGGTCAAGGGGCGCGGCTGCGGTTGCGCGTAGATCCGCCTGGAGGCGGATGAGTTCCGCTTCGCTTTGGTGGCACAATATGTCCGTTCCCTTAGCCAGGCGGCGCACCGGCGGCATTTGGGTGTCGCAGAGGCTCTCTATGCGGGACGGGCAGCGCGAAAAGAACGGACAGCGATCGGCGCGCGCCAGAACGGCAGCCGAACCCAGGCCCATTTCGCCGCCCGTTTTCCCGAGTCCGTCGAGCCAGCCCGTGCGCAGTTCCGGGATTGAGGAAACGAGCAGGTCCGAATAGGGGTGGAGCGGAGCGGAGCGCATCGCCGCGCGGCTGCCTGCTTCGACCTTGCGCCCGGCATAGAGCACCATGACATCGTCGCAGATTGTGCGGACGGTCGAAAGATCATGGCTGATGAAGACGTAGGAAAGCTTCAGTTCCCTGCGCAGCTCGGCCAGCAAATCGAGGATCGCCGCGGCAACCACTGTATCGAGCGCAGACGTCACCTCGTCGCAAAGGATCAGCGCGGGCTCCGCCGCCAATGCGCGGGCAAGATTGACGCGCTGCTTCTGGCCACCCGAGAGCTCCCCCGGATATCGGTCTGCGATGTGGGCAGGCAGTTGCACCAGGTCGAGCAGCCGGCGCACCCTGCGCGTTCGTTCCGCGCCTTTCACGCCGTGGTAGAAGGTCAGCGGCCTTCCCAGGATCTGATCGACCGGGCGGGTCGGGTTCAGGGCCGTGTCGGCCATCTGGAAGACGATCTGGATGCTGCGCAACTGTTCTTTCGTGCGCTCCGCCGCCGATCCGGCCAGCGTCTCCCCGCGGAACTTCACCGTGCCGCCCGCCGGCGGCAGCAGTCCGGCAATGACGCGGGCCAGAGTGCTCTTGCCGCACCCGGACTCGCCGATCACGCCGAGATTGGTTCCCGGCCGCAGGGTGAAACCGACATCGTTGAGCACGGTCACCGCGGGCAATCCGTCCGAACCCGCCGCGCCATATCCGGCAACCAGCGCTTCCACTTCGAGCAAGGGCGGCTCCCCGGCGTCTGCCGCGAGTGGGGCTGCCTGCGCGGGCGCAGTCGGATTTGCGGCCGCGAGCAGGCTGCGGGTGTAAGGATTGCGCGCGTCAGTCAGGATCTGCTCGGTCGCGGCGCTTTCCTGAATGGCGCCGTCCCGCAGCACGATGATGTGGTCCGCGATCTGGGCGACCACCGCCAGATCGTGGGAGACATAGACGCCGGTAGTGTTGCGGTCGCGGATGACCGATTTGAACGAGCGCAGCACCTCAATCTGGGTCGTCACGTCGAGCGCCGTCGTCGGCTCGTCAAAGATCACCAGCTCCGGTTCCGAAATCAGAGCCATAGCCGCCGCCAGCCGTTGCAGCTGGCCGCCCGACACCTGATGCGGATAGCGCGCTCCGACGCCTTCGGGGTCGGGCAGCGCCAATGCGCGGAACAGCTCCACTGCCTTCGCTTCCGCTTCGGCCCGCGAAGTCAGTCTGTGGATCATCGCGCTTTCGATGACCTGAGACATGATAGTCTTGGCCGGATTGAAGGCGGCCGCGGCGCTTTGCGCGATATAGCTGACGTTGCGGCCGCGAACTTTCGCCTTTTCCGACGCCGACAGAGAAAGAATGTCGCGCCCGCCGATCCGGATCGACCCGCCGGCGATGCGGCAGCCGCTTCGGGCATAACCCATCAGGGAAAGCGCGATCGTGGTTTTGCCCGAACCCGATTCGCCGATGAGGGCGACAACTTTGCCGCGGGGAACCGCGAAGCTGATATCGCGGACGATCGGCGTCTCCCGTCCGCTGTCGCTGCGGGCGATGACGCGCAGGTTTTCGACTTTGACGAGTTCGGTCATGACAGGCGGTCCCGAAGGCGGCGGGGGAGATTGTCGATCGCGAGATTGACGCTGATGGTCAGCGAGGCGATGGCCAGCGAAGGAATGATGACGGCAGGCGCGCCATATGCCAGCCCGGACACGTTCTCGCGCACCAGTGCTCCCCAATCCGCGTTGGGCGGCTGGACGCCTAGCCCGAGGAAGCTCAGGCCGCTCAGCAAAAGCACGATGAAGACGAAGCGCAGGCCGAAATCAGCCAGCACCGGGCCTATGATGTTGGGAAGTATTTCTTCCCGGATCATGTAGAAGGAGCCCTCCCCGCGAGCCCTTGCGACATGCACGAAATCGAGTTCGTTGACATTGGCGGCAAGCGCCCGCGCAAAACGAAAGGAACCCGGTGTGTAAAGCAGCGCCAGCGTGCCGATCAGCACCGGCAGCGAGGTTCCGACCGCCGCGATGATGACCAGGCCAAACATCAGGTGCGGGATGGCGTTCAAAGCGTCCAGGCCGCGGCTGACGATGGCGTCGAACCATCCGCCGATCACCGCGGTGATCATCCCTAGGGCAACGCCGCACGAACAGGCGATCAATGCCGCGGCCAGCGACACGCCGACAGTGTAGCGCGCGCCTATGATGACGCGGCTCAGCATGTCGCGGCCCAGATAGTCGGTTCCAAGCGGAAATTCCGCGCTGGGTGAACTGAATATGTCGAAGCTGACGATGGCGCCGATCGGGTGGGGCGCCAGCCAGGGCCCGATGAGGACAACGATCAGCCAGAACGCGGCGATTGCGAAGCAAACGCCCCCGACAGGAGTGATGGTCCAGCCACGCATTCCGCGTCGTGCAGGCAATGTCTCGGATGCTGTGTCGACAATCTTGGTCATTTGTGTCGCAGCCTCGGATTGGAAACGATTGCGCAGATATCCGCGGTGGTCACGAGAACCAGATAGCTGAAGCAGAAGATCATCGCGCAGGTCTGGATCAAGGGCATGTCGCGTGTCGCGACGCCGTCGACCATAAGCTTGGCTATGCCGGGATAGTTGAAGATCGTCTCGACGATGATGACCCCGCCGAGAAGGTAGGAAAGGCTGAGCGCCACTGCGTTGGCGATCGGCCCTATCGCATTCGGGAGCGCGTGGGCAAGCACGGCGCGGGTTTGGCCGGCCCCTTTGAGGACCGCCATTTCGACGTAAGGCGACTGCAGCGTGTCGATCACCGCCGCTCGGGTCATGCGGATCATCTGCGCGGAGATCACGAAGCTCAGGCTGATCACCGGCATCGCGAACACACGCAGCAATTCGCCGAGCGACTGCACGTCATTGGCGAACGACAGGGCGGGAAGCCATCGCAATTGCACCGCGAATATCATCACCGCCAACGTGGCCACCATGAACTCGGGGACCGAAACCACGCAGATGGTGACGAAGCTGACGATACGGTCGTAGAGCCTGCCGCGCCACATCGCGGCCGTGATGCCCAGGGTCAGAGCGATCGGCACCGAAAAGGCGGCGGTCACGCCCGCCAGCAGCAGCGAATTGCCAAGGCGTCCGCCGATCAGCGTCGCGACCGGGATGTTGTTGACCAGGGAGACGCCCGGGTCGCCCGTGAGCAGTCCGCCGAGCCACAAGAGATATCGGACCGGCGCGGGACGATCGAGGTTCATCGCCTCGCGAAGGCCGGCGACCGCTTCCGGCGTCGCGCTCTGGCCAAGCACGATCTCGGCGACGTCGCCGGGCAGCATCTCGGTCGCCACGAACACGGCCAGCGAGACGATCAACAAAGTGAGAAGCATGACGCCGAGCCGGGCCGCGATCAATCTGCTCATGGTATTGTTCATCTTTACGCGGCTCCGTGCTGGAGAAACGGCGCGGGCGTATTCGCCCGCGCCGTCCGGGAGGTGCGGCTAGGCGTCGAGCCACACATACTCGGAGAACGAGAACCCCATCATGCCGCCAGTTGGCATCGGCCGCAGCCCCTTCAGGCGCGAGCTCAGCGCGTCGATGTTGCTGATGAATACCGGAATGCCGATGCCGGACTCCTCGTGCGCGATCAGCTGGAGCTCACGATAGAGTTCCTTGCGCTTGGCGTCATCCGTTAGGCCCCGTGCTTCAAGCAGGATCTTGTCGAAGCGCGGGTTGTTCCAGTGCGCTTCGTTCCACGCGGCATCGGATTTGTAGAGCAGCGAGAAGAGCACGTCGGCGGTCGGGCGCGGATTGATATTGCCGAAATGGACCGGTGCCTTGAGCCAGTAATTGGACCAGTAGCCGTCCGCCGGCACTTTCTGGATGTCCAGATTGAGGCCGACCTGCTGCGCCGCCTGCTGCAGCATTACCGCCATTTCCACCGACTGCGCGGCAGCGGGCGAGGCGATCACCGGAATGTTGGCGCCTATCATGCCCGCTTTTTCCAGCAGGAACTTCGCCTTGTCGGGATCGTAGGGCCGCTGCGGAATATCGGACGCATAGAAGCGGTTGCTGGGTGGTATGGGCTGGTCGTTTGCAACCTCGGCATATCCCCGGAAGACCGCCGATTTTATCTGCTCGCGGTCGAAGAGGTATTTCATGGCCATCATGAAATCCGGGTTTTTGCCGGGCTCCATGTCGACGCGCATCACCAGATTGGTGTAGTTGCCGGCTGTCGTGGTCATCAGCTCGAAGCCGCCCACTCCCTCGACGAGCTGCGTGGAGCGCGGATTGATGCTGCCGATCAGATCGACGTCGCCGGAAAGCAGCGCATTGACGCGGGCATTCTCGTCGGCGATGGCGAAGAATTCGACCTCGTCGAGATACGGACCCTCGCCCTTCCAGTAATTTTCGTTTCGCGCGGCGATGGAACGCACGCCGGGTTCGAACTCCTTGCAGGTGAAGGCGCCTGTGCCGACAGCCGTCGTGAAATCGGTGGTTCCGTCCTTGATGATAAGGAAGTGGAACGTGCCAAGAATCACCGGAAGGTCGGCGTTCGGGCCGCTGAGGACGATGGTGATTTCGTTGTCCGAGACCTTCTTCACTTCGGCGATCTGATCGGCGAGCGCCTTGGCCTTCGACCCGACCGCCGGATCCTTGTGGCGATTAAGCGAGTAGATCACATCGTCAGCCGTCAGGGTCTTGCCGTCGTGGAAGGTGACGCCCTTGCGCAGCTTGACCGTCCAGGTCACGGCGTCGTCGGTATCGAAGGATTCCGCCAGTTCCATCTGGGGCGCCAGGGTTTCGTCCAGCCGGGTGAGGCCGTTGTAGAAGCTGGTGCACCGGACATAATCTGTCGAAAGAGAGGACTTTGCCGGGTCCAGCGTATCGGTGGTGCCGCTGGAATAGCCTGCGGCCCGGATGCGTCCTCCCTTCTTTGGCGTATCGGCATAGGCGCGCGTGGCGCCGGCGATGACGGAGCCGCCGAAAGCGGCAGTCATGCCGCCGGCCATCAGCATGCCGAGGAGTTCGCGCCGCGTGGCGCCGCGGCGAATGGCGTTCTCGACCATCGAGGCGTCGTTCGGGCTTAGCATCGGGTTGTAGTCGGATTTCATCGTATCAGCCTTTCAACCATCCGGACGATTACCATCAGGGCATGTGCCGGAGAACGTTACGGTTCATTCGAAGCGCCCTCAGGCGCGGCAGGCGATGATTTCAGGTCAATCTCGTTCCCATTGACATTGCATCTATTCCCTCTGGTTGGCTTTGTTATTCAGTTCCCGTTGTTGTTCTTGCGAGTCTGATTTGCTCGCTTTCTTCCACACGGCGGCGGACCTGCGGTGCCGCCACCGTCGAAATCAGTCAGCCCGCTCAAGCGCTGACGTGACCGCGCGTGAAGGCAAGGATCTGCGAAATTAAAGTCGGCGTTTGCCGGGGCTTGGTCAGTCGGACCGGGCTGGCTTGCCTGAATTCTGGGCCATGTTGCGTCACTTGCATGTCCTGTTCCCCGTCCCTTCTGGGATCTGATGTTCCCTCAAGTCTACGAGCCCCCGGTGGTTTAATTGACTGAACAGACCCCCATCGACGGCAACGGATGCTGATATGAGTGGGAACACGAAATATCTTGCGTCGGGTGGATCAGCCCGGCGACGGACAAGTCAGCCGCAGAAGCGGCGGAAAGTGCGCAGCCAATTGCCGCCCATGATCGCTGCAGTCGTTTCCCGGTCATAACCGCGATCGAGCAAGCCCTGCGTAAGATTTGGCAGTTTGGCGACAGTCTCGACGCCGACCGGATAGGATTGCCGCCCGAAGCTCGAGAGCGGACCGAAGATGTCCGGGCGGCGCGTGCGCCAGGTTACGACGCTGGGCGGCGCCACGACCGATGCCTGCTCCTGATATTTTTCGACATAGTCGACCCCGATGCCGACATGTTCTGCCCCGACCAGCCGGACGAAGTGATCGACGTGGTCCAGGAAATCGTCGAGCGTGGGCGTCCCATCGGCAAGTGACTGCGGCAGGCCGCAGACGCCGATCATGCCGCCCTTCGCGGCCATCGCCCTGACGGTAGCGTCCTCGGTGTTGCGTCCGTTGCTGCGAAGGCCGTCAGAGTTGGAGTGGGTGCAGACCGGCGCGCGCGCCAGGGCCGTCGCTTCGGCGCGGGTGCGGTGACCGCAATGGGAGAGATCGATCATTAGGGGCAGCGCATCGGCCAGCGCGATCAGTTCCTCGCCGAGATAAGTCAGGCCTGCATCGCGCTTTTCCCCGCAGCCGTCGCCGAAAGCATTGGCAGTCGTATAGGCGAGGCCGAAAATGCGCAGCCCCATGCGGGTCAGCAGTTCGAGCCGCCAGAGCTGATCGTCCAACATGCTGGCGCCCTGCGTGCCGATGACGACGCCGAGTTTGCCCTCGTCCTTCGCCTTCAGCATGTCGTCGGCCGTCAGGCAGAGCTTGAGATAAGGGCTCTTCTCGATTGCCGATAGGTTGCCCTCCATGTTGCGCATGACCACGTCCCAGCTCTCTTCCAGCGCGAAGGTGACGTTTGTCGCATTGACGCCGCCGGCAAGCGTGCGCTCAGCATATTTGTCCTCCAGCACATAGGCGATGGACAACGCATCGAAGACGAATGTCCGGTCATGGAACTTTCTCGTTTCCTCGCTGGCCGTCACATGGCTGGCGTGGACGGCGGATATGACTGTCATGGAACTCTCCTCGTGAAATCAGGTCAGCGCGGGGATTGCCGTCTGCGTTGCAAACCGGCCGATATGGAATGGGGCGATCGGCGTCGCTGTCGTGCCGCGATCGATCAGTTCCGCCATCACGTCGCCGACTCCCGGACCGAGCTGGAAGCCGTGGCCGCAGAAGCCAAAAGCGTAATAGAGACCGGACACGCGGGCGCTCGGCCCCATGATCGGAATGTCGTCCGGCAGGTAGCTTTCTATGCCGCTCCACGAACGGATGATGCGCGCGTTGGCGAGTGCGGGAACAAGACGCCGTATCTGGGGCACCTGGGCGAGCAGGCGTTCGGGAAGAGCATAAGCGCGCCGGATGTCGGGAAAGGCAGGGCCCCTTATGCCGCCGCCGAAGACCACATTGCCGCGTTCGACCTGCCGGAGATAGACGACTTCCTCGGGGATTTTCGTCGCGACGCCAACGACCGGAGTGATGCGATAAGGCAAGGGCTCGGTGACAGCCATCTGGGGGCCGTGCGCGGCGATCGGGACCGGCTCTTCGAACTGCTGGGACAACAACCCTCCCCACGCACCCGCGGTGATCAGGGCGGCGGGAGCGAAAAACTTTCTGCCGTCGCTCGATACTGCCTCGAAGTCTTCGCCGGTTTTCCCGATCGACACGATCTCGGTGTTTTCAAAGAGCTGGGCCCCGGCGCGCCGGGCCGCGCGCCCGAAGGCTGGCGCAGCCAGCCGCGGGTTCGCATGCCCGTCATGGGGCGAATAGGAGCCTGCGATCGCCTCGGGGCCTATAAAGGGAAAGCGTAACCGGACTGCCTTCGCGCTCAGGATTTCGAGGTCGAGTCCATAGTCCTTCGCCTTCTCGGCATAGCTTTCGATCACGCCGATCTGGTTCGGGTCATAGCAGACCCGGATGTGGCCGGTCGGCAGGAATTCGGCGTCCTCGCCGACAAGCTCCTTCAGCCTGCCCCAGATTTCGCGCGAGCGGTTGGCAAGCGGAAGCTGCGGAAGAAAGCGGCCCTGGCGGCGGACATTGCCAAAATTCACGCCGCTCGCCTGCTGCCCGATCAGGCCTTGCTCCAGGAGGATCACGGAGCGCCCGCGCCTGCGCAGGAAGAAGGCCGCGGCTGCTCCCATGAATCCGCCGCCGACAATGACGACATCCGCCTGAAAGCGCTTCATGCCGCCCCGACCCCGTGATCGCCAGTGGCGATCGGCAACGGCTTGACCGGCGCCTGGGCGCGCAGCCGGCCGACCTCCTCGACAGGAATCTTCGCCGCAGCCGCAATTATCTCCGCCGCGGCATGACCACAGTAGCGGCCCTGGCAGCGGCCCATGCCGACCCGGCTGAAGGCCTTGGCGCGGTTAAGCTCGACGCCGCCTTTCTCGGTGACCGCCGCGCGCAACTCGCCGGTCGTGATGTTCTCGCAACGGCAGACGACCGTGTCGCCGCCGAGCGCGGCCGCAAAATGCGCCGGCCAGGGAAAGGCGGCAGCCAGTCCGCGCCGAAACCTCTCCATTGCACGCAGGGACCGGCGCAGCCCCGACCTCGCGCTTTCAGGAACGGCGTGGCCCAGATCGGCAAGCACGGCGAGAGCCGCAAGCCGGCCGGCGAGTTCGGCGCCATCAGCCCCTAAGGGGATCGCGCCATCCCCCGAAAGATAGATGCCGGGAATGCTGCTGCGTCCATCCTCGTCTTTAACGGGGAAGAACTGCCTTGTCCCGGAATCGAAACGGAATTCGCAGCGAGCAAGGTCGGCAAGCTGCGTCTCCGGCCTCAGGTGATAACCAAGCGCAACGGCATCGCAGGGGATCACGCGCGTCTTTCCGCGGCGAGTGCGGTACCGTATGCCCTCGACGCCGTTTTCACGTTGGCCTTCAATTTCCAGCGGCTCAATTCCGGTTTGAATATCGATACCCGATCGTTTTAGCGCCCATGTCAGGGCGAGCCCCTTGGCCAGCACCTCCGGCCTCGCCATCAGCCTGGGCAGAGCCTTGAGACGCAGGCGGAAAGGCGATGTGTCGAGCACGGCGGCGACGCCCGCGCCGGCCTTCTTGTATTGCGCGGCGACCAGATAGAGCAGCGGCCCCGTGCCCATGAAAACCACGCGGCGGCCGATAGCGCAGGCCTGCGACTTCAGCGCGATCTGCGCGCCGCCAAGACTGTAGACGCCCGCCATGTTCCAGCCCCTGACCGGCATCAGCCGGTCCGTCGCACCTGAGGCTATGATGAGCGCGTCGAAATCAAGCACGTCGGACCACGCGCCGGTAACCACATGCAACCGCTTGTCGGAAATCGCCCAAGCGAGCGTTTCGGGCCGATAATCGACCGCATTACGTAGGGCGTCGAAAGCGCGGTGCAGGTTCTCCGCACTGCTCGCCTCTGTTCCGTAAAGCGCGGCGTACGACCGACGAAAATTGTCCGGCTGGCGGCGATAGATCTGCCCGCCGTCGCGTCTGCCCTCGTCGACGAGGATCGGCCGCAGCCCGGCAGCCAGGAGTGTCTCGGCAGCGCGAACGCCCGCCGGACCGGCTCCGACGATGACTATGCGAGGGCTGGCCATCGTGCCTCCGGAGCTTTGGTGAGGACACGCAAACCTTCAGTGACGACGGTCGTGCAGGCGCGCAGGCGCTCGCCGGTTTCTGTCCAGACCCAGCAGTCCTGGCACGCGCCCATGAGGCAGAAGCCTGCGCGATTGCCGTCACCGAATTCCGATTGCCGCAAGCTGCCCCCATTGGTCAGGATAGCGACAAGCAGCGTGTCGCCTTCGTGAGCCGCCGCCGTGCAGCCATCGACGGTAATGAGGAGCTTCGCCCGTGCTTCCTCGCCAAGGCGCTGGAAGCGGGCGCCGCCAAAAGACAACATGGAACTGATCTCCGCTTGTGGAGGAGGAGAATTCCACGCGGGCATATCCTTGGCCAATACAAAGTGTTTTGCCTTCTCAAACCTTTGGTTATGATGAAGGGATGAACGCCAGGCATCTTGAGGTCTTCCGCGCCGTCATGCGCCACGGCTCGCTCACCGCAGCGGCGGAGGCGCTGCATGTCTCGCAGCCGGCTATCAGCAAGGTTCTGCGCCACTTCGAAAGCGTGATCGGCTATCGGCTGTTCGAGCGCATCAGCGGACGCCTGATCGCCACGGCGGAGGCGCATCTGCTGTTTCAGGATGCTGACCGAATTTTTCGCGAGATCGAGGCGCTGAAGGTCTTCTCCAACCGCATTCGCGACAAGCAGTTGAGCCTGTTGCGCGTAGCCGCCAGCGCGCCGCCCACCTTTGCCCTGCTGCCGATAGCGGCGCTGCGGTTCCGGCGACGCAATCCCGGCGCACGGCTAGTTCTGCAAACGCTCCCTGCGGAGGAGATCGCCGAGCGAATCCTTATTGGCGACGTCGATCTCGGACTGACGATGACCACACTTCCTGAGCCGCAGATCCGCAACGATGTTGTGGGCAGCGCCGAGATCGTCGCCTTGATGCCGCGCACGTCTCCACTGGCCGGCAAGGACTTCGTAACCCCTGCCGACCTTGTCGGCGAAACGCTTATCTCCTACGGAATCCAGACGACAGCCGGGCGGATGGTAATGCGCGCGTTTCAGGAGCAGGGCCAAGTCTACGATCCGCAGATCGAGATCAGTCTTTCGATCGCATCCGCTCCCTTGGTCGCCCAAGGGCTGGGTGTGGCGCTTGTGGACGGGCTGATTCCTTGGGCGAGCTTCGGGGAGTTGGTTGTCCGCCCGTTCCGGCCGCGTTCGGCGCTCGAGATCGTGCTCGTGTCCAGCACGACGCTGCCGCAATCACGGTTTGGCCGGGAATTCTCCCGCGACATCCAGGCTGCAATCCATGACCTTGGAAGCGACAAGCCCGCGGAACCCGGCGTTCCGGCTGTCATAGCAGGGTCATAAGCGACGCCCTGCAAGACGAGGGGTCACGGCCTGTCGAGCGCACGTGGCAGGCTTACCCTAGGGTCTGGCTGGCCAATGCGTAGGTGAGCAGATGCTTCCCGCCGGGCTTGCCTTCGCCGACAGTCAAAGGCCGGTCGAGCCACATGCTGGTCACAGTATCGAATATCTGCAGTCCGGAACGTGCCAAGAACTCGGGGAACGCGCCAGTCTGCTGCCGCGTATCCAGGCGAAGAAAGCGTCCGGCGTGGCCCGCAACATGCGGTCGAATAACAGCAATGGCATCCTCGTCCGTCTCAGCGACGACCGGCCCGATCACATGGCCGCGACCGAAGCGGCGACAAAGCGCGAACGCACGAATTTGCCCGCGGCGCATAAGCGCCACCCCTTTCGATACCTCCAGCAGCCTTGCCAATAGCTCCAAACGGTCCACGCCGTAGGCGTTGCGGTCCAGGGCGGCAAGTTCGGCCAAATCGGCTGGGCCGACGTCGCGCAGCGACGCTCCGGCAGGCGGCGCGGGTTCGGGCGCCACTGCCTCTCCCTGGCACTGGTACACGGTTTTCGTGGCGGTGAATCCCATGGACAAGTAAAGCCGGCGCGCCGCCCGCGTGGCGTTCAACCCAAAGTCGCGGGGGCCGGCCTGCGCCAGCACATGCTCCATCATCCACCGCCCCGCGCCGTAGGCCTGCAAACGCGGGGATGTGATAACCATGCCGATCGTCGCGAAATCGGGCCCATACGGAAACCACATCGCTGTGCCGAGCGCGCGCCCGATCTCGTCCAGGGCAACTATTCCGTGACCCAGGTCGCGCAGCATCTCCCAGTCCTCAGCCCGGTGCGGCCAGCCGACGGTGATCGAGAGCGCATGCAGCTTCGCAAGCTCGACGTCCGAGATGTCGGCAATTTTCAGCTTGAAAGAGCTGAGTACGATGGATTCTTCGGCCTTCAATGACATCTCTTCCCTAGGGAGCATCTGAATGGCGGGCACAGACTGGAATTCCGATTTGCTCTTCCCACGCGGACGGCATCCTCCATGGATCATGCCTATCCAGTATCACCAATCCACGCCACAGAATCCGCTCGAGATGCGCCCGCATTCAAAACTTTCCACCGAAGCTGACCGGCTTTCCGCATTCCGGACCGGAAGCTGAGCCTATGCTTTACCGGCATCGGCATTAAGCGGTTCTGCGTCGGCCAGTTACCGCAACCAGCGGATGATCGACGGCATCGAACTCCGCGAGCCTAAAGCGAGGAAATTGATGAACGCGGAAGAAATCCTTGCTCGACTGGTAGCCTTTCCGTCGGTGGTAGGCCGCCCGAACGGCGAGATTGTTGAGTTTATCCGCACCTATGCCGAAAGCTTCGGCGCAAAGGTCACGGTGGCGCCGGGACCGGAAGGCGACCGGGCGAACCTTTTCGCAACGATCGGCCCGGCGCATGTGCCGGGCTTCATCCTGTCCGGGCACATGGATGTGGTGCCGGCCGGCGAGCCGGACTGGACAAGCAATCCATTCGCGCTGCGCGCTGAAGGGCAGCGGCTCTACGGACGCGGCGCCAGTGACATGAAGGGCTTCCTGGCCTGCGCGCTGGCCGCCCTGCCCGCGCTGGCGGTTGCTCCGCTTGCCCGGCCTATCCACCTGGCCTTCTCCTACGACGAGGAGGCGGGCTGTCGTGGCGTGCGCCATTTGATCGATCTCCTCCCCCGGCTCTGCGCCAAACCGGAAGGCTGCATCGTCGGCGAGCCGAGCGGGATGCGCGCGATCCGTGCCCACAAGGGCAAGGCTGCGGCGCGGATCGAAATTCGCGGCCGGTCGGGCCACTCATCACGCCCCGATCAGGGATTGAACGCGATCCATGCCATGGCCGAGGTTCTCGCCAAGGCCGTGCGAAGCATCGAGCAGTTGAAGGCTGGCCCCTTCAACGCGAATTTCGCGCCGCCCTATTCGTCGCTCCAGATTGGGACGGTCGCCGGCGGACAGGCGCTGAATGTGATCCCGGACTATTGTTCCGCCGAGATCGAGGCCCGCGCCATCGCCGGCGTTTCTCCGGCGGCATTGCTGGAGCCTGTGGTGATGGCAGCGACCAAACTGGCCGACCGCGGGTTCAAGGTGAGTTCGGAACTCCTTAGCGAATATCCCGCGCTCTCGCTCGCCGCCGAAGCGCCGCTTGCCCGCCTGCTTGAAGAACTCACCGGAGAGGAGCCACTCGCTGCCGTAAGCTACGGCACCGAAGCGGGGCTGTATCAGGCGGCCGGGGTCGAAGCGATCATCTGCGGGCCTGGCGACATCGCGCGCGCCCATCGGGCGGACGAATATATCGAGATCGGGGAGCTCGCCGCTTGCCGGCGGATGATCGAGGATCTGGGCGCGCGGCTTCGTCATTGAGCTGCCGCGACTGAGCCGGCGGTTAAATTCGGCGCGATCTGCCGTTGCGATTGGCAGCTTCGAAGCATCCTGCCGCAGCCGGCCGTCCAACATCAGGCCGTCATCCATTCTAGGAGCCTCGAATGGCCTTCCTGTTCAACTCCGATGCCGAACGGGCCAAGGTTTTCGCGGCCGAGTTCGCACGTGAATTGCCGGAACTTTGCTTCACTGCCGATCCCAACGGAATCGACCCGGCGCAGGTGCGTTACCTTCTGACCTGGACCGCACCCGACAATCTCGACCGCTACTCGAACCTGGAGATCCTGTTCTCGATCGGCGCCGGGGTGGATCAGTTCCAGACGGACATCTTGCCCGAAAAGGTCAAGCTGGTGCGGATGGTCGAGGTAGGCATCATCCGCATGATGCAGGAATACGTCACGCTGGCCGTCCTGGCGCTGCACCGCGATCTGCCCGGATATCTCGGCCAGCAGGCGCAAGGCGAATGGCGGCCGCGGCCGGTCCGGCAGGCGCAGGAGCGGCGGGTCGGCGTGCTCGGCCTGGGCATGCTGGGTTCGGCCGTGCTCGACCGTCTAAAGTCGTTCGGCTTTGCCCTTTCGGGCTGGAGCCGGTCGCCGCGCGACATAGCCGGCGTGGCCTGCCACAGTGGCGAGGCTGGGCTGCAAAAATTCCTTGCCGAATGCGACATCCTGGTCTGCCTCCTGCCGCTGACCGAAGAAACGCGCGGCTTCCTGAATGCCGATCTGTTTGCCGCCCTGCCCAAGGGGGCGGGCATAGTGCATGTGGGGCGCGGGCCGCAGCTCGACCAGGACGCATTGCTCGCCGCGCTAGACAGCGGACAGCTCGCCGGCGCGATGCTCGACGTGACCGATCCCGAACCCCTGCCCGCCGATCACCGGATCTGGCGGCATCCCAAGATCATCCTGACCCCGCATATCGCCAGCGTGACGCAACCCGAGACCGCAGCGAAGGCGGTGATCGACAATATTCGCCGCCACAAAGCGGGGCTCGATCCCATCGGCCTCGTCGACCGCGCCCGGGGCTATTAGCCTCTACCTCACTCGAAGGAAAACCAGATGTCTCTGCTCAAGACGATCTATCCGAAACCCCTCGATGCGCCACGCGAGTCGAAACCGGGACCCGACCGCCTGATCTCCGGCGACCCCTCATTCAAGACCTGGCCGCAGGACGCGGCGCGCGACGGAATGATCAACACCGGCGTGTGGGAAGCGACGCCTGGCGAAACGCGATCGATCAAGGGCGAAACGTTCGAATTCTGCCACATCCTCGGCGGCGTGATCGAATTGACTGAGGACGGCGGCGAGCCCGTCACTTACCGCGCGGGCGACAGCTTCGTGATGAAGCCCGGCTTCACCGGAACCTGGCGGACGATCGAAACCGTCCGCAAGATTTATCTCACCGTCACTTGACCTGGCATTGTTCGCTGCAAGCCCTTGGCAAACGGGAAATTTTGATCGCCAGTTGATGGGAACACTCGATATGAAGAGCTATTCGATCGCCCTGATCCCCGGCGATGGCATCGGCCACGCCGTCACCGACGCGGCCTGGCAGGTGCTGGAGGCTGCCGCCAAGGGCTCGGATTTCGCGCTCGAGGGCAAGCGTTTTCCCTGGTCCTGCGCCTACTACAAACAGACCGGGGCAATGATGCCAGCCGATGGGATCGAGACGCTGCGCGGCTTCGACGCCATCCTGCTTGGCGCGGTTGGCTGGCCGGCGGAGGTGCCGGATTCGGTTTCGCTGCACGGGCTGCTTCTGCCGATCCGAAAGGCCTTCGTGCAATACGCCAATATCCGTCCGCACCGGCTGCTGCCGGGGGTGGAGGGGCCGCTAAAAGCCAAATCCTTCGACATCCTGTGCATCCGCGAGAACACCGAGGGCGAATATTCCGGTGCCGGCGGCCGCGTGCATCAGGGCACCGGCGACGAGGTCGCTGTGGAGACCTCGATCTTCACCCGCAAAGGCGTCGAGCGGATCCTGCGCTTCGGGTTCGAGCAGGCGCGGTCGCGGCGGCGAAAGCTCGCCTCCGTAACGAAGTCCAACGCGCAGAAATACTCGATGGTGTTCTGGGACGAGATCACGGCGCAGCTTGCCGCCGAATACCAGGATGTGGAGGTGGTCAGCTACCATATCGACGCGATGGCCGCGCGAATGGTGATGGCGCCTGAAAGCCTGGACGTCGTCGTCGCCTCGAACCTCTTCGGCGACATCCTCACAGATCTCGGCGCAGCGATCCAGGGCGGCCTGGGCTTCGCCGCCTCGGCCAACATCACCCCCGACCGCAGTGCGCCCTCCATGTTCGAGCCGGTCCACGGCTCGGCGCCCGACATCGCCCATCTGGGAATCGCCAACCCCATCGCCGCCATCTGGTCCGCGGCCATGATGCTCGACCATCTGGGTGAAGGCGCCGCGGCGGCGAAAGTCATGGCTGCAATCGAGGCCACGACAGCGCGAGGCATCGGCGCGGCGCCCGGGAAGGACCGCACGGAAACTATTACAGCCGCCATATTGGCGGCGCTTGAATGAAGGACGCACGAATGGACGCGTTGAAAGACAAAAGGCTGTTCCGGCAACAATGCCTGATCGCGGGGGAGTGGTGGGATTCGGCCTCGGGCGCCCGCGTCGCGGTGACTGATCCGGCGACACAGGCGGTGATCGGCTCCGTGCCGGATGTAAGCGGGGCAGAAACCCGTGGCGCCATCGAAGCCGCCTCGACGGCTTTTGCTTCATGGCGTGAAAGAACCCATGCCGAGCGCGCCGCGCTGCTCGAGACCTGGCACGACCTGATGCTCGAACATGTTGAGGATCTGGCACGGATGCTGACGCTGGAACGAGGCAAGCCGCTTGCCGAGTCCCGCGCCGAGATCCGCTACGGCGCGTCCTTCGTCAAATGGTTCGCGGAGGAAGCACGGCGCATCGGCGGCACGACCATCCCCTCGCCTACCCGCGACCGAAGGATCGTGGTGCTGAAAGAGCCCGTCGGCGTCTCGGCGATCATCACGCCGTGGAACTTCCCCAATGCGATGATCACCCGCAAGGTCGCGCCGGCGCTGGCGGCAGGCTGCACCGTTGTCGTCAAGCCATCGGAATTCACGCCGTTCTCGGCGCTGGCGCTCGGCGTTCTGGCCGAACGGGCCGGAATCCCGGCCGGCGTCATCAACATCGTCACTGGCATGCCGGCCGAAATCGGCGCGGAACTCATGGCGAACGAGACGGTGCGCAAGATCTCCTTCACCGGTTCGACCCGCGTCGGCGCGCTGCTGATGCGAGGCGCAGCCGATAGCATCAAGCGCCTCAGCCTGGAGCTCGGCGGCAATGCGCCGTTCATCGTCTTTGACGACGCAGATATCGATCTTGCAGTCGAGGGCGCCATCGCCTCGAAATTCCGGAACGGCGGCCAGACCTGCGTCTGCGCCAACCGCATTCTCGTGCAGGCGGGCGTCTATGAGACATTCGCCGAGAAGCTTGCTGCCCGGGTGTCGGCCATGAAGATTGGCCCGGGCACCGAGCCGGGCGTCGAGATCGGCCCGATGATCAATGCCGCGGCGATCGAAAAGATCGAACGCCACGTGTCCGATGCGCTCGCCAAGGGCGCTCGCGTGCTTTCGGCGCGCCCCGCCATGCCGGGCGGCGGACAATACGCGGCCCCCGTCGTGCTCGGCGGCGCCACGACCGGGATGCTGCTCGCCAGCGAGGAAACCTTCGGTCCCGTCGCGCCGCTCTTCCGGTTCGAAACCGAGGCCGAGGCAATCGCTATCGCCAACGGCACGCCATTCGGCCTGGCCGCCTATTTCTACACCGAGAGCCTGAAGCGGTCGTGGCGGGTGGCGGAGGCGCTCGAGTTCGGCATGGTGGGATTGAACACCGGCGCGATCTCCACGGAAGTCGCTCCCTTCGGCGGCGTCAAGCAATCGGGCCTCGGGCGCGAAGGCGCCCAATGCGGTATCGAGGAATATCTGGAAATGAAGAGCTTCCATATCGGCGGTCTGACCTGAACGACCCCGACGGGATAGCAAGACGGCACGGGCAACACCCGTGCCGTCGCCTTACTGAAAGCGGTCGAGGGCCTTGTAGTAGAGCCCGACGATCGGCAGGAACCACGGCTTGCCGAAATGCCCCGGAACCGCAGGCCAGGCAAGGCCCTTGACCGGGTTGCGGTCGGCTTTGCCCAGAATCGCGTCCGCCATGACGATCCCCAAATGGGTGGACATCTGCGCGCCATGGCCCGAATAGCCCATGGCGTACCACAGGCCGTCGGCGTAGCCCGCGCGCGGGAAGCGGTCCTTGGTCATGTCGACCAGTCCACCCCAGCAATAGTCGATTTCGATTTTTGCCAAGTGCGGAAATATCCGTGCGAGGCTTGCGCGCAGGATCGCTCCACTCTTTGCGTCGGAGCGCTGATCGGACGTCGCCGAAAACCTGGCCCGTCCGCCAAAGATCAGCCGCTTATCTGGCGACAGACGGAAGTAATTGCCGATGTTCATCGAGGTGACGTAGGTCCGGTTGCCCGGCACAGTCGCGGCGATCTCGGCCTCGGACAGCGGCCGGGTAGCGATGATGAAGCTGCCGACCGGCACGATGCGCCGGCGGAAATAGCCGAACGGACTGGACGTGTAGGCGCCCGTTGCCAGCAACACATTACCGGCGGTGACGCTGCCGCGTGGCGTCTTAAGCTGGTGCTCGCCGGCCAACGACGTCAGCCCCGTCACCGGTGCGTTTTCGAAAATCGTCGCGCCGTGCTTTGCAGCCGCGCCCGCAATGCCGGAAACGAAGCGTCCCATATGCATCATCGCGCTCTTCTTCGACAGCATCGCACCATGGAAGGCGGCGGAGCCGATCTCGCGCTTCAGGTCCGTGGCATCCAAGAGTTCCGTGTCCGAATCTACCTCGCGATGCACCGCCTCGTAGTTCCGCGCGATCTGATCGAAGTGCGCCGGTTTCGACGCGAGCTTCAGCTTGCCGGAACGGCGGAAATCGCAATCGATCCCCTCCTCCGCCACGATGCGCTCGATCGTGTCGACGGAATCATCGAAGGCGCGGTAGAGCGCGACAGCGCGTTCCGCCCCAAGCTGCGCCTTCGCTGCCAGGAAACTATGGGCGAGGCCGTTGTTGAGGTGCCCGCCATTGCGGCCCGAAGCGCCGGAGCCCACGGAATTCGCTTCCAGCACCACCACCTTGGCTCCCGCCTTGGCCAGATGCCGCGCGGCCGCGAGCCCGGTGAAGCCGCCGCCGATCACGGCCACGTCGTAGCGGCCCTCGACCGGCCCGGTGGCCGCCCCTGCGAAGGAGGGAGCGGTATCGTGCCAGTAGGACTTGAACTGCATGGCCGAAACTCCGTCAGAGCCCGACGACGCCGGGCAGGCCTGAGATGTCCTTGATCTCGGTATATTCATAGTACGGGTTGGCGGGCTCGTGGCCGCGATTGACCCAGACCTTGTTCTTGATGCCCAGGTCGTAAGCGGACATCAGATCATAGCGGAAGGACGACGAGCAATGCAGCACGTCCTCCGGACCGCAGCCGAGCATATCGAACATGTATTCGAACGCCTGGAAGCGCGGTTTATAGGCATTCGCCTGCTGCGCGGTATAGACGGCGTGGAACGGCGCACCAAGCTTTTCCACATTCGACATGATCTGCTCGTTCATCGCGTTGGAAAGGATCACCAGCGGGATCTCCTTGGCGACTTTGGCAAGCCCCGCCGGCACATCCGGGTGAGGTCCCCAGCTCGGCACGGCATCATAGATGGCGCGGGCGTCCTCCTGGCGAAACGTCAGGCCGTTCTTGCGGCACGTGCGCTCCACGGCGTTGTGAATGACTTCGTTATAGGGCTTCCAATCACCCAGAATCTCGTCCAGCCGGTAGGCCGCGAAGCTCTTGATGAACTGCGCCATACGCCGCGCGTCGAGTTGCTCGCCATAGATCTTCTGGGCCGCCTCGGCCATCTGAAATCTGGTGAGCGTGCCGTAGCAGTCGAAGGTGATGTATTTGGGCCGGAACTGGGTCATGTCATGAGCATCCTTCCAGGGTGCCAACAGGGCTTTGCGATCTAAGCCATCATAGGCAGGGACCCAGCGGCCGGATGACCGCAATTGCAGCCGTTGGAAGCAGATTGTTCCGTATCGCCGTCGGCCTTTGGCAGAGAGTTGCGCCGCCGTCCGTTTGCCGGCCCGAACCATCAGAAGTAGTTTCACTCCAGTACCGCACAACCCGGCATAAGATGCGGCTGCCGCCGCCCAGGACGGAGAAAGATACCGCGCGCTTCGCGTCCTCGGGACGATCTTCTTCGCGACCGGGTCTATCACAGAAGACGCAACGATTTGGAACAAGTCATGCTTACGACATCAATCGAGCTTGTGGACTTCGCACCTGAGCATCTCGAAGGCGCCATGCTCCTTTCGCGCCAGGCAGGGTGGCCCCACAGGCGCGACGATTGGGCCATGGTGCTGGCGCTCAGCGCTGGCATTGTCGCACTCGAAGGCGACCGGGTGGTGGGCACGACGCTGGTCACGCGCTACGGCCGGGAAGTAGCCACGATCAACATGGTCATCGTCGACGCCGCAATGCGCGGGCATGGTATCGGCCGCAGGCTGATGGATTGTGCTCTTCAGGCCAGCGAAGGCCGCGATTGCCGGCTCACGGCGACGCAGGACGGTTTGCCGCTCTACGAGAAACTCGGCTTTCGCTCGAGCGGTGAAATCCTGCAACATCAGGGAACCCTCCGTCAGGCTGCCGTGGCCCCAGCGGATGTGGATTGGGCGACGGTCGAAGACATCGCCGCCATAGCAAAGCTGGACCAGGCGGCCATCGGCGCGGATCGTGGCGCGCTGATCGCACTTTTGTCCGAGCATGGGCGTCTCGCCGTTCTGCAGCATCAGGGGCGGCCAAGCGGTTTTGCCGCCGTCCGAGCCTTCGGTCGCGGCGAGGTCGTGGGGCCGGTGGTGGCGGCGACGGCCGACGAAGCCCGCATTCTTATTTCTTTCCTCTTTGCCGCTCGTTCAGGCGCCTTCTTGCGCCTGGATACGCCCTATGCATCCGGCCTCGCGCCCTGGCTGGCGGCGCAAGGATTGGCCCATGTCGGCGGCGGGATCGCCATGCGCAGGGACGGTCATCGGCCAGCCCAGGCAGCCGGCGTCCAGACCTTTGCACTGGCCAGCCAGGCCCTTGGATGAATTCGGAGAGACAAATGCTGAGCAATTCCCTGGTCGAACTCGACCGCGCCCATCTGGTGCATCCCGTCGCCTCCTATCGCGGCCACGAAAGGCGTGGGGTACGGGTTCTGAAGAGCGGCTCGGGAGCAACGATTACCGACGCGAGCGGCCGCAGGCTGATCGACGGTTTCGCGGGATTGTGGTGCGTGAACGCGGGCTATGGCCAGAACAGCATCGTCGAAGCCGCCACGCGCCAACTGCGCGAACTGCCCTACGCCACCGGCTATTTCGGTCTCGGCTCGGAGCCTGCTATCAGGCTTGCGGCGGAACTCGCCGAGCGCGCGCCCGGCGATTTGAACCATGTCTATTTCACGCTCGGCGGCTCCGACGCCGTGGACAGTACGGTCCGCTTCATCCGCTATTACTACAATGCCAAAGGCCTGCCGCAGAAGGATCAGTTCATCTCGATCGAGCAAGGCTACCACGGCTCCTCTACCGTGGGAGCTGGGCTCACCGCCCTGCCCGCCTTCCACGCCGGCTTCGGCGTGCCGCTGGACTGGCAGCACAAAATACCGTCGCATTATGCCTACCGCAATCCGGCAGGCAGCGACCCGCAGGCGATCATCGCCGCCTCATTGACGGCTCTGCGCGGCAAGGTGGACGAACTTGGAGCCGACCGCGTCGCGGCATTCTACGCGGAACCGATACAAGGCTCGGGGGGCGTGCTGGTTCCGCCGCCCGGCTGGATGAAGGCGATGCGCCATCTCTGCAGCGAACTCGATATCCTTTTCGTCGCCGACGAAGTCATCACCGGATTCGGCCGGACGGGTCCGCTCTTTGCGTGTTCCGAGGACGGGGTCATCCCGGACCTGATGACCGTCGCCAAGGGCCTGACCTCCGGGTACGCGCCGATGGGGGCGGTTCTCATGTCCGACGATGTCTACGACACTATCGCGGACGGCGCGGGCGCTTCGGCGGTCGGCCACGGCTATACCTATTCCGCCCATCCGGTCAGCGCCGCGATCGGCCTGGAGGTCTTGAGACTTTACGAAGCCGGCCTGCTGGAGAACGGGAGGAAGGCCGGAGCGCGGCTGATGGAAGGACTGCGGAGCCTATCGGAGCACCCGCTCGTGGGCGATGTGCGCGGCCGCGGGATGCTGGCCGCGATCGAACTGGTGGTGGACAAGGAGCGCAAGATCCCCCTACCGGCAAGCGCCGATCCGTCCCGGCGGATTTTCGACCGCGCCTGGGATAACGGGCTGGTTATCCGCGCCTTCGGCAATGGCGTGCTCGGCTATGCTCCGCCACTCTGCTGCACGCATGACGAGATCGACGCCATCGTCGAGCGAACCCGGATGACGCTCGATCAGACGCTTGAAGATCCGGACGTGCGCGCCGCCATGAGCTGATCCCAAATACCATCGTGGCCGTGGATACGGCCATCGTAGCAAGGAGCAACACGTTGACGAAGAAGCTCAGTGATTTCAAATACCTGACGTTCGACGTCGTCGGCACCCTGATCGACTTCGAAGGCGGCATCACCAACTGCCTCGCGGAGATCGCTGCCGAGGCAGGCGCCATCGTCGATGGCGAGACTGCCCTGAGGCTCTATCGCGCGGCCAGATATTCGCCCGATGCCGGCCGCTTCCCGGATGATCTCGTCAGGGTATATGAGGTGATAGCACCGGAACTCGGCCTGCCCGCCGAACGTCGGCATGGCGAGCGGTTACGCGATTCCGCGAGAAGCTGGAAAGGCTTTCCCGACAGCGCCGAAGCGCTGGCCCGGCTGGCGAAGCGCTACCGACTGATTGCGATGACCAACGCGCAGCGCTGGGCCTTCGAATATTTCTCGCGCGAGCTGGGCGATCCTTTTTACAAGGGCTTCACGGTCGATGACACCAGCACGGAGAAACCCGATCCCGCCTTCTTCGAGAAGGTTTTCGCCTTCGTCGAATCCGAGGGCAACTCGCGCGACGACATCCTGCACGTCGCGCAGAGCCAGTACCACGACATCGGCATTTCGCGGAAACTCGGGCTGACCAATTGCTGGATCCAGCGGCGCCATGCCCAGAAAGGCTATGGCGGAACCATCGAGCCGGAAAGCTTCACCGAGCCGGACTACCACTTCACTTCCATGGCGGGCCTGGCCGATGCCGTGGAGCGGAGCCAAGCCGTCTAGGCGAATTCGGGCGAGGGCTGCTAGACCGGGAAGAGGCTCTTCAGCGGCATGTGGGACTTGACGATGGGCGATTTCAGCACGACGAAGCTGAAATATTTGTCGATGCCGATGTCCATGTCCGTCAGGCGCTCCATGATCGCCTGATATTCGGCGATCCCCGCGGTGACGAATTTGAGCAGATAGTCGTAACCGCCTGAAACGAGATGACATTCGACAACCGAATCGACCTTCTCGATGGCTGCCAGGAACCGCGCGAAGTCGATCTGGCGGTGGTTTTTCAGCGTCACCTCGGTAAAGACGGTAAGCGTCTGCCCCAGTTTTGCGATGTCTATCTGCGCCGAATAGCCGACAATATAGCCTTCGGCCTGGAGCTTTTTCACCCGCATCAGGCAGGGGCTGGCCGAGAGATTCACCAATCCCGCCAGTTCCACATTGGTGATCCGGCCGTCCTTCTGCAATTCAGAAAGTATCTTGATGTCGATCCGGTCGAGTTTCATGCGCGGTCCATGGCGAATTGCGCGGGTCGGTGCCTGCAAGCTCATCAAAGCAGATTATGCTGAACCGACTAAGGAGCAAGGACAAATCGCCGAGCTGCATCACGCATTAGGGCGGCAAATCCGCACATAGCAGAATTCCCCGCCAACGTTCCGCGCAACCGAAGGAAATGCTGCCTGCCACCGATTTGCGGCGAATGCCCTTCGACCCACGGCGATAATATGGTCGGACGACCGGAGACTCAAATGGCCGCACCGCTGCTCCACATCGAGACAACACCCGCCTTGCCGGAAACTGCCGATGTCGTCGTGATCGGCGGCGGCATTGTTGGCGCGTTCGCCGCATATTACCTCGCCCGGCGCGGCGTGCGGGTGGCGCTCCTGGAAAAAGGCCGGATCGGCGCCGAACAGTCCAGCCGCAACTGGGGCTGGTGTCGGCAACAGAACCGCGATGCCCGCGAACTGCCAATGGCAACGGCAAGTCTGGCGCTTTGGGAGGCTCTCGCCGGCGAAATCGGCGAGGATCCGGGCTTCCGGCGCTGCGGGCTGCTTTATCTCAGCAACAACGAGGCCGAGATCGGCGGCTGGGCTCGATGGCGCGATTTCGCCCGCAGCGTCGGCGTGACCACGCATATGCTCAGTTCCGGCGAGGCCACGGCATACGGGCACGCGACCGGCCGGAATTGGAAAGGCGGCGTCTTCTCGCCTTCGGACGGCACGGCTGACCCATCGCGCGCCGCGCCGGTGGTGGCGCGCGGTATCCTGAAGGCCGGCGGAAGCGTCCATCAGATGTGCGCCGCGCGGGGGATCGAGACCAAAGCCGGCCGCCTCAGCGCTGTTATCACCGAGGCCGGGACGATCCGCACGAAAACTGTGGTGATGGCCGGCGGGGCCTGGGCCTCCTCGTTCTGCCACCAGTTGGGCATCCGCTTCCCGCAAGCGTCGGTCCGCTCCTCGATCCTTTCGGTTGCTCCCGGATCCAAGGGGCTGCCGGATGCGCTGCATACTTCGGAAATCTCGGTCACCCGCCGCGACGGCGGTCACACGCTAGCGATCAGCGGCCGCGCCAGCGTTGATCCGACGCCACAACTGTTCCGCTTTGCCCGCGACTTCCTGCCCATGTTTGCCAGGCGCTGGCGCTCCCTTGTCCCCGGCGGCTTGCAGGCGTGGCAGGCGGAGCATGAGACGCTGGCGCGCTGGCGGCTCGATGCCCCCACGCCAATGGAGCGGACCCGCATTCTCGATCCGCGGCCCGATCGGAGGCTGATCCGGAAAACACACCAGCGGGCCTGTCGATTGCTGCCGGCCTTGCAGCAGGCGCAAATCTCGGCCGCCTGGGCGGGTTATGTCGACAGCACGCCGGACGGCGTTCCCGCCATCGGCGAGATCCAGAGCCTGCCGGGCTTCATCCTCGCAGCGGGCTTCAGCGGCCATGGATTTGGCATCGGCCCAGGGGCAGGCCATCTGATCGCGGACCTGATCACCGATTCCGCTCCGCTAGTCGATCCCCTGCCCTACAGGCCCGAACGGTTCAATACATCCGCCTGGGGCCAGGTAGCGGAGTTTTGAAGGACATTTATCCGCTCTGCTGAACCCTTGTTGTGCCGCCTGCCGCCGATTTCGCACGTCACTGGCAGCCCTCCGGCTCTTTACAGTACGATGGGAAAGCGCGTAGGCCATCCGAGAAGGCCGCAAGCCTGCTGGCAAAACAGCAATCCAGGCTAACGCGCTAGCCCTCGGCTGCTCCGCTCTTTCACATAACAAACAGCAGATTCGCGGTGCCGGCGGACGAGCCAACGATGCCGCCGCCGATGATTGCGACGTCTGCCCTGGTGGGTAGGTGTTCGTCATTGGCAGTACGAAGCAATCTGGGGGGACATTGAGGGTTCTTTGCCGCGACTTTGTCGACAAACGTTCAAGCGAAGTCGATGAGCGCGCTCTTAAGGCGCATGTTGGCTTCCACCGCTTGGCGACCGAGATCCTTGCCGATACCCGAGCCGTTGTAGCCACCGGTCGGGATAATGTAGTCTGCGGTACGGCCATAGCGGTTCACCCAGACAGTTCCCGCTTTGATGCTGCGCACGGCGCGCATGGCCTTGCCGATGTCAGCCGTGTGCACTCCTGCGGCAAGACCGTAGGTGGGATGCGACGCGAGGTTCAGGCCTTCTTCCTCGTCGTCAAAAGACTGGCTCGTCAGAACCGGGCCGAACACTTCTTCGCGGACCGCCTCCATTTCGGAGGTCACGTGGGTCAGAATGGTAGGCTCATAAAAGGCGCCGTCCTGGATTTCAGCGAGGCGCCGGCCGCCGATCAGCGCTTCCGCGCCTGCGTCGAGGGTTCGGCGCACCATGCCATCGATCCGGTCGAGCTGGGCTGTCGAGACAATCGGCGAAAAGCTGGTCTGCGAGGACCAGGTGGGACCGGGCTGCATCGCCTGCGATAAGCGCACGACACGATCCACCAATTCGTCTTCTACACGACGCTCGACAATCAAGCGGGATCCCGCGACGCAAACCTGGCCGGCGTTGCCGAAAATGGATTTGGCGATATTGCGGGCGACCTTGTCGAGGTCCGCATCAGCGAAAACCAGTTGCGGGCTCTTGCCGCCGAGTTCCAGCGTCACCGGCTTCAATCCACTTTCGGCACTCGCTACCATAATCGCCGCACCCGTCCGGGTAGAGCCGGTGAAGGATATTTTCCCAACGCCAGGATGGCGGCACAGGGAGTCGCCGGTGGCCATGCCGGTTCCTTGCACGACGTTGAAAATACCGGCCGGCATGCCTGCCTCAGTGCCCAACTGGGCAAGCCGTACCGCCGAGAACGGGGTCATTTCGGACGGCTTGAGAACGACGGCATTGCCGGCGGCCAGGGCCGGGCCGATTTTCGTGACCGCCTGGTTGACAGGGAAGTTCCACGGGGAGATCGCCGCCACCACGCCGTAAGGTTCGGATATAACCATGCCGAGGTTGTCGGTGCGGGTTGCAGCGATATCGCCGCCAAGTTTGTCGGCGTATTCCGCGAAAAAACGAATGCAGTCGGCGGCGTAAGGGAGATCGACAGCGATAATATCTGTAATCGGCCGCGTGGAACCTAGGGCCTCGACGCGGCCGAGTTCAATTGCGTGGCCTTCGATGAGGTCTGCCCAGCGCCGCAGGATCCGAGCACGCTCGCGCGGGGCTCCTGTAGCCCAGCTTGTCTTGCGAAACGCACGTTCCGCGCTAGCCACCGCGCGATCCACTATTTCAGGGCAGCCGATAGATAAGTCCGCGTAGACCTTGTTGTCGGAAGGACGCCGGACCGCCAGATGTTCCAAGCCGTCGCTAATAACCACACCATCGATATAATGGCCGTTCGGAAATGCGACGTCATCCGGGTTGAAGTCGAGCATTGTTGCGCCTCACCGAGCAGTTTTGGAGAAGCCTAACTCCGCTATCGCGCGCCATTGCTCGCGTTTTCCTTATGGAAACGGCAGACTCTGCCGAAGATGACGGTTAAGCGGCAAACCGTCGTCGTTCAGGCGTTATGAGGCCGCGGCACGAGGCCGTCGCAGAACGGGCCTGCGTTCTTCCTGGAGGTTCATAGTGTCCGTCGTGCTGACGGAAGCGTGCTCACGATGGATGAAGCGGCCGTGAGCTGATTTATCGATTGTCATTTCCGCAGAGACAGCCGGAAATTCGGCCTAGTTTCGGCCATGCCCCTGAATCCGAGGGGCCTTGGCGATGTGAAAGACCAAGAGCTTTGCGTCGCCATATCGAGCCGCGCTGAACATTCTTCCCGTCGGTGAATTTGCGAGCGCTGTGGATATCCGGTCCATCGGCCCGATGACTGCGGCAGGGAGGTTGACCTTTTTAGCGCAATGGGCAATGGACGTTGTAACGGTATAACATATTGGAAGAGGTTGGGATGCGTGTTGCACTTTTTGTTGCCGGCGTGGCAATGGCCTTGTCGACCCTGTCCGGCATGGCACAGGAGCGGATGCTCAAGGTTGCCGGCCCGTGGGAGATAGCCGGGATCGATCCGGCGCAATCGGGCTATGTCTTCAGCCGGCTGCAGGTGGCCGAGACATTGGTGAGCGCGGATGCGACCGGCAAGTTGATGCCTGGATTGGCGGAGAAATGGTCCGTCAGCGACGACGGCTTGACCTGGCGTTTCACAATCCGCTCGGATGCGATCTTCCACGACGCAACGCCCGTGACGGCCGAGGCCGCGGCGGCGAGCCTCAAGCGTGCGCATGCGGGCGTGGGCGTTCTGACCCAATTGCCCATCTCGGAAATCGCGAGCGATGGCCAGGACGTCGTCATCCGCCTGGAAAAGCCGTTTGCGGCGGTGCCAGCCTATCTCGTCAATTTCAGCACAATCATTCTTGCCCCAGCGTCCTACGACGCTTCCGGAAAGGTCACGCAAATTATCGGCTCCGGCCCCTATAAGGTGAAGAGCCTGACACCGCCGCTGAAGCTCGAACTCGAGGATTCGGATAACTGGTGGGGCGGCGACCCAGGCATCGGTGAGGTCAGCTATCTCGCCGTAGGCCAGGGCGAGACCCGGGCACTCATGGCCGAAAGCGGCGAGGCCGATCTCGTGTTTTCCATGCTGCCGGTTTCCGTCGAGCGGCTGAAGCGCAATCCGAAGCTCGATGTGCACATCGCCACCATCCCGAGGACGCGCATCATCAAGGTGAATGCGGGTGCTCCATTCTTCGATGACGTGAAGGAACGGCAAGCGATCAGCTACGCCATTGATCGGGCAGGCATCACCAAGGTGATCCTGCGCAATCCCGATCTTGCCGCCACGCAGCTCTTTCCGCCGGCGCTCGCCGGCTGGCATGTCGCTGACCTCAAGCCCCTGACGCGCGATCTCGACGCCGCAAAGCGGCTGCTTGCGGAGGCAGGCTGGAAGCCGGGACCGGACGGCATTCTGGAGCAGGACGGCAAACGCTTCAGCGTCACGCTCCTCACCTATGCGAGCTGGCCGGAACTGCCGCCCATCGCCACGGCGCTTCAGGCCCAACTGAGGGAAGTCGGCATCGACGTCAAGGTCTCGGTCGGCAACAGCTCCGAGATCCCCAGCCGGCATCAGGACGGCACGCTGGAAATGGGCCTGATCTCCCGCCTCTACTTGATCGTTCCCGATCCGATCGGGACATTGCTGCAGGATTACGGTCCAGGCGGCAGCGATTGGGGCGCCATGGGCTGGTCCAATGACGAGTTCCAGGCACTGGTCGAGAAGCTCGTCGCCACCAGCGATCCGCAGGAGCGAGCGCCGCTTCAGAGGCGGGCCGTCGAGATACTGCAAGAGGAACTGCCCAGCATTCCGGTCACCTGGTCGGAGCTGGCGATCGTCGCCAATAAACGCATCACCGGCGTTCAAGTCGACCCGTTCGAGGTGAACTACGGCCTCGCTTCGGTCCGCTGGGCCGAATGAAGGTCGCGTTTGAATGAGACAGTTCCTTCTCGCGCGCCTCGCCCAGGCCGGCATCGTTGCCTTTGTCGTCGGCGCATTGTGCTTTGCCCTCATGCGCGTTCTTCCGGGCGACGCCGCGATGCGGATCGCCGCGGGTCGCTATGGGCCGGATGCCAGGATCGCAGAGGCCGCCGACAAGGTACGGCTGGAACTCGGCCTCGACCGGCCATGGCTCGTCCAGTTCCTGGACTGGCTCGGCAGCCTTGTCCGGTTCGATCTCGGCCATTCCCTCGTGACCGGTGCTCCTGTCGTGGATGAACTGAAGGTCCAGCTCGGGGCTTCGGTCTGGCTCGCCGCCGCCGCCCTCCTGCTGTCCCTCATGATCGGCCCGACCACCGGCGTCTTCTCGGGCCTCAGGCCGAACGGATGGACCGACAGGCTTGGGCTCGCGGGCTCGGTGATATTGCGCTCCCTGCCGCCTTTCGTGCTCGGTCTCATCCTGATGCTCGTTTTTGCCATATGGCTCGGCTGGCTTCCGCCGGCAGGCTTTGGAACATGGCGGGACCTCGTCCTGCCCGCCCTGACGTTGGCGCTCGGTCTCGCTGCCGTGTCGAGCCGGGTTACGCGTGACGCGATCGCCGCTGTCGCCAAGGCCCCGTATTTTGTGTTCGCCAGGCACAAGGGATTGCCCGAGGCAGCGGTCGTGCGGCGGCACGGACTTCGCAATGCAGCGATCCCGGTCGTTTCCTATCTCGGCCTGCAGGCGATCTATCTCGTCGAAGGCGTGGTCGTGGTGGAATCGATCTTCGCCTATCCCGGAATCGGGCACGCCCTCGTCCATGCGATCGTCGAGCGGGACATTCCCATGGTGCAAGGCACGGCGCTTGCGATGGGCCTGATGTTCGTCGCCATCACCGCCGCCGTGGATGCCGCTTCGGCTTGGCTCGACCCGCGACTGGGGAGAGTGCAATGAGCACCGAAATCGTTTCCCTTTCCGTATCGCGGCCGCGCCATCTTTCCGTCACCCGCGTGATCGGCGCGGCACTGCTCCTAGCGCTTGCCGCCTTTGCGGTTCTCGGCCCCTGGCTGGTGCAGGCAGACCCTGCTCAGCAGGATTTCAGCGCCAGCCTTGCCCCGATCGGCGGCGAATACCTACTCGGCGCGGACCATTACGGCCGCAGCCTCTTGGCGCGGCTCGCCCACGGCGCCAGGCTGTCGTTCGGCATGGCGTTCCTCACCATGTTGACGGCCGCCATCCCGGGCGTTCTTCTCGGCCTCGCCGCAGCCTGGCGCGGCGGCTGGCTCGAGCGGATGCTCGAGCTTCTCGCGAACATCGTACTGGCACTCCCTGGGCTGATGCTCGTTCTTCTGCTCCTCGCCTTTGCACCTGGAAATTTCGGGCCCCTCTATTTCGGGCTGGCGCTGACGCTGTGGGTGGAATTCTACCGGATCACGCGCGCCACAACCGCGACGATCCTAAAGCAGCCACATATCGAGGCAGCAAAACTCCTCGGCTTCGGGTCCGGCTACATCCTGCGCAACTATGTCTTGCCGAGCATCGCACCTTTGATTGCGACGCTCGCGGCCTTCGCCATGGCCACGGCGATCATCGCGATCTCCACGCTGAGCGCCATCAGCGTCGGGCTACAGCCGCCGACGCCCGAACTCGGCAGCATGATCGTCGAGCTTCTCCCCTACTACGCTGAAGCGCCGGTGCACGTGCTGCTTCCCGCAGTTCTGATTTTCCTGCTCGTCCTCGGCCTGCAGCTCGTTGCGCGGAAAGACAACCCATGAACGCCCCGGCAAATATCCGCGAGTTACTCATTTCGGAGCTGAGTATTCATTCCGGCGCAACGCCCATTGTCCGGAATATTTCCCTCTCGCTTCGACCAGGCCAGCCGCTCACGCTGCTTGGAGAAAGCGGCTCGGGAAAGTCACTCGTTGCCCAGGCGGTGATGGGAACCTTACCACCTGAACTGGCTGCATCGAGGACGATCCGTCTCGACGGCGCCGACCTCATCGCCAGCCCTCCCGAAGAGCGGCGCAACCGCTGGGGTCGCGCAATCTCGCTTCTACCCCAGGAACCATGGCTCGCGCTCGACCCTACAATGCGTGTCGGGCCGCAGGTCGCAGAGGTACATCGCTTCGTTAGAGGCAATGCAGTATCGCAGAGCAACGCTCTGGCTCAGGCAAACCTCGCTGATGTCGGCCTTGGCCATGCCGGCGCGCTCTACTCCTTTCAGATGTCAGGCGGCATGTGCCAGCGCGCGGCGATCGCCATTGCCCATGCCGGCGGCAGCGGGCTTCTGATTGCGGACGAGCCGACCAAGGGGCTCGACGCGGATCTGCGCGACAGCGTCGTTACCCGGCTGAAACAGGAAGTCGAAGCCGGCCGGCTGCTGCTCACGATCACACATGACATCGGCGCGGCCCGAACGCTTGGTGGCACAGTCGGGATCATGCTCGAGGGCCGCCTCGTGGACTATGGACCGGCGGAACAGGTGCTCACCGCGCCGAGCCATCCCTACAGCCGGGCGCTGCTTGATGCCGATCCGGAGAGCTGGGCTCGGCGCGCGCCGACGCCGTCGGAAGACGTCGTGCTTGCGGGGCGCGGCCTCACCAAAGCGTTCGGCGCTCATGTCCTGTTCAAGGATATCGACATCGAGGTGCGGGCGGGCGAGATCGTCTCCGTCGTAGGTCCCAGCGGCTGCGGCAAGACGACGGTCGGAAACATCCTCCTCGGGCTCGTTGAACCGGACGCCGGAAGTATTGAACGGCGCATGAAAGTGTCGCCGCTGCGATTTCAAAAGCTCTATCAAGACCCGCCGGCAGCCTTCCCGCCGCACCAGACGATCCGAACGGGCTTGCGGGATCTTGCGAAACTGCACCGGCGCCCGTGGAGCGGCGTGGAGAAACTGCTCACTCGCCTTCGTCTCCAGAACGATCTGCTCGACCGCTTGCCGAGCCAGATTTCGGGAGGCGAGTTGCAGCGCTTCGCGATCGTGCGCGCCTTGCTTCTCGATCCGGTCTTCCTGTTTGCGGACGAGGCTACTTCCCGCCTCGACCCGGTCAGCCAGAAGGAGGTGATCGATTTTCTGATCCAGACGGTGCGCGAAACCGGGCTTGGGGTTCTTCTCGTCACGCACGACCGCGCGTTGGCCAAAAGAATCTCGACAAGAACGATCGATCTGGCGGGCGCGGACGAAGCCCGGCCCGGTTGATCCACGCATCACGGCGATGCTGGAGCGCAAGCCAGCGCGTGTAGCCACGGTCGCTGCCGCGAACCGAACGGTGCCATCGGCCATCTGCTGGGCGAGCGGGCGGGATTCCCATTCGACTTCTTACGGGTCGAGCGCGACACGTTGCTGCCCAGCCATGACCATGAGCTACGACCGTGACGAGCTGTTCACCGATCGACCCGGCTTTCTTGCCCAATTGGCGCAATTTTCTTTTGCGCTCTCATCTTCCAAGGATACTATTGTCTCGCGACTTCTCAGGGTCAAAGTCGTATCTCTAGCCGTCCTGCCATGCACGAAATTCGTCGCATGAGCGCATCGGCAGGGTCTGGAAAGGGGCGTAGGAATTTGTGTTCCAGGCGAGATTGCCGGCTCGCCTGATCGTTGTATGCGAACCAAGGAGTCGCGCATCCAGCGCGAAAGAGGGGTATCAGATTGCAACAGAAGCCATCCATCGGATTTGTCGGCTTGGGGCTCATGGGTTCAGCCATGGTAAGACGCCTCCAGGACCGTGGCTATGCAATGACTGTGATGGCCAACCGTAACCGGGCGAACGTCGACGCGGCTGTGGCGCGCGGCGCTGCCGAAGCGAAAACTGCGCGCGAACTCGCCAGACAAAGCGATATCGTGATGCTCTGCATGGACACATCCGCCTCCGTCGAGGCGCGCATGTTCGGCGAGACCGGAATTATAGCCGGGTTGCGGGCCGGCAGCCTGGTTATCGACTTCGGCACCTCGTTACCCGATTCGACCATGCGGATCGGTGAGGCCGTTGCGGCCGTGGGCGCAAGCTATATGGATGCACCGCTCGGCCGCACTCCCTCGCACGCGGTGGAGGGCAAGCTCAACATTATGGCAGCCGGCAGCTATGAAGCCTTCGGCCGCGCCGAACCGATCTTCAGGGATCTTGGCGAGAACGTTTTTCACGTCGGACCTCTTGGCGCCGGGCATACGCTGAAGTTGATCAACAACTTCTTCGCCATGACAACGGCGTGCGCCATGTCCGAAGCTTTCGCCATGGCCGACAAGGCAAGCATCGATCGCCAAGTGCTTTACGACGTCATGTCCTCCGGACCGCTGAAGTCGGGCATGATGGATTTCATCAAGGCCAACGCCGTGGACGGCAAGCCGGATATGCTGGCCTTCTCCATAGCCAACGCGCGCAAGGATGTCGGGTATTACGGCAGAATGGCGGACGGTCTAGGCGTGCCAAGCCTAATGTCTCACGCCGCCAAGCAGGCGCTTTCGCTTGCCGCAGCCGCCGGCTACAGCCAAAGGATGGTTCCCGAGTTGGTGGATTATTTCGTGGATCTGTTCGGCGGAAAACCGCAGGAACCACACTGACCAGGCTCATCCCTGTAAAGGTCTCATGGAGTTGGAGCGGGCCCAGCACGCACGACAGATCGGGAACCGGCAAGCCTGAACAAACCCGCCCGCGCTTGTCCCGGCCGCCGGCGACCTTGATCGACATGCAACCTCCCCTCAGATGCGCTGGGCGATTTTGTTTCACGCTTTCTTTGAAGGATCACGGATGCGAGCGCAGCTTGCGTTCCTCGGCACGTGTGCCGGCTTGAACTCGCACTTGAGGCGCCAGGTTGAGTAATTGACCCAGCGGCCTGCCCAGTTATAGTTCCGCTGACAACATCCGCGCGCAGGGATGTGCAAAAGCGGAGATTCAAGATCGCGCCGACAAGGCGTTTCGGGAGGAAACGATGTCAAATATTCGGAAGTCATTTTTGACGGTATTTGCCTGCAGCCTTGGCTGGATACTTCCATTTGCCCTCGGCTCGCCAGCGGCCGCCCAGATCAAGCTGGTCGGCGCCAGTCAATTCAACGAAGATCACGCTTTCACCAAAACCATGCGCAAGTTCGAGGAACTCGTTCAAGCGTGTTATACCGACGAGCCGGTCGAGTTCGAGATGCACCTCAATTCCGAGCTCGGCTTGGAAAAGGATTACGTCGGCTTCATGAACCAGGGGATCTCGGTCGACTACGCCGTGGCGTCACCTGCGCATATGTCGACCTTCTCCCAGATGGCTCCGCTCATGGACATGCCATTCCTGTTTCGCGACGAGGATCACTGGCGCAAGGTGCTGGAAGCCGATGCCCTGAAGCCGGTTGCCGACGACATTTTGGAGAAGGCCGACATCCGCCTTCTCGGCTATGCCGGAGGCGGCACACGGAATGTCTTCGCCAACAAACCGGTCACCAACATGGCGGAACTGGCTGACCTCCCGATCCGCATGCAGGGAGCGCCGATCTGGACGCGGGTCTTCGATGCGCTCGGCGCAGCGCCGACGGTAATCGCCTATGACGAGGTCTACAACGCAATCCAGACCGGTGTGATTGCCGCCGGCGAGAATGAGGCGGCGGGCGTTGAACAGATGAAGTTCTACGAAGTCGGGCCGCATTTGTCTTTGACCAAGCACGCCATCACCATCCGCCCGCTCCTCATCTCTAACAAAACCTATCAGAAGCTGCCGGCGAAACTGCAGAGCTGCATCGACGAAGCCGGCGCCGAAGCTGGAAAGCACGGCCGGGAGATCGAGAGCGGCGAGGACTCCGCGAAGGTAAAGGCGATGGAGGAGAAGGGATGGCTGCAGACGCACGAATTCACCGAGCGCGACAAGATGCTCGATGCGGCCACGCCCGTGCTGGAGGCCTATGCCGAGGAACTGGGCGCCGGCGACGTGCTGAAGGCGATTCAGGCGATTCAGTAGCGTCACAGGTTCAAACTCCGCAGGACCGGCCGCGGTCGGCCCTGCCCTTTCCCGTTGTAAATCCGATACACCGGAAAGTACGGTTGCGGCGCCCATGACAAGGGTTCTCGATGCGATCCATGGCGCTCTCAAGATCGTGCTCGGCGCGCTGGTGTGCGGGTTGCTGGTACCCGTTTCAATGCAGGTTCTGTCGCGCTTTACCGGGCTTATCCCCCGCTACATCTGGACGGAAGAGATCGCGCGCTTCTGCTTTGTCTGGATGATCATGGTAGGCGCCATTGTCGCCGTCCGCGACGGCACGCATTTCGACCTCGACCTGATGCCGAGAAGCGACAACCCCAAAAACGAGGCAGCAAAGCGCATCCTCGTCGAGCTGCTCATGTTGATCGTCGCTCTGGTCTTCGTCTGGTACGGATGGGAGCTGATCGCGTTCGGCTGGTTTCAGACTTCCGAGATAGCGGCGCTGCCGATGAACTGGATCTATGGCGCCTGGCCCTTCGCAGGAGTGCTCTTTACAGTGTTCATTCTTGAAAAGCTCGTTCGCGACTTGAGAATCCTGATGGCCCCCGCACAGTGACCCCGCTCGTCGTCTCCTCGATCCTTTTCGGACTGTTCCTTCTATTCATCGTGTTGCGCGTCCCCGTTGCCTTTGCACTGGCGCTGGCGTGCCTACCGATCTTTTTCCTGGAGCCGCGGCTGACGCCGATCCTGCTGCTCCAGGCGATGTTTAAGTCCTACAACGCCTTCGTGCTGCTGGCGGTGCCGTTCTTTCTGCTCGCTGCCAACCTGATGAACGCGGCGGGGATCACCGACAGGCTGATCCGCCTGTCGCGTGCTCTCGTCGGGCACCTGCCGGGCGGGCTCGGGCACGTGAACGTAGTGGTTTCCATGCTCTTCGCTGGAATTTCGGGGAGTTCTACAGCCGACGCCGCCGGCATTGGATCCCTGATCATTCCGCAGATGAAGAAGGAGGGCTTCACCGCATCTTTTTCGGTCGCGGTGACGGCCTGCTCCTCCGTCATGGGCGTGATCATTCCGCCGTCGATTCTGATGATCGTCTGGGGCGGCCTCATGTCTGTTTCGATCGGGGGGCTCTTCCTCGCCGGCGTCATCCCCGGCATCCTGATCGGGCTTGCGCAGATGACGACGGTTTATGTCTATGCGCGGAGGCACGGCATGGGCATGCACGACCGCGCCACCCTTCGCGAACTCGCCACAGCCATCGCCAGCGCCTTCCTGGCGCTGCTCACGCCCGTCATCATCGTCGGCGGCATTGTTGGTGGCTTTTTCACGCCGACTGAGGCGTCGGTCGTTGCCGCAATCTATGCGCTGGCGCTCGGTCTGCTGGTCTACCGCACACTGGACCTGAAGAAGGTAGGGCAAATCTTCTACGATACTGGCCGCTTCGCCGCCATTGCGCTGTTCTGCATCGGGACGGCCAGCGCCTTTGGATTTATCCTCGCCTATTTCAAGGTGCCCGCCGCGCTCGTCACCCTTGTCCAGGCGATGGACCTCGGCGTCATCGAGATGGGTCTGGCAGTCGCAATCTCGTTCCTGGTCATCGGCTGTTTTATCGACGCCATCCCCGCGATCGTCATTCTTGGCACTGTGCTCTTCCCGGTCGCGCAGTCTGTCGGAATGCATCCGATCCATTTCGCTATCATCGGCATCGTCAGCCTCGCCTTCGGCCTCGTCACTCCGCCCTACGGCCTCTGCCTCCTCATCGCCTGCGCCATCGGGCAGATCTCGATCCGGCAGGCCATGCGCGACGTTGCCATTCTTCTCCTGCCCATGCTCGCTATTCTCACCCTGATCGTCTTCTTTCCATCCATTTCGCTGTGGCTACCCCGCCTGCTGATGCCGCAATTCGTGAACTGATAAGGTCGCGTCTGCGTAGATGCAGGCTCGAAGACGGGCCGGCACCTCTCCGCGGCGAAGGCATGATGCTCCAAGCAACGCTCACCGCCATCGGCGACCGGGCGCAAGGCGGCGGAAGCGGCCCCTTCGGGCGCCAGACGGTCAGGAACGCCTCATTCTGGCGACAGGGCGCTACCTCGGCGAGGGCTTCGACGATCCGCGCCTCGATACGCTGTTCCTGACGACGCCGATCGCATGGAAGGGAACACTCGCCCACCATGTCGGACGGCTCCATCGTGAACACCGGGGCAAGGCGCAAGTTCTCGTTTACGACTACGTCACTACATCGATGCCGCCGTGCCGGTGCTGGCACCCATGGCCGCTAAGCGGCGGGCCGGCTATTGGGCGCTTGGATACCATCTGGAACAGAAATGAGGCGGTTGCGACCGATTGACCCTGTAGCTGCCCGGAGTTGGCCCGTCGTCGCGAACAACGCAGCTATATCGGAGCGCCTATACGCCCGGCCGCAGCGCTTCAAGCAAGGGGCCGGAGCTTGTGCTTGCGGCGGTGCTTTTCAATCAGTCCGTCGATCCTTGTGATCCAGTCCTCGAACCGGCCGGCGGCGTCATAGGCGAGTGCGGCCTTCTCCAGCCACTGCGCCGCCAATTCATACTGTCTTCTGATATCAACGCAGAGTGGGACGACGAGGTGGTGCTATGCGCAGATGAAATTCGCCCCATGGTTACATGGGGGACTTCGCCGGATCAGTCGGTTGCGGTCGATGAGTGTGTCCCCAATCCCGCAACTGCAGGCGAGGAGGCCGAGAGTTGGCAGACCGCGATGGACTTCATGGGCATCCAACCGGGACGGCCGGTGTTGGGAACGCCGATCGACGTGGCTTTTGTCGGCTCCTGCACCAATGGCCGACTGTCCGAATCTCGAAGCCGTTGCAGCTTTCCTGCGCAAGACTGGCGGGCGTGTCGCGCCAACTGTAAAAGCATTGATCGTGCCCGGCTCTCGTGCAGTGCGAGAGGCGGCGATTGCACAGGGTCTCGACAAGTTCTTTGGCGAGCGGTGGTTTGAACTGCGTGACACGGGCTGCTCGCTATGTTGCGGCATGAATGCCGACAAGCTTGTGGGTTCGCAGGTCTGCGCTTCGTCCTCCAATCGCAATTTCCGAGGCCGGCAGGGCTCGCCATTTGGCCGCACCTATCTCATGTCCCCCGTTATGGTAGCTGCCGCTGCGCTTGCAGGCGAAATCACTGATGCCCGCCCGGCGCAAAAAAATAGATGAGGATGGTCAATATGACAGGTCCTATCGAGACAGTTTCAGGGCGTGGTCTCTCACTGCCCGACGACAATATCGACACCGACCAGATCATCGAGTCACGCCATCTGAAGATGACGACCTTTCATGGCATGGAAGCGCATGTCTTCGAAAGTTCGCGCCGAATCGCCCGAGAGACGAGGGCAGTACCGATCGAGCAGCGCCGTCGTCATCTTGGCATCACCGACGACTTCATGATGCC
>NZ_JAAKZF010000049.1 GCF_011045125.1 Allomesorhizobium camelthorni | reverse complement strand
TTTTGTTCAGGCAGCCGCTTCTTTTGAAGAGGTCTCCATTTCGGTCGTCCGCATCTGTGAGAGCCCTCGCCAAAGTCTCTTTCTGGCGTCGCACTAATCTTTTCGCCCGCGCCAGCAGAAGATTGTCGCTATGCTCGCTTATCCATGAAAGTCGCTGTCAGGAACCGCTCCCGGCAACAGATGTGACCGGGTGCAAGTTCTGGCCATTCCGTCGGTATGGCTTAGCCGTCGCTTCACTGGGGTGGCGGGCCTTTTTGAGTTGGAACAAGCTGTCGGCACTCCTTGGAACCAGAGCCTCGTTGCGCGGCGGGTTTCGTCAAATCTCGCGATCGATCGCCACGCGGGCTCTGCCGTGCCCGCCGGTTTGACCTTGTCGTCTGTTAGGTTGGACCTCCTGAACAAGCCGAGGCGTCGATTTGTTCCGAGCACCAGCTCCGCCGGCCCTATTTCCTCGGTTTTCCTGTCTCGCGTTCCAATATTGCGCGATGCTGCTCAAGGAGAAGCTTCGCCTTGTCGAGCGAGATGTTGAATTTCTTGGCGAAAGCCCTGGCTTCCTTGCTCTCGCTTGATTGCTCGCCGCGGTCCTGATCCTGGCCGCCTTTTACGGGCTTTTCGTCCGCCATAGTTGCGTCCTTGATCGGGAATGGTGTACATAAACACTCGCTAATGTAATTTGTTCCGGGAAAAAATCCCGTTATTTAAGCCTTTATGTTGCGGCATCGTAGCAGAGAGTTCGCACGCGCACCATGTTTTGCGGCGCTGCACAATAGCAAGGGCGCTTAAGCGCATCCACGTCAGGTATTGAGCGCCAATTTCGATACTGGAAAATTGTTGTTGTTCTTCCTATGTTCCGTGGCATGAGCAAGACGCTGCCGACCGATTTCATGGCGATCTGCCCGACCGTCAAGGTGATGTCGGACGGGCGGCTCTGCATTCGGTTTGAGGGCGGCATGTTTCCTTCGCTACTCGGCAAACTGTTTGGTCTGACGTTGACGCCGGAAACGACGCTGGAAGATGCAGAAGCCCTGGCGGCGCAGCTCAAAAAGCATTGTCCACACCTCTTCGTCGCATTCCTCGACTATAAAGGTCTCAGTGAGGAAGAGCGCCTGACCCTGACCCGGATCTATGATGGGACCGGGTTGCTGGACCCTCTCAACGAGGACGAGGAAGGCAGCCGCTCATAGCGGGTTGATCGGCTGGATGCAGTCGTCGCCTTCGTATTTCCACGAAATGACTTGGCGTCCGACACGGTAGAGTTCGAGCTTGCCGTTGAGGTTCGAATGGCGTGCAGCTTAAATGAAAACAGCAAAGGCGGCGTCGAGCAGGACGAGGCAGCAAGGATCGCTGCGATGGATTTCATGCAGCCGCTCCGCTAAACTTGAATCTCAAGGGAGTTCAGCATGGAACGCCGGCTGGCCGCGGTCCTTGCATTGGATATGGTTGGGTATTCCCGCCTCATGGGCGCGGACGAGGAAGGAACGCTGGCCGCGTTCGACCGGCATCACCGCACAATCTTCAACCCCAGAGCTCGCCAATATGGCGGTCACATCGTCAAGACAACGGGCGATGGGGCTCTTGTTGAGTTCCCCAGTGTCGTGGATTCCATCCGGTTTGCTGTCGAAGTCCAGGCCGACCTGGAACGGGGCAATGCCGGGAGGGAACCAGACAGGCAGTTTCAATACCGGATCGGAATCAATATCGGGGACATAGTTTTCAAGGACGGAGACATCTATGGCGATGGCGTGAATATTGCCTCGCGGCTGCAGGAACTGGCCGAACCGGGTGGCATCTGCTTGGCCGGATCCACTCTTGAACATGTCAGAGGCAAGCTCGACCTCTCGATCCAACCTTTAGGCACGAAGCAGGTCAAGAACATTGCCGAGCCCGTTTCCGTGTACAAGGTGGCGCTCGACAAGAAGGCTCGGGCACTCACTACCACCCCGCCCGTGTCGCCTGTCCGGGTCGGAGGGGGCAAGCTGACGACTGCCGTTGCCATGGTCATGGCGCTGCTGATCGCAGCGATCGCGGGAGCTTGGTTCTGGGGTTCATGGGAAGCCGATCCCTCCGCAGTTGAACGCCTCGCATATCCGCTCCCGGACAAGCCGTCGATCGCGGTCCTTCCCTTCATCAATGTCGGTGGCGAGGAAGAACAGGAGCACCTGTCGATGGGGCTTACGGATGACCTGATTACGGAATTGTCCAAGGTCGGCGGCTTGTTCGTCATAGCCCGGCATTCCGTTTTTGCCCTTGGAGATACTACCAGGAATATTCGGGAGGTGGCGTCCGAGCTTGGCGTGAAATTCGTGCTGGAAGGATCGCTGCAAAGGACCGACTCGCGTGTTCGGATCAATGTGAGCCTTATCGATGCGCTTACGGGATCCTCCATGTGGGCAGAACATTACGACCGCCAGTTCGCCGATATCTTCGCTGTCCGGGACGACGTCGTCCGACACATCATATCGGCCCTTGCCGTGAAGCTTAGCGAGGGCGAAAGCGAACTGCTGGCCCAACTCCCCACCGAGAACCTTGAAGCCTACGACTACTATCTGCGGGCCGAGAAGGAAGGGTTCCTGTATAGCGACGTCCACACTTACCGCCGTAGCCTTTCTTTCTATCAGCGGGCGATCGATCTCGCCCCCAGCTTCGCCGCTGCCCATGCGGGGATTGCCAGAGTGGCAGTCGACGTATGGCGCAATGACTACAATCTGATCTGGTCGGCGGCGGTAGCGCGCAAGATCGCCTATGACGCTGCGGGGCAGGCCCTCAATCTGGATTCCAAGAATGCGCGTGCGCATACAGTGCTCGCCCTGATCCAGCTTGTGGACGGTCGGCATGCTGAAGCGATCGACTCCGCCAAACGCGCCGTCACCGCCCAACCGAACGATGCCGAGGCAATCGGCAATCTCGCTTTGGTCCTTGCTCATACGGGTGACCGCGAAGGGGCCAGGCGGGAGATCGACAAGGCAATGAGGTTCGATCCGGCGCCGTCGGCCAATTTCCAGCTGCTGGCGGGCGTGACGCTGTATACGGCGCGCGAGAACGAACGGGCGATCAAGCTTCTGGAATCGGCGCGCGGAAAACTGCCCGACAACGAGCCGATCGCCGAATATCGAGCGGCCGCATATGCGCATCAGGCCGATCTGGAAAAGGCTTCCCTGTCAGCTGCCGAACTGCTTGCGCTGTTCCCGGACAGCAATCTCACCTACTACGGCTACCTCTACGACTACTGGCGCGAAGAAGATCGAAAGTACCATCTGGACGGCCTGCGTCTGGCCGGCGTCACGGAATGGCCGTTCGGCTTCGAAGGCCGTGAAGCTGATTTGCTCAAAGGAGAACAACTAAAGGAAATCGTCGCAAACCGGAGTTGGGTCGGCAAGCACAAGAACGGGACCGAGTTCTTCCAGTATTTCGACAGCGCCGGGAACACTGCTTACCGCAGCGAGAACACCAATATTACCGGCGTCGTCGAAGTGCGCGACGGTCAGCTCTGCGAGAATTTTCCCGGATATTTCATGGACCGGTGGACATGCGGCCATGTCTACCGCAATCGGGATGGCCGCGAGAGCAACCTCGCCTACGTCCACGTGTCGCCGCAAGCCCTGAAATTCTTCTCCCCGGAGAAGCCCTGAACGGGGAGAAGAATTAGCGATCCAGGCATCACTGCATATTTAACTGGCGCTTCTCGGCCACCAGCGTCTGTTTCACCTCTGGCCAGTACTTCTGCGAGTCGACGACCTTCGTGGGATTTTTCCCGAAACCGTCGGCCGCTCCCGGATCGTAGTTCAGGTACAGCTTGCCATCGATGATGCGCCAGGCTTTTGGATCGATGTTGGTCGTGATGGTTCCGAGCGAAACCCCGTCTGCGCAGTAGCCCCCATATTGAGGTGTATATTTCAACGGGTCACGGACGAACAGGTCCCGGTTCTTCGCGCTGGCAAAATGCCAGGTGGCGCCCAGCCAATGGTGGGAGAACCTTTCGGTCCCTTCAACCGCCTTGTTCTCGGTGAAGTAGGCCACCGGGTCGTAGCCCCTGATGGCCACGTCCCCGAAATAGCCGGTATTCACAACCCCCACTTCCTGGGCTTGTGACAAAGACATGAACGCCAGGAGCGTAAAAGCAACACCAGCCGTTCGGACAATGGGCTTCATCATCATTGATCCGGTACTGTTCATCATATCCTCCTTTGCTCCGCGAGACGGTCGTCGTCGATCCGACGAGATCACTGCCGCTTGGAGCATTCGTTGTAGAGCCAGTCGCCGACCAGATCGGCCTTCTGGCATTCTGCACCTGCTTTCATCAGAAGGTCGGCGGCGTCCCAATGCTCGCGCCAGCCAGCCTGGGTGAGCGGAGTATAGCCGTTGCGCTCCTGGGCATCGATGTCGGCCTTGGCATCCAACAGGACTTTGACGACATCTGCGTGCCCTTCTTCCGCTGCCGCATGCAATGGCGACATCTTGAAGAAGTTGTCGCTGTCGTTGACCAAAGCGCCTTTTGACAACAGCAACTCTATAACCGGAAGGTTTCCACCGTATGCCGCCGCATGCAGCGCGGTAAGGCCACTTTTGTTACGAACGTTGATGTCCGCTCCCCGATCGAGAAGCAGCGCGACCACGTCAGCGTGTCCCTCCAATGCAGCGATGAGCAGCGGCGGCTCACCGGCGGGATCTGGCGCTGCGAGATTGGTGCCGCCATCAAGCAACTGCGCTGCTTGTTCGATGTCACCTTGTCTTACCGCGTCGTGCAGCGGGCCAGCGAAAGCTGCAGGGACGCAGACCAGAAGGCCGGCCAAAAAAAAGCTGTAGTACCTCATGATGCACTCCGCCCCCCATCTAAGCTAATACGGACGGAAAAATCAAAAATACCACGGTTGCAGCATGAAGATCAACAACACCTAAGTTGTTTCTACACCAGAAGCAGAATTGGTGGCGCATTGGCTTTGTTGGCGGACTGTTTCCACAGGATGAATAGAGATGTGCGCTCCTGACCAAAGAAGTGACCGCAACGCCCCGGAAAGCCGCTTCTTGATTTTCTGCTGGAGAGCCAGCGCATCCTCCTGGCCTTTCGAATCCGGCCCGGGCGAGGTTAATGAACGAGTAGCGTTGATCCGCCTCGGGCCGCCCTGCTATTCCTTTTTCCCAACAAGCCCTTCGAGGGCAGTAAGATCACGCAGCACAAGCATGCCGCCGCGCTTTTCGACGAGCCCCTTCTTGGCGAGGCCGCTCATCGCGCGAGAAACCTCCTCTCGGTGCGTGCTGATCTTTGACGCCAATTCCGAGTGCGTCGGCGCCGGGCTTATAAAGACCTGGCCATCGACGGGTCCAATTTCCTCGGCCAGGTGCAGCAGTTCGGCGATCAATCGTTTGCGCACAACCAGAGTGCTGAACTCGTAAACCCTGTCGGTCATCCGCCTTAACTGAGCTGACAAGTGCTCAAGAAGCGTCCAGGCGAAATTCGGATGCTTGACCACCATATCCCGGAATGCCGCCTCAGGCAGCCGCGCCACCCGGCTTGCCGCAATCGCGACGACGCTGGCCGAGCGCGCCTTTCCGTCGATGCCGGCAAGTTCTCCGAAAATCTCACCGGCCTCGATATCCCGATAGGTAATCTCCTTGCCGTCTTCCGAGAACATAGTGACACGCGCCCGCCCTTCCAGCAGGAAGAACACGTCACGGCCCGTGTCGCCATGAGCAATGATCAGTTCGTTGTGCCGATAGTCGTGCTTGTGCCACCGCTCATCGAGCGCTGCGATATCAGTATCGCTGAGTCTCGACATGAACCCGTGGGAGACTGTCATCGCGGTCTCGTTCTGGTTTGGTCAAGTGTACTTCGCCCGCATCCCGAACGAAAGAAAATTGATGGCTTGCAACGCTGTCAGAAATTTCCGTCCGGGAGCAGTGACTTTGCAGTGCACTTAAGGATGTGGGCATTCCCACAGACGAAGGTCGTGCAGCCCCATTAATATAAGGCGATTGCAAACAATCCGACGACGGAAAGGGAAGTGTCATGAAGCTTTTGACTCCCTTCAAACAACTGGCATCAGCGTTTCGAGAGTTCGTCGCTCCGCGCTACCGACCCGAACTGCACTATATGCGTGGCCCAGGGCCGGCATCCGCCCGTCGAGCGAGTGCGCTCAAGCATGTCCAATCCATCGACCGCTATGTGTGACCTGCCTTGCGGTCTGGCGCTTCGGCCGGATGCGCGCCGGCGCGATTGCTGCAACGCATATAACGAAGGGCGATTTGGCCATGTCCGGTCTTCTGGTTGCAGTTGTCTCGTTTCGCAAGTGGTTGCGTCTTCGCGCCGAGCGAAAAGCCATGTGGTGGGCGACAGACCAGTTGAGCCGCCTGCCGGATGACGTTCTTAGCGATATCGGCGTTTCGCGCGATGAAATCACGGCGCTTCTCGAACAGGCTCCTTTCCGCGGGCACGAAGACATATTACAATGTTCTGATATGACCGCGCAGAACATGCCAGCGGATTTGAGGTTCCTAGGGCCTCGACATGACACTTGAGATCGACCGCCTCTCTCAAAGAGTTGCCAGAAGCCGCCATTTCGACGGCTATAAACTTTGGCGGACCCAAAAGGATCTCGACGCCAAAATATACCAATTGGAGTCGGCAAAGCAGCCTATCCCGCTCGAACTCGCTAGAATGCGGGCGATCATCGCCAGAGCACGCGCATTCAGGAACGCGGCAACCTATCTACCGCTTCAGGAAGTCGATGAGCAGCGGGCGTGGAGTCCTGCGGGCGGTTTCGACCCCTACGATTTCGTCGACCATTACAGAGCACTTGGCGGGCGACGCGAGGCGGCCAAGGTGGAAGGCGACATCGTCATTCGGGCATGGAACGAGGATACCCCCGAAGCGAACGAACTCTGGAACAAAACGATGGGAAAGCTCGGCGCCAGGAATCAACTTGAGGTTGCAATCTGTTTGCTTGAAAGAGGGCGGCTATGAGGCCACGGAGTCAGCGTATTCCGTTCTACAGGCTACCCTCCGGGTCGACTATTGCTGGATTCGTTGTCAGCCTATGATCACGGTCGAAGCTTTATCACTCAAGGCGATTAAGGGTTAGGATTCCCGATAAGCCACCATCCAAAGTTCTCTGAACTTTGCGCCACCGCATCCTCTCAAAGGTGGTGCCCCGCTCGCAAGCGCGACTGCTCTCCGCGCAAATGGGGGCTGGGATCATTGCGCCGGCCCGATTCCGGGCGCCGCATCTCACGAAGAGCGCTCTTTTGCTGCAACCGGCTCAGGCTAGTCCTTTTCTCCTGAAGTGGATACTGTAGAGTGGCTCGCCGCCAGTAGTGTGTCGTATTGCGAAGATTGGTTGCAAGATTTGCGACCGAAGGGTTCTATGCTGAAGCCATGACACTTCTCCAACAGGCTGGCTTGGCCATTGGTCTGTCCCTCGTGGCGGCGCTCACGATCCTGCGCGGGACCGATCCTCAGTCGTTGAGGCTTGCCCGGGAGGCAACATTTGATCTCTATCAGCGGTGGGCGCCGCGCGCATTCGAGGAAATGCCCGTCAGAGTTGTTGACATAGACGAAGCCTCATTGCGTCAGTTCGGGCAATGGCCCTGGCCTAGGGACCGCCTGGCCACCCTGGTCGACAAACTATCGGAACTGGGCGTCTCCGCCATCGCGTTTGACATTCTTTTTGCTGAGCCCGACCGCCTTTCTCCGCGCAATGTTGTTGGTGACGTGCCCGGCGTTGATCCGGGGTTGCTTCGTCAACTACCTGACAACGACGAGATTTTCGCCCGATCGATCGCCGGTAAGCCGGTCGTCCTTGGCTTTGGACTTTCCAATAAAGGCCGGTATTTGCCAAGCGTCAAAGCAGGCATTGCATTCACGGGCGAAAGTCCGATAGCCGCCCCTCCTCACATGAAGGCAGCCACGCCGTTACGTCCGGAGCTAGAGGTCACCGCCGCCGGCATCGGGCACATCAGTCTCAACCCCGGCAGCCCATCGTCAGTCGTGCGCGCAGTCCCGCTATTCTTGAGCGACGGCGAGCAACTCTATCCAAACCTCGCGCTTGAGGCGTTGCGCATTGCCCAAGGTGCGTCAACCTATTTGATGATCGCGGCCCCGGATGCAGCGAGCACCATCACTTCCATAAAAGTTGGAGAGTTCATTGTGCCGACGACTGCCGCCGGTGAACTCTGGCTTTATGTCAGTCCGGACACGACGGACCGGTATATCTCCGCCGGGCGGGTTTTGGCGCCTGGCGAAGCCACGGCCGACATAAAAGCCGCCCTTGAGGGAAGCATTGTCTTTGTAGGGACATCGGCGGCAGGGCTTCAGGATATCCGTACCACAGCCTTGGGGGAGAACGTCCCTGGCGTTTCGCTGCATGCGCAGTCCGTGGAGCAAATATTGTCGGGCCGGTTTTTGACCCGTCCCGACTGGGCAAACGGGCTCGAGATACTGTCCATTGCCATAATGGGCGGCCTTCTCGTGGTGCTGACCATTTTTATCAGTCCGGCAATCGCGTTGGTAGCAGGTCTCCTGATTACAGCGTTCGCCCTCGTTGCGTCATGGCTTGCCTTTTCCGTTGCGGGGCTTCTTTTGGATCCACTGGCTCCAGTTGCCGCGGGGACGATTACGCATTTCGCCGCAACGTCGTTCCGCTTTCTGGTCACCGACCGTGAGCGCCGGGCTATCCGACGGGCGTTCGGCCAGTATCTTTCGCCCTCGCTTCTATATCGCATCGAGCACACGCGGAACGCCCTTCGGCTCGGCGGAGATGACCGCGAACTTACGGTGATGTTCGTCGACGTTCGAAATTTTACCGAGATAAGCGAGCGTCTGTCTCCCACTGCCGTGGTCAGATTCCTCAACACTCTTCTTGACGCGCTAAGCCGTCATGTCACCGCAAACGAAGGCACTCTCGACAAATATATCGGAGATTCGATCATGGCCTTCTGGAACGCTCCGCTCGATGTCGACGACCATTGCTGCAAGGCAGTCCGAGCCGCGTTGGCCATGCGAGAGACTTTGGCCGATCTCAACGCTGCTGACACCTTTGGCTTTGGGGCTGATCAAAAGGTTGGTATCGGGATCGGTATACACACCGGAATTGCGTGCGTTGGGAATATGGGCGCCGAAGCCCGGTTCAACTATTCGGCTGTCGGCGACGCCGTTAACGTCGCATCCCGTATCGAGGCCGCATGCAAATCGGTGAGTTTCGATATTCTCGTATCTGAGGACTCGGCAAAGTCGCTGATGGAGTTTGCCCTGCTCGACGCGGGAAAATTGGCGCTTCGCGGGAAAACCGGACGAACCAATGTCTACGTGGTCGTTGGCGATGAGAAGGTTGCCGTGTCGGCGGAGTTTGCTGAGCTAAAGCTTATACACGAGCAGCTTATCCAGGCCTTGCGTTTGCGGCCGGGGACCAGTCGGAAAATTGCTGCCGCCGCAAGATTGAAGGCGGCGCGGCTGACGGCCAGCTTGCAGGAATTTTACGACCGGATACCCCGCAGGCCGGATCACTTTCACACGAATCCGATCGCTGCGAACATCAATCTCAGCCGAACGTCCGGCTAGCTTGCATCGGCGGCGATTTTCCTGCGCCCGGAAAGGAATCTATCGCCGCGCTCGGTCAGGTTTACTGGGCCTGTCGGACTTGTCAGGTTTGTCCGGCTTACCAGGCTTATCCGGTTTGCCTGGTTTGTCGGGCTTATCGGGTTTGCCCGGTTTGTCGGGTTTATCCGGCTTGTCGGGTTTGCTCGGCTTGTCGGGTTTGCTGGGCTTATCGGGTTTGCCCGGTTTATCCGGCTTACCAGGTTTATCCGGTTTGCTCGGCTTATCGGGCTTGTCAGGTTTATCCGGCTTGCTTGGCTTGTCAGGTTTGCCGGGTGGATCCGGGCGATTAGGGCTCGGTGCCTGGCGCGGGCTGGACTTGTCCGGCTGCTGGTTGGCTTCGCGCACCGAGGCCGTGGAGAGGCCGCAGCTTCCGCTATTCGTCTGAAAGCCGCCCGAAAGCCGCTGATTTCCTGAAAGAAATGGTAACGCCTTGGTACTGCCGAGCGTTCTGAGCACGCCGGGGTTAACCCGCCTGGGATCGCTCACGCCGCCGGACCGCGTCGCAATCACGCAGTCGCATCGTCTCGTAAGCTGTCGACACCCATTGCTACCACAGAATCGGGCAGAGCCGTTCAACAGAACGACTGCGGTTGTCCCGTTTGCTCCGATATAAAAGTCGAAGGCGGTACCACGAACACCGATCGTCCCGGCAGGCGTCACAATTTCGTAGGCCGAGGAAGTCGAGTTTCCGCTGATCCAGCGAAACGTTCCCTTCGCGGCCTTGATGGTCAACTTCTTGACCGATGTCGTGTCGTCGAAAACGAATTTATCAATGACGACTGACGAGCCCCATCCCACCGCCAGTTTGGTGCCGTCCCGAAAGACGAACTGGCCAAGTCCGCTGTTGGACGTTCGAATTCGCTCGTCCCTGTGAACCGGCGCCTTCACGAACAGAGGGCCGTTCGCACCCGTAACGGCGGTCTTGATCAGAACGGCCTCGCCGACCTGCTCGGCCGAAGAAACTGGCGAAGTTGTTGCAAGCGCCAATCCAAGCGCTGCTATTGCGACGCGCGCCAAGGAAGACATCACATCCCGCTGTGCCCAGGAATTCCTTTGGATTTACTAAACATCTCTATCTTTCTCCCCAATGTCAGCTTGACGCAACCACTATCAAGCGACAGATACGGAAGTGCATTTTCAAATATCTGCAACTAATAGAGAAGATATAAAGTAGATATTGGATTTACGCCATATTACACCAAGCGGTTGTGGCAAGCCGCAATCTATAATTTAACCAGATTTTTAATCTTTTGTCAAATAATACTTAGTTAAATAACTAAACCGCGGTGGCGCCACCACCGTTGTGTGCTCGCTCAGCAGTACGAGGTACCGGATATCTGTGTTCCGATAACTCGTGTCGATCGAGAAGCGACCGCAGATGCTGTCCGAGACGCATCGCCAAGGCGATGATCGTCAGAGTGGGCATGTCGTTTCCGCCAGTCGGGAAAACCGAACTTCCCGCGGCAAAAAGATTATGAACTCCGTGCACTTTGCATGCGGAGTCCACGACGCCTCTTTGCGGGTCATCGCTCATCCGTGTGGTGCCCATATGATGGCGAACCCAGTTGTAGGCGGGTTCGATCGACATCTGCGCTTCCTGAGGATAGGTCCAGCAACTGTGGCCGAGCTTCGTCATTTCCTCCACGATCATCGCTTGAACCCGCTCAAGAGTATGTCGGACGAGCGGGCTTATATGCCAGTCGAGCTTCGCGCATCGTGAGCCAAACGCATCACGCTTGAAGTCAAGCGTGATGCGGCTCAGCGGATTAGGTTCCTGCTCAAGGATGGTTACAAAGCGATAATATCGTGGCGACCGCCAAGAACCGGTAAGCCTTGCTAGGCCGGCGGCGACGGCGCCCAAAGGATGCATTAGGACTTGTGAGCCGCTTCGGAGAAGATCCCGGTGAAGTCGGCCTTTCCTGAGCCAGAAAGTCGTGTACTGGAGCGCTTCCTCACCTTGGGCGCGCTTGAAGTCGACGCTTGGCTTGATCCAGGTTCGCGAACCTAGGAGGTGCATGCGCGCGCGCGCTTCGGGTCGGACAGCAAGCCCGAAGCCCTCGAAGCAACTGTTGAGGGCAGGGGAGGCGTCGAGATCGCGCTTGCGCGATGGAAGAGCAGGATCGTAGAGCGCCAACGACCTATCGGCCGGATTTGGGTTGAGTCCGCCCCACGTGACGCGGGGGTGCTCCATGAAGTACCGTCCGACCTGATCATGCTGGTTCCCCAAGCCAGCCTCGCTCTCGTCATTCGAGAGCAGCAGCAAACGGGCGTTCTCAATCCCGCCGCCGGCAAGAACGAACAGGTTCGCTCTGACTTGAAAGCGTTTTGTGCGAGTGCTTGCCACCTCAATCGAGTGGACATGATTTCCCAAGGAATTGGTTTTCAGACGTAGCGCAGTGGCATGAACGATTATCCGCAGATTCGGATTATTCCGTAGCCCAGGCAATAACGATTCCCCGATATTTGCCCGCGGGCTAAGATGACATTGCTCGGCAAAGAGCTGCTCCATGGCAGGAAACCCCCTGCCGGACGACGTGGTGGCTCCCATCTTTTTAATGCCGAGAAGATCGGCTGCTGCAGCATAGTACGGGTCAAGGTCCGCCCGCTTGATAGGCCAGCCGCTTAGGGGAACCCAGGAGCGCACCTCGAAATCTTGAAGGTCCAGCGGCTTGCACCAGCCGCCCCATCCAGCTCGACCGGTGCTGCCTCCGAACTGGCGGACTCGGCAGAGATCGAGCGCTTCGTAAGGAACGCCTACAGAAGTCCCACGGGACAGCCGCTGCGGAAGATGCTCATAGCTGAGGCCGCCGCTTTCAAGAATGCAGATGCTGCTTTTCGTTCCACCAAGGCTATGAGCGAGGGTTAGCCCGGCTGCTCCTGCCCCGATTATGCAAATATCGACATCGATCGCGGTTTCGGCCGGAAGATGTCGGGCATCCTCGATCATAGCTCTCCCACGCCCCCTCGCGCAGAGCAGTCGCGGCTTCCGTCCACACGAAGCCGCTGATCTAACAGGGGTCGACGGTACAATGCTTGATTGAGGGGAAGGAGATAAACGTAAGGAGTAGGCGAGCTACCCGTTTGAAAAACGTTCATGCCTGTGATGCCGCCATCACCGGGAAAGTTTGCGTCGGCTTTAATCACCCCACGCCGACCTGTTCTTTCGAACAGGGACCGGCTTCCCGACCTCGGCGGAAAGGATGACCAACTGGTCCAAAAGGCTGCTCACCCGAGCGGCTTCCCTCGGATGGACTCGCCTGTCCAGCCGATTGGTTGCTGTAAACGTGCCTGCAACCTCTCCAAGAATGTTGATGTCAGGCTGTTTGAGAGGTGTGGCGACATGCGTATTGCAATCATCGGTTCGGGCTATGTAGGCCTTGTATCGGGGGCGTGCTTGGCCGATTTTGGGCACGAAGTCACGTGCATTGACAAGGTTCATTCCAAGATCGACGCGCTCAGAGCCGGCCGTATGCCGATCTTCGAGCCGGGTCTTGAGCACTTGGTCGAACGCAATGTTGCGGCTGGGCAGCTCACCTTCTCAACGGAACTCGCCAAGCCTGCGTCCGAGGCGGATGTAGTCTTCATCGCGGTGGGAACGCCGTCCCGCCGCGGCGACGGCCATGCCGACCTTTCCTATGTCTATGGCGCCGCGCGCGAGATCGCTGGCGCTCTTTGCGGCTTCACGGTGGTCGCCATCAAGTCCACCGTACCTGTAGGCACCGGCGATGAGGTGGACCGCATAATCCGCAGCGTCAATCCCGCCGCTGATTTTGCTGTCGTTTCCAATCCGGAATTCCTTCGGGAAGGCGCCGCAATCGACGACTTTAAGCGACCCGACCGCATCGTGGTGGGCTTGGCCGGCGATGAGCGGGCACGTGACGCAATGGCCGAGGTTTACCGACCTCTTTATCTTAACAAGCCGCCTCTCATCTTCACGGGTCGCCGTACTTCCGAACTGATCAAATACGCTGCAAATGCCTTCCTTGCGCTCAAGATAACGTTCATCAACGAAATCGCGGATCTTTGCGAGAATGTGGGTGCAAACGTTCAGGACGTTGCCCGCGGGATCGGGCTGGACAATCGAATCGGCCCGAAATTCCTGCATGCCGGACCCGGATATGGCGGCTCCTGTTTTCCCAAGGACACCTCGGCGCTCGTCAGGACTGCTCAGGACAGCAATGCTCCCCTGCGCTTGGTCGAGACAGCCGTCGCGGTCAACGACCAACGCAAGCGCACCATCGTGCGCAAGGTCGTATCCGCCTGCGGCGGGAATGTGCGCGGCAAGACCATCGCCATCCTTGGGCTCACGTTCAAGCCGAACACCGACGACATGCGCGAGGCGCCCTCGCTGTCTATCATCCAGGCGCTGATCGACCTGGGTGCCCAGGTTCGAGCTTTTGATCCCGAGGGGATGACGCAGGCGCGGACGCTGCTTGATTCCAGCGTCAGCTATGCAGAGGGTCCGTATGAATGCGCAGAGGGAGCTGAGGCTCTGGTCATTGTCACCGAGTGGAACCAATTCCGCGCACTCGATTTCGGTCGCTTGAGGCGGGCTATGTCGAGCGCGGTCATGGTGGACCTTCGCAACATCTACAAGCGGGAAGAGATCCTCAAGCACGGCTTCCGCTACGTTAATGTCGGGGAAGGCGCCGCGGCCGATCTGTTCACTTTTGCCGAAGCCGCCGAATGAGATATCTGGTCACGGGATCGGCCGGGTTCATCGGCTTCCACCTCGCGCGCCGGCTGCTCGACCAGGGCCATTTCGTGGTCGGCTTCGACGCGATGAACCCCTACTATGACGTCCGTCTCAAGCACGCGCGGCACGCCATTCTGGGGCGCTTCAGCAACTTCCGGGCTCATATTGGGCGCTTGGAGGACGCCGAAGAACTACGTCGTGCTGCCGACGCCGCGGAGCCGGAAGTGATCGTACATTTGGGCGCCCAAGCCGGCGTGCGCTATTCCATCACCCATCCCAAGGCTTATGCCGACAGCAATCTCGTAGGCTCGTTCAACGTGCTGGAACTCGCCCGCGAGACCCGGCCCAGGCACCTGCTTCTCGCGTCCACCAGTTCAGCTTACGGCGCCAGCGACACGATGCCTTTTCGGGAAAGCGATAAGGCCGACTACCCGTTGACGCTTTATGCCGCGACCAAGAAGGCGATGGAGGCATTATCGCATTCCTACGCCCACCTCTTCTCGATCCCTACAACGTGCTTCCGGTTCTTCACCGTTTATGGCCCCTGGGGCCGGCCCGATATGGCGCTCTTCAAATTCGTCGAGGCCATCGAGCGCGGGCGGCCGATCGACGTGTATGGCATGGGACGGATGAAGCGCGATTTTACCTATGTCGACGACTTGGTAGAAGCGATCGACCGGCTGGTGGAATGCGTGCCGGAGTCGGGCCGCCCCTTATCCGGCGATGGCTTCATCGATACCCTGTCGCCAGTGGCGCCCTGGCGCCTGGTCAACATCGCCGGCGGCGAACCGGTTGGGCTCTTGCCTTTTATTGAAACGATAGAGCGAGCCTTAAACAAGCGGGCCATTCGCAATATGCTGCCAATGCAGCCGGGTGACATGGTCGAAACCTATGCCGACCACCGCCTTCTCGAAGCGCTTACCGGCTTTCGGCCACGAACCAGTGTGGCCGAAGGGGTCACCGCCTTTGTGGAATGGTACCTGCGGGAGAGGCCAGGTGTCCGGGAGGCAGTCGTCGCCGGATGATGCACGTTTTCGGTTCGATCGACCGAGTGCCGCTCGCGTAGCGTTTCGAATTGGCTATGGGAGGCTTCGTTTGATGCTGGATTTTCCGCGGCGCGCGTTCCGAAAAATCGACCGCCGCATCCGGATGGCCCGGGCGGCGGCGACAGCCGACGCCTTCCTGGCATCCTATCCGAAGTCCGGCCGAACGTGGTTCCGCTTCATCCTTTCCCACTATTTTGCCCAGGCGATCCCCCAATCCGCCGAGCAACCTAATGGAACGATCAATCTTTTCAGCATGTTCGGGATCGTTCCAAACTTCGATCTCGACCCGGTGCGCGGCATCCCCGCCTTCCGGCACCAGATGCAACGTCCCCAACTGCCGCTGATCTTGGTAACGCATCACCACTACAGGCGCTCGCTCTTCCTCGGGCGTCCGGTGATCTTCATGGTGCGCGATCCGCGCGATGTGATGGTGTCGGCCTTTTTCCATGCCACGCGACACAAACACCGCTTTTCCGGCACAGTAGACGCCTTCATTGCCGATGAGGGGCAGGGGCTTCCGGCGCTGATCAACTATCTCAATAGCTGGGCTGAGGGTTTGCAAAGCCGGGAGAGCGCAGTGCTGAGCTACGAGGAACTGACGAGAGACACGGTGGGCGCGAGCGCTCGGATTATCGAGTTCCTCGGCTACACTCCTGTCGAAGAGGCCTTGAGGAAGTCTGTGGCTGCGGCGGATTTCGGGGCGATGCGCGAACTCGAGTTGCAAGGCGGATTGCCGGCTCACGATTACGACCGGGCGGATGCCGAGAGTCTGCGCATGCGACGCGGCAAGGTTGGCGGATTCGAGGATTATCTGAGCGATGCTCAACTAGAGCGGATTCAAGAGTATTGCGAAAAGGGCCTCGTCCCATCGGCCAAGAGGCTGGTGGCGCGAACGGGCATGAAATTGCACTGAAGGCGCTTGGAATGGGCTCTTTAGCCTTAGCTTTGGAAGCAGGCCGAAGTTAGCTTCGTGTGGACCTTTGGCTTTCCGCTAAGTCCGCGCCAAGCCGTCGCCTCCACCGTTGAACCGTCGCCGCAAAGCACGGTAAAGCCCCCTTCTGTATGGCTTTGGACTTGGCCGGGCATGCCGAAATATTTACCCGGCGGCGCGAAGGGGCGGCCGGCCTCGATCACGATCCTCTCGCCTTTTTGGAAAGTGAATGCTCCAGGATATGGGTCTCCGACTGCCCTTATCAGTCGCAAGATGTCCGCGGCCGGCTCGCGCCAGTCGATAAGCCCGTCCTCGACCGTCCGTTTCGCACAATAGCTCGCAAGCGCGTGATCTTGCGGCGTTCCGACGCCCATATTGCCCGCGATCGCGCCCACGGCTTGCGGTACCAGTCGGGCAAGGGCGCGCTTGTGCTTTTCGTAAAGCGAGCGCGCGGTTTCATCCGGCGCGACGGCGAACAATTCCTGCGCGACGATCGGTCCGCTGTCGACGCTTTCGTCGAGCCAAAAAATGGTCGACCCGGTTTCCGATTCATTCGCCAGGATGGTCCAGGGGATCACGGCGCGGCCGCGAAAGCGCGGCAAAGGGGCCGGGTGATAGCCAAGCGTTCCCAAGCGGGCGACCGCCCGAAAAGGGGCGCGGCAGATCTGGGACCAGCCGATCACCATAGTCAGGTCGGGTCGCGCGTGCTGAAGTGCCGCCACGGTTTCGGGGGCGTTGATGTCGGTCGCGAAATAAACCGCCGCGCCTGCAACGCGCGCCGGCGCCGCAAGATCCACAAAATCGGAATGCCGCCCTGAAGCCTCGCGTGGCAGGGTGATCACGAGCGCGGGAGTTGCTCCGGCCGCGACGAGCGCATCCAGAGCCACCAGAGACCCTTCTACCGCACCCACGAAAGCAATGCGCATGAGTTACAAATCCCGCTGTTCCTCGCGTTCACATCGTCCTGCCGACGCTTCTATGTGATCATGTCGACCGCCGAACTGCATCATTTCAACCCCGCCATTGGAGGTAAGGGCGTATGATCGATGCTCCCTATGTGTAGCTTCCCGTAGTTGAGAGGATACGGATAGTCGAAGACAGCAGGCCCACCGGATTCGCCCGGCCGACGCAGAACGAAAGCGATGAAAATTATTCCTGAACTCGCCTTGAACGAGAAGGGTTCTTCGCCTTTCCGCTCTAGCCTGCGCGTCGCCATCGTGCTGCCGGCTTTGGGAGCCGGTGGCACCGAGCACGTCGTCAACGTGCTGGCCAACCAATGGGTAGCCCGCGGCTGGTCGGTGACGATAGTGACGCTCGAGGCGCTGGAGGCAAGTACCTACTACAGCTTCCATCCCGACGTTCAAATCAGGCGTCTCGGTTTGCCGCCTGAAAGGCGATCACAGCTTCCCGCTCTCGTCATGAGCTTCAAGCGCATTCGTCTCCTCCGCAGGACGCTCAGAGAGGTGGCTCCCGATGTGATTTTCAGCTTCCTTACCCGCACAAACGTGATGACACTGATCGCGGCGCGACGCCTCGACTTCAGCGTTGTGGTTTCGGAGCGAAACAACCCGGCTTTACAGAATGTGGGGCCGATATGGCGGACTCTCCGCGCAAAATTTTATCCGAGCGCCTTTGGCCTCGTCACCATGACGAACGGTGCGCTGCAATACTTCGCTCCCGAGATGCGCAGGCGGAGCTGGGTCATCCCCAATCCCGTCGATCTTCCCTACACCGGCGAGCGGCGGAGGGGCGGCAACATACTCGCGGCTGTGGGCCGTCTCGTGCCGCAGAAGGGCTTCGATTTGCTTTTGAAAGCTTTTGCGCAGGTCAGCCCTCATTGCCCGGAATGGACGCTTGTCATCTGGGGCGAAGGGCCTGACCGCGCTGCGCTTGAAGCCGAGCGCGACCGGTTGGGCCTGCGAGGACGCGTGGAAATGCCTGGCGTGACAAGCCGGCCGGGCATCTGGGTCGATACGGCCGACGCGTTCGTGCTCTCGTCGCGCTTTGAAGGGTGGGGCATCGCTCTCCTCGAAGCCATGGCCGCCGATCTTCCGGTGGTATCTTTTGATTGCGAATGGGGTCCGCGGGAAATGATCGACGACGAGCATAGTGGGCTGCTCGTGGAGCCGGAAAATGTCGATGCGCTGGCTTGCGCCCTCCGCCGCGTGCTGGGCGATGGCGATCTTCGAAACCGACTGGCGGCGGCCGCGGGTCCGAGCGCGCGCCGGTTCACGCCGCAGCATATCATGGAGCAGTGGGACGAGGTCGCCCACGCCGCACTTGCGGCTCGCCTTGCCGGAAGTTGAAAGCGATTGCGGGAGCCGCGGCAGGTTACAGAAAACGAGATCCCGAGAAAAATGGGTAATTTAGCATGCGAATAGTAATCGTTCAGGCGGGCCTTGGCGCTGGCGGAGCGGAAAAAATAGTCAACATGCTGGCGCACCATCGTCTCGAACTCGGCGATAGGGTGGACGTCATCGCAGTCAACGCGCCGACCGCGGACTCCTTCTTTCCTTACGAAGACGCAATCACGATTCATGCGCTGGGTGGCGATAGCCGAGGGCGTCTCGACGGTAATTTGATCCGGCTCAGACGTTTGCGGCAACGCTTGCAAATGCTCCAGCCGCAACTTGTCATATCGTTTCTTACCAAAATCAACGCAATGGTGGGCATCGCCACGATCGGGCTCGACACCTCGACCATTATGTCTGAACGCAACAACTTCACGGCCCAACAAATGCATCCGGCCTGGCGACTTCTCTCTCGGGCGTTTGTAGGCCGCGCGGCGAACCTCGTCATGCAGACAGAACCGGCCCGCGCCTCTCTGCCGAACCGTTTGAAGCGCCGCGCTGTGGTGATCCCCAACCCCGTTACTCCCACGCCTGTCAACGGCCGGACGCAGAGGGAACACCCTAAATTCGTGGCGGTGGGCCGGCTGGAAAGACAGAAAGGCTTCGACCTCCTTCTGGAAGCCTTTGCACGCGCCGCCGACAAACTGCCTTCAGCGTCCCTGACGATATTCGGCGACGGCCCCGAGCGCCCTGCGCTGAAGTGTCTCGCGGAGAGGCTCGGCATTTCCGACAGGCTCATCATGCCGGGCACGACCAGAACTCCTCAGGAATGGCTGGAAGCTGGTAGCATCTTCGTTTTGAGTTCACGCTTCGAGGGTTTCCCGAACGTGCTGCTAGAAGCGCTTTTGACGGGAATGGCCACGGTTTCGTTCGACTGTCCCTGGGGGCCGTCCGAGATCTTCCGTAATGAAGAGGGCTATCCACTTGTCCCGGCCGCCGATGTCGACGCGCTAGCCTCGGCCCTCGTTCGCGTGGCGACCGACCCTGAAACCAAACGGCGCCTTGAAAATATGGGGCCGCGCGTTGCCGCGCGATTTTCCGAGTCCTCGGTATTCGCGCAATGGGATGGGCTCATCGATCGTACAGTCACGCATTGAGGCGAACGTCTACCATTGGGCGAACTGCTGAGCAGACGATAGCGACGGAGCGGACTTTACCAAAGCGGCTTCTCAACCTGCAGGTCTGACGTAAAGCTGCGCCGTGCCGTATCGATCCCGGATCTGGAAGTCTGCCACAGGCCGATAGCCGCGCGCAGTTGCATAGTCGAGCAGGGGCTTCTCGAGTTCAGGCTCAAAGCCAAGCAGGAAAGCGGCGGGCGGATCTGCGTCGAACAGATCGGCCACGCCCGCTGCGGAAACCATCTGATAAAAGCTGGCCAGATCCGGAGCTGTGCGATCGGCGGTGCGGAAGGCGAATGGACCGGTCGCGAGTTCGGGATAGACTGGAACTCCTCCCTCGAGCGGGTAAACCGGCGCGAGCGTCGCCACCTTGCCCGTCAGCCTCGCTGCGGCCAGCTGCCGAGCAATGTCGCCGCCGCTTGCATGGACGCGGGTGACAGCCCAGCGTTCTGGGCTCATGATTTTGCCAACGTGCTGCAGGAGCCGAGGCGCCTGCGCCGCAATGACTATTACACTTGCGGCGATCAGCGCCACCTTCGCTTGCTCGCGCCCTGCAGGCGAAAGCCCCGCGACAAGCACAATCAGTCCAAGCGGCAGGAAAATCAGCGGAGGGGCGAAATATTGCGGAAAGCTCGGTGTCGGGATCAGACTAAAGCCGGCGCTCACGCAGAAAGCGCCGGCTACGAGAAGCGCCACGCCCCGTTGCGCGGCGCGCGGCTGCTCGCGATTGCCCTCGTCGCTGGCCCAAATGCCTACCACCATTGCAAGCGCGGCAAGTCCGACGGCAATGGTGCCGCCAAGCCAAAGCTCGTGCGCGAGCGCCAGTTTTCCTGAGAGCGTGGTGACGGCGTCCTCGTCCGGCGCCCTTCCATCCTGAAAGTATTGCGCGTGCGGCCCCAGATGATAGCCGACGACATGGGCCAAGAAGCGGGCACGATCGGTTACGAGAAAGTAGAGTATGGGCAACCCGCCGATCAGCCCGCCTCCGGCCAGCGGCAATGCGACGCGCCACAAGCGCTCGCGAATACAGAAATGGCGGGGAAACAAGAATGCACCCATTGCTGCCGGCAGGATAAACGCGACCGCGCTAAGCTTGAACACGACAGCGAGTGAAAGGAAGAAGCCAGACGTCATGGCGAGCCATGGCAACGGAGTTTTGGACGTAACCGCAACGATGAACAGTCCGAATCCGATGAATGCGAACGGCAGCGGCAGAAAATTGTTGGTGGCTGACATGCCCGCCTGGGTCAGGAAGAGTTCGTTGACCAGGGAAAGAACAGCGATGCTCCAGGCGATCCACGCCGAGCGGGTGGCCGCATAGGCGAAAGCGCCGATGGCGGCAGCGAAGACAAGCCAAGCAAGAAGCACGCCGACCCGCCCGTCGAACAGAAGATAGTCGGACCCGAGTAACTGGCGGACCCCATGGAACCACCATGCCGAGCCCGGCGTATGGTTGTAGAAGAAGTCTTGATACAGGCTCTGATTGTCGAGAAGGCGGGCTGGCGGAACGTAGAGTTGCTCGTCCTTGCGCAACTCGTAGTTCATGAGACGCAGGAAAAGGCCAGCCAGCAAAAAGACCGAGAGGATGCCGGCTGCGGCTGCGAGCAGCAAGGAGTTGACCCTAATCTTTTGGCCGGCCAAGCCATTTTGGAGAATGGAACGTGGTGACCACAGCGTTCGGGTCTGATTACCCGGGCGCTGATCCAGCGGCAGCGCCGGAACAGGAATAGCAGCGTGAAGCATTCGCCGCTCCGCGCGGGCGGCCGGTGATCCCGTTTCTCCGATTTTCCCCGCGTGATCCGCAGCTGCGCCGCCGAAATAATGCATCTCACGCTCCGATCCGACCAGGGTGCTGATGTCTTCAGACTACTAAGACGCCAACTGGCAGGGATCGTTCGCTCCCCGCCGGTCGCGGCGCCTCATTCCGAAAAGCTGACCGCCAGCCACCTTGTTTTCACTCGTAACCGAGGGGAAGAACTCCCCAAACTCATCCTTTTGGCTGGGGGATCGGGACGCTATCAGCCGAACGGGCGAAGTGTGATGGGTGCGCGTCGCTTGTAACAATGTCTGAACGACTCGCAGGAAAAGCGGAGGCGATCATGAAAGTGGTCCTGTTGGCTGGAGGTCTTGGTTCGCGATTGGCCGAGGAAACAACGCGCATACCCAAGCCAATGGTCGAAATCGGCGGGCAGCCAATCATCATGCATGTGATGGATATCTACAGCCATTGGGGCTTCCGCGACTTCGTGGTGGCAGGCGGCTACAAATGCATGTCGATCAAGGCGTTCTTTCAGAACTTCCACCTGTCGACCGCGGATTTTACCGTGGCGCTTGGAAGCGGCTTCATGACCCTCAAGCCCACGCGGCCGCTCGACTGGAATGTGTCGGTGGTTGATACGGGCATCTCGACAATGACAGGCGGCCGCCTCCTTCAACTCCGCGACTGGATCGGCGACGAAACTTTTATGGTGACTTATTCCGATGGCCTCGGAAACATCGACCTCGAAGCGCTGCTCGCTTTTCATCGCTCGCATGGCCGCTTGGCGACCGTCACGGCCGTGCAGCCGCCGGCCCGCTTCGGAGGGCTGAAACTCGATGGCGATCGGGTCGCCGAGTTCACGGAGAAAGTGCCCACGCGAGAAACCTGGATCAACGGGGGCTTCTTCGTCTTCGAGCCGGGCGTACTGGACTATATCCCCGGCATGAATGAGCCTCTTGAGATGTCGCCGCTCTCAAACCTTGCAAAGGACGACCAACTATTTGCATTCAAGCATGACGGCTTCTGGCACCCGATGGACACAATACGCGACCGCGACCATCTCCACGCCCTCTGCGACGCAGATACGCCGCCCTGGTTGGACTTCGCGCCTGAATATGCGCGCCGTGTACCCAAGATCGCCCTGTCGGGAGACGGCCGAGTGCATGAGCGCGTTCATGGATGAAGCCGCTCTCAGCGAGGCTCTTGCGGGCCGCCGCGTTCTGGTCACGGGCCACACAGGCTTCAAGGGCGGATGGCTCTGCATGTGGCTGCGCCGCCTGGGAGCCAAGGTGGTAGGCGTATCACTGCCTCCTGTGCAGCATTCCTTCTGCAACGCCGTTCAACTCGAGGAGCTTATAGACAGCCGCCTGGGCGACATCAGGTCGGCCGAGAACTTCCGCGCCGCCATTGCCGGCGAAGAGTTTGATCTCGTAGTGCACCTGGCCGCACAGGCCATAGTGCGTACCTGCTACAAGGATCCGCTCACTGCATATATGACCAATGTCATAGGCACGGCGACGGTTCTTGAGGCGGCGCGCGCAATGCGATCGCTAAAGGCGGCCATCGTAGTCACAAGCGACAAATGCTACGAAAATAACGAGTGGGTATGGGGTTATCGCGAGCACGACCCGATGGGCGGGCACGACCCTTACAGTTCCTCCAAGGGCTGCGCGGAACTCGTCGCGGCTGCCTACCGGGCCTCCTTCTTCTCCAGTCCAAACGGTCCGCAACTTGCGACCGTCCGCGCGGGCAATGTGATCGGCGGGGGTGACTGGAGCGTAGACAGGCTGGTGCCCGACCTCATCCGCGCGCTTGAGAGCGGGGTGCCCGCGAGGCTGCGCAATCCTTACAGTGTCAGACCCTGGCTGCACGTCCTGGAACCCTTGCGCGGCTATCTCATGCTCGCTGCCCGCCTTCTCGATACCGGCTCGCGCTTTGCCGGCGCTTGGAACTTCGGATGCGATCGGGACGAGGCCGTCGACGTCGTGACGTTGGCCGAACTGGTTACTGAACGCTTCGGCGGAATGGGTCCAGGCTTTGTCATCGAAGCCGACCGCAATGGTCCGGCCGAATCGACGCTTCTGCGGCTCGACAGCACGAAAGCCTTCGTCGAGCTTGGCTGGAAGCCGCGCTTCACGGTCGAGGAAGCCATTTTAAAGACGGTTGCCTGGTATCGCGAGTTCCATAGGAGCCCAGGCGCGATCCGCACCTTCACCGAGAATCAGATCGCCGAGTATGCCGAAGGCTGGAGCGCTTCCAGCCCGGTCCGCCCGGCATCAACGTCAGGAATAAGGGTTGTGGCATGCGTGTGAACTATGGTCAGCCCGTTTTCGGTGAAGAAGAGATCGCCGCGGTTGTCGACACGATGCGCACATCAACCCAAATGGGTTCCCGCGTCCGTGCCATGCAGGATCGGGTCGCCGGGCTTTTCGGCAAGCGCCACGGGATCATGGTGAACTCCGGTTCTTCCGCGAACTACCTTGCTGTCGAACTTCTGAATCTTCCAAAGGGCGCCGAGATCATAACGCCTGCGCTGACATTCGCGACGACGGTCGCGCCGATCGTGCGTGCCGGCCTTGTGCCCGTCTTCGTCGACGCTGCCGAAGGGACCTACAACATCGACGTCGACAAGATCGAGCAGAGCATATCACCCAAAACTCAAGCCATGATGATCCCGTCGCTCATTGGCAACCTTCCCGATTGGGACCGCATCCGTGCGCTTGCCGACAAGCATGGCCTCAAGGTCGTAGAGGACAGCGCCGACACCCTCGGCGCTACATTGCGCGGCACGAGCACCGGTCTTCGCTCCGATATCAGCACCACAAGCTTTTACGGCTCTCACGTGATCACCGCCGCTGGAAATGGCGGCATGATCTGCGTCAACGATGATGCTCTTGCTCGGCGAGCTTTGCTTTTGCGCTCCTGGGGGCGGACTTCGTCACTGTTCATTGAATCGGAGTCGATCGAGAATCGCTTCAATGTCGAGCTTGACGGTTTCGACTACGACGCGAAATTCGTCTTCGAGGAACTCGGCTACAACGTCGAACCCTCCGAGATAGGCGCTGCGTTCGGCCTTGTGCAGCTTGAAAAGCTGCAGACCAACATCCTCGCGCGGGAGCGCAACTTTGCCGCTCAACTTGACTTCTTCAAGAACTACGAGGACTGGTTCATTCTGCCCCGGCAGATGCCCGCTTCCCGAACCGGCTGGCTCGCCTTCCCGCTAACGCTGCGCGAAAACGCGCCGTTCACCCGCCGCGAGATGCAGATTTTTCTAGAGCGGCGGGACATTCAGACCCGTCCCGTCTTCACCGGCAACATCCTGCGCCAGCCTGCAATGGCCAATGTGCGGTTCCGTTCCTCGCCGGCCGGCTATCCAGAAGCGGACGCCGTGATGCGCGGCGGCATTCTTCTCGCCTGTCACCACGGATTGTCCAGCGATGGGCTCGCCTACATCCATGAGAGCTTCCGGGAATTTGCCGAGCAGGCCGTTAGGGGCCGTACCCATGCGTTCGGCGCTGGCCGGACTTCGCCAATTCCGGCTGGAGCCTGAGGCGAAGAGGCCTGCTCGGCCGCTGAGGAAGACATCATGCCTCGCATCTTGATTACAGGCGGCGCGGGTTTTGTAGGGTCACATTTGGCGGCCACCGCTCTCGCTGCGAACCATCAGGTTCATATTGTGGCACGCCCGAGTTCCGACATCAGCCGGCTCGAGAAGTTGGGCGGCCAAGTGGAGCGTCACCGTTTCGACTTGCGGGACGACGCGGAGTTGCGGCGCTGCCTGGCCGACATTCGCCCCCAGATTGTCTTTCACTTGGCAGCCTCGCCTCGCCGAAGGGAGCATGCTGGGCTGGAAGACGTGCATGAGTTCGTCAGAGAGGATCTCGACAATCTTATTCTGCTTTTGAGGAGGCTCGGCGAAAGCCGCCGTCCGCCATCGGTTGTGATCAGAACAGGCTCGCTGGCCGAATATGGAACGGCGCCGCCGCCACACCGGGAAGAACAGCGCGAAGAGCCCGTGACAGCATATTCGGCCGCGCTTGTGGCTGCGACGCAGTTGGTTTCGGGAATCCAGGCGCGCCTGCCTTTTCCGGCGATCACGGCGCGCCTCGCCCTTGTTTTCGGCCCTGCGCAGTCAAAGGATTACTTTGTTCCGCTCCTTATCTCGAGATGTCTTGCCGGGCAGGAAGCGGTAGTTCTGCGGCCCGACGACCGGCGCGACTTCATCTTCGTGGACGATGTCGTAACCGCCCTCCTGCGGCTAGCGTCGGTGGTCGGGCGCAAAGCAGGCGTAATCAATATATCGAGTGGCGTCGCCCCTTCGATGAGGAAAGTCGCCAAACTGATCGTCGACCTCACCGAAGCCGATCCGAGCCTGGTGAAATATAGCGAGTCCAGTCCGGCCTCCGGTGCACCTCACCTTTGCTGCTCGCCTGAACTGGCCGGCAGACTCCTTGGCTGGCGGACCAGTATTTCTCTTCCCGATGGGCTCGCGCGGACAGTCCAGTGGTATCGCGAGCAACTCGAATGCGCGGCCATGCCGCTTTCCATTACCGGACTTCAGGGCGCCGCGCCCGAACAAAGGATTTGAGAGATGCTCAGTCCCAAGCAGCCTAAGATCTCCGTGCTGGTGCCGGCCTTCAACGAGGAGGCGAATGTCAGGCGCGCCTACCGCGCGATCACCGACGTATTCGATCAATTGCCCGGCTATGACTACGAGATCATCTTCACCGACAATCATTCGACAGACCGGACATTTGAACTGCTGAAGACCATCGCACAGGCGGATCCTCGAGTCTGTGTAATCCGCTTCAGTCGCAATGTGGGTTACCAGCGCTCGCTCTTGGCCGCCTATAAGGCAGCCAGCGGCGACTGCTCCATCCAGATCGACTGCGACCTCCAGGATCCGCCGACCCTCATCCCTCAAATGCTTGATCTCTGGGGACAGGGCAACCAGGTGGTGTACGGTGTGCGGCGCTCGTTGACCGACCGCTGGACGACGGCGCTGTTGCGAAGGCTCTTCTACCGCCTCGTGAATACACTCAGTGATGACGATCTGCCGATCAACGCAGGCGAGTTTCGCCTCGTTGACCGCTGCATCCTGACTGAACTTCGCAAGGTGGAGGACACGTCCCCTTATTTGCGGGGCCTTATCAGCGCAATGGGTTTCCGTCAGGTCGGCTTCGAATATGACCGGCAGAGCCGCGTGGCCGGAGAAAGCAAGTTTCCGCTGCGGGCCATGCTGATGCTCGGCGTGGATGCAGTGCTCAATCACTCCCTCATTCCGTTGCGTCTTGCGTCCTGGACAAGCCTTGTCGCCGGTACAGTCACTTTGATCCTTTTGTTCTCCTACATCATCGGCTTTTTCGTCTTCGGTCAGCAATGGCCGCGGGGGTTCACGACCACGACCGTACTTCTGCTTCTTTCCATGACGTTGAATGCAATGTTCCTTGGCATCCTGGGCGAGTATGTGGGCCGGATCTTCATGCAGTCGAAAAAGCGGCCCGGCACGATCGTGGAGGAGATCGTTAATCGGGAGCACGCCGCCGCCGAGATGTTCAGACGCGCGGAACTAGCGGAAACCTGATGGAGCGTCTGCTGGCCGCCTTGCGGGGCGCACATGACCTCGGCGAAATGGTGCGCTTCGCAGGCGTTGGCCTCGTGACAACGCTTTTGGACATCACATTGTTTTCTGCCCTGAGCGCCGCGGATGTTCCACCAGCGCCAGCGAATATCGCCTCCTACTCTTGCGGTATCGCGCTGAGCTACGCTCTCAATCGCCGCTGGACCTTTGGTAAGGACGCGTCGCTCTCACAAGCGCTCAAATTCGTCCTGGCAACAGCTTCCGGCCTGGTTCTGAGCACGTTGCTGCTTATCGCGTTGACCAAGGCGATGCCGCCCGTGGCGGCCAAAATCGTAACCTTACCCGTTGTTTTCCTTTGGAATTATCACTCCACCCGCCAGTGGGTGTTCCGCGGCTCAAAATTGTGATTGCAGACAGGGTTCGCCGGTGAATCCGTGCGGCCGCAAATTTCGGGCGCCAACGGCTAGGGCGTCCCCTGCCGCTAAGCTCCAATCAAATACCACCATTGAGGTAGTTGTTTCGAGCGCCGGCAAGGCGCCGTACTGACACATCAGCCTTATTGGTGCCGCTGGGACCCGAACAAGCGGATTGCCGGGGCATCCCCAACCGCCCAACATCGCGGTTCGATCTCATGCCATGGCGGTTGGAAACAATGCTGTCAGATACGGGTTTGCGGTGAAGTCGGGCAGTATAAAACAGGCTATCCAAAGCGTGGGCCAAGCCTTTCGGCATGAAGGCGGGCATCGATTGCGCCTGGCCAACATTGCGCATCTCCTGACTGGCAACGTTCTGGGCTCTCTGTTGGGCCTGGTCGCCTTCGCGCTTTCCGCCCGCGCCCTTGGCCTGGAGTCGTATGGACAGTTGGCCCTCGTGTTGACGTTCACACGCGTGATTGAGCGCATAGTGAGTTTCCAGTCGTGGCAACCCATCATCAAATACGGCGCCAGCCTGACGAAGCCGGAGCAGCGCGACGATCTTCGTGCGATTCTCAAGTTCGGCCTCTTGCTCGACATCGGCTCAGCCTTGTGCGCCTGGGTGGTCGCGCTCACTCTCGTGTTTGGAGCGGCATGGTTTCTCGGCTGGTCCGAGGAAACCGTGCGGCTGCTGATGCTTTACTCGACCGTGCTGCTTTTCCAGATCTCGGGCATGTCGACCGCCGTGCTGCGAATGGCCGGCAAATTCCGACTCCTTGCCTATGGCCAGCTTGTCACCACCTTGCTGCGTGTGGCGCTGTGTTGGATCGGCTTCATGCTGGGCGCGGGATTGATTTATTTCGCGCTGGTTTGGGGCGTCACCCAGATCCTCGGGTCGGCGACGAGGTTCATCCTTGCGATCCGGACGCTGCGCCAGCAGGGCGTGCGCGGAGTTCTCCGGGCTCCGATGAAAGGGGTCACCGCCCGCTTTCCGGGGTTATGGAATTTCGCCTGGTCATCCAACCTTTCGCTCACGCTGCGGATGAGCACGCAGGAGGTCGATACGCTGCTGGTGGGGGCGCTTGCGGACCCTGCGGCCGCCGGCCTGTATCATATCGCAAAGCGCTTCGGTCGATTTGGCCAACAAGTTGGCGTGCAGGCTCAGGCAGTGCTTTATCCCGATGTCGTCCGCATCTGGGCGAGTGGTCGCATCGATGAACTAAAGCGTGTGGTGCTGCATACCGAGCTGGTTCTCCTCGCCTTCGGCATCGCCGCAATCCTTATTCTCTTCGTGATGATCGACCCCCTGATAGTTTGGACGGCCGGCCGGGAGTTTATTGGCGCGGCCAATCTGGCGGTGGTGCAGATGGTGGCTGTCGCGCTGGTGATTTCCGGATCGGCGGCGCGGGCCGCGCTGCTCGGCATGGGCCGCCAGCGGGAGGTGCTCCGCATCGTGATTGTCGCGACAATGGCGTTCCATGTGACTGCGGTTCTTCTGATCCCTGAGATCGGCCCGATGGGAGGCAGTATCGCCCATATCGTGCTGGGCATCATTTGGGTGGTCGGACTCAGCATTTTGTTTCGTCAGACGATCAAGGCAGCCGGACTCTCGCGTGAGGGATCGGCCTCGGCGCTTGCTTGCGACCTTGCCGTTTCAAAGGGGATCTAGATGCTGTCAAACGCTGCAGGCAACTTTTCCTCCGTTCGTCCTCCGGGGCATCACCCGGCCGGTGACGCTCCTTTGATCCGATTGGACGCGGTGAATGCTCATCGGAGAGGGCTTTCCCATCTCCGCCGTCTCGAGTCCGAGGCAATTTTCATCATGCGCGAGGTGGCGGCCGAGTTCAGTTCTCCCGTGATGCTTTACTCTATCGGCAAGGACTCGGCTGTAATGCTGCATCTGGCGCGCAAGGCTTTTTATCCATCGCGCCCACCCTTCCCATTGCTCCACATCGATACGACCTGGAAGTTTCGCGAGATGATCAGCTTTCGCGACGCTGCCGCGCGCGAGGCGGGGATGGAGTTGATCGTCCACACCAATCAGGAGGGGCTTCGCGCAGGCATCACGCCCTTCACCCACGGCTCCTCCACCTACACCAACATCATGAAGACGGACGCGCTCAAACAAGCCCTTACTGCGGGCCGCTTCGATGCTGCCTTTGGTGGTGCGCGGCGCGACGAAGAGAAGAGCCGCGCGAAAGAGCGTGTCTTCTCCTTCCGGACCGAGAACCACGGCTGGGATCCGAAGAACCAGCGTCCCGAACTCTGGAACCTTTACAACACGCGGATCAAGAAATCCGAGTCGATCCGTGTCTTTCCGCTGTCCAATTGGACCGAACTCGACATCTGGCAATACATAGAGGAGGAGCAGATCCCGATCCCCTCGCTCTACTTCGCTGCTCCCCGACCCGTCGTGCGCCGCAACGGTCGGTGGATCGTGGTCGACGACGATCGCCTGCCGCTCGATCCGGGCGAGATGCCGGAGATGCGCACCGTCCGGTTCCGGACGCTGGGCTGTTATCCGCTGACGGCGGCAGTGGAGTCGAGTGCGGCCGACCTGCCAGCCATAGTGAGGGAGATGGCGCTCGCCCGCACGTCCGAGCGATCGGGGCGGCTGATAGATCACGACGAGGCGGGCTCGATGGAAAAGAAGAAGCGCGAGGGCTATTTCTGATGCTGGAAGAAGTGCAAGCACTGCGCCAGGAGGCGCATCACGAGCGGGCCCGAAAGGAACACCTCGAGAGCTCCCAAAACGCTGCGAAGCTCGCGTCGCTCGCCGATATATCTGCGCCCCGGCATAAAGATCTGCTGTGTTTCCTGACCTGCGGTTCGGTTGACGACGGCAAGTCGACGCTGATTGGCCGGCTCCTCTACGACACCCAACTCCTGATGGCGGATCAACTCGCCGATCTCGAGGATGTATCGCGCCGCCACGGCACAAACGGAAAAAGTATCGACTTTGCCCTTTTGGTGGACGGACTTGAAGCCGAGCGCGAGCAGAAAATCACTATCGATGTTGCGTATCGGTTCTTTTCCACAGACAAGCGCAAGTTCATCGTCGCCGATACGCCGGGACATGAACAATATACGCGCAACATGGCCACCGGCGCATCCAACGCGGACCTCGCTGTTGTCCTGATCGACGCGCGTAAAGGCGTACTCAATCAGACCCGCCGGCATTCCTTCATCGTGTCGCTGCTTGGCATCCGACATGTGGTGCTTGCCGTCAACAAAATGGACCTGATCGGCTATTCCCAAGCAATTTTCGACCGCATCGTCGAAGAGTACCGCGCGTTTTCGGCCGAGCTGGGTTTCGAGAGTCTCATCCCGATTCCGATCTCCGCGCGTTTAGGCGAAAACGTTGCGGCCCGGGGCGAAGCCATGCACTGGTATCGCGGCCCGGCTCTGATTGAGCATCTGGAGACTGTCGATGTTACTCGCGGTCCCGCCATTCGTCCGTTCCGCATGCCGGTGCAATGGGTCAATCGACCTAACATGGATTTCCGTGGTTTTTCGGGCACGATCTCAAGCGGCACAGTAAAGCCGGGGGACCCGATTGTCGTGGCGGGCTCGGGCCGCACTTCGACAGTCAAGGCGGTTGTTACTGCAGACGGTGAACTGCCGTGCGCGGTCGCGGGTGAAGCGGTGACTTTGACGCTTGCCGACGAGATCGATGTCTCGCGCGGCGATGTGCTGGCCGCGGCCGACAATCGACCCGAAGTTGCCGACCAGTTCACGGCCCACCTGATATGGATGAATGACGAGCCGCTGATTCCAAGCCGTGTCTACCTGATCAAGATCGCCGCCCGCACGGTAGGTGCGAGCGTTACGGACATCAAGCACAGGATCGACGTCGACAGCTTCAGCAAACTTGCAGCCAAAACGCTGGCGCTGAACGAGATTGGCTTGGTCAATATGGCAACCCAGCAGCCGGTTGCTTTTGAGCCCTACGGCTTAAGCCGCACGGGCGGTGCATTCATCTTGATTGACCGGGTGACAAACCAAACGGTGGGCGCTGGCGTAATAGAGCACGGCTTGAGGCGAGCAGCCAACATTCACTGGCAGGCGCTCGAAGTAAGCAAGAAGCAGCGCGCAAGCATGAAAGGCCAAAAGCCAGCAGTCCTCTGGTTCACAGGCCTGTCAGGCGCAGGCAAGTCGACCATTGCCAACGTGGTTGAGCGGCGGCTCGCAGCCTTGGGCCACCACACATACATGCTCGATGGTGACAATCTTCGCCACGGGCTCAACAAGGATCTGGGCTTCACCGACGCCGACCGCGTGGAAAATGTCCGCCGCACCGGCGAAGCGGCCAAGCTCATGGTGGACGCGGGCCTGATCGTGATCGCTTGCCTGATTTCGCCGTTTCGTGCCGAGCGCACAGCGGTGCGTGAGTCGCTCGAGCCCGGGGAATTCGTCGAAGTTCATGTCAGCACGCCGCTTGCAATCGCTGAAAGCCGAGATCCGAAAGGCCTTTACAAACGCGCCAGGCAGGGCCTCATCCAAAACTTCACAGGCATTCATAGTCCCTATGAGGAGCCGGAAAGCCCGGACATCAAGATCACGGCCGAAATGACCGCGGAGGAAGCTGCGGAGAGAGTGGTTGGCTTTCTCAGCAATGCCGGATATCTCTCGGACGAAGCCGGTTCGAAGCAATGACAGAGCCGGTTCCAATAGACCCGCCTCGAGTTTGTTTTCCTTTCACGGGAGGACAGCTGGGTGGAAGTCACATTTCGGCGTTGAAACTCATCCAAAATCTGGATCCCCGCCGGATCAGGCCTGTTGTCGTACTTCAGGACTCCGGCGGCCCGCTCGCGGCCTTTCTGAGGGAGCAGGGTCAGCCGTTCGTCAGTTTCGACGCCGGCGAAATCCTCCTGCCGGGCCGGAGGCGTGCGCTAAGCCTCGGCGCCTTTATCACGCGTACCCTTCCCAATATTCGCCGCTTCATTCGGGAAGGGCGTTTCGAAATCGTGCACACCAACGATGCTAAAACGCATGTGAATTGGGGCGTTGCCGCGCGGCTGGCGGGCGCCAGGGTGGTATGGCACCACCGTGGTGATCCCGATGCGATGGGCGCCAACTGGCTGGCGCCGCTGATCGCCGACCAAATGATCACAGTATCGCGCTTCGCCCGTCCGCGTCGGCCCATAAGGTCGCTCGAAAGCCGGCTCAGCGTGATCCACAGCCCATTCGATAAGCCTGCAGTAATCCCTGACCGCGAAAAGGCGAAGGCCGAGCTGGCAGCACTCCTTGGCGTCGCCCCCGGGACCCCTGTGCTGAGTTTCGTCGCTAATCTTGTCGAACGAAAACGCCCGTTCCTTTTCCTTGAAATCCTCGCCCGCTTCCGTAACCAGCACCCAGATATTCCAGCTGTGGGCTGTGTGTTCGGCGTCTCGCCGGCGGGACGCATCGATCTAGAGCCAGCGATGAGGGCTCGAGCCGCGTCGCTGGGCTTGGGCGAAACGGTCCGCTTCATGGGGTTTCGCAGTCCCATCGAGCCTTATCTGGCGGCAACCGATATTCTTCTGGTTCCTGCGATGGGGGAACCTTTCGGCCGGACATTGATCGAAGCGATGTTTCTGGGCACGCCTGTGGTGGCGACGCGCCACGGCGGCAATCCGGAGGCGATCCAGAATGACCATACTGGCATTCTGGTCGAGCCTGAAAATGCCGAAGCCTTCGTCGAGCCGATCGCGCGGCTCTTGGCCGATCCGGGAACCTGGATGCGCATCAGCCGAACGGCAGCGGTTCACGTCCACTCTGCATTTAGCTCCGCGCATCACGCCGAACAGGTCGAGAGGGTATACGACAGGGCTCTCCGGCAGCGCTTCAGAACTCGCGTAGACGCAAAACTATCCGAACGCATGCCTGGGGAAGCATATTGAGGGAGGTCAATGTTCATGCAGGCGACAGACGTCAACTTTCTCATCATCGGCGCCGCCAAGAGCGCGACCACATGGCTTCAACAGACGCTACAAGCAGATCCGGCGATTTCCATGCCCGATCCCGAACTGCACTATTTCAGCCGCTTCTATGATCGAGGCCACGACTGGTATTTCGACCAGTTCCCCAGAACGGAAGGCAAGAGGGTCGTCGGCGAAAAATCGAACTCGTACCTCGACACTCCAGCCGCGGCGGAGCGGGTGAAGATGCTGCTCCCACACGCCAAACTGATTGTGCAACTCCGCAACCCGGTCGAGCGCGCCTACTCCGACTACTGCATGCTCTACCGCCGTGGTGAAGTCGGCGGGGACATCCGCGCCCATCTCAGTTCCCGGGGGAACGTCAAAAACCGTTTTCTCGTCGGCGGATGCTACTACGAGCAATTGCAGCAGTATCGCGAGCGTTTTCCCGAAAGCCAGATGCTCGTACTCCTGTTCGAAGACATGATCGCCCACCCCGATGTCCAGATCAAACAGGTTCGGGAGTTCCTGGGTCTTCATGCGGATGCGCCGCAGGCGGTCGTCGCAAAGAAGGTCAAGGACCGCAGCGAGCCAATGATCGGCCCACGCCTGCGTAAGGCGATCAAGCCCTTGAAGCCACTCCTGCGCCCGTTCCGCGCCAACCCGGTTTTTGCCGCTTTTTGGAGCGGGCTCGCTCGCGAGATCTCATACCCGCCACTCACTCAGGACGTGCGCTCGCAACTAATCGACTTCTACGCGGACGATGTCGGTCGACTAGAAAAGATGCTGAAACGAGACCTGTCGTATTGGCTCCATCCTACCCCTTTAGATGGTCTAGCTCATGCTGCAAACTATTCCTAGGTACTAGCAAAATAGAGGCTGAATGATGGTATTGCTTTGATCCGGGAAAACCTTCTTCAATAGGAAGACGGATGAAGGCTGGTCCTCGCGCTGGCCCGACAAAATTTGGAAAAATGAAGTGTAATTCTTGGCGGCATGCACGCTGTGCTGCCAGACCGACGGTCTTTGGCGCCGCCGGCGTGCGACCTCGTGCGCTACGGCGAGCCGGTGACGACCTAAACCGAGGTGATGAGATGAGCCAGATCGAACAGCCCTTGAGAACGGGTGCCTCGCTCGGCTTTCACGCTGTGCCCCTCTATGCGGCGATTGCGCTCGGGAGGCTGCTCAGCGGACCCGACTGCATGCGCGATCTGCCAGCCCTTCAGCGGGGGGAGGTATACGCCTATCTGCGCCGGCGCCTGATCGGCCGCGTCAAAGCGGTCAGCAAGAGTAGGAATCTTTTTCTTGATGATCTCATGATGTCGGCCCTGGCGGTCCTTCTCGCTACGATGGTGCGGTTAGGTTTGGACGGCCAGGTCGCGGGGCCTGAAAGCTTCCGTTTCCTGCTGTTCACGGTGCCCGGATTTGTTCTGGTCTGCGCGGCAATTTTTCCGCTGAGCCCCCTCTATAGCCGCAATTGGCGCCATGCCTCGGTGGCCGATCTTTTCGGCATCGTCCGGGTTGTTTGCGTCGCTTCGCTCGTCTTTGTGTTCTGTATTTTTGTTGCACGGTTATTCTCTGTGCCGCGCTCCGTGATGGTGATCCAAGCCTTGATCTTGGCGCCGCTTATGATTGCGTTGCGGCTCCGCCCTCAGTATCGCGCGATGTTGCACCTGGCGCCGCCCTTGCTCACGACGCCGGAGGAACAGGGAGACAAGCTTCCCGTGCTGCTGATAGGCACCGGTGACGCGGCTGACCTTTACCTCTGCGCGCTGCAACGCGATCCCACGGCCCGCTACTGGCCGGTCGGCATTCTCGACAACGGAACCGCGCCGGAAGGCTTCTATCTCAGGGGAGTGCCGGTTCTTGGCAGTATCGGCGACTTCGAGGCCGTGGTTAGGGACCTGGACTATAGGGGGGCCAGGCCGCGCCATCTGATCCTCACGGAGGGTGCCTCAGGCTTTGCGGAGTCGGGCTTCGAGGAACTGATTAACTGCGCCGACCGCTTGGGTATGGCCATCTCGCGACCCGCGCCTGTTCTGGAACTGCGCAATCCCAAGTCGGAGAGTCGGTTCGAACTCCGCCCCATTGAGTTAACGGACCTCCTGGAGAGGCCGCAGGCTGCTCTCGACCGCGACGCTCTTCGGCGGATGATCGAGTGTCGCCGAGTCCTCGTAACCGGGGCAGGCGGCTCAATCGGCAGCGAATTAAGTCTGCAACTGGCAGCTCTCGGCCCCTCCGAGCTGGTGGCGATAGACCACTGCGAGTACAATATCTACGCCATCGATCTGGAGTTGGGCGAGAAATTTCCCAACCTCGCGCGCAAGGCCTATCTCTGCGATGTGCGCGATGCGGCACGGCTGTTGGAGATCTTCGACCGGCACCGTCCCGAGCTCGTGTTCCACGCCGCGGCGCTCAAGCACGTGCCGATGGTCGAACTCAACCCGTGCGAAGGTGTGTTGACCAATGTTCTTGGCACGATGAACGTTGCCGACGCGACGCGCCGGTGCGGAGCGAAGGCGATGGTCCAAATCTCCACGGACAAAGCGGTGAACGCAACGAGCATCATGGGCGCAACCAAGCGTTTGGCGGAACTGTATTGCCAAGCACTCGATCTCGTGTCCGCTTCCGCCGAAAACCCCGTCCGCTTCATGACTGTGCGTTTCGGCAATGTACTGGGATCGAGCGGATCGCTGATCCCCCTTTTCAAGCGCCAACTCGCCCGCGGTGGTCCGTTGACCGTAACCCATCCCGAGATGACACGCTTCTTCATGACGATTCGCGAGGCAGTCGAACTCACGCTTCAGGCATCGGCTTACGGACTCGAAAAGCAGGTTGGCCAGGGCGAAATCTTCGTTCTCGACATGGGCGAGCCGATCAAGATCATCGACATGGCCCGTCGTATGATCAAACTCGCGGGCTATGTGCCTGACGAGGACATCAAGATCGACATAGTCGGCTGCCGGCCCGGCGAGAAGCTGTTCGAGGAACTGTTCGACGACGACGAGCGGCGTGTGAACTCGCCAGTGCCAGGTGTTCTCGGCGCGATCCCTCATCCCGTACCGCTTTCCCGACTGCAGCGAGCCTTCGTCCAATTGCGCCGCCACGCGAAGTCTGGTGATCTGGACGGGCTGGTCGAGCTTCTCGCTCAGATACTGCCGAGCTACCGGAGGCAATCGGCGAAGCCGCCGTCGCTTGCCATGCCAACAAGCGCCAAGCCCCGAGGTTACCAGGCGGCAGCTTGATCCGCTGCGAAGGACGAGAGAAATGCTCAAACCCATCCTCGCTGGCTTGGCCGTTTTGCTCGCAGGCGGCTTTGCTCAAGCGGCGGATAAGGCTTCCGCCGATCAGCCCATCGCCGCCATGGAACGCGCGGGCTCCTATTTCAGAAACCATCTCGGAATCGACGGGACCTACGTCTGGCAATATTCAGTCGACGGCAACGTGAGGCGAGGTGAAGGAGGCACGGTCGGCGGTAGCGTAGGATGGGTTCAGCCGCCAGGAACGCCCGCGGTCGGGGCTGCCTTTTTGCGTATCTATGAGGTGAACGGCGACAAGCAGTGGCTTGACGCCGCTCATACGGTTGCGAGGGCGCTTCTCCGGACACAGCTTGCTTCAGGCGGCTGGTTCAAATCCGTCGAGACGGATCCGGGAAAGATGACGGAGTGGTGCTACCGCTCGGGCGGAGCCAAGGGCAATTCATGTGAGGAAAAGAAGGGCAACCCACCTTCCAACAAGACTCAGCTTGACGACAACAATACCCAAAGCGTGCTCAATTTCCTCATGTGGTTCGACAAGGCGAGCACGGCGAGCGATCCTGAGGTCCGCGAGAGCATCGAATTCGCTCTGAGCCGACTGATGAAGGTACAGTATGGCAACGGTGCGTTTCCGTTTTCCTTCTCCGACAAGGCTCCTGGCGCCGACAAGAAGACGGCGACACGCGCGAGCATACCTCCGGATTGGCCTCGTGATTGGGTGAAACCGGACGCGCCGCCTTATTTCGTGGTCAATGACCATCTTCAGCGAGATACGGGCCGGCTTTTCCTCAATGCCTATCAAGCGTACCATCGGCCCCAGTATTTGCGGACCGCGATGAGGATCGGCGACTTTCTTGTTGCGGCCCAGTTGCCTCGGCCTCAGCAAGGCTGGGCACAAGTATATGACCGCACACTACAACCGGTCTGGGGTCGGAAGTTCGAGCCGCCAAGCCTCGCTTCCAGCGAAACCGCCGGCAGCATCGAATACCTGCTCGAACTGTATGAGGAGACCAACAAGGCGCAATATCTGGAAACTGCGACTTCCGCGGCGGAGTGGCTGAAAAGTTCGCGGCTGCCAGATGGGACATGGGCCCGGTTTTACGAGCTCAACACCGACCGACCACTTTACGTCGATAACAACTACAAGGTGACCTACGAAGATCGGGACTTGCTGAGCCACTATGGAATGAAGGGCACGTTCAACATTCAAACGCTTCTCGACCGCATGAGGCTTGAGAATCCTGAGGAAGTCGCGCCGGGTCCGGATTTCTGGGTCAGTTCGGCCGACGAACTCAGTCGCGACGAGATCGAGCTGAAGGTGCAGCAGTTAATCGAAAGCCAGGATGCCGAGGGGCGCTGGGTCGACGGCAAATGGATCGACGGCCAGCGCTTCGTTGATGCCGTATTCACTCTTGCGCGCTTCGCGTCTATGCCAGACGAGGAGTAGCGGCGAGATCTCGCCCCGGACATGTCGATCGACCCCGTCGAGGCGAGAGCGAAGGTGTCCTGTAGTTCTTATGAACAAACGGCCTAAACACCTTCTCCTCATGGCCAGTCTTGCGCGTGAAAACAGCGCCTTCTATTTTCCGGATTGGTCAACTGGGTACCATCTCCGAGCCGTCGGATGTGAGTCGAAGAGCAAGGGAAAGCATACCCTTCCATGTTCAAGCTTCGAGATCTTCTCGGTGTCGGTTTAGCCGCTTCAATCACGCTGCTGGCGTCGCCGATCACGGAGGCAGGCGTTTCGGCGGCTTCCAGCCGCTTCACACGTTCGGTCGCCGACGGAATCGATGCCGTCGGGCAGCAGGACGCAGGGGGCGACAACAAGTCGCCGAAGCTTCCTGATGGCCGCCAACGTGCTTTTCCTACAGCTGAGGGGTTCGGCGCCGCAGCCGTTGGCGGCAGGGGTGGGCGTGTCTTTTACGTGACCAGCACAGAAGAATCCGGACCTGGCACCTTGAGGGAGTGCATTGAGGCTAAAGGCCCTCGAAATTGTGTCTTCCGCGTCGCCGGCACGATCACCTTGGACGATGCCGCATTGGTCATCCGCAACCCCTTCATCACCATAGCCGGAGAAACCGCGCCGGGGGGCGGCATCGCAATCCGAAACAGCGACGAACAAATCCGTCCCTCGATCTCCATCGAGACGAACGACGTGATTATCCGTCATCTCCGGATTCGCCCCGGCCCCCACGCAGTCAAAGCCTGCTGTTCGGGAGCGCTCGGTCTCTACACGAAAGCCGCGACCAATGTGATGTTGGATCATATCTCCTTTAGTTGGGGATCCGACGAAACGATCGACTCGGAAGACGCCACAAACTTCACGCTGCAGTGGGCTTTGGTCGGAGAGCCGCTTCTCAACGGGGGACCAGGCAAAAGAAACCGGGCCCGGAACGCGCTTTTCACGAAGGGCGGAAACATCACCGTGCATCACAGCCTCTTTGTGGATGGGCAGTTCCGCAACCCCCAGATCAAGATGGCCGAGCCGGGAGCGGTCGTCGATGTTGTGAACAACGTCCTTTTTTCTCCCCTATGGCAATACGTAATCACCCTTGGCGACGAGTGGGCGAAAATCAACGCGAACATCGTCGGCAACTACAAGATTGCGGGTAAGAAAAGGACGAGCGATCGTCTCGTCTACATCATGGAGGAAAGCGGAAAAGGATTTTCCGTCTATCTTCGAGACAACTACGACGAAACTTATCGCACCGACCGTCTTCAGCCCGAAGCTGCGGTCCTGCCTCCTAAGTTTCGACATTATGTCACAACCGAACCATTCGTGGCGCCGACTGTCCGTACCACTTCGCCGGAGAATGCCTATTTCGAGGTGCTCCAGAATGCGGGCGCGACGAAGCCGAAGCGCGACTCCGTCGATGAGCGCCTGGTGAGGCAAGTCCGCGACAGGTCGGGAAAGCTGCTCAAATCTGATCCGGAAGAAGTTGGCGGCTGGCCCGATCTTGAGGGCGGAGAAGCTTATCCCGATAGCGATGGAGACGGGATCGAAGACGGATGGGAGCGACGCTTCGGCCTGGATCCGGCCAACCCTCACGACGGCGCGGCCGACAAGGACGGGGACGGCTGGACCAATTTCGAGGAGTTCACTCACGAACTCGCCGGCGATGTCT
>NZ_JAAKZF010000048.1 GCF_011045125.1 Allomesorhizobium camelthorni | reverse complement strand
ATTGGTGAGGTCACCGAAGCCGTAGACGCACTAATCGCGCGTGTCGCACGAATCCAACGCTTGGAGGGGACTCTTGGCGAGGATGTCGATTCATGCCAGCGAGAGATCGTATTGATCAGGCAGATGGCTGCCGACCGTCCCTCATTCCTAACTTCGGACCATCTCGTTCCATTTTTAGATCATGCGGCCCAAACGATTGAGGACTTGCTGGCAGGGGTCCGCGCTAAATTTCGGTGCACCCTCGAACGGGCGACAGCGGGTGTTGAGCTGCAAAAGCGCTACCCTCTCCACGAAGCCGAGCGCGTGCTCAGGGTCGTAGTGCCTATGCGCAACCGAGGGCCGGGCACCGCGACGGGGGTAACCGTGAAGATTACCAGCTCGAGCGAACATGTGTTGATCGAGGACGAGCAGATAGGGTTGGGCGCAGTCGCGCCTGGCGAGTTCTCGATACCTTTCAAAGTGATGGTTGTTGAGCCCTGCGATACTTTCGCCGCCGATCTGCACATCATCTGGGGCGAGCTGGGCAGTTCTAAACCGAGCGAAGATCTGCTCGAGGTGCGTGTGCTGGCCCAGCGGGCGGATATTGATTGGCGCCGTTACAAATACATCAACCCATATGCCGAGGCACCGGCACAAGGTGGGCGGTTCATCGGACGTCGGGAGCAGGTGCACACTCTAGTTTCGCGCATCCTCCAAACCCCAATGGAGCCGACCTACATCGATGGACAAAAGCGGGTGGGGAAGACGTCACTAGCCCAGACCGCCGCGGACGAGGCGATGCGGAATGATCCATTCCGCAAACTGCACAAGCTTTACATACTCTGGGGAAACATAGCAGCCGAGGACTCCCGCACCACAATTAAGAACCTCGGCAGCGAGGTTGAGCGGTTCATCCTTGGTGCCTTGCCTGATAGCGGCGGCTTCGAGCCAGGCGTCTATGACGGCACGCTGGCCCCGCTTGTCAAACTATCGCAGAATGTCCACGGGCTCGACCAGGAGCGCCGGTTCGTCATCATCCTCGACGAGTTCGATGACATCGCCCAAGATCTCTACCTTCAGGGCAACCTCGCCGAGACGTTTTTCGCCAACATCCGGGCTCTCACTGCCACGCCGAACATCTGCTTGCTCCTCGTCGGCGGCGAGAACATGCCATACGTGATGGACCGTCAGGGACAGAAGCTGAACCGCTTCTCGCGGGTGAACCTAACCTATTTTTCGCGTGCGGCTGAATGGGAAGACTTCGAGAGACTTGTCCGGCAACCCTCGGAGGGAGTACTGGAATGGCATTTGGATGCCATCTCGGAAGTTTTCAACTATAGCAGCGGCAATCCATACTTCGCGAAAGCTGTCTGCAAAGAGGTGATGACACGCGCCGTCAGTGAGCGGGATGCAGACATTACCGCCGAGGAGGTCCGAGCAGCGATCAACGCGCGTATATCGACGTTCGAGAGCAACCAATTTGCACATCTCTGGCAGGACGGGATTTACAGCCCGATGGAGGAGCGCGAGGTCGTTGCGCTGAAGCGCCGTCGTACGCTCGCCGCTATTGCGCGATGCCTTCGCGCGGGGGAAGAGCCAACACTGGAAAGCATCTGGAGCCAGCGTGGGGCCACACAACTCACGAAGGCTGAGCTTGGGTCACTGCTCGGCGACATGGTCGCGCGAGACGTCCTAAGCGAGATGGGGGGCGTGTACGATTTAAAGCTGCCCATTTTCCGTCTTTGGCTAATGGGCGTGGGTCTGAGCCGTGTCGCCAACGATCGTCTTGGAGAGGAACTGGCGAGCATCGACCAACAGCTCGAGGACGACGCGCAGGTCCTGCCCGAAGAGATCGTGAGCCTGACGAGTGGTTGGCCGCCATACCGCGGAACACTCGTTGGTCCGGAACGTGTCAGAGCCTGGCTGTCGCAACGTCAAACCAACCGTGAACAGCGGCTGCTCTTCACGCTGCTCAAGGCGGTTCGGGTCGTTAGCGTGGAGGAAAATCTGCAGCGCCTGCGGACTGCGGGACAGGTTCTCCGTGAGCAACTCGGGGTGCCCACCCGCAAGAAGCTTACTGATCGGCGGGAGGACGTAGTCGTCACCTATGTCGACGGGGAGGGCAAAAGCGGCCAACGCTACGCCTCCGACTTTGCGGAGGAGAACAAAATCGCAAGAACGGCCATTCTACCCCCCCTCCTCGTTCGAGAAGGCTTTTCGAGAATTCAGCCTAAAGGCTGCCGCGCCCCCTAAGGCGATTGTGATCATCGATGATGTCGTTGCCACCGGGCGATCGCTCGCGAGAAACGTGACCGAATTCGTTCAGGCGCACGTCACGCTTCTCGCGGAAACGCAGCCTCTGATTGTCGTCCATTCCCTTTTCGCTACTGAGCAAGGCATAGATAGCGTGCGCACAGCAATTTCAGCGCTTGCGTATGATCGGATCGACTTCCGGGCTGGCGAGATCCTGACCGAGGACGCGTTCGCGTTCGCTGGGGAGACAGGCGTATTCGGTACAGTCGGCGACCGTGACCGAGCGAAAGCGCTCGCTGAGGATATCGGCACGACGATCTATCCCAACAACCCGCTCGGCTACGGTGGCCGAGGGCTCCTCTTAGTTTTGCCTATGACCGTGCCGAACAACACCCTTCCTATCCTACACTCCAGGTCGAGGATCGGGACGCCGGGGTGGCAGCCTCTTTTTGAGCGGCTAGTGAACTAACCCGTCTTATGCACGACGGAGCGTCTGAGAGGTTGGCGGATGTAGCGTAAGCGATTGATTTGGCGTAGGATTCGGTTGTCTAAGCCAGCCCTGCCACCACATCTCGCGAGCCACACCCGCCATGACCGATGATACGTTGCTGCCGCTCTCATTTCCAGCCGTTGGACGCAAGAAGATCACAGCTGCGTTTGACGGCGGACGCATCACCTCGGATGGTGGCGTCATGCTTTTGGCCGCGGCCGAGCGACGCCTGCAACTGGCCGACAGGCTGGCCGCTGCGATCCACGATCCGCGCGACCCACAGCGGGTAACGCACGCCATGGCCGACATTCTGCGCGCCCGCATCTTTGCGATCGCATGCGGCTACGAGGATGCCAACGACCTCGACCGGTTGCGCACGGATCCGGCCTTCAAGCTCGCCTGCGGGCGGCTGCCCGACAGCGGGATTGATCTGTGCTCGCAGCCGACCTGCTCGCGCCTGGAGAACCTGCCCGACCTGCGCACCGTCATCCGGCTCGGCTGGGTGCTGGTCGATCTGTGGCTGTCGAGCTATGCCGCGCCGCCCAAAAGCGTGACGCTCGACATCGACGACACGGTTGATGTCGTTCACGGCCATCAGCAGCTCTCGCTCTTCAACGCCCATTACGACGAGCGCTGCTTCCTGCCGATCCACATCTACGACGCCGCGACCGGACGTCCGGTCGCCATGATCCTGCGTCCTGGCAAGACCCCGACGGGCAAGGAGATCCGCGGCCATCTGCGCCGGCTTGTCCGGCGCATCCGCGCCCGCTGGCCGGCCACCCGCATCCTGGTGCGCGGCGACGGCCACTATGGCCGGGCCGAGGTCATGGCCTGGTGCGAGAACAATGCGCTCGACTACCTCTTCGGATTGCCCGGCAACAAGGTTCTCCAGCGTCTCGTCGATGAAGCCGCCGACGACATCCGCACCCGCCGCGCGCTCGAGCAAAAGCCGGTGCTGCGCGGTTATGCCGAGATCCGATACAAGGCGAAATCCTGGAAGACGCAACGTCGCGTCTGCGCCCGCATCGAGGCAACCACCCGCGGCCTCGACACCCGCTTCGTCGTCACCAATCTCGACAAAGGCTCCGCCGCGCATGTCTACGACGTGATCTACTGCGCCCGTGGCCAGGCCGAAAACCTGATCAAGATGCACAAGAGCCAGCTTGCCTCCGACCGCACCAGCTGCCGCTCACCGATTGCCAACCAGGTGCGCCTCGTCCTGCACACCGCCGCATACTGGCTGATGCTCACCCTGCGCGAGGCGGTGCCCAAAACCGATCATCTCAGCAACGCCGAGTTCGCCACGCTGCGGCTCAGGCTCCTCAAGCTCGGCGCCCGCGTCATCGAAACCGTCTCGCGCATCCGCCTGGCCTTCGCCGCCGCCTGTCCCGAGGCCAGCCTGTTCCGACAAATCGCTCGCACGCTGCAGCCCGCAGCACCATGAGCGCCGGGGCATCAAGGCCCCGCCCAAACCCAAACCCTGACCCTCCAGCGCGTTCCAAAGTCCAGTCCCAGCTGCGGTGAAAAAGACGCCTCACACCTGCATGACCGAACGCTCAGCGGCGCTCGAAGCACAAGGCTCATGAATAGGACGGGCTAACCTCGACGGTATCCTGCTGGCGAGCGACCATGCGATAGTTTAGTTTGTCTTGACCGTCGTACTGCCGCGTTTAGCCAGAAAATGGGAACGCTGTCTTTTGGCCTCTTGCAGGCTTTGGCATATGTCCGTTTGCGGACCGATTTAACCAGAAAAGGCTGCCTGGCTTCGCGCTCCACGTCCTCGCGGTGAGACCAATGGCGTTCAGTAACTGATCACTGAGATCGGTGACATGCGCCCGCTCCATCTTCCGCCGCCACCACAGGTCTGGAAGGCGAGCGACGCCGATGCCTGATTGGAGCAGCGCGCCGCACCGCCGGGTCGACGCGCCGGCGCTCGGCAGAAACGAGAATGTCAGGCATAGTCACGTCTCGCGGACATCTCCGATCCCTGAGCGACAAGACTTCCTCACTCCCCTTCTCTCACGTTGTAAGCGCGACTTGGGATGGGGTGCTATGTCGGACAAACATGTAGGCTGCGGTATCGAGCAGAAGAAAACAACGCAGTCTGACGATGACCAGAGCAGAGAAGTCGATGTCACGCTCGCCGTTGACTAGGCTCTGCATGGACATCATGTCCTCCCGGCTTGGCCGGACTGGAAAGCTCGGATGGGAATGCCATTCGCCGAGGTAGTTGAAACCCCGGAAGTCAGATCCAGTCCTTTGAAAAAAGCTCTCGAGAGCTGACGCATGATGGTCAGGGCGACGATTAGTCCGATGTTTGGGCTGGTTCGGAGTTCGACGAGAGCATACCGATGAAAGTGATGCTGGGGTGAAGCTGTGAAGAGCGATCCACTCTCCTACCCTCCGCGCGGTCTCTCACGCGAAGAAGCTGCCCGGTATGTTGGTGTTGGCATCACCAAGTTCGACCAGATGGTTGCTGACCGTCGGATGCCGAAGCCCAAAAAGGTCGACGGTCGCGTGATTTGGGATCGTATCAAACTTGAGGCTGCGTTTGCCGACCTGCCCGGCGACGATGACGAGAATATCGTCGACTTCCTGTTGCAGGGGAATCACCGAAGGGAATAGACTCATTCCAGCAATGACGGACAAATATCCCGGCCTCTCCTCCTACACCGATCGCCACGGCAAGCTTCGCTGGCGCTATCGAACAAAGGAGCGCGTGGTCAGTCTGCCTGCACCTGATCAGCCCGGATTCGAGGAGGCTTATCAGGCCGCTGTCGAAGGCCGAAAGATCAACAAAGCGCCAGTCGTCAAGATGCCTGGTGCGGCACTGCCAGGCACGTTTGGCGCCGCATTTCAAAGGCTGAAAGTCTCCGTGAAGTGGTTGGCGCTTGACGAGGCCAGCAAGCGAAAGAACACACGACTAGTCCAAGAGTTTCTCAAGCTGCGGGTCGTCGGCGACAATCCACTCACTTGGCACGACGTCCCGATCAAGCATCTCAGACGAGCCCATGTCGAAGAGCTTCTCGGCCGCTATATCGCCACCCCCCACAAGGCCAAGCATCTGTTGGTGGCGATTCGAAAGTTGATTTATGTCGGATTACTGCAAGACTGGATCGAGATAGATCCCACAGCGGCAATCGAATGGCGGCCTGCCTACACCGGCTGGAAAGCATGGCCACGCGAAGCGATGCAGCAATTTGAGCAGCGTTGGCCGCTCGGCACTGCTGCACGCACCTGCTACGGACTCGCTCTCTGGCTTGGCAACCGTCGTGGTGATGTCGCCGGCTTGCGATGGGACCAGAGAGTCACTCGCCATGTGTTCATCGACGGCATCGAGCGCGAGTTCGACGGATTCGACATCATTCAAACCAAGAACAAAGGAAGGACCGGCGGAAAGCGACTTTTTGTGCCAATAACGCCCATGCTTTCCGAGATCCTCGATGCGGCTGACAAGCGCGGCGAGACTGTCTTGATAACGGCCTATGGCGGGCCATTCTCCGCGAAGTCACTGACCGGGATGATGGCGCACTGGTGCAAGCTTGCCGGTTTGCCGAAGGGCCTGACACTACACGGACTACGCAAATCGCTGGGCGTTTATCTGGCGGAAGCGGAGGCCTCAACCAGGCAGCTAATGGATGTGCTGGGCCACGACGACATCGACCATGCCGAGCTGTATTCGCGTGAGGCATCGCAGGTTCGTCTGGCCGTCCAGGGCATGGACCGAGTCGTGCGGCTGGTGGCGCGCAGGCCGCTCCTTGGCGAACCTGTTGGCGAACCGTCCAATAAGCCATTGATAAATAACGACAATGGTGGGCCCGGAGGATGTTTGGAAAGCACGCAAGATCAATTGGTTAGGGAACGGTGGGACCGCGCAGCTTTCAAATCTGTTCCAATGTTTTTCAATGTTTTTGTCCCACTTGCAGCGCTTTATTTCACCCAGCCGACCCAATGAACGCTCAAAGACATATCGCGGACGGGCCTGATCGATCGAGCCGCATTTGAGAATGCACGGCGCCGCCTGCCAGCGTAGGTAGAAGTCACGCCGGCGCCACGGTCGCGAAAGAGTCAATCCCTCCGGTTTTTGAACAGGAAGATTGCGCCAATTGCCGACCTTCCTGCGCTTCTCCAGAGCCGCCGTTCGTCTACCCTGAGCTGCCCTTCCCTTCGAGTAGTCCTACGGCGAACCATAATATAACCCCCGAGCTGACGGTCGGAACGATTGATACGATCGCCTTCTGTCTGTGCCTGCTCGCGCCGTCTAGGTTGCGTTCCTATTATTTCCCGGTTGCATCAAGCACGACCTCAAGACGACGCGCCTCCACTACTCCAACGGCCACTAGTTTTGCCAAAAGCCGATCGATCTCGGGCCTAGCATCGGCGTTAGGCGCGAAAGCTTCGGGGTGGCTTACGCGAACGGCGTCCATCCACTTGGAGACCCGCCGCCCTATGCCGTGATCGATCCAGAAACTGCGATCATCCGGATAGACCTCCAGTGCAGCCGCGGTCAAAGCCAAGAGAAGAGGCGCTTGCGCGAGCTGCGGCGCGACCTCAAGCCAGTTCAAGGCGATAATAGCGACGAACGGCGATGGCGCGGTGACCGCAAGTTTTTGTAGCACCGGTACGAAAACGAGCGACGGATCGATCGCCTTTTCGAACAGATAGCACTTGGGTGCCTGGCCAAAGTGATGATCGCTGAAGAAATGTACAGCAACCGCCGGCCCCAAGTGCAACTCAATGCCGTCGGACTTGGTGCCGCGCAATCGCCGCCAACCATAGCTACGCTCCAGGCGCTCGGCGAATTTTGCCCGCACTGCGACGGCCACGGCAGGCTCGATACTTGCGTTATTGAAGAAGACGGCATCGAGGCTACGCAGGAATTCAGCGCTCACACCATAAAATCTCTCGTCCTGAAGCGCGAGGATCGGCGTGATGGTGGTTTCGACATCTGCTTGCGGCCAGCCCGGCAGACAATTGGCCATAACGGCAAAGAAGATGCTGTTCCACTCGCTCGGCCGTTCTGCCGTTTCCTCCTCTTCAGCAAAGCCCGCGCCGTTTGCGCTAAGGGTCCAAGCCGCATAGGTGCTGTGCAGATCGCGGAGCCAATCCCGATTGGCCTCTGCGGGCTGCCAAAGGGTGCGCAGCCAGAGCGCGGCTGCTTGATGATCCACGAAGACATTTCGCGGATCGCGCTTATGCGCCAGCTTGTCTTCGCGCGGCGCGCCAATACGAATGCCCCGACGGCTGCGCGATCGCACGGCCTCAGGTGGAAATGTCGGCCACGCCGGCTCATCACCGCCAGAACAAAGCCAAGTGAGTTCGGCGTCGATCGTGTCGTTCAACGCGACGCGCAGCGCCTCATCTGCAGCTGCTTTCGCGGTATCGCTCGCGTTCCATGCATGCCACACACGCACGCAGGCTGCGAAGGCGACACGCAAGACAGCTCGGGCCAATCTCACGTCGAGCGCTCGCAACACGCCGGCCGCTGGCCCTGCTCCATGCGCGGCGGCGGGATCCGCGCTCGCCATGTCGAGTAAGCGTTTAAAGTCATCTCGCGTCGGAGTGCAATCGCGAAGGGCAAAAACGCGGCCTGCGAACGCCATGGCGACGGGATTGTAGAGCATGCCGGACCGGATTCGCCGCCCTACGTCCGGCTCGCCAGCCAGAGCCCTTGCAAACACACCCTCTGCCCAGTGGGCAACGCGCTTGCGAAGCTCCGGAGTGCCGTCGCGCATCGCAACCATTGCCGCGCCGACGACGGCCTGGTCAACAACATCGGTTTTGTCCTCATCGTCCGGATCGCGCGACTTCTCCTTCTGCGCCCAGTCGGCGAGCGTTTCCGCTGTCGCAGACGATGACCGCTCGGGATGATCAATGACGGCGATCACCGTAGTCACTGATTGAAAATCGCTGTTGCGCTGAATTGCCTCTTTCTGTTGCGGCTCGAAGTGTTTAGCCTCTGCCTCTGGCGGCACAAATTGACGAACAGGCACCTTCGACCCGTCGCCCCGCTCCAACTCCGCTTCGACGTAATTGGCGGGGTCGAGCATGTTTAGCGCGTGAAATGCCATCAACCGTGGATTGCTTAAATCGTCCCCTGGCTGATAGGGGCCGAGCCGGTCAACGGCTTTGGTCAGGAGCGATGTGGCTTTTTCGCGCAGGTCGTTCCATTCCTCGTTGGTGGCGTAACGAAGCAAGAGATGGTCGAGGCTCACGCGCCGTGAAACACGTCTTCTAAGCGCCTCAAGCTTCGGTCCGGAGGGCTCTTTCTGCAGCGCGTTAAGCCCGAAGATATCGGGAAGCTCGACGCCTTCTTGCATCGGCCGTCCCAAATCGATCGACAACAGCTCGGGGCAGGCGACGTACGGTACGGCGGCGGCGCGCGACGCGGGCCAGTGGGAGAGCAAAATGTCGACGACAACAAGCACATAAGCCGCAGGTGCATCGGGCGAGCCGATGATGTCAGCAATGACGGCATCGATGGCGTCACCCTTTTCGATACGTACGTGCGCCCAGGCTTCGAGCGCCATCAACGCCGACGTGATGGAATAGTAGTGGCTCGTGCGCGACCACCCGTAGGTAATCAGCCACGGAAAGCGCCGCGCGCCGTCGGGATGTTCTATCACGATAGGGTTGTGATCCTCGGCGGCTTCACCCCTGGCGTGAAATTCAATCGCCTTGTCGATCAGGTTCCGGATAAGCTGCAATCCAACGGTCGGCGCGTGTGTTAGCAAATCAAAGAACGGCCCTTGCGCCGGTGACGCAGGGAGAAACTCGTGGTCGGTATGCGTGAACGCGTCGTCGAACCAGCGGTCGCTGCGCTCACTCGCATCTTGCTCGGGTCGGACAAGCGCGTCGAGAGTGATCGCGGCCAGCCCTTCCGGTGCGGCCTGGGCCAGCGTGCCGCTAAACTCCAAAAGTTTCGCGTAAACGTCTTCCTTCCGCCGTAGCGTCTGCACAGATCGCAAATATTCCTTGGCTAGCTCGGGCACGCGATTTGCTAACAGCGAGAAATAGGTTCGCAGGTCCTCCTCTATGCGTGTGAGGTCCTTGCGCGCGAGCACGCCGCCAAAAACCGTGCGATTTTCGCGCCAACTCTCGGCATCATTCGACTTTTCTATCTCGACGAGCCAGATTTCGAAGCGCGCTAGGACTGCAAGCGTAAGCGGCTCGGGGACGAATAGGCCGATGCTGCACCAGCCCACAAACAGATCGACTACCTCGGGCATTGCCGCAGCCGGCACATCGTTGCCGAGCTGTAAGAGCCATTGCACCAAAAATATCCATCCCGGGCTGCTCGGGATACTGAGTGTGTCCGGAATAGCTGATGCGTCGACGCCCGCCGCCACGTACATATCGCGCATCGGCAGAACGTCGACCGACATCATAACCGGGATGAGCTCGCGCAAAAGCGCTGCGTCATTGACAAGCAGCGTCTCGGCCATCAGTGGCACGACTTCGCCAGCGATTTCCGAATGGGCGATGGCAAGCAAAACGGCGCGCCGCCATGACGGGTGGGCCTCCGCGCCGCTCACGGCTTCTAGAATCACGCGCCAGTGGTCGGGATCGCGAGCTTTCTCGAGCGCCAAGCGCGCCGCTAGCTCAAGGCCTCTGGCTAGCGCCGGGGACGCCGTCTGCTCGATAGGCAGCTCGTCCAGCGATTCGGGATTTACGAGAAGGTTGGCGATCGCCCACTCGCGAAGGACATCATGACGGAACGCCACGCGATCATCGCCGAGATCGAGCAGGCTTTCCGTCTCGATCAGGGCATCAATGGCGGCCGGAGGGTACGCCGCGACATCGAAAATTTGGTCGCCTTTGAGCGAGAGAGCGGCAAGTCCGCGCAGCAACCGCGCGCGTTCGCGCTGCGTGACGTCATCCGCGCCGTCGGCGGTGCGCCACCACAGCTCGGCCATGTCGGCTTCTGATCGCGGCTCTGGTTTGTCCTCGGGCGCTTGCACTAGGCGCGACAAACGGAAAAGGTTTCGAGTTACCTCCCGAGCTGGATGGTCCGTCGCAAGCAGCGCATGTAGCCGCGGCTCGGCCTCACGTAATTCAGCAATCTCGTCTTCACTGAGCTCACCAACCAGCACGACGTCACTACGCCCAAGGCGAGCGATTGCGTCTTCGGGCAACCAGCTTGGCTCGTCGAGCCCGAAGCGGCGACGGGACGTGGTAATCACTATGACGCCTGGAACATCAGCAGCCGCGCGTACCACATCGTTGACCGTGAGCCGCTCCTCGGCTGTGAAGAAATCAAGATTGTCGATGAAGACCCACCCGCCGCCATCGCTTGCGAGATCGCTCAGAAGCTCTCTGACGGTGCCGTCGAAGCCGAATTGCGCGCGCATTGCCGACCAGCCGCGTTTCGCCACGCGCACTGGCGCGAGGACGAGAATGCGGCTTTCGCGTGCGACTTCTTCCGCCAGATGCTTCAACAATCCAGATTTGCCAACGCCAGCGTCGCCACGAATCTCGACAAAGCGTCCGGCGTCGGCGGCGGCGCGGACGCTGGTGATGCGCGCTGCACGCCCAAGCACAATGCCTTGCACGGTGTCGGAAATGTCGTCGAGGGCCTGCTGCGAGGCCTCCGCGATTGCTGCGCGGATGGTTCCGTAGCGGCGATCCCCTTCAAGGCGGAAGTCGCCTCTGAACTCGTCGATCAAGCCCCGCCGTGTGGTATCCCCGCCGCCCGTGGCAAGGTCGAGCGCATACGCAATCAGCGCGCTCCACAAGGCACCGGCTTGGGCTTTCGCGTCCGGTTGCAGCGCATCGGCTGCGCGATCGCGGGCATGGTTTTCGCTCACCGAGCCGACCGCGGTGAAATCATAGATGTGGATTTGCAGGCGGCGAAGTACTTGCCAAACCGTTTCATCGTCGTGCGCTGCGTTCGCTGCCTGAAGATGCGACCGCAGGGTCGCCACGAAAGCGCGCATGTCATCATTGGCGGAGCGCGGCCGCGCGATGCGCGCCATAAAGCTGGCTGCCGAGCCCATTTTCCGCGCCCAGTTCAACACCTCCTGATACGAGCCGGTGATGACACGCGTCGTCTGTGCAGTAGCGACGGCGAGTTCGTGGCGGCCGGACCAAAATTTCGGCTCCTGCATTACAGCCGCGATCTGGCCGACAATTTCTTTGAACGCCTGGTCCTTCGGCGCAAAGCTGATTGCGCGCTTGACTTGAACCTCGAGTACGGCCGGAGCGCCGTGCTCGTCGTGCGAGTGAATGATGATGTCGTCGAGCGGGTGGCCCTCAGAGGCACGCTGCAGTTCGACACGGTCAAAAGTCGTGCCCGGCAAGCCGCGCGGTTCAGCGCCGCGCAACATCGCCAGCAGATAGTATGCGCATACCTGGGCTTCGAATTGTGGCCCAGCTGCACCCGTTGACGCTGGTGGGGCTACGGACTTCGTCACCACTCTATCTCAAGGTCCTCCTCGCATTCGCCAGACCAGATCGCGAGACCGAGCCGAATCGCAACCACTTTTCTAGGATAGAACGTACGGTGAACTTCTCAATGAAAAATCATGAACGCCGCATGACGCCTTGGCGCGCAGGATGTCGCTTCACCTCGGAAGCTCGCATGCCGGAATGTCAGCTTATGCGCTCATCGCTCGTTTCGGTCGACGAGACGTTCGGCAGGAACCACCCAACCGCAATGTAGAAACGCTCCGTGGCTGTACGGCAGCGCCGTCGGCCGGCTCGGTCGCGCCACGGCCGACCTTCCCGGCGATCCCCAAAACCGGCCCTTCCTGCGTTGCCGGAGTCCAGAGCTAACATGCTGGGCGGAAATGCCATCAAGGCGCGCCGCCGATTATCGGGGTTCACGCGTCACTCGTCCGGCGTCTTCTTAATTACAATGTTCTTGCAGACAGAAAGCAGGAAACTGAGGGTCGCAAACACCAGGAAGAACGACACATAGGAAAGGATTAAATAGAGCCAGCCTGGGCCAACGATGTGTCCCCGAAGATCGTAGACGAACAGGCAGATACCTCCGAAGACTGCAGTTAGCACTATAGACAATAATGAATGCCGCATCGTCGAACCCTTAGCTGGCTCGATTGAACCGACGTACCAGCCGGCTAGACTGGCGAAAACTGCTACTCCATGTAGGGGCGCAAGGTCGTTGGGTACTTTCAAGCCAAAAGCCGCAACGGCATAGGTGATGAACGCGACCACAGGCCCAAGAATGTATTCCAACAGAGACGTCATAATTAATCTGCGTTCGTGAATGGGAGAGCGACCGTGCCGGCCGTGATGGGCTGCCGCTGCAAGTCGAACACCGCCACCCGGACATTCAGACTGCCATAGCTCCTAGCGCCCGTCCCAAAACCGCCTGCTCGCCCGCTTAAATAGAAAAGCATCGAGCTGCCTGCGGCGTAGAAGCCAACAGAATCTTCCACGCTAAGGTCTGCGAACTTGATGGCATCAGAGACTCCGGCTTCTACGCCGCTGCTCGCCGCGTTCGTGAGGAAGTCCTGAATAGTTGAGGAGGACCAAAAGTTCTTCTCGGCCGACAGCGCTGCAACGACATTCTCTGACGTCGCAATGTCGATTGACTTCACGATATTTTCGGACACGGCGTAGCTGACCGAGACCTCAAAGGCCTCCCTTTTCCCTTCAGAATTGATGAACGAGGACTTGAGAATACTGCTGGAACTCTCCTCTGCCACACCTGATCCGTTAGACCAAACATAAACCGATGCCGGCTGCTCAGCGTCATTGGGACCGTAGTAGATCGGGGACCTGTCATCGACCTGCATTGTGCTGTTTCGAGCAGGAAATTCGTTGCAAGCTACTTCACCAGGTGGAAGCGGTTTCGCCGGATGATGACGCAAAGTAGTTCCCTCCCACCGGAAACTGAGCCCCACGGCAGCACTTTCATTCTTCACGTAGTTCCTAGCCACGAGCGTGCCGTTCACAACATCAAGGTCCGAGGCATAAGAGAATTCGCCATCGGAACTCTTCTTCGACCCGAAAAGCTTGATGGGATCCGTTTGGTCAAAATTTGAAAGGTTACAATCAATCTCCGCTCTTGCGGAGTTTGGCAGAAGCGTCGTCGCGACACCGACCAACAACCACGCGATCAGCGCGCGTACTACGACATCCGGCACATAGGTCTTTTGGTTCATTATCGTTTCCCCTAACCACCTACGCCGAGTGGCAGTCTGCGCGGCGTTAGCCTCTAACGGGATGGTCTATCAACAAGGTCCTTCCAAGCATAGCGCAATTGCTCACGGCGACCTCAGCTGGTCGGCCAAGTCTAAACATGCCAAAGGAATGCCCGCCCTCAAGCGCCCGCCCCCAATGTCGGCTTTCATCAGGAGATAGAGCTCGGGAAGGACCCGGATCGGGTCAGTTCGGTAAGTTCCGCTGAAGGTCAGCTATCTAGAAGCGAACGTGAGCCGGGAAGGTCCGACTAGGGTCACGACCGGCCGATGCGGCCGGCTGCCTTGCGCCTCGTTCGCAACATTCAGTTCGCCTACGGTTGCTCTTGGAAGCCGCCGGCCGCGAGGGCTGTGATGGCGGCTTCCGCCACCTGATAGTCCTGGGCGACCGCGCCGCCCGACACGCCGATCGCGCCGATCAGCCTGCCTTCGCCGTCGTGTACCGGAATTCCCCCGGCAAAGACGATCAGCCCACCATTGGTACGGTCGAAGCCCGGCGAGGTACCGCCCGGCTTCACGAACTCGTAAAGCGCCTCCGTGTTGAAACCGAACAGCGAGGCGGTGCGTGCCTTGTTCTGCGCGATGTCGGCCGAGCCGAGGAATGCGCCGTCCATCCGGACGAAGGCCTTCATGTTGGCGCCGTCGTCATAGACGGCGATGTTCATGGGGACCCCGATCGCAGTAGCTTCGCGGACGGCGGCGGCGATGGCGATGTCCGCCTGGAGGTGAGTGATGCTCATGGGAATTTCCTTTGCTCGAATGCGAGGGAGGGTGCCGGCCGCAGTATAACGAGAGGGGGTACCGCGGCCGAGCGGGAGTCGGTCAGATCCGGTTCTCCCAGGCCTGGAGCTGATGCTGCTTCAGCATATCCTCGATCACCTGCGGCACGACGTTGCGGAATTTGCCCTCGTCCGCCGGGACGATCTCGATCATGCGGTCGATCATTTCCTTGGGGTCCAGGCGGCCTTCGGGCGTCGCGAAGAAATCGTCGAAGCCCTTGCGGAGGTCGGCGCGCTTGGTGAAGTTGACGTCATCGTCGAGCCAGCGGAACGGGTTGTCCGCCATCGTCTCGTTGTAGCCGGTGTAATAGGCACCTGGGTTGATCGTCTGAACCTTGATCCCATAGGCGGCCAGTTCCTGCTGAAGTGCCTCCGCGACCGACTCCAGCGCATGCTTGGTCGAGACATAGGTGCCCCAGTTGGCTGGTGTGAACAGGCCGCCCATTGAGGAGGTGAACACCACCTTCTTGCCTTGACTCTTGCCCTCGCGCACCCAGCGCTGGACCACCCCCTGCGTCAGTTGCAGTGGCAGGAACACGTTGATCTCAAAGTTCTTGCGCACGAGTTCGAGCGGAATTTCCCAGACCGGGCCGGCCTCGCCCATGCCGGCATTGTTCCAGAGGATGTCGAAGTCCCAGGCCAGCGCCTGCTTGATGTCGTAGGGATCGGTGAGATCCAGGCGATAGACCTTGATGCGGTCGCTGAGGCCAAGCGCCTCGATTTCCTCGCGCAGCGGGGTCACCTGCGAGGAGACATGGACGGTGGCGATGATGTCATGGCCATTCTTCGCCATGCCGATCGCGGCGCCCTTGCCGAAGCCGCCCGCGGCCCCGGTGATGAGAATGGTCTTCTTGGTCGTCATTGTCGTTACTCCCCTTACTTGTCGGCGCGGTGATCGCGTCCGATGACGTTGGAGTAGCCGACGACGCCGCAGCGCACCTTTCGCGCCTTGCGGCGACTGTCGCGATCTTGCGGTGGCTCGACGAAAGATTGCTACAGTTGGCGACGAAATGCGCTGGGCGTGACGCCAGTGATCTTGCGGAAGGCGGCGGCGAAGGAGGATGGCGTCTCGTAGCCGACGGCGAGCGCGACCTCAGTTACCGGCAACTCGGGATGGCCGAGGAGTTGGCGTGCGCGTTCGATCCGCAGGTTCACCAGCCACGCATGCGGCGTGCTGCCGGTCGCTTGCCGGAAGGCGGTGCAGAAATGGAAACGGCTGAGCCCGGCGAGCGCGGCGAGTTCGTCGAGGCCGATCGGTTCGTCAAGATGCTCGCGCATGTAACCCGTCACCTTGCGCACCTGCCAGTCGGCAAGGCCGCGACGGGAGGGCGGCTCAATCGCGCCGAAGGACGAGTGGCCGCGCACGAGCTGTGTGACGAGCAAGTCGGTCGCCTGTTCGACGAATAGCCGCGCAGCGGGATCGGTGGCGGCGGCGGCGTCGCGCCCAAGCAACTCCATCACGCGCGCGGCAACCGGATCCTCGAAGCCGACACGGCCGAGCAGTTCGACCGGGCGGCCGCCGTTCAGTTGCTCGGCACTGGCGGCGAGTCGCTCGTGGGACAGAAATACATGGCTGACACCGATCGGGCCCGCAATGTCCCACCGGCCCTCGTGTCCCTCGGGAATGATCGTGATCGTTCCCGAGCGGGTGGCGCCCGCCAGCCGCTCCTTGCCGACGCGCCAGACGATATCCTGCGGCTCGCCATAATAGGTGATGATGACATGGCCCTGCATGCCATGCAGGTAGTCGTGCAACTCACCATGGCCCCAGGGTGCAGTAAGGCGCGTGTCGCCGCGCAGCGCCGCATCGGCGACCGGCGGGGCGCGATCGAGAATGCGTGCAAGCGCATCGGGCGCATAGCCGAAAGCTGCTGCACTGCTCAAGCGGGCCGGTCTCCGAGGATCGCTGCGGAACTGTAGCTTACTCTAAATCGGCAATGGGCGGCAACCGGAAGCCCGGTGCCGCCCCGGTAGTTTGTCCGGCCGGACCGGCAAGCGGCATCAGCCCGCTGTTGCCGTGTCGTGGGGAAAGTCGGTCGAGATCGACACCGCGCGCCACTCGCGCAGAATCGCCGCATCCGACGCGTGCTTTGCCTCGATCACAGCAACGGTGTCGCTGCCGAGCGGCAGGCGGACCGGCGGATCGGATGCCTCCGCGAAATCGACGAGCACGCGTGCGAGCCGGTCGGGATCGCCCGGCTGACCATGGTTGAGATCCACCGCGCGAGTGCGCACTGCACCCGCGGTGCCGTTATAGTCGGCGATGCCGTTCGCGCTGACCGACAGCGACGATGCGTCGAGGAAGTCGGTGCGGAAGTAACCCGGCTCGACCACCGTCACATGAATGCCGAGCGGCGCAAGTTCGGCATGAAGCGCTTCAGACAGCCCTTCAACTGCGAACTTGGTCGAGGAGTAAACACCGAATCCCGCCGCGCCGCGATAGCCGCCGATGGACGAAATATTGAGGATGCGGCCCGAACGGCGCGAGCGCATGTGGGGAAGTATGGCGCGGGTGACGTTGAGCAGACCAAACACGTTGGTGCGATAGAGGCGATCGACCTCATTCGCGCTCGCCTCCTCCACGGCCCCGAGCAAGCCGAAGCCGGCATTGTTGAGCAGCACGTCGATCTGGCCGAAGCGCGCAATGGCGGCCGCGGCGGCGGCGCGGGCCTGCGTTTCGTCGGTGACGTCGAGTGGGAGGGCTAGCAGGTTGGCATTGGCGCCGAGCGCATCGGTCACAGCCTCGGCGCGGCGCGCGGTCGCTACGACATGATCTCCGCGCTCAAGCGCGAGGCGGGCAATGCGCAGGCCGAATCCGCGGGAGGCGCCGGTGATGAACCACGTCTTCATGAGGTCTTGCTCCTTCTTGCGGCTCGATTGCCGCCAGGAAGAACTTATGCTTCAACGCCCAATGTGACCGTCCGCAGGTTTCGACCACTGTCGCGATCTTGCGATTTCGGTGTGCTGCGTCCGCTTAGCGGTGGTCCTACCGCTGAGCGGACAGACGACTATTGGATGTCACACCGACAGGAAGAGTGGAGCAGTTTTCGCGTGCCGATATCGGGAGCCTAGCCGAAGGCGAGCACGATGGCTGCCTCGCCGCCCAGGAAACCAGCGAGCGCGGGGAACAAAACGAGCGCCAGCACCATCCGTCTTCGACGATAACCGTGGTGTGGTGCCCTCCTGCGCGAAAGCGCAGAATCCGGCTATCCACGCGCCAGCCAGTTCGTCGCCACCTTTATATCCTCTGCGCCAAGTTCGTGGCCGCTGCCGGCTGTTCGCGCGTCAACTCTTGCGCCGCTCGCTCGCAGGGCCTGTTCGAGTAAAGGCGCAAGGTGTCCGTATGGATCCGTGGCGCCGGAGATCATCAGAATGTCGGCATCCGAGCGACCGGCGTCCTGGACATTCTCCAGGACCGAGACTGCCCGCAGCAGGATGGCCTTCTTCCCCAGATGCGGATGAAGCAACATAAAAGCGGCGAGCAAGTTGGCGCCATTGGAGTGGCCGAGGAAAATCGTGCGCGTGGGGTCAAGACCGTAGGCCGCATTCGCGCCTTCCACGAACGCCTCGAAAGCTTGTGCCTCGAAGCGGATATCCTCCTGATCGAAAGACGTCGCCGAAAAGCGGCGGAACCAGCGCCGCACGCCTTCCTCCGTGCTGCGGCCGCGCACGCCGAGCAATGTTGCGCGCGGTGAGAATTTGCGGCCGAACGGCATCAGGTCCGTCTCGTCACCGCCCGTTCCGTGCAACAGCACCAGCGTGCTGCCATCCGGGTCGTCGGGCGTGTGGAAGCGATGGATAAAGGGCAGCTCGCGATAGATGACACGCGCTTCTCCAGGCATCGAGAACTGCGGCAACATCACCCGGATGTCATCGGCCCGCTCAGCATCGGAGGGCGGTATGAAGAGCTGCGATCCCAAAGTTTCCAAAGGCTCGTCGACGGTGAAGCCCGGCCCGTCGGTTGCCAGTTCCAGCAAAGTTCCCCCTGGCTCCCTGACATAGAGCGAGGTGAAATATTTGCGGTCATGGATGGTCGTCACAGTCGAATTGAGGCGCGCCAGTTCGCCCTCGACTGTTGCGACCTGCCGGGCATCCTGTGCACGGAAGGCGATATGGTCGGCGCTTCCTGTGCCGGCCAGGCCGGGCCAAAAACCCGAGGCGTCGCGAACATCGACGACGTCGCCTGCATCCGAAACGAGCCGGGTTATTGCGGCGCTCTCCGAATGAGGGTGGTAACCGAAATGGCGTTGTATGAAATCGGCGGTCTGCCCGGGCGCCTCGGACAGGATGGTCGCCCCACGGACGCGTCTGACGGTATGCTCGGCGGGAATATCCGTTACCGCCCATGGCTCTGCCGCTCGGAGGTTCGTTCCGACGAGCTTCACGCTGATGCCATCGGGGTCGCGAAGGCGAAGCACTGGCTCGCCGAACTGTTCTAAGGGACCTTCAGCCTGCAGGCCGAAATTCAGCGCCCGTGTCAGCCAGAAGCCTATGCTCTCCGGCGCTATGGCGAATGCAATTTCGCTGACCTGGCCATGCCCGACGCGTCCGGGTGAGCCGTTTTCCCAGACGAGAAAAGTGACCAGCGATCCTGGCGATCCCAGGGCGTCGCCATAGAACAGGTGCAGTTGTCCGGCGTCTTCAAATCCGCCCGTCCGCTTTACGATACGCAAACCAAGAAAGCCGGCATAGAAATCGACATTGGCCTGCACGTTCCGGGTGATCAGGGTGATGTGATGAATGCCGCTCGTCATCGAGCCTCCTTCCACAGCGAGTTCTGTATCAGTGTGTTAATCCGACCAGCAACCATTGCCACATGCTGGTCAGCCAATAGACATGCACACTGATGAGAGAAGGACTCTTGACGTCCAACTAGAGGCCCCATGCCTGGACGGCATCGGTCACTATTGCCGTTTTGAGCCAGATGTCTCAAGGGCCAGATAGTGCCCGACTCGCGGTGGCTCCGGATCTATGTGGTACTTCAGTGCCTGGCTCTGCAAATCGGCATCGGCCCTGGACACCCGCTTGTGCTGGCGCAAATGCTCGGCCCAGGATTCGACCATGAACCATTCCACGATCCGCTCCGGGTCGGCCGCGTCCTCAGTCACGCCCCAGTTATAGGCGCCATCACGCCGCCGTTCTCCTGCCAGCCGCCCCAGGACGGCGAGAAAGTCCATCCGGTCCTTTGTGGCGACGCGATATTCGACCAGGATCAGCACCGGCCCGCGGTCATGTGCCACCGGCTCGGCCGTCAGCGGCTCCGGCCAGTGGTTGGAGGCGACCAGATCCTCCTCGCCGGCAGGCAGTTTGACGGTGTGAAGAGCGACGGCAACGAGAGCCAAGCCGACGGCGCCCACGGCAAGCGTTGCCGGAATGCCGAACTGCTGCGCGACGAGCCCCCAGCCCAGGCTGCCGCCCGCCATGGCGCCATTGAAGACGGTCAGATATACGGCCAACCCGCGGCCGCGCACCCAGTTTGGCAGGATCGCCTGCGCCACCCCGTTCAAGGTCGTCAGCGCGACGATCCATGCCATGCCGAGCAGCAGCAAAGCGAGGATTGCCGCCCATTGCGGGGGCGCGAACGCAAGCATGGCCATAACGGACGCGGTAGCGAGTGACGCACCGAGCAACAACGCATCCGCGTCGAATCGCTGCCTCAGTCGCGGCAGAACCAGCGCGCCGGCGATGGCGCCGACGCCGACGGCGCCGAGCAGGATGCCGTAGAAGCCGGCATCGCCGTCAAGCAGGTTTCGGGCGACCAGCGGCAGAAGCGCCCAGACGGCGCTGGCAAAGGCGAAGAAAACCACGGCCCGGTAAAGCACGATATGTAACGGGCGGCTGGCGCGTGTGTAGCGCAGCCCAGCGCGGAAGGCGCCGAGGAAATGCTCTGAAAGGGCGTCGTCAGCATCCGGTGCACGCCGCCACCACAATAGGGCGGCAATGACAACGACGTAGCTCAGGACGTCCATGCCATAGGTAAATGCTGCGCCGAAGGCGACGAGCAGAAGGCCGCCGGCGGCCGGACCGATGGAACGCGCAATGTTGATGCCAAGCGAGTTGAGCGCAACAGCGTTCTTCAGGTCGGGCCTGGGCACCAGTTCCGGGACAATAGACTGCCAGGTCGGCCCCATGAGGGCCGCGCCTATGCCGCCGGCGAAGGTGAGCGCAATCAGCGAACTCACCGTCAGCAGGCCCGCATGAGACAAGACCATGAGCGCTCCGCTCACCAAAGCGAGCATAAGCTGGATGGCGATCAGCAGCTTTCGCCGGTCCAGGATGTCCGACAGCACCCCGGCTGGGATGGCAAGCAGGAAGATCGGCAGCGTGCCCGCCGCCTGCACCATGGCGACCGCCGCCGGGGAAGCCGACAGGTCGGTGACCAGCCAGGAACTGGCGACGTCGCGCATGAAGCTGCCGGTATTGCCGAGCACCGTCGCCGCCCACAGCACGGCAAAAACCGGCCGTTTGAGCGGGGAGAAAGCAGAGCCGCTCGGCTTATTGGGAATTGTTTCCATCAATGTTGGGTCCGCGCGGGCTTGAACGTCAGGATCGCGAGCAGCACCAGTCCGCCAACGATCGACACATGCTCGAAAAATATGTTGCGGTGGAGAAACTGCTCCGCCTCAGGTTTCAGCCAAAAGGCGTGAGCGCTGAGCGTAGCGATTGTTGTGAAGCCGGCCAATGCCAGAGCGCCAATCCAGGCAAAGCGTCCGCCGGCGATCAACAGCACCGAGCCGCCAAGCTGCGTCAGGATGACCAGCACAGCAAACAAGACCGCCGGTTCTAGCCCGGTCAGTCCGCGCACTTCGGCGATTGAACCTTCGAAATCGAGAATCTTCGCGACGCCGCTTATCAAGAATGGCACGGCGACGGCAAAGCGCGCTGCCGGCTCCACCCATCGCGCGCCGAGGAAACGCTCGGCCATGGATTGCATGTCAGTCGGGCCGGCTTGCGACATGGAGAAGAATCCTCGATGGACTTTCAAAGCTCAGAACGCCCAGCAAGAGCAGCCGAGCGCACCCCAGAAGGCGCCTTCGTCGCTGGCCGGCGCAGGCGCGCCGAGCGCGTCCGCATGGTTGTGTCCGTGCACGTTGCAGGCGCTGGAACATCCGCAGCCGACAAACGCGTGTTTCGTCGCGCCGGCGTCGGCCCGTTTCTGATAACCACCGAAGGTACGGACCGGCGACCAGTCCGGCATCGCCGGCGGCAGCTCGGGAGCGAGCTCGGCAAAATCGCCGGAACCGTGCACCACTTTGCCGCCGAGCAAGGTGAGAACGCTCTCGATGTCCTGGATCTCCTCCTCCGGAACTGAAAAATAATCGCGGTCGAGAACGACGAGGTCTGCCAGCTGGCCTGGCGCGATCTGCCCCTTCTTGCCCTGTTCGGTGGAGAACCAGGTGTTGGCATCCGTCCAGAGCCTTAGCGCGGTCTCACGGTCAAGCAAGCTACGCTGAGGATAGAGCTTCAATCCGCCCAGCGTCCGACCCGTTACCAGCCAGGCGAGCGAAACCCAAGGATTGTAGCTTGCCACCCGAGTCGCGTCCGTTCCGGCGCCGACCGGCACGCCGGCTTCGAGCATCCTTGCGACGGGCGGCGTTCGCTCGGCCGCCTTGGCGCCGTAGCGCTCCACGAAATCCTCACCCTGGAACATCATGCGGTGCTGCACGGCGATGCCGCCGCCGAGTGCCGCGATCCGGTCGATGTTTTTGTCCGAGATCGTCTCGGCGTGATCGAAGAACCAGTTCAGGCCCTGGAGCGGAACATCCTTGTTCACCTTTTCAAACACGTCCAGGGCACGGGTGATCGTCTCGTCATAGGTCGCATGTAGCCGCCACGGCCAGCGGTTTTCGGCGAGCAGCCGCACGACCGGCTCTAGGTCCTGCTCCATCGACGGTGGCATGTCCGGTCGCTCGAAGCGGAAGTCCTCGAAATCCGCGGCGGAATAGACCAGCATCTCGCCGGCGCCATTGTGGCGATAGAGATCATCCCCCTGGCCGGGCGAGACCTGCTTGGCCCAGCCTGCGAAATCGGTGAGTTCCTGCTTAGGCTTCTGCGTGAAGAGATTGTAGGCGAGCCTGAGTGTCAGTTCGCCGTCTTCGTGCAGCTTCTCGATGACGGCGTAGTCGTCGGGATAGTTCTGGAAGCCGCCGCCCGCATCGATGATCGAAGTGACGCCGAGCCGGTTCATCTCGCGCATGAAATGCCGCGTCGAATTGAGCTGATACTCCGGCGGCAGCTTCGGCCCCCTGGCGAGCGTCGAATAAAGGATGTTGGCATTGGGACGTGCGAGCAGCAGGCCCGTAGGATTGCCCGCACCGTCGCGCTGGATTTCGCCGCCGGGCGGATTCGGTGTTTCCTTGGTGTAGCCAACAGCGCGCAGCGCGGCGCCGTTCAGCAGCGCCCGATCGTAGAGATGCAGGATGAACACCGGCGTGTCGGGCGCAACTGCGTTGATCTCGTCCAGCGTCGGCAGCCGCTTCTCGGCGAACTGATGTTCGGTGAAGCCGCCGACCACGCGCACCCATTGCGGCGGTGGGGTGACTGCCACCTGTCGCTTCAGCATCTCCATGGCTTGGCTGAGGGACCGCACGCCATCCCAGCGCAGTTCCATATTGTAGTTCAGCCCGCCGCGGATGATGTGCATGTGGCTGTCGATCAGCCCAGGGATGGCGCGCCGGCCGGCGAGGTCGATCACCTGCGTAACCGGCCCGGCCAGCGACCGCATGTCCTGCTCGGTTCCCGCGCCCACGAACTCGCCATCTGAGATCGCGACCGCTTGCGGGTTCGGGTTGCTGCGGTCGAGCGTCGAAAAACGACCGTTGATCAAGATCAGATCTGCATTCATCGAAGGCTCCGTCTGGGCGGAAGACCGACGAACGGACCCGCCAATCAAGGCTGATGCGCCTAGCGCCACCGCGCCAGCATTGAGAGTTCGGCGGGTCAGGGTCACGTCGGCGCCTCCGTACGCTGCGGTGTTGAACGCGGCCCCGAGGGCAATTCACCGAGCATATGCGGGGCGCATTCCGAAGAAAGCCACGATGTGTTCACCGGCTCGCCCGAAAGCAGTCGCTTCGCGATCGGCACGACCTGCTCGCCGATGAGGATGCCGAGCAAGCCCACCAGCGCCACGATCGGCGGCGCTGGCGAGCGCACATTGAGCAGTGCGTAGATCACGCCGACGAGCACGCCGACCCCCAACGAGATGAGATAAAGCTTCATCGTGTTCCTCGACGTCTGTTGGCGTGCCGGAGTTAATCAATCTCGGCGGGGTCCGCTCAGCCACGCACGAACGCCAGCAGATCCGGATTAACGATTTCGGGATGTGTGGTGCACATGCCGTGCGGCAGGCCCTTGTAAACCTTGAGCGTGCCGTGTTTGAGGAGCTTGGCAGCGAGCAGCGCGGAATCCGCGATCGGCACGATCTGGTCGTCGTCGCCATGCATGACCAGCACCGGGATGTCGATCTTTTTCAAATCCTCGGTGAAATCGGTTTCGGAAAACGCCTTGATGCAGTCGTAATGGGCCTTGGTGCCGCCCATCATGCCCTGGCGCCACCAATTGTCGATGACGCCCTGTGAGACTTTCGCGCCGTCGCGGTTGAAGCCGTAGAAGGGTCCGGCAGGCACGTCGACATAGAACTGCGCCCGGTTTGCCACCAATGCCGCGCGGAAGCCGTCGAAGATTTCGAGCGGCAGGCCGCCGGGGTTCTTGTCCGACTTGACCATGATAGGCGGCACGGCGCCAATCAGCACAGCCTTGGCGACTCGGGAAGTGCCATGGCGGCCGAGATAGCGGGCGACTTCGCCGCCACCGGTCGAGTGGCCGATATGCACCGCATCCTTGAGGTCGAGTTCAGCGGCAAGCGCCGCGACGTCATCGGCGTAGGTGTCCATGTCGTTGCCGGTGGCGGTCTGCGTCGAGCGGCCGTGGCCGCGCCGGTCATGCGCGATGACGCGGTAGCCATTGTTCAGGAAGAACAGCATCTGGTTGTCCCAGTCGTCGGCGCTGAGCGGCCAACCGTGATGAAAAACGACCGGCTGCCCCGTGCCCCAATCTTTGTAGAAAATCTCAGTGCCGTCTTTCGTGACGATGGTAGGCATGGTTCATGTCCCTCAAAATAAACTCGATTTGATCGATCGCAGCAGGCGAAACAGCTCAGCCCGCCTCGCTGGCGTGTTCGCCAAGCATTGTCTTGGCGTAGATGATGCCGAGACCATAGGCGCCGCCGAATTTCTTGGCGATGCCGGTCGTCAGTTCGTAGGTCTCGCCCCGGGCCCAATCGCGTTGCAGTTCCAGGAGATATTGCAGTGAAGTCATCGGCCGGGCGCCAGCCTGGACCATGCGGTCCATCGCGCGGTTGTGCGCCTCAGCAGAAACGTCACCGCAGGCGTCGGCAATGACATAGACCTCAAAACCCTGGTCGAGGGCAGACAGCGTCGGGCCGACAATGCAAACGCCCGTCCACAGGCCGGCAAAAACAAGCCGGCTCTTGCCGATCTCGTTGACGCTTTTGACGACTGCAGCATCCTCCCAAGTGTTCATCGAGGTGCGGTCGAGCATCGCCTGGTTGGGAAAGGCGTCGGTGATTTCGCTGAACATCGGCCCGGAGAAGCTTTTCTCCGCGACGGTGGTGAGGATGGTCGACACGCCGAAACCGGCGGCGGCGTGGGCGACCAGGGCTGCGTTGTTTCTGAGCGTGACGGCGTCGATCGAATGCGTCGCGAAAGCCATTTGCGACTGGAAGTCGATCATGATGAGCGTGTGATCATTCGGCGAGATTAAGCCTTTGCCTGGAGTCGGGGTCGCGTTCGGCATCGGTGTTCCTCTGTTCAGGGTGTTTCCAGCTATCGAGGAATGCTAGTTAAATTGACTCGGAACAGATGAACAGTAGTGACCGCGAGGTTACCATGGACGCACGAACCAGGGCCGAACGCGACGGCAGCGATGGCGTTGCCGGTTGCCGCCTCGACGACTTTCTGAACTTCCTGGCGCAACGCTGGATGAGCCACGTCGTGTGGACGCTCGCGCAGCATCCCGCGATTCGCTTCGGCGCACTGCGTCGCGCGCTGCCCGGCGAGATCTCCGCCCGTGTGCTTTCAAATCGGCTGAAAGCTCTTGAAGAGGAGGGCTTTGTGGTCCGGCGCGACCTCGGCACTCTGCCTCTTCATGTCGAGTATAGTCTGACCCCGAGGGGGCGGCTGCTCGACGCCGAGCTGCGGCGCGGCGAGGCTCAAATCGGCAGGACGAAAATCGCCGACGCCAAAGAGCGATGACGAGGCTGGATGGCGCGCCTGAGCTACATCACCGCTATCGCAGGCCGATGCCATTGAACGCTCATCGATCCTCCTGCGACCGAGCAGCGCTCTCCGAACGATACGGAACACCGCCGTCCGACCCGCCTGTTCCCGGGAGCAAATCTGAGCCGGGAATGTCCGACTAGGGTCATGATTGCCGGTTCGGTGGAAGTCTGGTTGCAAGACGGGATATCGACGCTGCAATGACCGTGGAGCATAGATGCTGTCATTTCACGCCAGCTTGATTACCACCAGGCGCTCAAAATCATCCTATTCGCACGCCGTAACCGCCTTTTGCCGCACGCATGGATCAAGGGCCTTTCCAGCCTTGAAACAGCTGCGCTATGTGTGGCTGCACGCTACCCGACCAACGAACAGGAGCAAGATTAGAAGATAGACAACACGCACAAGATCGCCCTGCCCTTGGATCGTGTTCATGCGAGAACAATCAAACTGAGTGCTGCGGGTATAGCGAAACTCGATTGGCCCACTTCAGAGCGAAGTTCGCCATAAGTTGCTGATATTGAAAGATTTTGGTGGGCCCGGAGGGTGTTCCGAAAGCCAGAAAAATCAGCTAGTTAGAAATCAGTGGGACTTCACAATATTCAAATCTTTTCCAATGTTTTTCGATGTTGTTGTCCCACTCAAAAGTGCCTCATTCCACCAGACGCGGGCAAGAAGACGTGTCTTTGGAAGAGACCGCGATCTGCGTTATCGATGAAATAGGTCGCATCGTGAAGGAAGTTCGAGCCGCCAGCGAGCCGGATGATCTCGTTGCGGCTCTGCGAGAGGTAGGCCTGCCGCTGGATCGGATCGGCCTGAAAGCCTGCTCTCTGGCGGCATGGCTGCATGAAGGGCTGATGCAGGCCGGTCTGCCCGCCATTTGCATCGAAACGCGGCAGGCCAATGCAGCGATGAAGGCGATGCCCAACAAGACAGACCGCAACGACGCCCGTGCGCTGGCGCAGATCATGCGCACCGGCTGGTATCGGCAGGTGCATGTGAAGAGCCGGCAATGCCGGTTGTGGCGCTCGCTGCTGGTCGCGCGCCGCACGGTCCTCAACGAGATGCGGTCGATCGAGAACGTGGTCAGGGCAATCCTGCAGGAAGCCGGCATCAAGCTCGGGGCAGCGCGCTGGCCGGTTTGCATCATTGGGTCTCCGCGTCCAGCAGGGCCAAGCTTCACTGACATTCGTCACGATGCGATGGGGCAACTTCCCCAGCCCTGTTCGGACTTCCGGGCAGCAGCTGCAACCATCGCCTGACCGACGCGCCGGTCGCCTTGGGCGTTCAGCATTTCGCCGGCATTGCGAATGTCGCGCGGTTCTTTGTTCTGGCTGAGCTTGGCTTTGCCCACTAGCCGGGTGATTTCGATCTCCAGCCCGACGATCGCCTTGACCATTGTGTCGATAAAGTCCCGAGGCGCGTCACCCATCCTCCATGGGACAGGGTGGGCCGCCTCGTGCCTGCGGGTCAGTCTGGCGACATTGTGACGGACATAGCTCTCGTCGTCACGGACGGTGATCCGGCCGTATGCATGTGTAACGAGGTAGTTCCAGGTCGGCACCTGCCGGTGGAACTCCTGCTTGCTCGGATACCATTGCGGCGAGATGTAAGCGTCGGCCGCGCGGAACACGACTAGTGCGTCATCGCCGGTCGACACGTCCTGCCAGACTGGGTTGTTACGGGCGACGTGGCAGTGCAGAGCGCCGTGCCTTCCCTGCGCCCGGTTGAGTTCGAAGGGAATGTGATTGGCGTCAAGCCCGCTCCTGCCATGGGTGATCAATACGCCAAAGGCGCTCGTCTCGATCAGATCGTGGAGAGCCTCTTGGCTGGGTTCGTCGAAATGTGGGGGTACATACATGACGGTTCCTTCACTGTCCGGTTTCGCGGTTCATCGAGCAGTGCCCGCCGGCAGGCGTTCCAGCGCCTCGACGATCTGACGCTTTGCTACAGCAGAGAGCGGCAGGACCGGGCGCGGAGGTTCGGCGCGGCAAATTTCGAGCAATTCGGCGAGCACATAGACGACGCGAAGGCTGGAGAACTGTTTGAAGAGATCCCAAATTGGCGTCAATGCGGCGTCAAGGCGGCGTGCTTCGGCCGCATCGCCCGTCTGCGACGATCTGACAATCTTTATGCAGACCTCAGGCAGGATGCCGCCAAGGACGCTGTACCAGGTGTCGGCTCCGGCGATCATGGCTTCGGTGGCATTCCAATCGCCGCTGTAGCCGATCGAAAAGCCTTCCGGCACGATGCTCCTCTGCCCGGCCAGATGGCTCTCGATCGCATCGCTCTTGTCGGTTGGATTCTTGATAGCGACGATCCCCGGCACCTTGGCCAAGCGGCTGAGAAGTGCCGGAGTGAAATGGAAATGCGTCGTTCCGGGATTGTCGTAGATGACAACCGGAAGGCCGCCTTCGCGCGCCACGACCGAGAAATGTTCGAACACCTCGTCATCGGTGAGCGGGGTGTACGAGACAGCTGCAAGCAACCCCGCGGCAGCACCGAGGGCCTTGGCGTCCTGTGCAAGCCTTACCGCCTCGTCGGTGCGCAGCGCCCCCACGCCCACCACGACCGGCGTCTGCGCACCGGCTTCGTCCAAAGCTTCGGCAAGGGCCCTTCGCCGCTCCTCACGCGTGAGGTAAAGGTAGGTGCCGGTGCTGCCGAGAAGGCCTATGGAATCGACCTTTGCGGCGCAAAGCCGTGTAACCAGCTTGCGCAGGGCCTTAGTATCGATGCGGCCGTCAGGATCACTCGGCGTGATGGGGAATGCGGAAAGCCCGCTCAGGAATGCCATTGCGTTGCTCCAGATTTCTGCATGAGCGCCAGTGTTGGAAGCGAGATGGGAACCGGCTTATCAGAGCACGTCCAGCGCCGGCCTCAGATCGGCGATCAAGTCGCCGGCGTCTTCCAGACCGACCGAGAGACGTATGAGGTCCTCGCCAACGCCATCGGCAAGATGAGCATCCTTGCGGATGCTTTTACGGGCACGTGTCAGACTGGCCGGATGGTAGATGAGGCTGTCAGCATCACCGAGGCTGACCGCTCGAGTGATCAGGTTGAGCCGATCCATCATCCGGCGCGCCCCCTCGAACCCTGCGTGGAGGCCAAAAGCCAACATGCCCGATCCCTTAGACATCTGCTTTCGGGCAATCGCCTGATCAGGATGAGAGTCGAGAAACGGGTAACTCACCCACGCCACAGCGGGGTGAACCTCGAGCGCCTGAGCGACCGTCAGCGCGGTGGCACTGTGCCGTTCCATGCGGATCGTCAGCGTCTTCAGTCCGCGCAGGATCAGGAACGCCGAGAGCGGTGACAGCGCCGCTCCGGTGATGTAGCGCAGGCCGGTCTCGTGCAGTGTGTGGAGTGTCTGCGCGTCACCGAGGATCGCCCCGCCGAGGGCATCGCCATGGCCGTTGATGTATTTGGTCAGCGAGTGCAGCACGATGTCGACGCCATGTTCCAGCGGCCGCTGCAGCGCCGGCGAGGCGAAGGTGCTGTCGACCGCAACCCTTACGCCACGTGCATGGGCGCGTTCGGCGATTGCCGCGATGTCGAGGATGCGGCTCAGCGGGTTGACCGGGGTCTCGAAGAAAACAAGCCGGGTCCGGTCAGTGATCGCGCCATCCAGATTGTTTGGCTCTGATAGATCGACCGCGACGACCTTGATCCCAAAACGCGGGACCGCCTGTTCGACCATGGCGAGCGTGTTCGCGTAAAGGGTTTTGTGGACGATGAGTTCGTCGCCCTGGGACAACAGCGACAGGATCAGCGTGCCGAAAGCCGCCATCCCCGAGGCAACGACCAGCCCTGCTTCAGCTCCTTCGAGATTGGCGAGCCGTTTTTCAAGGATCTCAGTTGTTGGATTGTATTCGCGTGCATAGAGCCTTCCGCCAAGCGCTGCGGCTGCCTCGTTCGCCGCGACACTTTCGAAACCATAAGTGGAGTTAAGAAACACAGGCGGCTGAACGGCATTGGAAAAGCCGGCCGGATCGTAGCCATGATGGATCGCCCGGGTGGCGAAGCCGAGATCGGGGTCGCTCAGGAACCGTTTCGGTGCATCGGTTTCGGATCGATAATTGGGGCCAGTCATCGCTCTCTCTGAAGTCCTCTTGGAATTCCGAAAGATAGTTGCCAAACTGGCTCACATGTAACGTCCAGTTGGTAATGAATGAAATGGTCCAGTCTTCCGATGCCGGTTCTGCGGGTCGCTTGCATGGTATGGGTGCGCGCCAGATCTACGAAGCTCTTCGCGAGCAGATCCTCGGGGGCGTCTACGAAACCGGCAGTCAGTTGCCGTCGTCGCGCGGCCTCGCAAATGAACTCGGCGTTTCGCGAACGACTGTCACTGTCGCCTACGAGCAGTTGGCCGCAGAAGGTTTCATTGAAGTCCGTCAAGGCGCACGACCTCGCGTTGCATCTTCGCTGATCGGTCACGAGGCGAGCAGCACCGTCTCAAAACGCGCCGGCCCGATTCATCTTTCCGCCTACGGCGAGAGACTGCGCGCCAGTTCGCCTTGGCCGGATTACCTGCCCAACCGGTTGAAAGTGGATTTCCGTTATGGCGACCTCGCGCCGTCCGATTTTCCGGCGCTGATGTGGAAGCGCGCCATGAACACGGCGATGTCGCAACGCCCTGAGCGCCTGGCTTATGACGATCCGCGCGGATCGCCTCGCCTGCGCCAGGCGCTGCAGGGATATTTGTGGCGCGCCCGAACGCTGAGCTGCGACCTGGAGCAGATCATCATCGCAAGCGGCTCGCAGCAGGGTCTCGATCTTTGCGCGCGCTTGCTGCTCGATCCTTCCGACAGTTTCGTGGTCGAGGACCCGTGCTACAGGATGGCGTGCCAGGTCTTTGCCAGCACAGGCGCGAGGCCTGTTTCTATCGCCGTCGATGGAGATGGGATGAAGACGGAACTGCTTGAGGGGATCACGGCGCGGCTGGCCTATGTCACGCCGTCGCATCAGTTTCCGCTCGGCGGCGTCTTGCCGGTCTCGCGCCGGTATCAGCTCCTTGAATGGGCCCGGCGCAACGAAGCTTATGTGATCGAAGACGACTACGATGGCGAGTACCGCTACGACATTCGTCCGGTGCCCCCGCTGCACAAGCTGGAGGACCGCAGTTCCGTCATCTATCTAGGCACGATCTCCAAGACGCTGTCGCCGATGCTGCGCATTGGCTACCTCGTGGTTCCGCCGGAATTGCAAGACGTCTTCGCGACAGCCAAGCAGCTTCTGGACAGGCATTCTCCGGTGGCGGAGCAGGAGGCCCTGGCCTCGCTCATCGAGAGCGGCGGCTATGAAAGCCATGTGCGCCGCGTCCGCCGTCTGAACGGCGAGCGCCGAGAGACCTTGCTCGCCGCCCTTCGACGCGCGTTCGCAGACCGCATCGTCATCGAAGGCGCTGATGCCGGGCTGCATGTCGTCGTCTGGTTCAAGGACCTCCGTCGGTCATTGGAAGACGTGCTGGTTGAAGAGGCGCGACGAGGAGGCGTGGGTGTCCATTCAATATCGCCGCTCTACGGCCGGGAAACGGATGAAGGCCGCGCCGACCGGATCGGGCTGGTGATGGGCTATTCCGCCTTGACCACAGGGCAAATCGAGAACGGCGTTCGATTCCTCACGGACGCTGTCGAACGGGTGAGAAGGAACTCTCAAGACACTTCGGCTCCACGCAATGTGTCGGCCGGCACGGCGGAACGGGCCTGACTTATGACGTTCGGCGATCTGCGGGATTGATGACTGGATCAGGCAAAATCGCAAAAACTGGCTCTGTCAGTCAGGCCAGTTCGCGGGCAGAGGTTTCGCCCGGATCAGGCTGTGACCCTGCCCCGGAGCGCGGAAGAAAACATGGCGAACGGACATCTCGAGGATACCCCCAAATCCGGCTGGAAGCTGGACGCCGCGACTGCGGTCATAGAGGGCGAAGAAACATGACGTGGCAAGGAACGCTGCTCCACATCCATGTCGCGCCAGCCGCATCGTACGAAATGGAGGAGTTGATGGAGGCACAACTCGTTGCCGGGCGCGGCATTGTCGGGGACCGGTACTATCTTGGAACGGGGACCTACTCTCCGAAACCCGACGTGCGCGAAGTGACGCTGATCGAGGTCGAAGTTCTGGAAGCCATGGCACAGGGTGAGCCCAAGATTCCGGGTTTCAAGGCCGTGCTCGCGCCCGAAGATCATCGGCGGAACCTGACCGCGCGCGGCGTACCGCTCGGTCATCTGGTCGGCAAACGTCTCCGGATCGGGGAAACCGTCCTGCGGGCGGCGCGGATGAATTTTCCCTGCAAGTATATCGAGCAACTGCTCGGCATTCCCGGTCTCTACGAGGGGCTTTTGAACCGCTCCGGCCTGAACTGCGCGATCGAGGTGGGCGGCGTGATCCGCCCCGGTGATCCGATTCTTCCAATTGACGGGTAAACCGATATGGCCTCGCCCCGCATTATCATGAAACTGACCGTGACCGCCGCCCGCAAGGAGCCAGGCGACGTCCTGGTCATCGACCTGAAACACGCGCGCAAACCTCTGCTGCCACCCTTCGAACCGGGCTCCCACGTCGATGTTCATCTGCCTGATAGGAAAGTGCGCCAGTATTCGCTCTGCGGCGATCCGACAGATCTGAGCCGCTACACAATCGCGGTGAAGCGCGAAAATGTTGGTCGCGGCGGTTCGGCGTGGATCCACGAAGCAGTGGCCGTTGGATGCACACTCCCGGTTTCTGCTCCTCGCAATCATTTTCCGCTTGCCCAACGCGAAGGGACAACCCTGCTGTTGGCGGGAGGCATCGGGATCACCCCGATCCTAGCAATGGCGCGCGCCCTGAAGCGGCAAGGTAAGCCTTACGAGCTGCACTACTTCACCCGCAGCCGAGCACTCACGCCTCTGTTGTCGGTCGTCGAGCGGGAGCTCGACTACAGCACAGTGTGGCTGCATTTCGACGACGAACCGAAGACCAGGCAAGATCTTAAATCCTTGCTATCGACGCGTTCCTCCGACGCACAGCTCTATTATTGCGGTCCACCGGGCTTAATGACGGCCGTGGATCGGGCGACCGAGCACTGGCCGGAAGGAACCGTGCATTCCGAGGCTTTTCAGCCGCCGCAGCAGGACGGTGCGCCACCCGAACCTTTCACGATCACCCTCCGCGATGGGACAGTCGTTCCTGTCGCGGCCGATACCTCGGCACTGGCAGCGCTGCGCGCCGCCGGCGTACTGCTCATGGCGTCGTGCGAGAACGGGATTTGCGGGACCTGCGAATGCGGAATTCTGGAAGGGCAGCCGATCCATCGGGATGCTGTCCTGTCCAAGGAGGCTCGGACACATCGGTTCATCCCATGCGTATCACGCGCAACCGGCGTGCTGAGACTCGATCTGTGAAGACAGCTCCCTATCCGGAAGCACCGATGCGACGCATCAGTTGCGGAGACTTGGATGACATCGAAGTTCGCCTATCTCAGCCAGATCGAGCGCTGCGTCTCGTGGCTTGCCGCATGGACTATCCACCATGCCAACCACGTCCGCGAAGGCGACGAGATCAAGGTTGGTGGCCACCAGGCCTCCTCCGCCTCTCTCGGCACGATCATGACTGCGCTCTATTACTCTGCACTGCGTCCGCAGGACCGGGTGGCGGTCACCCGGACCGAACGCCAGCGTGATCATCGCCTACCAGGGCGTCGTCGCGCCGGAAGCGATTGCCGCGACCGGGGCAGCGCCTCGCGAGGGTGGCATGGCCGCAGAAATCGACCTCATGCGCCGGAGCAAACCACCGCAGATCCCACGCGCCGTCCGACCGCGCTTTGACGAAAGCAGTTTCGGCAAGATTGTTCTCTTGGGTGATCGCAAGCATCAGGTCATCTGGCAGCCAGTCGTCGAGCACCAGAACAGCAGCAGGGTTCCCCGCAAAAAGCCGATCGGTAAAGGCGTCTACCTGATACATGCGCATGGGGACATCCTCGTTTCAGACGGCCGACCTTTTAACTTGACGGACGCTCATCTGCCCAGCTGTGGGTCCATCGCGTCGTCCATCGTATCGGTTGTCAATGGCCGCAAAGGGTCCGAAAGCTGATTTAGGCTTCCGGCGGGTCGGGGTCGTGGTAGCCCCTTCGCCTCTTGCTGTGCTTGAGGCGGATCAGCGCGCTGTCCGCCTCTTCCGCCTCGTTGGATCTTACAGGTCGGGGCCGCCGCGGCGGGCAGCCGGCTACGCCGACGGCCTGCCCCGCAGCCTTAGCGAACGCGCCGCAGTCTATTATGAAGCGGTTCGTTTACAGATCGTCGGTCGCGTTTCGATGGACAGCATGACTGTCGACATATCGGCACTGCCTGAAGGCGCGCTGACGTTAGGAAGCTTGGTCGAAATGCTTGGTCCACAACAAACGCTCAAATGACCTCGCACGGGATGCCGGATGAACGTCATGCGCCGTCTCGCCGTTGATACGAACAGCATCCACGTCCCATCGACAGCCCCCGACGCTGCGATCTCCAGATACCCTTGGGACAGCGTCTCGTCGCCCCCCAGCGCTGCCAATACGAGGATGTCGATCTCCTTACCGCGCAAATAATTGGGAACCGCACCAATCCACAGAAAAATTCTGTTGGTATTTATGTTGGTATCGGCGGCTCTTTTCGCGTCAAAAATGTATTCAGAAACAGCCACATAGGCGGTGGTTCGAATCCGCCTCTGGGCACCATTTCCTGTGCTGACATATTTTATCCTTTTATTTCAGTTACTTGCAACATTGATGCGATTCCACATTTCGTCTCCCCAGGCACTTCCTTCTAAGGCGTATTTGAATAGCTTCACCCATCATAACCCGCTGATTTGCTTGAACCCTCGATCCTGGGCGCACTTTCAGCGTGTTCTCGAAGGCGCCTGGCCTCCTCAATGCAGGGCGGCGAGTTGTTGGTATTTTTGTTGGTATCTAACCAGCCTGTTGGTATCGCAACGTTGGACAGAGTCTCAGGCGTGGTCTTGTTGGCTTGAAGCCCAACATCGGCCGGACCCGCCGCGTAACTTTTCGACGATCCTGTTCGATCCGGTTGTTGAGGTATCGGCTGATCAGCTGTCGTTCTGGACAATCATGGGAACGCTTGCCGCGCTGCCGCTCCAGCAGCATCGTCGCCTCACCCGAGCATGACCGACAGGAATTCGTGCGTGATGTTCAGCTCGGCGCCGGCGCGATCCTCACACATCAGGAGCCAGCGGGCGGCCGGCTTTCGAGCCGCAGCCGGGCGTTCGCGAGAGCGGTATAGCTGGTCTGAATGATCAGGCATTGCACGAAGCGCAAAAAGGACAGCCGCAGAGTGGGCCTTTGCTCAAGCACGTCACTGAACGGGGCTATCGGAATGCGCATCGCCTCTCCGGCGAGCAGGACGAAGCAATCATGCGGCGCCAGATCATCGCCGCCTCCGCGATCGCCTCGGGAACGAATCGTGAGACGCGTCAGCCGGGAAAAACGCCCACGACCAGTATTCCGGCCTCGCGGGCGGCCTCGACGAAAGCCTGCCGCGCGAATTCAGGCGGCTGCTCGCCCTTCAGGACCGCAATGCAGGCTTCGCGGGCCTGCTTGTGCCGTGGGCCCCATTCCTGCGGCCAGCTGCGGAGAAGACATTCTGCTGCCGCTCGGGTGGAGGGGATGTTGATCCTTTGATCGCGTCCGCCCAGTTCCACACGGACATAGCTTTTCCAACGCTTCGTATCCAACTCGCCCGCCAAGAGCTCCCCTCAGTTCACCAACGGTTTGAAAGAATCGTCCGAACGGTCCCACCAAGCCGGGCCTGCCGAATCCTTGGCGAGAATGCCCATCATTCTCGAAAAGGCAACAAGTGCCTTACGAGCATTGTCGGCGGAATCTTCACCGGCGCCCGCGGCAAAGCAGGAATTCAGAGCGCGCTGGTAGACCGGGCTTTCTCGCCCTTTGGGATAATTGTCAAGAAAGGTGAGTGCCTCCTCCACGCTGTAGATCTCCGTTACAGGCGCGCCCCACTCGGTCACGATGCGTATCGGCAGAATGAACTGAAGCTTGTCCATAGGGGCGATCCCGTTGCCCGGGATAAACGCGGAATCGCCGGCCAGGTTGCGGGTCGCCCTGCTGATTTGCCAAGCAGACTTTCTATTGGCGCGGTGGCTTGGTTGGCCACCCCTCGATCTTTCCAAAATGGGTTGGCGCAGCGCCAGCGCGACGAGGCAGTTCGCACCGGCACCTTCGGCGCGGCGGCGATGATCTATGCGGCCCGCTCGTTAGGCTTGGGTTCGACGCCGATGATCGGCTTCGATGCCGAAGCGGTACACCGCGAGTTCGGACTGACCAAGGACGAAGTACCGGTCATGCTCTTGTCCGTAGGCGCGGAGCGTCCGGGAAACTGGGCTCAGAAGCCGCGTCGTCCGGTCGCCGAGGTGCTGGATCTCGTTTAATTATTTGTGTCGGAGACTACGATGGCAAGAACCGCAGCTCTAAAACCGCAACAAGTGCCGGTCGATTCGAAGCCGACTCTCGATATGTTCACCAAGAACATAGGCTTCACCCCAAATATGATGGCGAGCTTCGCGCAGAGCCCGATCGCGTTCAACGCATGGGCCGCCCTGCTCGGCTCCTTGAGTAAGGCGCTCGACGTGAAGACGCGTGACAGCATCGGCCTTGCTGTCTCCGAAGTGAATGGCTGCAACTATTGCCTGACGGTTCACAGCTTTACGGCCGAGCGTATGGCCAAGCTGCCGGCCGATGAAATCATGCTCGCTCGGAAGGGCCACGCCAGCGACCCGAAGCGGGACGCCGCCGTCCAGTTTGCGCGCAAAGTCATCGAGACCCGCGGCCGAGGTCGACGAGCGCTACGTCCAGAAGCAACTCGGTCACGCCTCGGCCGAGATGACCCACAAATATCAGCGCCGGCGCGATCGTTTCCGCATCAATGTCACCAAAAAATGCGGTAGGAAGTACTATTGGCGCAAATTTTGGACGCCGAGTTCCCTCCACATCCATTCGAAATTGTAGGTCGCCATGGGATCGGCGGGGTCCGGCTGCCTGGCGGACTGGTTTTCGAGATATTTGAGCCACTCGGCGACCTTCTGGCGACCGGCGGATGATTTCACTGCCTGTCGCGGGGTCTTGTTCCCAAGCATGCCGACAGGCTGATCAAGGGTTCCCCAATATTGGCGGTCCAGGAATTGGTGGACGAGCTGTTCAGCGATTTCCGGCGGCACATCCGATGAAAGAGCTTCGCCGTCCTTGGCCGACCTATCGGCCATCATCTGCTCGACGGTGCGGATTTCGGTGAGCGGCTCGCGTACAAAATCACCGAGAGCGTGCCGGATGAGAGCCGTTCCTTTCTCCGCGCGCGCGGCGGAATTGGCCGACAGGTGCAGGAAACGCCCATTCAGCTCCACATTACCCAGCACGCGCTGACCGCTATCCATGGTAGTATCGAAGGAAAGCGCACCGCTTTTTTTCGGTTGTCCTCTGCCCTTCGGCTTGTCCTCAAGCCAGTTCCAAAATTTTGCGTTCTCCTGCGACATTCCGGGAATGGCTTTCACCCGCGAGGCGATATCCTTCTGTGTCACGCCGCTTGCCAGCGGGAACCTGACATCGTGGAACAGGAGATCGTCGCCATCTGAGTTTTGCATCGGCGGCAATTCCATGGCGCGATCAAGCGCATCGAACAACCATGAGAGCGTAAACATGGGGGCGACCGTCTGAAGGTCTTCGTCCCGAATGGCGGGGAGCTTCTTTGCGTTCTTTTTCCCGAGTATCTGTTTCAGGCCTTCGAACAGCGCCTCCGAGGCCTGCGGCGTGAAGGGCAAAAGGCCGCCCGCGAAGATCTTCTTGCCCATGACCGGAACGATGCGGGCGGCGACCCTGTCCCATTGCTGCAGGGTCTTCGTTGCCGTTCCCTCGCTGACGGCGATATGATCGCCGCCAAGGATCAGATCGCGCGCCATGAGCGATTTGCCCGGCACGATGTCGCTCACCTCGTAAAGGCTTATGACCGATGTCCGCAGCGCCTTCATGTAGGCTTTCGTTTGCGCGTTTTCCTTCCAGCCGCGCCGCTTGAGATACTCGTCGACAATATTGCCGCCCGCAACATCGAAGTTTCGCGTCAGGAAATCCTCGAAGGCGCAGCCCCAAAGGGTCATTGCCCATTCGTCGCCGAGGATTTCGGCGACGTCCTCGAATTCCATGTCGCCAGCCTCGAGCACCGGGCCGAAGTGATCGTCGAATACCTGCGCGAAACAGCCGCGCCAATCATCGCGGGCGAGGAATTTCATCAGCCCCTTGAGATCATGGCTGGTCGGCATGGAATTTCTCCAGGTTCTGGCGGTGTTCGGCAATTATGTACGGGACCGTCGGCCCGCTGATACGAAAAGCCACGCCAATTTTTGCGAGGCGCTCGCGGCCTGACAAGACACTTTCGGCGATTTTCCCGAGGTTTGTTCGGGTCGATCTTCCTGCGGCGGCCTCCGATGCGTCCCTCAGCCCGTGCCTGGGATGGGCAAGCCTCTCGATGGACCGGGCGAAGCCGGCGGCGTCAACGCGCATTACGGGCAAGACCCAATCGTCAAGATCTACATCACAGTCACCGACCGGTATGCGCCGCTCCACCAGGAGGTGATCGCCGGCACCGCAAGCGAAGCCGTGCATTCCTTGGATGGAATCCTGGACGAGAAAGACCGCCTGGACAATGTCGGGCAGATCCGTGCCTTGCGGAGCGCGGGCTATGCCGGCCCGCTCTCCTTCGAGCCGTTCTCGCCGACCGTCCATGCGCTCGAAGATCCCGCGCGGGCGCTCGCCGACAGCATCGCTTTCATTCGAGCTCGGCTGTAAAAAGTTGCGAAACGACGCGCTGAGCAGGGCACAACACTGCTTCACGAGGTGAGGGAATGACGATCGGCTTTGCACTGCTGGGCGCCGGGCGCATCGGCAAGGTTCACGCCAAGGCGGTTGGATCAAACCCGCAGGCGCGGCTGGTCGCGGTGGCCGACGCTTTCGAAAAGGCGGCCAGCGACCTCGCCGGAGCCTACGGCGCGGAGGTGCGTTCGATTGACGAGGTCGAAAAGTCGCCGGACGTGGATGCCGTCGTCATCTGCACGCCGACCGACACCCATGCCGATTTGATCGAGCGCTTCGCCAGGGCCGGCAAGGCGATCTTTTGCGAAAAGCCGATCGACCTTGACGTCAAACGGGTCAAGGACTGCCTCGCCGTGGTCAAAAAGACCGGCGCTACGCTGATGGTCGGCTTCAACCGCCGCTTCGACCCGCATTTCATGGCTGTCCGCAAGGCGATCGACGACGGCGCCATCGGCAAGGTCGAGATGGTGACGATCACCTCGCGTGATCCGGGCCCGCCGCCCTACGATTACATCACCCGCTCCGGCGGCATCTTCCGCGACATGACCATCCACGACTTCGACATGGCGCGCTTCCTGCTCGGCGAGGAGCCGGTCTCGGTGTCGGCGCATGCCTCGGTGCTCGTCGATAAGAAGATAGGCGAGCTCGGCGATTTCGACAGCGTCAGCATCATCCTGTCGACGGCCTCGGGCAAGCAGTGCGTCATCTCGAATTCGCGCCGCGCCACCTATGGCTACGACCAGCGCATCGAGGTGCACGGCTCGAAGGGCATGATCGCCGCCGAGAACCAGCGCCCCGTGTCGATCGAGATCGCCAACGGACAGGGCTACACCCGCCCGCCCCTGCACGATTTTTTCATGACCCGCTACCTTGAGGCCTACGCCAACGAGATCGCAAGCTTCGTCGCCGCGGTGAATTCCCGCGCGAAGCCGTCGCCTACCGGCCATGACGGGCTGGTCGCGCTGACGCTCGCCGACGCCGCATTGAAATCCGCGAACCAGGGCAAGACGGTGCGAGTCGAGCCTCTTGGATGAGGCGCCCATCACCGATCAGTTTGGAATTCTGATCCCAGATTTCTGAAACACCAGGTCAGCAAGGCCACCTGCGCGAGCCATTCGGAAGTTTGCCCAGAAAATGGCGCGGGCGCCAAAGTTCGCGCCTTTGATCAGCAGACTATCACGCCGTCAGAGCCATTCACCTGCGGGCCAACGCAGAGAGTGGCCACCTGCGTTCCAGGACCGGGTGGAGCAGGCATAGCTGCTCTGCGAATTGGGGCTTCGCTGCAAATATAGCCGCGCTCACTGGAGGTGAGCCAGCAATCTGCCTGCGAGTGGAAATACTCGATTTGGGCACCCCTTTTTAAGAATTTAATGACTGCAACAACCTTTAATTGAATGCTTTTGAACCAAAATCATCGCCATGTGGAAAAGTGCGAAAGCAATTTTCGACGGCAGTCTGGATGCCGAACCTGCCAGCCTGACCGTCATCCAGTCCGTCGTAGTGACCCTGCTGGCGGTGGCGATGTCAGCCGGACTTTGGGTCACGATCGGCGTGCACTTTCCCAACATCTGGTACCAGATCTTTGCCGCACTGTTTATCGCATCGATATTGGCGCCGATTTTTCTATACCCGTCCTACAGGACTTCCCACCGGTTGCGCCTCGCCAACAGCGTCATCAAGCAACAGGCCTTCACGGATCACCTGACGAAACTGCCAAACTCGTTTGCATTGTCAGATGCGCTGGAGCAGCGGTTGCGCCAGCAGCCCGAGGGATTTGCCGTCCACTTTGTCGATGTGGACAGGTTCAAGCAGGTCAACGATTCGCTCGGCCACCATGTGGGCAACGCCGTGTTGGAGGCGATCGCCGAGAGGCTGCGCCACAGCGTTGGGACAAAGGATTTTGTCGCGCGTTTCGGCGGAGACGAATTCGTCGTCGTGCAAAACAGGGTTTCGTCTGAGGCGGAAGCTATCGATTTCGCGAACAGGATTAGGCAGGCGGTCTCGACCACCTACGGTCTGGAAACCCATCGGATTGCCGTCCAGGTTACAATCGGGACCGCGCTCGCTCCGTTGCACGCAGACGAGCCCACCCAGATTCTCAAGGCTGCCGACCTGGCGCTTTACAAAGCCAAATCCCGCGGCACGACCGGCGAATTGTTCGCACCTCAAATGGCAATGGTTGCAAGCCGGCGAAGGACAATCGAGGTCGGGCTGGCAACCGCCCTTGCGGAAAGACAGTTGTCGCTTGTGTTTCAGCCAATCGTGCAAAGGACACGCCCGCAGCGCATCATCGCCGTCGAGGCGTTGCTTCGGTGGAATTTGTCTGATGGTACGATGATTTCCCCGAGTGAATTTGTTCCTGTTGCCGAGCGAACCGGTTCGATCGTGGAAATAGGCGAACGGGCACTGGAGCAGGCATGCCTGGAGTGCCACAACTGGCCAGAGGACGTGCGTGTCGCTGTCAACGTGTCACCCGTACAGTTCTTTCGCAGCGATCTGCTGGCAACTATCAAACGAATCCTGACCAAGACGGGGCTGTCTCCTCATCGGCTGGACCTCGAGATTACAGAATCGGTCTTGATTAGCGATACGACCTTCATTGATCCAATCTTGAGCGAACTCCGCTGGATGGGCATACGCATTGCCCTTGACGACTTCGGCTCCGGCTATTGCGGCCTTCATTATTTGCGTCAATTCATCATCGACAAGATCAAGGTCGACAAGACGATTATCGATGAAGCATGCACGAGCGAAAAGGCGCTGAACATCCTGCGCGGCGTCTCCAAGATCGCTTCGGAAATCGGTATGACAGTCACCGTCGAGGGGGTCGATAACCAGGAAAAAGCGGAACTGTTGAATCGGGAAAAATGTGCCGACGAGCTGCAAGGCTTCTTCTTCAGCCGGCCAGTGTCTGCCCGAATCGCTGCACAAATGCTGGCGCGCCAACAGCGGCAGGAAAACCAGCAGGAGAACGTGATTTCGATTCGAAGGCCGGATTAGCCGGTGGCAAGAACGAGCGGACTGGGCCGCCACTAGCGCCGCGGGGCCGCCCCGTCCAGTGCGTCATCGGCACCCCCGGCAACCTCATGCGGGCCCCTATCGCCAGCCCTCCTCCCGGCAACCGGTCGATTGCCGGGACTCCAAAGGGCAGCACGGCACGCTCGCGCGCATAACCGCCTTCGAGGCGGGCGGAGAGCACCTTGAACATGATGATTTAAGCATCGGTCGGGGAACGTGAACATACGAAAGTGAGATCCGTCCCGGGTACAGACGACAGTTAAGACTACTCTGCAGCCTCCGCGAAATTTGCCGGCACGTAATTCAGGATCGGTCCGAGCCAGCGCTCGACTTCATCGACCGGCATTCTCTTGCGCGCCGCATAGTCTTCGACCTGGTCGCGCTCGACTTTGCCCACGCCGAAATAATAGCTATCCAGGTGCGACAGGTAGATGCCGGATACCGATGATCCCGGCCACATGGCCATGCTCTCGGTTAAGGAGACGCCGGCGTCCTTCTCGGCCTCCAGGAGCCTAAACAGGGTGATCTTCTCGGTGTGGTCGGGCTGGGCCGGATAGCCGGGGGCTGGCCGGATGCCCTGGTAG
>NZ_JAAKZF010000047.1 GCF_011045125.1 Allomesorhizobium camelthorni | reverse complement strand
TCCCGACCGAGGCTTTGCCGCCAGTCTCCGTCGGGAAAACCGCGGCGAGGCTTGCAAACGTCTCGTTCTTCGCACCTGGTGTCATGAACACGCCCAGCACGCCAAGCGCTCCGCTTTCGCGATTCTTATGGACGAAATGCACCTCCATGGGGAAGGTCTTTCCTTCCACCAGATGTTCGCTCGGCGCGTGGAAATGAAATTGCAGCAAATCGTAGGTCTTGCCGCCCCGGGCGAGCGTGCTGCCTTCCGGCACGTTGATTTGGATCGTGTGGCCGTTATTGACGACCGTGCCGCCGCCTGCCTTCCAGTCGATGCCGATTTGCGGGATATCCGCGTTGATGGCGCCCGTCAGGTTCAGCGGCGACTGCTGCGCCCCGGCCGAGCACGCGGCGTTGGCGCCATCGAGCGCGCCCCAGTGCTCCGGACCGTTTTTCCCACCATAACTCCAATGGACGCCTTCGTTGGCAATACCTGCCCGCGCGCAGATTGCGCATGCCCCCAATGCTATGAATCCTTTAATTAAATTGCGCCGTTGCATGTCGTTCTTTCATTCCATTTCTGTTGCGGGATCAAAAGCCTCTGCGTCCGCAGGGATGAGAGTTGGACGGCCTTGCCACGCGTGTCCTGCGGGAAGATCCGAGCGGGAACATGACCGGTCACTCGGTCTGGTTGGAATTGGCGGATGCCGTTCATCACGTTCCTTCGCGCGGGTGCTGCGACGTACACGAAGGTGTTGGCGTCTTCCGATGGACGAGCGTTGCCACCTATGAAAGCGTCACAATCATTCGACGGTGACTGATTTTGCGAGATTGCGCGGCTGGTCGACATCTGTGCCCATGAAGACCGCCGTGTGGTAGGCAAGAAGCTGTATCGGCAGTGAGAAGATCATCGGCGCGATGATCTCGTCGGCGGTCGGTAGCACGATCGTGTCCGTCGTGTCGAGTTTCGATGCGGCTGCTCCTTTTTCGTCGGTGATGAGGATAATCCGTCCTCCACGGGCGGCCACTTCCTGCATATTGGAGACAGTCTTGTCGAAAAAGCGATCATGCGGGGCGATGACGATCACTGGCATGTTCTCGTCTATCAATGCGATCGGACCATGCTTCAATTCACCTGCCGCATAGCCCTCGGCGTGGATGTAGGAAATCTCCTTGAGCTTCAGCGCACCTTCCATCGCCAGTGGGAAACTGGTGCCACGGCCGAGATACAGGACGTCATGACACTTTGACAGTTCGCGCGACAGAATCTCGATCTTCGGCTGGATGCTGTTCAGTACCTGGCTCATGAGGCGCGGCATTTCGGCGAGGCTTCCGGCGAGCGCCTGCATCTCATCTTCGCTTATGGTTCCGCGGGCCCTGGCGGCGCCGATGGCGAGTGCGGCAAGAACGGCTAACTGGCAGGTGAAAGCCTTGGTGGAGGCGACGCCGATCTCCGGGCCGGCAAGGATCGGAAAGACTGCATCGGCCTCTCGAGCGATGGTCGATTCGCGGACATTGACGACGGCGCCAATTTTCAGCCCAAGCTCCTTGCAGTACCTCAGCGATGCCAGCGTATCGGCGGTTTCGCCCGACTGCGAAATGAAAAGAGCCGCCGACTGCGGCGACAACGGGATCTCGCGGTAGCGGAATTCGGACGCAACGTCGATTTCGACCGGCAGGCGCGCATAGCGCTCGAACCAGTATTTTCCGATCAGTCCGGCAAGATAGGCGGTGCCGCAGGCAGAGATCGCCAGGCTGGGGATCCTGGCGAAATCGATGCTGGAAACCGCATCGGCGCGATTCTCTATGAAGTTGATATAATGGCCGAGCGCATGGGTGATGACTTCGGGCTGCTCGTAGATTTCCTTCTCCATGAAGTGGCGATGATTGCCCTTGTTGGCCAGAAAGGCCGCAGCCATGGAGGTCTGGCGCGGACGCTCGACGGGACGGCCGTCGAAATCGAAGATATGGGCGCCCGTCTTGCCAATAACGGCCCAGTCGCCGTCGATGAGATAGGTGACTTCATTGGTAAAGGGAGCAAGCGCGATCGCGTCGGAGCCCAGGAACATCTCGCCGTCGCCGTGGCCGATCGCCAGCGGTGGTCCATTGCGCGCCGCCATGATGGTCGACGGATCATCCTCGAACAGGATGGCAAGCGCGTAGGCACCCCTGACGCGTTTCAGCGTGGCGTGCATCGCCTCACGCGCCCTCATGCCCTCCCGGCGGTGTCTTGCCAAGAGATGCGCGACGACCTCGGTGTCGGTGTCCGTCTGGAACTCGGCTCCTGCCGCCGCCAATTCGTCCTTCAGCTCTGCGAAATTCTCGATGATGCCGTTATGGACGACGGCCACACCGTCGGTGAAGTGCGGGTGCGCATTGCGTTCCGTCGGTGCTCCATGGGTGGCCCAGCGCGTGTGGGCGATGCCGATGGTGCCGCTCAGCGGCTCTTCCTTCAGTCTCGTCTCTAAATTGACGAGCTTGCCCTCAGCGCGCCGGCGGTGCAAGGCGCCCTCGGTGATCGTCGCAACGCCGGCTGAATCATAGCCGCGATATTCCAGACGTTTCAAAGCGTCGATCAACCGCTCCGACACCGGCTGTTGTCCAACGATGCCAACAATCCCGCACATGTTCGTCTCCGAATTCTTACCGGCCGCCTTAGTCGACGGAGCAATCACGGGGACAGACACCCGCCCGGCGCGCTTTCGTTCAGGACCTTCTAATAGCATCCGGTAAGATTGGTAAAATTGATTATTGGGATAACCAGCATCCGCCTTATGGATGGAATCGAGATGCGTTCAAAGGCCCCGATCTAAATCTCCTCGTTGCGCTCGACCCTGATGATCGAACGCAACCTCACGGTCGCGGCAAGAAGCATCAACCTTAGTCAGCCGGCCATGTGCACGGCCATTGCGCGGCTACGCGCCTCCCCCGCAACCGCGGTCGCAGTCCTCCCCTGATGTTTCCCAATCCGCTCGCGTCGGCAGATCCTTTGAGCTTACCTGAGTCGCTCCAGCGTGTTGTCGATGCCCTTCAGTGTCGTCCCGCGATCCTCGACCGAAAGATCGGTGAGGTCGATATTAACCGGCAGCCGCAGCATGTCGGCCATAGATGAATTTGATGGCGGCCCGCCCTTCGGTGCGAACACTTCATGCCACCGGTAGGGCAGAGTGCGAACGAGCAGCGCGACCTGAGGTGAGTATGCGGATACATCCGTCATATGGATTGCTTACCATCCGAACAATCGATTTGCTCAATTCACTTCTCGAAAGCTAACCCTCCTAGTCATGGAATCATGGGGCTCTGGAAGGCGACTCTGGTTTAACGAATGCAGGGGGCCGTACGAAGGAGGATCGATGCGCAGAGAAATGGTAAGCAGAGTTGGTGGCATTTTGGGCTGGCCAACCGGCGGTTTCGGCCCGTCAACAGGTCTTTACATGCTCCATCTCCAACTATTGCAGGCGTGCGGCTTGCATGCTCCTGCGACTACCCGTCGGAAAGAGGGTTACGAACACTGCGACGAGTTGCGCGACTTCTGCTGTCGCCCCGGTCTCATAGCGGACGGTGGCCTGTCCTACCTTGATAGGAGATGAAATGCGAACGCTGCTCGTTGATCATCATGCGGATCTTACGCGCGCCGTGCGAGCTGCGCTCGGGGATAGCGGTTTCGCCGTTGATGTCGTTGGGACCCTGGAACAGGCGTCGAGTGCTTTTTGCTGCGCGAGCTATGAAATTCTCCTGCTGGAGTTGGCTCTGCCAGATGGTGATGGCTTGGGCTGGCTGAGGCAGCTAAGGAGCGACGGGCATTCAGTTCCTGCCCTCATCATGAGTAGCCTCAACGATCTTGAGAAGCGAATTGCGATTTTCAACGGTGGCGCGGACGACTTTCTGCTCAAGCCCGTCTCTACCGATGAGCTCATCGCCAGAATGAGAGCCATTCTGCGCCGGTCGACACAGGTGACCGACCCCATCGTTTTATTTGGCAATCTCAGTTTCGATCCTATCGGCCGACAGGTTTCCGTTGCGGGTCATCCGCTGAAGATCGCACGCCGCGAACTCTGTATTCTAGAGCATCTGCTTATCCGTGCAGGCCGCATCGTGCCGCGTGCGCAGTTGGAAGATCACCTCTATTCGTTCAACGACGAGGTATCTGCCAACGCGCTCGAAGTCGGAATCTATCGGTTACGTGGACACCTGTGTAGGTCGGGTGCAACGCCACGGATCAAGACCGTGCGCGGCATTGGTTACATTCTTGAATTGACTGAGGCGGCATCCGCATAGTTGGTCGAATTGAAAGAAAGACTGCCTTGAAAATCGTTCCAACTCGCCATCCTGGCGCCAATCGGCAGCCGATCCTCATCGACGGTCCGAGACCGACGGTTTCCCCCTACTTGGGCCATCTCCTCTGCGCGCTCATTCTGTTCTCTCCACATTCTGCCACGGCCCAAAACAGCGGGGATGATGGGGCGACGCGTGCCGCTTCCAATAGCATCAACGCCACGCTGAACCTTTCCTCTTCGCTCGGCAAGACAGTTCATTTGTCTGCGCCAGCCGCGACCATCTTTGTTGCCGACCCGACGATCGCAGATTATCAGGCGCCCTCGAACAAAACCATCTTCGTCTTTGGGAAGAAATCCGGGCAGACCAGCCTATTCGCCTTGAACGACAACGGGGAGGCTCTTGCCCAGTTGCGTATTGTCGTCACACAACCGATCGGGGACCTGCGCGCCATGTTGAGGGACCAGGTCGGCGACTATCCGATCCACGTCAGCTACACGCCGCGCGGCGCAATCCTTAGCGGTACAGCGCCCGATGCCGAGGTCGTCGACACCGCGAAAAGAGTCACTGAGCAATTTCTCGGTGACGGTGCGCAGGTCGTCAACAACGTCAAGGTCGCCGGGTCCTTGCAGGTCAATCTGAGTGTGCGCGTAGCGGAGGTCTCCCGTAGCGCCATGAAGGAACTCGGTATTAACTTGTCCGCCGCCGGTCAAATCGGCAATTTCAAAGTGGGCTTGTTACGCGGCGGCAGAGGTGCCGGCTCTGGTGCGGCGAACGGGGGCGGTACAGCAGAAGTCGGATTCGACGATGGCAATATCAGCGTCGGCGCGGTTCTCGACGCGCTCGCCAAGGAGCAAATCGCTTCCGTCTTGGCTGAGCCGAATCTCACTGCGATGTCCGGTGAAACCGCCAGCTTCCTCGCCGGCGGCGAATTCCCCATTCCTGTCCCGCAGGAAAATGGGCAAGTCTCGATTGAATTCCGTCGCTTCGGCGTCAGTCTGGAATTCGTACCCACCGTTCTCAACAACAACCAAATCAACATTCGCGTAAAGCCGGAAGTCAGTGAACTCACGTCACAAGGTGCCGTTCAAATCAACGGTATCTCCGTGCCGGCGATTTCCACGCGCCGTGCCGACACAGTCGTCGAACTCGCCAGCGGGCAGAGCTTTGCAATCGGTGGGCTCATCAGGCGTAACGTCAGCAATAACATCAGAGCTTTTCCTTGGCTCGGCGAGGTGCCGATCCTTGGCGCCCTGTTCCGTTCGTCCTCATTTCAAAAGGAGGAGTCGGAATTGGTTATTCTGGTTACGCCTTACATCGTAAGACCAGGATCGACCCCCAACCAGATGAGCGCACCCACGGACCGGATGGGGCAGCCTTTGGACGGGGGGGCCACGCTGACGAATTCGTTGGCAAGTCCGCCACGAGACCGCGTCGGCGCGCCAGGCGCCAAGGGCGGTCTCGGCTTTATCATCGAATAGCGGTGCCGAATGACGTTGCGGATCACAGGTCTCCTGATCGCTCTGACGGCAAGCGTAAGTGGCTGCACAAGCACCGCGCCGAATGTCGAACCATTGACACCGATCCTTATCCGGCAGGAGACCACCGTACTAATGTTCGAGAGCCTTCGCGCTTCCGAACGGCAGCGTTTGCGTGTTTTCCTTGAGAGGGCCAGTCGCGGTCGGCGCGATGCGCTTCATCTCCTTATCAGCGGGTCGCGCCGGCTCAGCGCAGAGACAGTCCATCAGGCCAAGGAGATGGGCATCGACGTTTACAACATCCACTTATTTGACCAAGACGACGGCCGCGCAGCGCGAATAGAGGCGATCGTCTTCCATGCCGACCCTCCTGTCTGTCCCTCGTTTTCCAGCCCTTTGCCTAACGAAAAGTCCTTCGACCAGACGCTTGGCTGTTCGATACGCCATAATCTGGCGGTAATGGTTAACGATCCGCACGATTTGCTCGACAATAGGGCTGTCAAGCCAAGCAATGGTGATCGTGCGGCCATACCAGCTGCCACATACAGGACATTCGCGACGGGCAAAGATGGCTGATGTCAGGTCCCTCGTCTTCGTAGATCCCGGCACCTGCTCCAGCACTAACATTGCGGATCCATCGGATTTGGCGCACGATCGTCGCCTCATCGAGGTCATTGACCTTCGACAACCCAGATGGGCAACAGGCTGCCCTCACCAAACTACGGCGCTCTTGTGTGGGCGCTGCGCTCAAGACTTTGCTTGGTGAGACGGCGGCTACTATCACGCTGAAAGTGTGAACGGAGCCGGGACGGATCCCACTCCAAGCGCCCCATTGGAGCCGGGACGGGTGCCGTCGCGGGAGTGGTTGGAATTGTGAGTTGGCGTAGTCTCCGGGGTGTCAAACCTCGAATCATCCGGCGTTAGAGCGCCGGACAGGAGACTACGCCATGACAAGGACTACCGTGAATGCGGAAGCCGTTCATCCGGAGGATGAGGCGGCGAGCTATCTTTTCGACAACTGGTTTGATCCGATCGAAGCTGGTCTGCGCGAGCGGGTGCGCGGCTTCATCGAGACGATGCTCGAGACCGAGCTGGACGCGGTGCTTGCCCGTCCCCGTTATGGCCGGCAGCCGGCGGCGCGCAGTGATGAGACCACTGGTGTCACCGGCCACCGCCACGGCCGCCGGACGCGCACGCTGACAGGGACCTTCGGCATCACCGAGATCACGGTTTCGCGGGCGCGCCTCGATGCCGGCGAGGACAAGACGGTGGAATGGAAGAGCAAGGCCCTGCGCGCCTATCAGCGGCGCACGATGGCCGTCGACGCGCTGATCGCTCTGTTTATCTCGCCGGCACGAACACCAGGCGCGTGCGGCGTGCATTCGCTAGGCTATTCGGCGGCGCGATCGAACTGGCCGTCGCGACGCTTAAATTTCTGCCGCAATCGAGAACGCGTTCTCAAAACCCACATCGCATAGGGCCTTGCTGGTTCGCTCTGCTTTGGCGCGTAGAATTCCCTCTGCCGGGTTCCACTGTCGAGCTGTTCTCACCTTCTCAGCGGCCAAGGGTGAAAGCACTTCAAGGCCGCAGGATATAAGCCGGGCCAAGCTGGACCGACTCTGGACTGGACGCGACCTTCCGATCTTCCGAGCGCCGCTCAGACCTGCTGGTGTAGGCAAAGCTTGAGCGGCAGCTGGTTGATAGAATGGACGAAGCACGCGGAGGCAGCGCACATTCGCTGGTCAGGCCACGTTCTGGGATAATGGCATTGTGCCGATCTGGTTGGAAACGCCAGCGGCTTGCACAGGCTCGGCTGCAAGACGTGCTTGCAGGTTGTTCAAATAGCCATCTGCATAGGTTTGCGCCATGGAAACCGGCAGATTGATCCCGGCCGTAACGGCCTCTTCCATCGCCTGTTTCACGAGCCCGTTGCGAATTGCCAGCTTGACCCCGGGGCCCGCGACAAGGCTGGCCGCCTGCGCTCCGATACTGATGCCAGCTTCTTGCAACGCCTGCTTCATATTGCCTCCGGTAATGGCTGTACGGAGAAGATTTGCCGCTTGCGCTTCGCAGGCAAGCGTCATCGATACGGCATCGGCCACTTGGCCCAGGACTGGAACGAAGCTGAATACACCCACCGCCGTCGCAGCCCAATCAAGCACTGGCGCGGCCACCTTGAGCACGTCGCCGACCGTGTGGATGAAAGCCCCGCCGTTCTTTTTGGGTGATTTGGTATCAGGCTGGTCCGCCCGGCCCATCATCATGTCCGAGGCGGCGTCCTGCCCCGCAGTGGTTTCGGGCACACTGGTTTTTGGCTGCTGAACGGTGCGGTTCGCAGACGACATGCCGTCGTAGAAGCGGGCAAAGTCTTTTTTGCTGACATCACCAGAGTCGACCGTATGTCCGCCGCCGAAGTCGAAGAACTTATTGTGGGTCTTATAGCCTGTGATCGAATTGTTTAGCAGACTGAACAATAAAGGATCTGAGAGTAGCTGCGCGGCCGCCTGCTGCACTTTCGGATCGAGACTCTTGTCTTGTGCCATGCTCGCGAGCTTGTCACGAGTCAGGACACCGCTCCCAAAGAAGGCATCCTGATTGTGCTTAATCGTTTCGATCGTGTCCAGCTCGGGTCGCGTGAGGCTCATCGACGATGAAGCGACTTGCAGGAAATCCTCTTTGTGGACCTTGTCTATCGCGCCACCGTACAACTGCTTCCACTCATCCGGGTGACTGACGAAGTACTGAGCAGCCGCAATGACCTGGGGCGGACATTTGCCGGTTTTCGCTTCGCCTTCGACGATCTGCTTGAAGTCAGCCAGACTCAGGTTCTTGGGCAGGTTTTCGGAGTACCGGTAAAGCTCGCGCAATGCATCGCTCAAGGTCATGACCGACGGCTGCGGATTTCCAGCGCTGTCGGATGGAATGTAGTTCTGCGCGTAGCTTTGCGCCTGGCGGTCCTGAAATTCGGCAACTTGTGAGTGATGGCGGGAGAATCCGGACAAATCCTTCGCCGTGATCTTGCCGCCACAGCGGCCATCGCCCTGCGAGCCGATCGCATAAAAAAGCTCCGGGTCCTGCTGCAATCCCTCGATCGCCGCCTTCAGATCCGGTGGCGTAGAGGGATCATTGGCTTTGTCCCCCAACGATTTCCAACTGAGCGGGCATTGGTCCTTGTGACGGTTCAGCACCGCCACAATCTGCAACTCGGGCTCGGTCAGCGAGCCGCCGTTCCACGTGATTCTCGAGCTTTTTACGGGCGCCGGCGCGACGGAACCGGAGGCGACCCCAGAGGGCTGCGGGCCCTGATCCATCGCTTCGATTGCTGCCCTCATATTTGGCGGCAGCAGGCTCAAGGGGTTCCGGCACAATTCGTCCAACGACGCCCCGACATCCGGCGACAGCAGTTCCAATGGGTTCCGGAAAAACTCTTCCATCGACGACTCGAAATTCCGCGGCAGCGGGTCCCGGAGCGCGAAGGAACCGGCCCTGTCCTCGAGCATGTAAATGGCCATCATCGCATCAAAGGACGGCGTGCTTTCCGGAGTCCTCCTGTCAAACGTATGCCCAGATGGTATCGGGCCCGACCAGACCTGTGCGGACTGCGGGTTCGGGCTGTTGTACTGTGGGAGGTTCGCGCTGTTGTAAACGTTAGTGGCGTTACTGACGTTAGTAATTAACATTTGTGGCTCCTCAGACGTGAAATTGCAATCCCCGCAAGGGTGACGCCAATGTGTGTTCACGAACGTTGACAATTCCGAGCATTGGCCGGGTACCAAATTGCCCTTGGCCGCGCTTCAATTGCTCCGCTCCTTAGTAGCTCCAGGGTTCAACTCCAGCACAATCGCCGGCGATCGTTGAAGATCCTGAATCTCATCATGAGCGGTTCAGCTTTCGAGAAGCTGACGAATTCAAAAGAATTCATAATCAGGAGGCGGCCGCCGGTAGTGTTTTCTCCGGAAGCTGCGGCGTATCCATAGATGTCATTTCTGACTCAGCTCAGGCTTCCCGCCAACGCCGTCCTGTTGCGGCACGTCAGAAGAATAAGAGGCTTCCGGTCGTCCATCGCGGACGACCATGGTGGAGGAGCCCCGAAACAATATCAGCACGGATTCCCTCGTCGGCGCCGCCGCGACGTGAGGCCGCGCCTGCGCCTCCGCAACGAGGCCGTTGAACGTCTGCTCCACGAGCGCGATGAAGCGCGGCGGACCGGAAACCAAGACGAGGCCATTTCCCGGCGCGGGTCTCACGACATAGCGATCATCGGAGATGTTGAGCTCATCGAGAGCCGCCTTGAACGCATCGAAGCGAATCGAAGTCAACACAAGCATCCGAGTTTGCGCTTCTTTTGCAGCAGATACATAGAGCACAAGCCCATCATAGTACCATTGGAGATCGTACAGCTTGGTCAAGCGGTCGAGGAACTCGCGCGGTGGCAAATCCGGCATACGCCCGCGAATCCGCCCCTTCACCTCGGCGCTGATGTTGACCCTGATATTCAGGTTGCTGCCGAATTCCTGTAACGCGGCAGAGAGATCCTGATCTAGAACCGTATACGTATAGGGTGTCGAGGGGAGCGACAGAGGGACGCCGAGAGTTGCGTGGATCCCGGTGGAGAGAAAAAACCCGACACAGAGAAGTCCCTTCAAGCTGTGCAGGATGATGGATCGGATGAGCGTTCTTGACATCTCGTCCTGATAAACCAAAGGCAGAAACTCTCACAAGTCACTAAAGTCGGCAATGTGACTTTTTAAATGACTAAACGACGCCCTCGTCAGCCTGCCGTCAGCTCGCCTCTCTAGGTGTTGACCCAACAGCGGGTGACAACCGGCTGGACTCATCCCACGTCAAAGAGCAATCGAGTCCTTGCATGATGATGCCTGTCCCGTCGATCTCTGCCAGTCTGACAGACTCTCTTCCCGGAGTCGGGTCACCTTCATTCGGCGAGCAGGCCCAGTTTGAGCGCGCGCTAGCGCAGGCGGCCGCCTCGATGAAAAACGATACCGCGTCGGGGCCAGCGACATCGGCGCCAGTTCCTCCGCAGTTGGATGTTCAACGCGCGACTGCGCAGTCTAGCCCGCTGGGCGACCGCGTGCTCCAGACGATTTCTTCCATGTACCGGGACAATGCAGTTACTTCTGCCGCGCTTGACCACCAGGTAGGCCTTGCGAAGGACGGTCTACCTGGGCCGGCGCAGAAGCTCCCTGTCGAAGGTGGCGCAGCGGGAGCGCAGATGTCGGGCGTTCCGCAAGCAGGACATGATTTCGAATCGATGATTGCTGATCTGCGGGATCTCTACAACGGCGCCACCCAAGTTGCTCTTATTTCCAAAGGTGTCAGCGGCATCACCTCATCTGTGAACAAACTATTGAAAGAAGGATGAACGGCGCGCATGATTGGCTTAGCCCATGGCGAAATCATGCATAGTCGCCAGACTGGTCGGCGATTGCTTCATTTTATCGTGCTGCCACTTCTCCTTGCCCTGAGTGGTTGCAAGGTCGATCTCTACACGCAATTGCAGGAGCGCGAGGCGAATGAGATGCTCGCGCTTCTGATCGACAACGGGGTTGAAGCGGTCCGGATTGCCGCTAAGGATGGGACCAGCACGATCCAGGTCGACGAAAAGCTGCTTGCTTTCTCAATCAACCTCCTGAATGCCAAGGGGCTGCCGCGCCAGTCTTTCAAGAACCTCGGCGAGATATTCAATGGATCGGGCCTGATTGCCTCGCCGACCGAGGAGCGTGCTCGTTACGTCTATGCGCTGAGCGAAGAGTTGTCGCGTACGATCAGCGATATCGATGGCGTCTTCTCAGTACGTGTTCATGTCGTTCTGCCCAATAACGACCTGTTACGAGCGGGAGGCACGCCATCCTCGGCCTCGGTTTTTATCCGGCACGACGCCAAAGCAAATCTCTCAGTTCTGCTGCCGAAGATAAAGATGCTCGTCGCCGACAGCATCGAAGGCCTGTCCTACGAAAAGGTCGAAGTGGTTTTGGTGCCAGTGGAACGGTCCGCACAGGAGCAACGGTCCGTACCGGCGACTGTTTCGGCCCAAGCTGGGTCCGTTCCATCGCCACTTCTGGCGATGGTGATGGGTGTTGCCGCAGCTGTATTCGCAGTAGCGTGCTATCTCTTAGCCAATGTTCTCAGGCATCGGCGCAGGCAATCATCGGGCGAACTATCCAAGGTCGAGGGCCCCTCGGGTGTTTCCGCTGTCGCGGTCACTCGCAAAAAGATCATCGGCGATACGGCGTAGGTAAGATTCCCATGCCGATAACGATACAGTCTGCCGAACGCGATCAGTCGTTCCAATTGCGTTCCGTGTGCCTGAACGATCTTGCCGCTTCGGCCCACCCGACTCGTCTTGCCGCACGTCTTGATCCGGCGTTGTCCGCTGCGACATTGGCGCAGTTGCAGAAGAGTCCCAGGCTGCAGCCAAGACTGGCAGAATTGCTGCTTGACAATGAAATGAATTCGAACGGAAGCGGCTGGGGGCCAGATCTTCTGCGCGGACATGATCCGCGTCGGGCTGCTCTCCTTGCCGGCAGTATCTGGCATGCCCGTTCGCTGCTGAAGCTTGTTTCAAAGCCTCACCTCACCGCGCTTGTTGGACATATCGGCGCTGATGCCCACGCGTTTGGCATCCGACATCTGGCGCATGCGATCGCAAACAGCTTGATCGCTGATCCGGAAGAACTCGCACAGCAAATTGAACACGATGGACATGCCTGCCTTGGTGCTTGGCTCAATGACAGTTCAGCGCTTGAGCGCAACCGCGTGCTTCTACGGTTGCCCGTCGGGACCGCCGCCGAGACCCCAGCGCCCGAACACAGCAATGCCTCGGGAAAGTTGTTTTCGCTTGTCGTAGCCCATTTTGAGACGGAGATCCCGGTGATATGACAGCCGATGTTTCCGCAGCGCCCGTCGCGCCGCAGATGCGTCCAGTGGGGCCACTGGTACCAGCGAGTGAGCTCGATATCTGGTACAGCGCCGCAGAAGCGCGTGACGCAGTAGAACGGCATCGGCAGCGGGTTCGCAACTGGGTACGTGCCGCTTATCAGCGTGAACGGGCGCGCGGCCATACCGAGGGCTTGAATGCAGGCGCCGAGGAAATGGCGCGGCTGATTGCACGGGCAGTCTCCGAAGTTGCGCGACGAAAGGCGGTTCTGGAGCAGGAATTGCCACAGCTCGTGATAGAGATCCTAAGCGATCTTCTGGGTGCGTTCGATCCGGGCGAGCTGTTGGTGAGGGCTGTTCGTCACGCGATTGACCGCAAATATAACGGCGCGGAAGTTTGCCTTCATGTGTGTCCCACGCAAGTCGATATGATCGAGCGCGAGTTTGCTGGCTGCGACGGACGGGAAGGCCGCCCGAGGGTTCGGATTGAGCCGGATCCGACGTTGTCGCCGCAACAGTGCGTGCTGTGGAGCGAGTACGGCAATGTCGATCTTGGACTTGATGCACAGATGCGCGCGCTGAGCCTCGGCTTCGGGTCGCATTCTGAAGAAGGCATACTGTGATCACGCCGGTACCACAGCAGAATAATCTCGCTGGCAGCCGGGCTCCCGATCCGGCGATCTCGTCTTTGAGGTCCACAGCAAAGCGAATCGACACGCGTGTCGTGCGCGGACGGATCACGCGGGCTGTCGGTACACTGGTCCATGCCATCTTGCCAGATACTCGGATTGGAGAACTTTGTCTGCTGCAGGATACGCGAACCGGCCTGTCGCTCGAAGCCGAGGTGATCGGTTTGTTGGACAATGGCGTGTTGCTCACGCCGATCGGTGACTTGGTGGGCCTGTCCAGCCGCGCAGAAGTCGTGTCCACTGGACGAATGCGTGAAGTGCCAGTCGGCCCCGATTTGCTTGGCCGTGTGATTGACAGCCGTTGCCGCCCACTCGACGGCAAAGGCGAAGTCAAAACCGCCGAAGCTCGTCCGCTGCACGGCAGGGCGCCCAATCCAATGACAAGGCGCATGGTTGAGCTGCCATTCCCGCTCGGGGTCCGTGCACTGGATGGTCTCCTCACATGCGGCGAGGGCCAGCGGATTGGGATTTACGGCGAGCCTGGTTGTGGCAAGTCGACGTTGTTGTCGCAGATCGTAAAAGGCGCCGCCGCCGACGTTATCATAGTCGCGCTCATAGGCGAGCGTGGACGTGAGGTTCGTGAATTCATCGAGCGGCATCTCGGGGAGGAGGGCCTGCGCCGTACGGTCGTTGTCGTTGAAACCTCCGACCGCTCGGCAGTGGAGCGAGCGCAATGTGCTCCTATGGCGACCGCGCTCGCGGAATACTTTCGCGAACAAGGGCTACGCGTCGCCCTCATGTTGGACTCGCTGACGCGCTTCTGCCGCGCCATGCGCGAAATTGGTCTTGCTGCGGGCGAGCCGCCGACCCGGCGGGGCTTTCCTCCTTCCGTTTTTGCCATGCTGCCAGGGCTGCTGGAACGTGCCGGCATGGGTGAGCGCGGCTCAATCACGGCCTTCTATACTGTACTTGTCGAAGGTGATGGCACAGGCGATCCAATCGCCGAGGAATCGCGCGGCATTCTCGACGGCCATGTCGTCCTCTCACGCGCTATCGCGGCGCGATCGCATTTCCCCGCCATCGATGTGCTGCAGAGTCGCAGCCGCGTCATGGATGCGGTCGTTTCCAGGACACATAGCAAGGCAGCATCCTTCTTCAGGGATCTCCTCTCGCGCTACGCCGAGTCCGAGTTTTTGATCAACGTCGGCGAATACAAGCAAGGCGGCGATCCCCTAACTGACCGGGCTGTCGCCTCGATTGGCGACCTGAGGGAATTTTTGCGCCAGGGCGAAGGCGAGGCGTCGGATTTTGAGGAAACGGTAGCATGGATGTCGCGTCTGACCGCGTGAATCGTGTTCACGCTTCGAGGCTACGGCTTCTGAAGGAAATGCAAGAGCGTAGTGCCCTTAGGGAGCTGTCCACAAAGGAAGCCCAGCGCCATATGGCCACCTTAGCCGTACAGAACGCCTCCCAGGGGCTTGCAATCGCACGGCAACACTGCGCAGGCGCCGAAGCGGCGCTCTACCAGGAGCTGATGTCGCTCGACACCTTGTCCAGCGCAGCACTCGACCATCACAACCTTCACATTGAGCGGCTTGCGGCTGAGGTCACTTCCAGACGCCAGATGCTTGATGATGCACGCATCGCTCAAGAAAAGGCAGAGACAGCGGCGTCTGAGACGAGGGCCCTATGGGTCAGACGTTCGGCGGCAAGGCACAAATGGCAACAAATCGAGGACGACGTCCGGCGCGCCGTCGATATTCATTCGGAAGCCGCAGGCGAAATTGAGGCCGATGATGAGATATTGCTTCGGTATGGGAGGGTTTCGCTCGCCCTGATGTCGGATAACCAGATCCGATAACCGCAGGTTCTCTGAATGACGCGATCGTGCAGCTTAGAGCCGCTTTGGTAACAACTGTGGTCAGACCCGTTATATTCGAACCAGCGCTAACACTGTCCCACGTGGTTGTCTCGTGGCTCAATGATATAGCGACCTCCCGCAGGCCGTTTCAGAGCCGGATCAGCGACAAGCCGCTATCGGTGCGGATGGAAGGGCTTGTCTGGCATCAGCAACCTTCTGCCATTCCGATGCTTGACTGCGTTTGGCGCGTGGGGGCTGAAACGATCGTCTTGTCGCTGTCACGACGGCTTGTCGAGGCGCTCGTGTCGACAGTGCAGAGCGGCCTTGCTTTCCCTTCCGAGCCAACTGCTTCGCTCATTCTCGAACTTGCACTCGAGCCGCTTATCGCTCGACTGGAGGATATGACGCAGCTGAACGTGCAGCTTCTGCACGTGCGTGAAGCCATGACACTGGCTCCTTATCTGGAACTTGATATCGGCTTCGGCCCAGTCAATGGCAAGGGCCGTCTGTTCCTGTTCTCGCCTCTTGATGGCTTGGTGCCGTCTGCCTTCCGCGCGCTAGGCGAACTGCTTGGCCAGTTGCCGCGACAGCCGCGCGAGCTATCCCCAGAGCTGCCGATCATAGTTGCAGGAGAGATCGGCACGCTTTGCGTTCCGGCAGCGGTTCTTCGCAAAGCATGTGTCGGTGATGCTCTGTTGCCAGACATATCGCCGTTCGGCCGCGGCCAGATCACTCTATCCGTCGGCCGGTTATGGGCCGGGGCAGATATTGAGCGCGACCACCTCATCCTGCGGGGGCCTTTCCGCCCGCGATCGTGCCTCTTGGAGAATGTGCATATGACGACACAATCCGAATCGCAGCAAGAATCGTCGGAAGCCGATCTCGACGATGTCGAGATCGTGCTTGTCTTTGAATGCGGCCGCTGGCCTATGCCTCTAGCGGAATTGAGGAGTGCCGGCGAAGGGCATGTTTTCGAACTCGGTCGGCCGATCGACGGTCCGGTCGACATACTTGCCAACGGTCGGCGTATCGGGCGTGGCGACATCGTGCGGATCGGAGATGAGCTGGGCGTCAGACTCCGCGGCAGCTTGGCATCCAATGACTGAGATTCAGCCGGCAATTCTGTCGCTTCTTGCGGTTACAGCCGGACTCGGTCTGCTGGTTTTAGCAGTCGTCACAACCACGGCGTTTATAAAAGTCTCAGTTGTTCTATTCCTCGTCCGCAACGCGCTCGGGACCCAGACGATACCGCCGAACATAGTGCTGTACGCTGCGGCGTTCATCCTCACCATTTTCGTTAGCGCGCCTGTTATTGAACAGACCTATGATCGGATGACCGATCCAAAGCACCGCTATGAAACGTTGGATGACTGGATAAGCGCCGCTAAAGAGGGGCGTGAGCCCATGCACGGTTATCTCAAGAAGTTCACAAATGAAGAGCAGCGCCGTTTTTTTCTATCGTCGACCGAAAAACTCTGGCCAGAGGAAATGCGCGCCAGAACCACACCTGACGATTTCGCCATTCTCGTACCATCTTTCCTAATTTCAGAACTCAAGCGTGCATTCGAAATAGGTTTCCTTCTCTATCTTCCCTTTATCGTCATCGATCTTATTGTAACGACAATTTTGATGGCGATGGGCATGTCTATGGTATCGCCGACAGTCATATCTGTCCCTTTCAAACTATTTTTGTTTGTCGCTATTGATGGTTGGTCAAGATTAATGCACGGACTTGTGTTGAGTTACACCCAGCCAGGAGGTTGATTATTACTCAATCCAGTATTGTCACTCTTATGAGCCAGTCGTTGGTGGTTTTCATGATCTGGATTCTGCCACCGCTCATTGCATCGGTGATTGTTGGCCTAGTCATTGGTATCATCCAGGCGGCAACGCAGATCCAGGATGAAAGCTTGCCCCTCACCGTAAAGCTTCTGGTCGTTGTGGCGGTGATTGGCCTGTTTGCCCCTGTGCTGAGCGCCCCGCTCATTGGGCTGGCCGACCAGATCTTTACGGAGTTTCCCGCAATGACACCTAGCTACTAGCCTCCGCCATGTATGCGTCATCGGCCGAGATTCAAATCCTGATCCATGCGGCTATCGAACTCGTCGTTGCAGCCGGCCTTGGCGCGGCCCGCGCGATAGGCATCATGATGGTCCTTCCTGTGTTTACGCGGGCTCAGATCGGCGGGCTGATTCGCAGCTGCCTTGCTGTTGCCTTCGGACTACCATGCTTGGCACACGTCAGTGACGGGTTGCAGGCGCTGGATCCTGAAACACGTCTGATCCAAGTAACTCTGCTCGGATTAAAGGAGGTTTTTGTCGGCCTGCTACTTGGCACTTTTCTCGGCATCCCGTTGTGGAGCCTTCAGGCGGCCGGCGAGTTTATCGACAACCAACGCGGCATCACCAGCCCGACCGCTCCGTCCGACCCCGCGACGAACAGTCAGGCTTCCGCTATGGCGGTTTTTCTCGGGATCACTGCAATTACGATCTTTGTCGCATCAGGAGGCCTGGAGGCTGTGATCAGCGCCCTTTATGGCAGCTTCCAGATCTGGCCCGTGTATCGGTTTCACCCCATATTGACCGCGCAAGGAGCAATGGAGTTATTAAGGCTCCTCGACCACATCATGCGTACGACATTGTTGGTCTCCGGGCCTGTAGTGTCCTTCCTGGTGCTGGTTGACGTGTCAATGATGATACTGCGGCGCTTTGCGCCCCAATTCAAGTCGAGCCAACTGTCCCCGACGATCAAGAATATCGGCTTTCCGATTATCATGATTACCTACACTGCCTATCTCATCGAGGGGATGAACCTGGAGATCACACAAGCGAATGGCGCGCTTGAGTGGTTCGACAAGCTGCTGAAATGAGCAACACGAGTGAAGAGAAGAACCACGCCGCCACCCCGAAGAAGCTAAGTGACGCGCGTAAAAAAGGCCAGATTCCACGCAGCTCCGACTTCGTCCGCGCGGCTGGCACTTGCGCTGGACTCGCCTATCTTTGGCTAAGAGGGAGCGTGATATTGGACAAATGCCACGAAGCGCTACTCTTAACCGACAAGCTGCAGAACCTGCCTTTCAATATCGCGGTCCGGCAGGCACTGGTCCTGCTAATCGAACTCACCCTGGCAACCGTTGGCCCGCTGCTTGGAACTCTCGTGGCCGCGGTCATTTTGGCCGGGTTAATAGCCAATGGTGGATTTATCTTCTCTCTCGAGTCGATGAAGCCCAACCTTGAGAAAATAGACCCTTTTCAAGGGCTGAAGCGCATGGCGTCTGCGCGCTCTTTAGTCGAGGTTGGGAAGACGCTGTTTAAGGTAATGGTCCTCAGCTCAACCTTTCTCCTCTTCCTTCTCGGTACGTGGAAGACGATGGTCTACCTGCCGGTCTGCGGCATGGGCTGTATCGGCCTCGTCTTTACGGAGGCGAAACTGCTGTGCGCGATCGGCGCCGGTGCACTTCTGGTCGGCGGACTGATCGATCTCCTGGTGCAGCATGCGTTGTTTCTGCGCGAAATGCGCATGACTAAGACCGAAGTGACGCGCGAGTTGAAGGAACAGCAAGGTACGCCGGAGTTGAAGAGTGAACGACGTCGCCTCCGCGACGAGGCTGCTGGCGAGCCTCCGCTTGGGGTGCACCGCGCCACGTTGGTCTTGAGAGGGAGGGCGATACTGGTCGGTCTGCGTTATGTTCGTGACGAGGTCGGGGTGCCGGTCTTGGTTTGCCGCGCCGAGGGCAAGGCTGCTTCAGACATGTTGATTCAGGCGCGGGCGCTACGTGTCCACATTGTCGATGATCATGTTCTTGCGCATCAGCTCATCAGCACAACGAAGCTGGGTGACGCCGTTCCTGCGCAACATTTCGAGCCTGTCGCGAAAGCACTCTTCGCCGCAGGCTTAGCCTAGTTGTGGAGCCTTCTGCGGTTGCTGCCCGCAATACAAGAGGCTTCTGGCCCTTTTCGACATGTGATCGAGTGCGGTCTTCTGTCAGGCCTTCATGTGCGGCATTCCAGGAGCCGCTGGCCGTTTGGTGATCTGCAGATCAGGTCCAAGTCTCAACAACGAGCGCATTGGCTTTGGCTCCGGCTGGTTTTCCTGATCCAGATGTGTTCGATCCTTGCGCCCATTCGGGTCGTCGCCTTCTCAACCTCCCTTTTTCCGGCGCCGGGCTGTTTGCCGCAGGTCGATCATCAGCCTCAGCCGACGCCGGATTCCGAGGGCAGATTGCTCTTTGGGTCCTCGACGATCCCCTCAATGCGAGTGAGGTGGTGGATACCTTGCGCGACGACGGGGCCGTATTCGTAGAGAATGGCACGCAATGCATTCACCAGATCGGTGCGCTGATGGACGAGGCGCTGGCGAGCTCGGAACAGCACTGCCATGGCCTGCTTCTACGTAACTGCTCCCTTGGAACTGGCAGCCCTGGCAAGACCCGCAATCGCTGACGCTTAAAGCCAGGTCGGTTTTTCTTTTGTGCGTCCGGGAGAACGCCTTCGTCAGCTAATCGTCAACCAGGCGGTCTATCTAGCTAAGCTAGGCCTGCTGCGCCTAGCCAGCCTGAACCCAATGGAAACACAGGAGTGCGAATCATCATGTATGGTCGAATTGGTGGCTCGTCCGATGTCCACTACACGCGCAGTGGCGAAGTTGACGAAACGAATCAGTCGGGAGCCGCTGGGCAAACGGATGCAGGAAGCCAAAGGTTCGCGAACATGTTTGCCCGGATGCATTTAGCCGGAGGAGATTCCACCGGCAGCTCATCTTCGGCGGCAACACCGGCGTATTCCCTCCGCTCCAGACCTCCAGTGGTGGAGATCGACAGGTCTTCTTTCAGGAGGGAAGTGAAGCATTTTCATGGCGATGAAATCACGCACATCGCCGATAATCCACAAGAGTATTCGGATTTCGTATCCGCAAGAGCCAGGCGCACCGCGGATGTTGCTGAGCAATACGGCACGACTCGAGATACGGAGCACGCACGGTATTTCAGCTACCAATTAGGAAACCAGAGTGCCGGACTGCTGAGAACGGAAGGCGGGTTCAGCATGACTGAGTTCGAATCCGAAAATTGGCGGGAACGATTTCCTGGTCGAACTGAGATCACCTCCACCGTGGATCTGCAGGTTGTTCATCCGCTTGTCGAGAACGCAGGCGATATTCTGCTGGAGCATCAACTTCGGATGGATGGCGAACGACCGTTGCTGAATTGGCGTCCGGCTAATCCAGAAGCACAAGCCCGCGCAGCGATGATGGGGTTCGCTGAATTGGACGATTGCAATATGGTACTTGACCCTACCCAGCATCCCGAAAAGTGGACGAAAAACAGTGCCGGTGAATGGCAGCGTGCAAACAAACCTCCACTCTATCTCAGCAAAACGGAGGACAGCGAAAGCAGTGATACCGAGAGCGCACCAAGTTCCCCCCGGTACTCGTCCGAGGATGATTTCATGTGACCGGACTCTCGTGGGAGATAGTCGCGACGGTGCGGGCCGCTTCTGACTATGTGCGGTGTCCACGGTAATGCGCGGTGGGCGAAAGGCTCGTCGGAAACTGTAGTGCGCGCAACGAGCAGCATCCATTCGGCGCAGCCTCAGGCGGAGCAGCTATCGCCTGAGGCTGCGCAAGGGTTTCCCTATAGAACTGCGTAGCGTCGATCGGTTTCTGATGCCGGAGTCGGTGAACGCGTTGACGCGTCTTCGCCAAAGGCCCAGATCGAGCCAATCGTATCGAGACTTGCAAGCTGAGCGACGCCGAGTCGCTCGGCTACTTGACCGACGTGCTCGCCAGTCAATCCGCCACCTGAACAGCCAGATCGACAACCCCCTGCCCTGGGCGAGCCTACATTGCCAAGCAGGATTTCAAGGCTGTGGCCTGAGGACGACGCTCTGATATCAGCAGCCAAGATTTGGGCCGCAGGTTGGTCGCCCGATCGGCGGCGGCTGAGGTCGACCGTTTCGCCAGCCGCACCTGTCGGGGTGTCGATGGAGACGAAATCGCGCTGCTCCAGCCCGACCTCGCCGGCCGCTTCCGCCGCGTTTGCTTTTCCGCGGCGTGGCGATCTCGACCCTCGCCAGGCAATGGTGGCGCTACATGACAGGCTGCCGCCATCGGTGTCAAATTCCGCTTCGGCGTCGCTCGGCCTCTGCTTGTGCTGAATTCGCCGTGCTTATGGGGCCACTCGGTCGAGAAAAGCATCGAAAGCGGCAGCAACAGCGCGAATGACAAAGCGATGCTCTTGCCGCGCGCGGATGAAACCCTTTTCGATGTCCACTATCCCGTCCTCGGCCAGCATTGCCAAGCCTTCAGCCGAATCGATAAAACGGATCGGATCAAACCCGTGGGCGGCACAGATTGCCGGCACATCGGCCTCCAAATCGCACATCAGCCGCTCGATGATTGCGGCTCGCGCGCGGTCTTCGTCGGTGAGACGGTAACCCTTTGACGTCGCCAGACGGCCAGCTGCGATGTGCCGGCTGTAGCAATCCCGTGTTACCTCGTTCTGGACGTAACCCCCGCCGACACGCCCGATGGCCGACGCGCCGAAACCGATCAGGGTTTTGGAGGTGTCGGCCGAGTAGCCCAGCGAGTTACGCCGCAGGCGCCCGGCAGTCTGCGCCAGCGAGAGGTCGTCGTCTGGCAAGGCGAAATGGTCGAGCCCGATCTCTCGGTAGCCGGCGACAACCAGCGTCTGGGCCACGGCCGCAGCCTGTTGGGCGCGGGCAGCGCTGTCCGGCAGCGCTGTCTCCTCGATCAGGCGCTGATTCTTTATAACGGACGGAATGTGCGCGTAGATGAACACCGCAAGCCGGTTGGGGCGCATGGCGGTGGCCGCCGTCACGGTATTGACACAGGACTGCACCGTTTGATGCGGGAGACCGAAGATGAGGTCGAAGTTGATGCGGCTTACCCCATGCCGGCGCAGCATTTCGACGGCAGCCTCCGTTTGGGCCTCACTCTGGACCCGGTTGATCGCTTTTTGAACAATGGGATCGAAGGTCTGCACGCCGAGGCTCGCGCGGTTCACGCCGGCAGCCGCTAGCGTTTCGGCCATCTCGGCCGTGAACGTGCGCGGATCAATCTCGACGGCGATCGTAGCTGTTTTCCTGAACGCGTATCGGCGGCGCAGGAATCCCATCAGAGCGAGGAACTCAGCGGATCCGATGAGGGTCGGTGTTCCGCCGCCGAAATGCACGTCGCTCACGGGCAGCTCCTGCGGCGCTTGCTTCGAGACCAGCCGGATCTCGTCGCGCAGCAGCGCCAGATAATTGAGGATCGGCGCATCATGGCGGGTGATGGTGGTCGGGAAGCCGCAATACCAGCACATCGATCGGCAGAATGGAACGTGCAGATAGAGCGACACCGGATCGTCAGCCGGTAGGTCCCGGAGCCATTCCTCATAAGTCTCGGCACCGATTGTCGCGGAGAACTCCGGCACCGTCGGATAGATGGTGTACCAAGGCAGACGGGCCTGGCGATATTTTGTCAGGATTGAGGTCTGCAACAGTTACCGTCCCATGCTGATAATTTCACCCTTACTGCTGCGTTCTCCCGTGTCTTTGCGCTATGTCAGTCCGTTCCGCTATCGCCGCGAAACTTGTATTCGCCAATGTCAGGCTTACGCGGGCGGCGTTGCGCTAACCGCCGATCAGTCTTGGCTGGATGGCGATGGCATGAATACCAGATTGATCACCTGCGATTGCAATGCGGCAGATTTCGTTGATCGTCACATGCGCGGCAGGATCGGTGCTCTTTTGCGGCGGCCCCAAAGAATGAAGCTCACGAAGGTAAGCAGGATAAAGTTGAGTGGCAGGGCTGCGAATTCGCCGCGCGTGGAATGGAAGATTATGGCGGAGATTTGCAGCAGGGCGCAGCCAAGCGCCGCAAGTATGGTCAGGCGCGGCTGAATGCGGGTGAGAGCGGGCAAGAGGATGCCGATCCCGCCTGCCGCGTCGATGAGACCGGTAAAGCGCAACAGCCCCGGATATTCCACGGGCCACGGAGTCTGCCACATCGCGGTCAGGGCCTCGGCGGGCATGAAGAGCTTTTGGAGACCGAACAGGATGAAGGCGGCGAAAATTAGCACCTGGGCGGTCCAGAGGCTGATCCGCAGGAACTTGCCCGCCTGTGGGTTGGCGGAGGGAGAGGCGAAGCCTTGCATGGGAACTCCTGATAATACGAGAATTTGGGGGCGGCGTCAGGCGGCAATCCGGGCGATCTGCGTCCGCGCGGCAGTAACGGCATTCGCGGCGCCATCAGGACCGCGGTTCACACCTTCGATACGGATCACCTCAACATCCGTGATGCCGATGAAGCCAAGCACCGCTTTCAGGTAAGGCGTGGCATGATCGAGCGCTGCCGCCGGGCCTTCGGAATAGACCCCGCCCGAGGCCAGCACAATGTAGGCCTTCTTGCCTTTGGCCAGGCCCTCGGGGCCGGTGGCAGTGTATCTGAAGGTCTTGCCCGCCCGGCCGATATGGTCGATCCAGGATTTCAGGTTCGAGGTGATGTTGAAATTGATGAAGGCGGTGCCGATTACCAGCGTATCCGCTGCCAGAAGTTCGGCCACCAACTCGTTTGACAGGCCGATTGCGGCGCTTTCCGCAGCGTTCAGGGCCTCCGCCGATTTGTGGATACCGGTGGCGAAGCCACCTTCCATATGCGGGAGCGGGTTGGCGGCGAGATCGCGGTGGACAAGCTTACCTGCCGGGGCCGGCGTGCACAGACGCTCGGCAAGTTCGACCGCAATCTGGGTCGACAATGAGCGCGGGCGCGGACTGGAAGTCAGGAGCAGGATGGAAGCCATGGGCATTTCCTTTGGCGAGCGATGGATCATCGCCGGGAAATAGCCCTCGATATCGATCGAAAAAAGCTGGATAATATCGAAGATAATGATCCACTAAATGGATACATCATGCAGCCGAACCCGACCCTCGATCAGCTCCAGGTTTTCCTTGCCGTGACCGAAAGCGGCAGTTTCTCAGGCGCGGCGCGGGCTCTGAATCGCGCGCAATCCGTGGTCAGCTATGCGATTGCCAATCTGGAGGAACAGTTGGGCCTGGCGCTTTTCGACCGGACGGTCACAAAGCGGCCGCAACTGACCCCGGCGGGGAAATCCGTGCTGGAAGATGCGCGGCGGTTGCTTGGCGATCTTGACGTCATGCGCGCGCGGGTGCGGGCGCTGAATGAAGGTCTGGAAGGAGAGTTGAGCGTCGCTATCAGCAGCATCATGCCATCGGGCATCGTCGTCGAGGCGCTGAGCGCCTTTCGCAGCCATTTTCCGACCGTATCGCTGAACGTGACGGTTGGCACGCTGGGGACCGTTGTCGATGCGGTCATTTCGGGGAAGGCCGTGATCGGCTTTGGCGGCATGATGGCGGATAGCCCCGACCAGATCCGGTTCGAGCGGATTGGTCATACCGCAATGGTTCCCGTCGCCGCACCGGATCATCCGCTGGCAAAGCTGGGTCGCCCCCTATCGCCGGCCGATGTGCGCGACGAGACACAACTTATTGTCTATGACGCCTCGGGCCTCACACGGGGGCGCAATTTCAACGTATTCTCGCTCAAGACTTGGCGGGTCAGCGACAATGCGACCAAGCATCTTTTCATCCGCGGCAGCCTTGGCTGGGGCGGGCTTCCAGTGTCACTGGTGCAGGAGGATATCGCCAGCGGGCGCCTTGTCGCGCTGCATTTCCCGGCTTTCAACCAGCCGGAATACCCCATCTACGCTATCGGCAATGTCGCCACTCCGCCCGGACCCGCAGCGCGGTGGTTATCGGTAGAGGTGCGGGCAAAATTCGCCGAAGGGGCCGCTTAGCAAAGGATTTCGCCCCTCCCGCAACGACCGACGCTGCCGTTCCTTTGTTGTTGTTGTTGTTTGCCGCATACGCGTTTAGCAGTGTGCTGAATCTTGGCCCACCGGTCCTGACGCACTGGACGAGGCGCGTGTCGACCGCACCATTGCGGGCACATCGCGGTCTCATCATTGCTGCACCGCTCCGTCTGTCGGCTTTTTTCGATTTCGTGGTCCTTATGGACTTCGGATGGTGCAGATCAAATGCCACTCTCATCGTCAGCAATGCAAACCTGCTGTGTTTGCTTCTTATAGGTCTAATGGCCGTCGTCGCAGCTCGCGCACAGCGTTCCCGCTATGCCTCTATCGCGATTGTGCCAACGCATTCCGTTCGGACTTCCGGTCAAACGCAAGCGACAGGTTGAGATTGTGGTGCAACATCTGATTCCCAGGCTCTGATTCGAGAGCTTGCCGATACAGCGCTTGTGCCGCGTCATGCCGCCCCTCAACATCCAAGACAACCCCCTTCGCATTCAATGCACGCAAATTACCTGGGACCGCAACTAAGACGTTGTCGAGTACCTGAAGCGCCTCATGCGGGCGTTCCTGCGCCAGCAAGGCCTTCGTAAGATGGATCGCCGCATCGACATTGTCCGGATGCTGCTTCAGTTCATCCCGCAAAGCCCGCTCTTGAGAATCCTGACCGACTGCGCGCAAAATGCGTTCGCGCATGGCCGGATCGATGTGATTGGCGCCGAGCAACTCTGGGGGCGACGTCTCCTTCACTGAAAGAACTGGCTTATCCCAGCTAGCGCAACCGCCGAGAGGCAGAATGGCGAGTACTGCGAAGAGAACTGTGTTAAGACGAAATGAAAGTAACGGCGCTGCGCCTGTATTATCATGTGAATTCATGCTTGGTTCTCACCTATCAACGAGTGCTTTGGGTATCGGTTGGCGGCAACGCGGATATTGCGAGATTCCCCTGACGTTCCACTATTGGTCCAGGCGGAAGCTTGACGGATCCGGCGGGCTGAATCGTGAAGTCGGAGGCGAGGTCCTGATAAGACAGCACAGCAAGATCGATCCCGTTTCGGGTAAGAAAACCGCGGACGAAGCGTCGAACATCCATTGAAGTTAATACGACAGGGCGGGTCTGCCCCGGTGCTGTGCTGGAAAGGATCTGGCGCATCTGTGACAGCAGCGCTTCGCTTTGCCGATTCTCTAGTACGAGGTAGGGGCCTGCAGCCGAATCCCGAGCCGCACTGCGCACCACATCCTCAGTCTCACGTTCGATGATCAAGGCGGGCACGATACCGTGTCCGTTGGCATAGCGGTGACAGATCTGCCGCTTCATACCAGAACGAACGTATTCAGTGAGCAGGGCGACGTTTTGCTCACGTTCGCTCCATTCGGCCAATGCCTCCAAGACGAGGCGGGCATTGCGGATCGGGATGCCTTCATCCAGCAGACGGCGCAGCACATCGGCAATCCGAGGGATCGGCGTCGTGCGCAGCACCTCCTTCACCAGATCAGCATATTCCTGCTCCATTAGGCCCAGCAATTGGCGGGTCTCTTGGATGCCGACCAAGCGCGGTGCATAGCGGGTCAACGTCGCATGGATACGCAACGCGAGGAGTTCGCTGGGACGGTGATGCCCGATGCCGGCGACCTTGAGAGCCGGTGCATGGTTTTGTTCGACCCAGATCCTGTCCGTTTCTGGGTCATGTCGAAAGGGGATGCCGCTCGATTCAATGTCCGCCAGATCGTCTTTGAGCGTTAGCTGCGTCGGATTAATCAAATCCTGTTCGACTGGCACGCCCTCTACATCTATCCTGAATTGCGACTCGGGCAGCTGCTGGTCGACCGCGACAGGGATACGGGGAACGATAATGCCGAGATCGGCTGAGACTAGTTGCGAAACGCGTGCGATGTGCTGTTGCAATTCGACTTGGTCGATCGCATGCATAAGGGTCGGCGCAAGGAAGAGGGCGATCGGACATGCCTGCGCAGGGACGGTTTGGTTTTGAGGGTCCACTGGAGTTGCAGTGGTGGCATCGACATTGCCGGCGCCCAGGATTTTACCTTTGACAAGGCTTGCCGTGGCGAAGACTGCTGCCAAGATCAGAAAGACGGGCAGAGGGAAACCGGGAACGAACCCCATCGCAACCAAGACGCAGGCCGCCAACCGCAATGCTCGCTTACTGGCCGTGAGTTGATTGACTATGTCGGTGCCAAGGTTGAGGCTCGCAGCCCCAGTTACACGAGTGACGATGGTAGCCGCGGTAATTGAGAGCAGCAGGGCCGGAATTTGCGAGATTAGCGCATCACCTATCGTCAGCAGAGTATAGTGATGCAGGACCTCGCCGAAGGACATGCCCTTCGAGAGCAGGCCGATCGAAATCCCACCCAGCATGTTGATGCAGATAACCACCAGCCCAGCGATGGCGTCGCCCTTCACAAATTTCATGGCGCCATCCATCGCGCCATAAAGTTGGCTCTCCTTCTCCAATGCGGCGCGCCGCGTGCGAGATTCGTTGGCATCGATGTGGCCGTTCCGTAACTCTGCGTCGACCGCCATTTGCTTGCCCGGCAGAGCGTCTAGCGTGAAGCGCGCCGCCACTTCTGCTACGCGTTCGGCACCCTTCGCGAGGACCATGAATTGCACCATGGTCACGACCAGAAATATGACAATACCTACGACGATGTTGCCTGAGATTACGAAATCACCAAACGTGTGGATGATGCTGCCTGCCTCCCCCTCGGCCAGGATCAGTCGCGTCGTTGCGATGGTGAGCGCCAGACGGAATACCGTGGAAATCAAAATGACGCCGGGCAAAGAGGAAAAATCAAGTGGCGTGCTGATGTACAGGGCAACCATCAGCAGCAGTATGGCCAATCCCATATTGAAACCGATCAGCGCATCGATCACCATGATCGGTATTGGGATGACCATCATAGCTATGGCCAGAAGCAGCATCAACGCGACCATTAGGTCCGGGTTGGCCGGCGCGCGCTCGATGAAGTTACGCAGGACGTTGGCCATGGAGGCCCCTTTGGGATCGAGTGAGAATTGCTCTGCTGCCATGCAGCTTTCGAAGACCCACCAGCTCATGGCTACGCTTGAGACTGAGAGGCAGGTGCGAAGACGGCTGGCCATGGGGTCTATCCAGTCTGTCCAGGACCGTCAGGGCCTCACCACCGAAACCATCTGAGATGGGCGCATAGGCGAGAAGCCGCAGCAATTGAACATCCCGAAAACTATCGTGGGCAGCGACCCGCAACAGGGGCAAGTTTCGTGCGCTCTGCCGACGCCCAAGGTGGACGTAGGAACTGGCGCAGAGGAAATCGCACTCCTGCTCGGGGATCAGCACGACATCACCGGTTTCCGAAGCGTTCGTCGGTCATATTGAAGCGTTGCGCTCGATCCGGCTCCACCATCGGCTAGCCTTGATCAAGCTGGTTCCGGTTCTGCCGGAGCAGGACCACCCGCCGTAACTCGTTCCGCAGGACGACAATGCCTCCACGTACCGTCGAACGATAGCGCGCGCGACAGGATAGGTGGGCAGATTGACCATGGAGCTCTCCATACTATGGCCTGCGAACCTGGAAACTTTTAATAAGGGAGAGCAGCGAGGCGGCCATCTCGGCTCAGCAGCACGCGGCCGTCCTCGATCCGATCGACCGTCCATCCATCATCTAAAAGGGCGCCGACGAAATACTTCTCGCCATCGATGACAACATACGGCGAGGACCCACGCCAAACCGCTTCAACCGCGATTGCGGACGGCGCCTTCTCCTCTTTGATGACCACTCCATTGACCAGTGTTAGAGCGCCCTCCGTGCGATGATCGAACCACTGCTGCGCCTTCTGCCAACTGGTGGCCGATGAAGACGCGACGGTGCCCTCAGCGGTCACAACACCCTTTGCGGAGCCGATCTTAATATTGAGCAGGCCCGCCTTATCGACTTCCTCTTGCAGGTCTTTGGCCGCTGCCACCGCAGCCTGATCGTCAGCGCGGTTATTGCTCGGCTTGGACTCACGTTCGGGACTAGGTGAATTGGCGCTCAATGCACCAGCGTTGCCGTAGTAGGAGAAAATGGCCGACAGCGCGCCGATCCCGAGAGAGCCGAGCAGCAGGAAGGCTAATACAGGTATAGAGAGACGTGGTGTGCCGATCGAACCAGCTGGCGCTGCACCCTGTACCGACCAGAGAATGGACATCGCGCCTACATGTATGGCGACTGGAAGAGGAACAACAACGCGCTCGCCTGCGGCAATATTGCCGTTGCCCTCCACGCCGAAGCCGGCTGTAAGGGCCTCGACCTCGATCGAATTTCCAAGAAGAGTGATACGAAGATGATGCGGCGCGAGTCCTTGCTCCACGAAAATTATATCGGCATCGAGGCCACTACCGATTACGCTCGTTTCTAGAGCAGCCTTACCGGTCAGTCCGCAATAGAGCCCCGACAGAACTTCGAAATGTAGGGAAACAGCGTCATTCAAGGATGATCTTCCGACAGAGGAGAGAAGCCGCACGGCAATTGCCGTGCGGCTCATTTCGGCTCCACATCGCGCCGCCAAGGGACGCGATCGAGGCTACCTGAGCCCCGCTTCCGACATTACTGGACGCGTTCGTCGGCCGCCTTCTTGATTGTCTGGAGCTGCATCGTAACGGTGCGCAGCTGCATACTCCTAGCCGTGGCCTCCGCGCTAACCGCCGCTAGATCCGCGATCTGCGACTGGAACGCACCAGCCCCGGCGCCTCTGGCGACTGCGGTTCCAGCAACCGAAGCAGCAGTACCAGCCACACTAGCAGCGGTACCAACTCCACCGATGAGATTAGGCATATTGTTTCCCTTTCTGTTCGACTTGTGCCGCCATCAACGGCACGCTACCTCCTGACGAGGACCATCCAGCGTCAGGCATCCTCTTCAGTTTCTGCCATAGCGTCCTCGGTTTCAGCCATGACTTCGCTCATAATGGTGCACGCAACGGCAGTGAGAACCAGTTGGAAGTATTCTTCTTCAGACACGACTTGCGAGCCATCGCCAGAATTGGTCGGAATATCCGCCCGATCCCGCCTGCTAACCGGCCCGTTCTGATCAGCCGGCCTCCTCTGATCAGCCGGCTTGCTCTGATCAGCCGGCTTGTTGTGATCAGAAGGTCTGCCGGATGCGTGCGAGGGTTGTCCACTCGAATGTCCATGCCCCCCCGAACGGGCCAAGGAAACGCCGACGCCGCCAACTCCACTTCCAATTGCTGCGACCATCAGGTTCTCCGGCGTTTATCTTCATTTTCGTCATCGGGCGGTGACGCCGTGCAGGCATCCACATCCTCAAGCTATAGCCGCCAGCTTTCGACAAGCTGACGAGTCTCAGTAAATAAACGGCGCTGTCGCAAAATCACGGTTGCGGCGATCTGACCTCCCTTGTTGAGGCAGATTCTTTCCTGGCGTCATTTTCGCCGCGAGGTGTGGTGAAGGCGGTGCGCTTCTACTGCAGGCCGGATCAACTGTCGTGACCTTGAAAGGTGGGCGTCGTCTAAGCTGCGCGAAGGCACCGACGAAGCTTCGGGGAGAAAAACGCGGTTCCAATGAATCATTGCCATCCTTCTAAAACTCGTCAGCTGCTCGGAAGCTCACGCTCCGTTGATGGGGAGCGTGGACATCAGGCAGAGGGCCACGCCGGAATCGACGGTGGCCGCGAGGAGAGGCGGCGGTTGCGGTTCATCATACTAGGCCAGGGAGCGCTCGACGACCCAGCGTCTATGGATGACCGACAACACTAAGGATACCGCACCTCGTCTGCGTCGGCGGTAGATCATGACCGGTATTGGCCGACCCGGGTCGCCTATTCGGGAATCGGCAGCCGACCGCATCAAAAGAGCGCACTGCTCTCGCGCTGAAACAAAGGCGTTGTCACGGTACTTCTTGTGAGGAGGCTCTGGGTAGACGCCGGTTCATGCACATCAGCTATTAACGCCACCGCTTTCGCGCCGAGATCATCGCCCATGCGGTGTGGCTTTATTACCGATTCCCTTTGGGCCTGCGCCTGGCCGAGGAAATGCTTCTGGAGCGTGGGATCGTAGTCTCCTATGAAACGATCCGCCGGTGGGGAAAGAAGTTCGGTCCGCGTACGTTCGACGACTGCGCAGGAAGCGGCCCAGCCCCGATGATGTTTGGCACCTGGACGAAGTCGTCATCACCATCGCGGCAAGGAACATTGGTTGGCGGGCTGCGATCAGGACCGATATGTTCTCGAAGAGATCGTCCGGAGCCGCCGCAAGACCAAGGACGCCAGGCGCCTGCTCACCAGGCTGCTGAAGAAACATGGTCCGGCACAAAGCGCATCATCACCGACAAGCTACGCTCCTATGGAGCGGCGAAACGGCAGGTCATGCCGGATGTCGAGCACCGCGCGCGCAGGGGCCTCAACAACAGGGCCGAGAATTCCCACGTGCCGCTGCGAAAAAGGGAGTGGACGATGCAAGCTTTCGTTCGCCGGGAAGCCTGCAGCGCTTCGTCTCGATCTTCTCAATCTTCCGTAATCTCTTCGTCCCAGCTTGCTCAAACGCTCCACAGATGACGTGACAGCGCCCGACCGCAGGCCCAGGCGGCCTGACCTGCGGCCGTCGCCGGTCGGTGGAGGCCGCAGCCTGATTTTATTAATCGTTAACGTTTGAGCCAGGCCGGATTTTCTTTGTGCGTCCGGGAGAACGCCTTCGTCAGCTATTCGTCAGCCAAGCGGTCTATCTAGGCCTGCCGCGCCTCACCCGCCTGAACCCATGGAAACGCAGGAGTGCGAATCATCATGTATGGTCGAATTGGTGGCTCGTCCGATGTCTACTATACGCGCAATGGCGAGGCTGACGATACGAATCAGTCGGGAGCCGCCGGGCAAACGGATGCAGGAAGCCAAAGGTTCGCGAACATGTTTGCCCAGATGCATTTTGCCGGAGGAGGTTCCACACGCAGCTCATCTTCGGCGTAAGTGGACGAAAAACAGTGCCGGTGAATGGCAGCTTGCAAATAAAATCTCCCCTTTGTCTCTGCAAAACCGATGACGGCGAGTGCGGCGTGATGCGATCGCGTGCGAGTGTCTCGGCCGATCTTGGGCTGCTGCTGACGTGTACTTTGGCCAGGATTGGCCACGCCGTCGTGGGTCCGGGCCGACCGTGAACGGTTGACGAAAACATGCCGCGGGTCCTCAGACGCCATACGCCATCTGGGCGACTGCACTTATGCGCTAAAGCCCTGATACCACGGCTGAGCGACATCTGCCGCCCCCAAACACTATAGGCGGCGCATTCTCGCCTATATCGGAGATGGAATATGACGGGCATTGGCCGATCTGGGAGATCGCGTACTGGGAATGGTGGGGCCGACAGCATGTGGGGACTGAACAGTTCGCGCTCGCAATCAAGTCTAGCCCCTGGGGAAGGTAGTCAATCGTTCGATTCCGTCGTGGAGCGGATGCGCTCTGTGGCTCTAGAAAGAGGGGCGTCCTCAGCTCACATTGCGCGCGGTGCCGATGATGCCCTTGGCGACAGGTCTTCCAGTCCCTCCGTTGGCGCAGACCGAAACCTGGGCGCTGCACCACGTGCAGCCGCTGCGCCACGTGCAGTCACTGCGCGGAGGCGCGGTTCTCCCTCAGTGTCGGAAGGTGGAGACGCGGCGCCGGTCGCCAGCCAGCCGCCAACCTCGGGTGTGGCAGTCCCCATTTCCTTGACAGGCGAAGAAAACAACGTAGCCAAGCGACGAATGCACGGCCTGCTTGAGGAACTTGACGCTTGCCGTGATGCGGCCGCGCAAGCCCGGACCCCGGAGGAGGGGCAAGAGCTGGCCGATCGGTTCGTCAAGGCAGGCTTAACAGTTCTGGACCACTACGCGAGTCTGCCGCCGGCTGTGGCGCGGAGCATTCTGTCCGACGATGAGGCCCGTCAATACCGCGACGTCGTGCTCGATGCGGCGGACCAATGCAACCAACTGGCCGCCGACACTATCGACGCCTTGGAAAGGGGCAGGATGCGCGCGGCCATCGTGCTCCACCGCATTCCCCGATCCAACACGCCCCCCGACCAGATGAGACGGGTGGTGTCCAGTGTGGCGAAGCACCATGTCGCCTGCATGGAGTGGTGGGAAAAAAAAGCTCGGCGCTGCGAATGGACGCGGTCGGCCTGCGCCGCCACTGTCAACATACCAAGTACAACGGCAGAGATGCGGCGCCGCGACGAGGCCACGCTGCGGCTGCACACCGGCTGGGCACTGTACACGAAGGTCATGCAGCTGCAATCGCGTGTCGCTCTCGCGGAGGTCGAGATTGAGCCGCTGGCGAGCACGTTCGAAGCAGCCGTGAGAGAGACCCTCATCGGTGAGAACGGGCGGGTGCGTCTGCTGGGAACCTTCATCGGCGACGTTTTTCCGGCATTTATCTCGACGTATGACGCTGTTCTTCGCCGCGAAGGGCGCCCACTCGACGCGGAGCACTGCGCCGTTCTGGAAGGAGTCATGGAGCGGCTTTCGGAATTTGGATTGGCGTTGCATGACATGCTTGCCAAGCTAGGCGATGACCGAACAGGTGCCGGCCTCCCACTGGAACTGTTGGGCCAGACCGTGGACGACGCGTGGATCACTGCGCACGATGTCATGCGCCTCCTGGCGCTGCAGCCGAAGACGCCCGCAATCATTGCAACGCCGGCCGACGCGGGCGCTGCGATAACGGCCAACACTGCCGGCAAGGCTGCAATGGCCGAAGGCACCGCAGCGCGCAGGAAAGGGAAAGGCAAGAGCAAGCCGGCCGCTGGCGCCGGGGCTTCGGCCGCCGGGCAGCCCGCGCCGCAAGTCGCTGCGAACGACGGCGACACGGCGCCCGCAGCCAAGGTTCTCGTGCGCTCGGATCTGGGTACGAAGAAGCTCGTGAGCGCGAATGAGGCGCATGCGAGTGCTTCGGCGGCGGCGGCACACTTGGCAATCTGGCAGGCACCGCCGTCGATGCAGGCGTTGACGCCACTGCTCAAGCGGTTGGACGAACTTTTGCGGTTCGATCTGGCTGGTCAGCAAAGGACCGTCTCGCAAGCGCGCCAGATGAAACCCGAGGACGCCGATCACGTAGTGGGCACTGTGGTCGATCGCCTGCAGGCCCAGGCCGCCGAGATGCAGGCCTGTCTAGACGCGTTGGAGGAGCCTCGTCGACGCGGCCTGCTCACGCCTGCGCAGGTGCGCGAAGTGCACGACAAATCAGTCCGGCTCACGGTGATGTTGTCCGAGGCGCGGGGACTGGCCAAGGCTTTGAATGAGGGAAAGGTCACTGTTGCGATCGATTGCATGAAGACCTACGCATTTCCGTCGCAGAAGTACCTGGAACACTTGCGGGAGGCCAAGGAGTTGACGCCTGCGGATCGACCGCGCGCGTTGAAGGGGGAGCCAGGGGCGCTGTTCGAGATCAGGCTGCAACCCAAGGCGCTGCGCAATGGTGCAATGCCGAATCCGATGTGGGTGCACATCCATACGAAGCGGCCGGTACATGCGGGGCAGTTGGCAACGCTGGATGACGCCGCCTTCGCCGCTTGCCACGTCAAATCCAATGAACAGCGCGGCCACAATCGGCAGTGGCAGGACGCCCGGGCTGCGATCGGTCATGAGAACGTCGTAATCCACCGCGGCAAGCTCACCCCTGCGTTCTGTAAGTCCTTGTTGACCGCAGGGCTTAGCGGCCACCCACGCCATCCGCTTGCTGAGGCGGAGCACCGGTCGACACAGGCTGCTCGACCAGGGGATGTAGTCGGGACCTCCCAGTAGAGTGCCGCTTGTGGTGAAACATGAATCTTACCTCCGAGGCGGCACGCAGCGTTGACGCAATCCGCGGAAAAGCAGACATCCATCCAGGTGCATATGCCATCTGGAGCGCAGCTTGAGATCGGAAGCCTCCATAGCAACCAGCTCACCGGCAATCAGTCCGAACAAAGTGACTTGGCGAGGCTGAGAAGATCGACACGAACCGTTTTAAGCCACCTCTGGATGGGGAGCCGTGCGTGGTCCGTTCTGTTTTCGCGACACGTGCAGCGAAATGTATTTCGTTGCGCCCGATCTAGGAAAAAAGGAGGTTCTGCGGTGCTGATGCGGGATCTTGAACCTGAATCTCCTGCAGAAGGCGCGAAGTCACCGCGGAGCGGGAAATAGCCTCGGCAAAAAGGGCCTACGTGTGCGCGGTGACGAATTGCTCCAGGTAAATGGGAGACAGAAGCCTCGATCCCCCGAGCTCGACGCACCTGCCACCGCCGTTGGAAATGCATAGGCCTGCCTGCGGCAAGATCTTGTCGGCATCGTCGCAATCATTCTTGATCGCGACCTTCCGTAACCAGCTCCGGCCATCTATTTTCCTAATATCTGCGACACAGGTCGAGGCGTTGTCGCCGTTTCGGCGGGTAAGACCGGATAGGCGACTTCCGGTAGCTTTCCGGTCAGCGAGTTAAGGAAGGCAACGAGCAGGTCCACTTCTTCTTCCTTCAATTCTTCGCCGAGCTGGGTGGTCCCCATGATGGCGACGGCCTGTTTCAGATTCCGAACCTTGCCCGAATGAAAGTAAGGCGCGGTGAGTGCGACGTTGCGCAGCGGCGCGGCGCGGAAAACATAAGAATCCTCGGCTGCATGGGTGACGGCAAAGCGGCCCTTGTCTTTTTCCGGCAGGATGTCGGCGTTGGGCTTCTTGACAATGCCGAATGGGTGATAGCCTTCCCCACCAACGTTGGTTCCGCCATGGCAGGACGAGCAGCCTTTGTCCATGAAAAGCGTCAGGCCCTGTTTCTGTTCGGAGGTCATGGCGGCGTCATCGCCATTGAGGAAGGCATCGAAGGGGGCCGGCGTGACCAGTGTCGCCTCAAAGGCTTCAATTGCCTTGGCGAAGTTGTCGAAGGTGACGCGATCGGCTTCACCCGGGAAAGCTGCATTGAACCAGCCGACATATTGCGGCATCGACTTGAGCGTGGCGACGAGTTGACCCGGTGTGTTGGCCATTTCGACACCCGCTTGGACCGGTCCCTTGGCCTGTGCCTTCAGGTCTTCGGCGCGACCATCCCAGAACTGCGCGATGTTGAAGATGGCGTTCAGTACCGTCGGCGCGTTGCGCGGTCCCTTCTGCCAACCATGGCCTATCGAGGTTTCAAGATTGTCGTCGCCCCCGGTGGCCAAGTTGTGGCACGAGTTGCACGAGACGACGCCTGACGCCGAGACGCGTGGATCGAAGAACAGTGCCTTGCCGAGGGCGATCTTCTCCAGTGTGATCGGGTTGTTAGCGACTGCCGGCGTGGTGGATGGCAAAGCCTTGAAAGTGGCCAATGCCGTTTCTCTGAGGTCTGCGGGGATCGAATCCGCAGCAAAAGCGGTGGCTGCCAGCAAGGGGACAGCCATCGTACTGAATAGGATTTTCATTAATGATCTCCCTGCGCCGTGCACGGAACTTCCCTTTTTCGGGAATTTAGATTGCCCTTCTTTGTGGGCAGGGGGCCAGGTCCGCGCCTTTGCTTTCGTCTTGGCGTACATGCGGGTTTTCTTCTTCTCGTAGTGGGCCTGCATCCGGTTTCGCTCTCAGCCGATCCGTCGTGGGAGGTGCCAAACCACGTGTCGAAGGGGATGAGGCCGTCGCCGTAGGTCACCTCGAAATATTTACGGGTGAGGAAGCGCTCCAACGGCATCATCCATATCCCGCCTAGTGATTGGCTCCCGGATAGGCACCCATGGCGACATCCTCGGAAAACGCCCGAAACGCGGCTGTGCGCTTTCTCCAATTCGGCCTCGAGAGCGGTGAAATCCACGTATTTCTTGAAGTGCAGGGACAATGCCCCGTTCGTGCCGAGCAGGTCGCACGAGAAAAGAATACCGTGAATCGCAGATATCGCCGCAGCCCAGGCCTGGTGATCATCGCAGTATTCCGGCTGAGGTAGTCGGCAGGTCTTAAATGCACTACTTCGACTGGCAAGCTCCCTGAAACGAGAGCACACCCATGCCGGATAGACGTTGCCGATCATTTTGCGACAAGGCCTTTCTCCTCAGTCCATGACACGTTTGCGGATAACCAAGCACGCCCTGTGCCAAAGGAAAAAATCGCGTATAAACAATACGATGACATTAACACTGCTATGTCGTATGTCCGACATCGGACAACGCAACCGGGCCCTGTTAGGCTCGTCCAATCGCAACCAAGCTGAGACGCGTATGCCGGTGCAGGATCGTCTGGGGTCGACAGCAGTCGACGCATCATAGGTAATTGCCCACCCCCTCGCCCTCTCGATGCGACACGGCGCGTCGTTACGCGTCGTCGATATCCGGGTACTGCCGGGGAGCCTTGCCGATCTTGCTGACGATCCTCGGGTAATTGGCATCGGGCAGCGCCTGCCCTGTTCCAATAACTTCAGCGCGGAAGCGCCACTCGTCACCGTAGTCGTACAAGAAGGTCATTGCCGAGCCCACCTTCTGGAAGGCTGTGGTGACACGTGTGCCTGTCACGCTGCGAGAGCCGCTCCCCTCCATGTCGGCGAAGAGTTCGAACCGCCGGGGCGAATCGAACAGCTTTCCCGTCAGCTTTGAATAGAAGCCGTAGGCGTGGTCCATGTCGAAGCCAAATGCCACTACGATGGCCTCGGCCAGATCCGCTAGGGTGCTCGAACTCGACACCTCGATGTCCCGATAAAGCCGTGCCCGAAGAGAGACCCGGAAGATCAGGGTGGCCGGTTCACTCATCACGATATCAGCCGCTGACGGTTTGAAGGATGATTTTGAAGACATTCGCGCCCGGGATGGGACGCGCGGTATCGACGACGTCCGAATGTCGGCTTCGCCCTGTGCGGCCCACTGGCGCGAGAGCCGTTGGTGACCCTTCGCTGAACGACGGCGGGTCTGAGCGCCCTTTCGCATCGGTTGTTCGTCGCGTCGACCATTCCTGGCCATTGGGCAAAGGTCAAAAGTTGATCGCGAGCTCGCCTGCACTTGTTTTGGGTGTCGCGGGCCAGATCGCACGACGTTGTGGTGGAGAAGCCGTGAGGGCAGCATGTCCTAACTTGCCTCGTCTGCGCATAGCATAGGCGACGTCGCGGGCCCAGATGGGCCAGGCAGGTCTGATGCGCATGTGCGTGCCCTTGTTGCGCGGCATAGCGATCGGAACACCAGACGTCGGGCCGATGGCCGTCCATCAGGGTCCGGACCATGACGGCGCCGCGCATTGGCCCCGCTTGACGAACAACCGCGCCGACGACTTCACGCAGCGCCGCCCTGTGCCGCAACCTGAAGCGGTCGGGTTCGCCGAGCGACTGCCGGACGGCGGCATAACGCGCGGCGAAACGCTCGTACGCCCAGATAAATACGTCGCGCAGCCGCTCCGTCTTGTTGAGTTCATTGATGCAGAACTGCGTCAGCACAGGCGCCGCACGACACGCCCTCGAAGGAGAGCGGCGAGAGAATGCCTTTGATCAGGGGGATATTCGCCGAGAGCCGCGACACGCGTTTGTTCACGTCATCGAACGGCTGCAAATATGGACGCTGCACCATGAGAAGGAACGCCTGCTCGAACTGATCGGTGATCGCCGCGGCTGTTGCGAGTATCTGGTCGAAACACTCTTCGATGCGGGCAAGCGTGAGTAGGCACGCCGCAGGATCCCCGCTCCTTCCGCCCCTTTATCGCCGAATAGAAGCTGAGAATATGCCCGCAGTTAACCGCTCGTCAATCATGCGGGGCGTAGGCGGGAAGCGTCACTGCACCTGCCCAATCGAATGTGACCTTAAAGACCCGGCACCCCATCCCGCCAGATTGTGCCGGGTCTTTTTGTTAAGCCTCAATCCAATTGAACGGGTCCGTCGGTTGACGGCAAAAACGGAGATGGCTGAGCCGAGCCCATGCACCCCGTTGGAGGCCGCAACCGAGAGGAGGACTGCGACAGCGGTTGCATGGGGGGCCATCGCGGCTTGATCAACACCAGGCGGATGAAGTCGCCGCGCTCGCGGGGATTAGGTCGACAGCCACATGTCGACAGTACATCGCCGAGCCGGGCGGCCGTCTTGAGCTCGGGCAGGTTCTCCGGCCGCGAGCATGTCGGCTGCGAGCACAGGTCAAGCCGCTGTCGGACAAGAGCCGCTCCACCATCTCGTTCAGCGTGATGTCCTTGCGCTCCTCGATCATCCCGACGATGAGGTCGGCATGGGCGTCGAGACGCGAGCCGCGCCGTCGTCCCTGCGGTCGTGGTGTCGTCTCGCCCATCCGGGCTCTGCCGATCCAGCGGATCGCGCTCGATATTCCGACACCGAACCGAGCCGCTGCCTGCCGGGCCGATGCTCCTTCACCCGCAGCCTTCACGACACGTGACCGCAGATCCTCACCAAGTGCTCTCGCCATCGTCCACCTCCATGAAAGTGGACGTTGAATCAGCCAAACCGCTTCGCGTCACATCACAATCGATTCATCAATCCCCGGACGTGCTCTAGCGGGCAAGTTCAGGAAATCTCTGGAAAAAGGCTGCTCAAAGGCCGCTAGCGGAACGCCTTGATCCCACAACCGAGGCCGGGCATAGACGCACGAATGAATCGATTCGACTACCGGCCCGATATTGATGGGCTTCGCGCCTTTGCGGTTTCTGCTGTTGTCCTATTCCACGCAGGGTTCTCAACGCTTTCCGGTGGCTATGTCGGCGTCGACGTCTTCTTTGTGATCAGTGGCTATCTGATTACAAAGCTGATTGTTGAACAGGTGCGCGCCGGAACATTCAGCTTTTCCGACTTTTACGCCCGACGCGCACGCCGGCTCTTTCCAGCGCTATTTTCCACGATCTTTGTCACGTTCGTTTGTGCAGCATTCATCCAAGGGCCAGAGGACTTTCGCGGGTTTTCCGGCTCTTCCGCTATGGCGATCTTGTCGCTGTCGAACATCTATTTCTGGATGCAAAGCGGCTATTTCGATGCTGCCGCAACGACCAAGCCACTCTTGCACACTTGGTCGCTTGGAGTTGAAGAACAATTCTATTTGATCTGGCCGGCCATAATCTCCGCCTTGATGCGGAAGGGACGATTGGCCCTTCTGGCCGTCGCCGTGTTGGGTCTCATCAGTTTCACGGCATGCCTTTTGGCTATGCGCTTTGACTTGACGGCAGCGTTCTTCCTGACACCGTTTCGCATATTTGAGTTTGCCTGCGGAGCCGCCCTCGTATGGGCCAAGACGCCAAGGCGTCTGTCTTCCGACATTGCGTACACGACCGGCGGCTTGGCAGTCCTTTACGCCGTTCTTCAGTTCGATGCCGGCACGTCGTTCCCAGGATGGCATGCGGCGCTCCCAACTCTAGGCGCCGCGATGATGATCTACGGCGGGCGCAAAGCCGTCGCTGCCTTGCCGTTTAAAACGGCACCGGCGCAATTGCTTGGCCGAGCAAGCTATTCGATCTATCTCGTGCACTGGCCCATTGTCGTCTTTTGGCTCCATACAACCGGACGCGACCTCGACACGTTCCAAGGCGTTGCCGCCATCGCTCTTTCGATACTCCTTGGCTATTTGCTGCATAGTTTCATCGAACGTCCGCTAAGATACTCCCATGCCTTGCAGGGCCAGCGGCTGGTGACGATATCCGCTTTGGCCGCCGCCCTGATTGTTGCGCCGTCATGGCAAAGCTGGGCTACAAAAGGCTGGACCTGGCGATTGCCAAAAACGCTTCGCAGAGTGAACAGCTACGATATAGATGTTCTCACGAAATACGTATGGGCGAATCACATCCGCCTGAGCGGCAACACCTTTAAGCCTGGCAGAAAACATATCCTTATCGTAGGAGACAGCCAGTCAGCTGATTTTACGAACATCCTGTTGGAAGGAAACCATGAGCGGAACGTCGACATAGTCACCTATGCGTTCAACTATGGCTGCAACACTCCATACGCCGATAATCCGCAGTATTGGAACCAAGAAAATATCTACACATCATCAGACCCTTCCCTTGAGCAGAAATGCAAAGAGAGAATCGACGCGTTCCTTTCCAGCCCCGCACTCAAACAGGCGGATGTGGTTATCGTCGCGTTCCTATGGGAACGATTCGGTGCGAGGCGCATGCGTGCCGCCGCCGACAAAATTGAGTCAATCAGCCCATCTCGCGTATATGTCCTAGGTAGAAAGAACCTTCTCAAGAGCAGCATCGATTTCGTTAACATGAACGGGAAGTTGGATGGGCTCGGGAGCTTGGCTGCGCAGTACAAGCCTTCGGAAACTCTCTCCATAAACAAGATGCTGGCTAAGCAATTTGGCAATCGCTATCTGGACATCTTTTCGTCAGTTTGCCCCGACCAATATAAGTGCGTTGTGCTAGATGAAAAGCAGAACCCCCTCTTCTATGATGCGGCTCACCTAACCCCGAGCGGCGCACGATACTTCGCTAAGCACGCCATTCGAAAGCTCATCGAGCTAGCCAACCTGTGATCTGGCCTTGTCACGTGAATCTAAAGGTCGCCACGAGGTCTGTTCTGTTCTTTGGCAGAAGCGTTTGACTGATGAGAGGACCTCGTCGGCGGACTTGGTCCACTTGTAGGGTTTGATGCTGACGCGCCCGGTGAATGGCTCGGCCTTACTTTGGCCGCCTCATAGAGCGCCACACGCACGCCTCGGTTACCCGGCACGCTCATCAGAATGCGCACCGGCCCATTACCCCGCGCCAGGTCGACAATAAGCTTCTCGATCGTCACCCAGCAGCACCGCGCGGACCTTGAAGAAGAGCCTCTGCAATCTGCTGCAGCGTGTGGTGATGGGCCAACGCTCGCCAGCCCGCTGCTCGAACGTCTTCGGTGTCGTCGGGCCAATCTTCAGGCCCAAGCCGCGCAAGACGCCGCGGATGGGGTCATGCCTTCGGCGATGTCACGGCGGAACAGATCCTCGCCTTCGCCGGCGGCCGGGCGTTCATGGTCGAAGGCTTGCCGATCACAAGGATGCACTTGTCGTCGAGGCAGGCTTCGACGTCGGCATCGGTGCCAACGCGAAGCTCGGCCTGTCCTACACCGGCCAGTTTTTGGGCGACGTGAGCGATAACGGCATCAAGGCAGATCTAACAGTTAGATTTTGATGGCAGATCCTTTTGATGGCAGATCCGCGCGTCATTATGAGGTGACTGCCGCTGACGCGCTTCCTGGTGGCACCGGCCGCACCGGAGCCCACAATCATGAGATGCGCCTCCAGCTGCAGTGCGTTGCTCAGATGAAAACTGCGTTCACGTTCGAGCCTTTTGATTCCGCGCAGCCTGCCGCCAGGACCGTCTGTCCGTAGAATGCAACCGGCGTCATCGATCGACAGAGGCACACGACGGAACCTGATGGTACCTGCCTGTCTGCGCGGAGCGCGCTTGCCAACGGACCGCCCGCGCCCGCTAAATCAAGACCATGCAAAGGCTTGCGGAGATCGAAACGCTTTGAGCCGCCAAACGAATATGAAAGCGGGTGCCTGCAAGCCCGTTTCAGCCCCCTCGCCCCAGAAAAATCATACCGGTCAAGACAAGGCCGAGGCCAATCCATTTGGACAGCTGGAACGGTTCTCCAAAAATAAAATATGACGCAATCGTTAGCATTGCAAATCCGGAGCC
>NZ_JAAKZF010000046.1 GCF_011045125.1 Allomesorhizobium camelthorni | reverse complement strand
AGTAGCGGACCATTGCCGGTGATGCCGCGAAGGTCGCATCTCGGACCCGGTGCGTACCTCTGTCGGAGAGCGTCCTGCCACAAATCCTGGACGCGTCTCTGACGTTCAGCAGCCTGTGCCTTTGTCGTCTGAACGCCCCCCGACACACAAATCCACATAGATTCGGGTCAGCTTCATCCTAGCCTCTGGATCGCCTCGACTGAACGTCTTTGCCGATTAACAAGAAAGCTCATGCGTCGCGCCAAATTTGTTACCAACGCTGCACCTGCGTCTTTACTGGGAGACGAGCCAAATGAGCGTTGCACAAAATCTTGCAAGCGACAGATCTGTCTCTGGCACGTCGCATCTTTGCATCTGCACCGGCCGCGTCCAGGAAACCCATAACGTTTTCACTCTGGTTTTCGAGCGGATCGACCGTCAGACATTTAATTTCCTGCCGGGTCAGTTCGTCACGATCCGCTTTTCATGGGACGGCCGGATTTTTTCGCGGGTCTTCACCATTGCGTCACCGCCAACCCGTCCCGAGCGGATCTCCTTGACGATCAAAGCGGCGACGGATGGTGAGGCAACGCGAATTCTGCATGGCCACTTCCATGAAGGCTGTGGGGTCGAGATCAGCGAGGCCATCGGAGAATTTACGCTCCACGGACGCGCCGTTGAAAAGGCGCTGTTCCTATGTGCCGGGAGCGGGATTACCCCGCTCATGTCGATGGTGAGGACGCTGCACGACCTCGGCGAGGAATTGGACCTCTGCTTGATTCAATGCTCGCGGACACCGAGCGACGTCCTCTTCGGACAGGAACTGGCGATGCTGTCGCGAAGCATGCCCAAGATGCGGGTCGAAACGTTTTGCAGCCGACCATCTGACCTTAATTCGAATCGTCCGGGTCGGCTCAACAAATCGCAGCTGGCGCTGCTTGTTCCGGATGTGTCGGATCGGACCGCTTTTGTTTGCGGTCCGACAGGTTTCATGGCGGTGATGCGTGGTCATTTGCTTGAGCTTGGGATTCCGGCCGACCGGATTTTCGAAGAAGCTTTTGGCCCCCGGCCAGCTACCACGAGTAAGACATCTGCCGGCGAGAAGGCGGTTGTTTCCTTCGAGCGCTCCGGCTTTCATGTGGAAGCAGACGAGGATACGACCATCCTGAACTGCGCCGAGACGGCAGGGATTCACATCGAGACTGCGTGCCAGATGGGTTTGTGCGGGACGTGCAAGGTGAAGCTGACGCGAGGCGAAGTCGATATGAGTGATATGGGCGGATTGTCCGAGGTGGATTGTCAGGACGGCTTTATTCTTGCTTGCTGCAGCAGGCCACGGGGCCACGTCACAGTCGACTTGTAATCAATTCTGCTAGGCCGCCATCAGTTTAAGCGCCTTCAGAAGGCGAATGTGCGTATGGGAATGGTGGTGCCTCACATGCACGGCAGAATAGATCGGATGAGAGATCTTCGGCGCATCTGCAACAGTCTGAACCACCCCCTCCTGCCGCAATTTGGTGGCAACGGTTTCGGTAACGAACGCTGTCCCACCCCTGCTCCGCAATAGGTAAGCAACGGCTCCGCCATTTCCGGTCGATACCGGGCTATTTTCCAATTCCGGCAACATCTGCTTGTGGGCACGATTGAAGTAGGCGGAATAATTGGCGCGGATATAGTCCGATGGCGTGATCTCACTGAACGCAACTCGGCGCGTGCTGACCATCAGAAAATTCTCCTCGGCAATCTGCTCATAGTGCATGTCCGGCAGATGCTGCGGCGAGTAAAGCACCGCCAGATCAAGACTCCCTGTAGTCAGGTCCAGGATCATCTGGTTGGAATAGTCGATCTCGACATAGATGGCCAACTTTGGCATCGTCGCTCGCACCCACTCCAGCCACGCTTCCAGCACACGTTCGTAGAGTTCGTGCTGGATACCGATGCGAATGAGGCGGTCGAATTTGCCTACGGACTGGATTTCGCGGCGGGCGTCAAGCCACCGTAGCTTAACTGCACGCGCGTGCTCCTCGAACCTTATGCCCGCTACGGTCGGTTCAGTGCCGCTTTTGTTGCGGATGAAGAGCTGCTTTTCCAGCAGCGTTTCAAGCGAACGGATCCGGCTCGAAACGGTCGACTGCGTGACGCCCAAGCGCTCTGCCGTCCTATTGAAGTTTCGGGTCTCGATTAGATCAATGAACGTGTCGAGCAGTTCTATTTGCATCTCATCCATCCAGCAGAACTAGAAATCCTCCCAACGGGTATCGCTTTTTAGCCCCGGCTCACAATGGCTAATCGGAATCTTCGATTAAACTCATGCCTCCGCCTGCGTTGTCGGATATGCCTCCAAAGCGCACGTTTGTTGGGTCTTTCACGATACCCTTCTAGGCAGGTGACACATCAATGTTCATCGTCGATACGGACGTACACAATTACTGGTCGAGTGCTGAAGTTCTTCTTCCCTATCTCGAGCCCTACTGGCGCGATTTCCTTGTCCGCGGCGAAAAGCCGGGTCCGACCGGGAGTTTCCCTCATGGGCATCGGCCATGGTTGCATCCGGAGGGATTCTCTCGGCACGACATCAAACCGGAATCCGAGGAGGACAACTACCTAATCATGAAGGAGAAGCACCTCGATTTCTACGATATCGACGTCGCAATCCTTACCGCGGATGAGCCGCTGGAAGCCTCGACATTGGCCAACTATCACTACGCAAACGCGCTGGTGAAGGCCTACAATGATTACATGATCGAGTGGTGGCTGCCGAAAGACAGGCGCTTCAAAGGTTCGATCATCATCTCGCCGACGGACCCGCATGGTGCCGCAGCTGAGATACGGCGCATCGGTGGCCACAAGGACATCGTCCAGGTGCTGGCAAGCCACGGCTCGCAGCGTCCCTATGGCGATCCGTTCTACCACCCGATCTTCGAGGCCTGTGCGGAGGTTGGGCTGCCCTTTGCTATTCATTTTGGCGGCCAAGGCGGCGTGAACCACAACGCCGTCGCGAGCGGACCGACGGCCTACTATTGGGAGACGCATGCGCTTCTTAGCCAGCCCGCCATGACCCACGTGGTGAGCATGATTTCCAATGGCGTGTTCGAAAAGTATCCCGACCTCTACTTCATCGTCATTGAATGCGGCGTTTCGTGGGTGCCGTCGTTGATGTGGAGATTGGACGCCAACTTCAAGGCGCTTCGCAAGGAGACCCCATGGCTGAAGATGCTGCCGTCGGAATATTGTCGCCGGAACGTTCGGTTCAGCACACAGCCCCTCGAGCAACCGCAGAACGTCAAGCATCTTTGGGAGACGCTTGAACATATGGATGGCCAGAATACGCTGCTCTTCGCGTCCGACTACCCGCATTGGGATTTCGACGCGCCGACCAATCTCCACATCCCGCCGGCCTGGCGCGACAAGGTGATGGGTCTGAATGCGCTGGAAGTCTACAAGCGCATAGACGCTCCGGCCGCCACCGCGAGGGTCGCCTGATGACCGCCACGGCAACCGCCACCGCACGAACCTTTGCCTGCAAGGTCGCCGAGGTTGCGGTCGGCAAGCCAAGGATCGTTACCATCGGCCGCATCAGCGTCGGCATATTCCAGCTCGATGACGGCTATGCCGCTCTGCTCAACATCTGTCCGCACCGGGCAGGCCAGCTTTGCGAGGGACCGGTGTGCGGAACCACGCGGCACACCGACAGGGCGGAGTTCATCTACGAACGGGCCGGCGAGCTCATTCGCTGCGCCTGGCATGGATGGGAGTTCGACATCCGATCTGGCAAGTGCCTGGTCGATGAGAAGCTCAAGGCACGCATCTTCCCCGTCCATGTCGACGGGGAAGACATCTATCTCGAAATGGGCCGCTGACCGCCACAAGTCGCAGATTTGGAGATTCGACAATGGAAACCGTGAAGTTCACCCAGATGAAGGATGGCGACCGCGAGGATTATGCCTTCCTGACCGAACATGAAATTGAGTATGCCGCCGGCACGTCCGACCGGCTGCTCGCTGCCATGGTCGATCTCGATAAATCGCTGTCAGGCTACAAGGTCACGCGGCTCGGCCATTCGCTGCAGGCCGCCACGCGCGCCTGGAATGCCGGGGCCGATATCGATTGGGTGGTGTCGGCGCTACTGCACGACATCGGCGACATCTATGCTCCGTACAATCATGACGAATACGCTGCCGCCATCCTGCGTCCGTTCGTGCGCGAGCAATGTGCCTGGGTGGTGGAGAAGCACGGCGACTTCCAGTTGGTCTATTATGGCGAGCATGTCGGCGCGAATCCGCACAAGCGGGACGCGTTCAGGGACAATGCCTATTTTGATGACTGCGCGGAATTTTGCGAAAAGTGGGACCAGGCGAGCTTCGATCCGGACTACCCGACCAGACCCCTGGAGTTCTTTGCGCCCTTTGTGAGAGAGGTCTTCGCCCGCAAGAGCTATGACCCCGCAGTTATCAGAACTGGCGAGCGAATGGTGATGTCGGATGACCTGATTGCTGCCAAACGTTCAACATCGTGATGCCGCGGCGACAAGCAGGTCGCCGAATCTTTTATGCCAAGCGAATGTCTGCAAGCGGGGGCAACCGCCTCGCTCGTGTGAGAGAGGTAGACAGCAGCGATCCACCCCAGTTCGGACCTTTCGATGATTGGTGGCCAAACGCGCTTTCTCCACCCTGCAGGGGGAACTGAGAGTGCTACTCGATCAACCCCATGCGCAGCGCCTTGGCGACGGCGTGCATGCGGTTCACCGCGTTCAGCTTCTGCGCGGTGTTGGTGAGATACTGATTGGCGGTGTGCACCGACAATTTCAGCAGCCGGGCGATGTCCGCGCTCGTGTAGCCGTTGGCGGTCAGTTTCAGGCATTCCAGCTCGCGCTTCGAGATCGACGGCGCCTTGCCGAATTCGCCCGGTCTGATGCGCGACACGGCGCTGAATAGCGAAAAGCAGCGCGCATGGATTTCGTGCAACTGGTCGGCCGGCAGCGCGATTTCGGGGCCGTAGAAAACGGCCAGGCCGCACTGGCCACGCTCGGCATAGGCCGGAAAGGCGATGCCCGAGGTGCCGGGAACGAGCTCGGCGGTTTCGATCGCGCAGTCCAGCGTCTTGAAAGCGAGTGCCGAGGCGGCAAACTTATCGCTGCTCCACCAGCAGGGCAGCGTCGACATGCGCGCATGGCGGACGATGTCCTCGCCATTGCTTCCGGACACGAATTTGGTCGGGACCGACACCTGCGGGTAGTCGGAATCGAAGCATGGCACCAGGCGCGCCCGCTCCATGGAAGGGCTGACGAAGAACAGCCCGAAGGCGGCTGCGTTGAGGTCGATGGCGATCCAGCGGCAGCGCCGAACGGCGTCGGGTATGGTGACCGCCTGATGGCTGTCGGAACTCAGCGAAAAGGCGCCGAAAGGATTGCGGTGTTCGCCGAACAGCGACTGCGCGATGCTCTTGACCTCTTCCGGTTTCAAATGATGCCGCTCCTGATCGCGGTGGCCACCGCCGCAGCGCGGTTGGGCGCGGAAAACTTCTGGATGGCGTGGGTGATGTAGCTGTTGACCGTGTTGGACGAGACGCCGAGGATCACCGCCACTTCGTCGGTCGTCTTGCCTTCCGAAACCCAGAACAGGCATTCGCGCTCGCGATCCGAGAGCGGGTCCTGGAGCGCTGCCGCAGCCAACAGCTCGGGCACCTGCGAAAGGGCATAGCAGCACTGCATCTGCGCCTGCATCAGGTCGGACGGCTCGATCCTGCCGGCAACCGCTGCCGAAAACATCAGGAACAGGCGCTGGCGGCCGACATTCAGCTTCAGCGCGAAAATCTCGCAATGGCCGAGCACGTCGAGCAGCTTTGCCTCCTCCGCGCCCAGCACGTCCGGCAGAGCGGGCGCATCCGAAGTGACGATGCCGCGCGGCCGTATTCCCGGCGAAACGGCGAGCGGGCTCTGGGCGAGGCCGGCGATCAGCCTGTGGCCGGCAAGCTCGATCGCATCGAAGATCCAGTTGGAGGCGATGATGCGCGCATCGTTCCTGTCACGGTCGTGGACGATGGCGACAAGCATGTAGCTGTCGGCGTTGATCTCGCTGGTCAGCTCCATCAGGAAGCTGGTCAGATCGCCCCGCGAAGCCAGCCTGACGGCGAGCGGCTTCGGGTCCGGAATCTGCGCTGCAAGACTGTTCATTGCCCCAAGTTCATTGCCCGAATCGATATAACCGCCGGTCGCCGGATGCCCGGCGGCCGAACCCGAAACGCATCAACTGATACGAAAACACTTCACAGGCGCGGAGAACCGCGCCATCGGTCGAATCCCTGGGGAACACGCGAAACCGGCCGCGCCTGCACCGGAAAAAACTCCGGATCGTCAGACTTGTTGGTGGTTGCCAAGCCCCCCACGGACCGGCTGATTCGGGTCTAATCTAACGCAGACGAATCAGACATCAAACTGGAAATTGCTAAAAATTTAACCATAGGGTTGTGGTCGCTCGGATTGCGATCCAGCGGACATGGATAGGCCTTGCCACGCGCGGCGTTACGAGGCATTGCCGGAGCAGTCGCCAGGGAGACGCAATCCGATGAAACGGTCCCGCATCAACGAGATCATCCGCGAGGGCGACGCCTTCATCCGCTCCTTCGGCTACATCATGCCGCCCTTTGCCTACTGGTCGCCGGAGGAACTGAAGTCGCGGCGGCCGGAAGGCATAGTCGGCGCCCGCCTCGGCTGGGACATCACCGATTACGGTCAGGGCAAGTTCGATGAACTCGGCCTGTTCCTGTTCACGGTGCGCAACGGCCGCGCCGAGGACCTGGCGCGTGGCACGGGCATGCTCTACGCCGAAAAGATCATGATCTCGCGCAAGGACCAGCTGTCGCCGATGCACCGGCACGTGGTGAAGGCCGAGGACATCATCAACCGCGGCGGCGGAAAGCTGGTGCTGGAGCTGTTCATGCCGGCGGCCGACGGCGGCATCGACCGCGAGGCGGAGGTGGTGGTGCCCACCGACGGCGTCATCCGCAAGCTGCCAGCCGGCGGTCTCCTGAAGCTCGATCCGGGCGAGAGCGTCACGTTGCTTCCGGGCGTGTGGCACGCGTTCTGGGGCGAGGGCGGCGACGTGCTGATCGGCGAGGTCTCGACCGTCAATGACGATTTGACCGACAACATCTTCGCCGATCCGATCGGCCGCTTCTCCAATATCGAGGAAGACGAGCCGCCGCTGCGTCTGCTTGTTTCGGACTACGACCGCTGGATCGACGGCAAGGCCTGACGGCCGTCGGACGCCAGCGTCAGTCCGCCGGCTTCATCTCTCCAAGCACGGTCGGGATCAGCTCCGAAACGGTCGGATGGATGTGCACGGCGCGCTGCTGCGTCGTGTAGGGCGCTTTCGCGTACATCGTGTCCAATATACAGTGGATTGCCTCGTCGCCGCCGGTTCCCAGGATGGCCGCGCCGAGGATTTCCTTGCTGTCGGCGTCGGCGACGATCTTCATGAAACCCTGCGTCTCACCTTTTTCGACAGCGCGGGCGACCCTCGTCATCGGGCGCATGCCGATGAGGAGGTTCCTGCCTGATTTCCTCGCCTCGGCCTCGCTCATCCCGGCGCGGCCGAGCGGCGGGTCGATATAGAGCGCGTAGGCGGGCAGGCGGTCGCTGACACGGCGGCTGTCGCCATCGAGCAGGTTCGCCGCCACGATCTCGAAATCATTGTAGGAAGTGTGGGTGAACGCGCCCTTGCCGTTGCAGTCGCCGAGCGCCCAGATCCCGGGGACGCTGGTGCGCAACTCGTCATCCACGGTGATGTAGCCGCGCTCGTCGGTCTCGACGCCGGCATTGTCCAGCCCGAGGTCGTCCGTGTTGGGCCGGCGGCCGACCGCCAGCAGCACATGCGAGCCGAGCACTTGCCGGTCGCCCGAGTTGCAATCCACCCCGACGCAGACCTCCTCGCCGCGCGGCTCGAAGCTGATGCATTCGGAATTGAGACGGATGCCGATGCCTTCCTTCTCCAATATGTCCTTCACCGCGGCGGAAACGTCCTCGTCCTCGCGCGCGATCAGGCGCGGGCCTTTCTCGACGACCGTCACCTCGCTGCCGAAGCGGCGGAACATCTGTGCGAATTCGAGGCCGACATAGCTGCCACCGATCACTATGAGGTGCCTGGGGACGAAGTCCACATCCATCATCAAGCTGTTGGTGAGGTATTTTATCCGGTCGACGCCGGGCATTTCCGGCACGGAAGCCCTGCCGCCGACATTGATGAAGATGCGGTCGGCCTCGAGCAGGTCGTCGCCGGCGCGGACCTCGCGCGGCGATTCAAACCGCGCATGGCCCTCGATGACCGTGCACTTCTCCATGCCCTTCAGCCAGCTTTCGAGATTGCCGCGGGAGTTGAGCGTGATCTTGTCCTTGCGCGCCTTAACCGCCTTCATGTCGACGCCGACGCGGCCGCCGTGGGTCACGCCGTAATCGGCCGCGCGACGCGCGAGGTGGGCCGCGTAGGCGCTGGCGACCATCGCCTTGGTCGGCGTGCAGCCGGTGTTGACGCAGGTGCCGCCGAAGAATTTGCGCTCGATGAGCGCGACGGTCATGCCGGCGGCAGTGAGCCGGCCCGCAAGCGACGGCCCCGCCTGGCCTGCGCCGATGATGATGGCGTCGAATTTTTGGGTCATCGCGTTTTCCGATTTTCCCCTGCGGGCATACTCTTTCCCAACCGGCGACGGCTGGCAATGGCTTGAGGGCGCTTCGAGCGTTCGCTGGGGACGCAACGTCGGCACGACGCCGCCTGGGATCTCGTCTAAACTTACGACATGTCGGCCCGACTACAACGAAACTCTGCTCGATGTGTTCGCATATGATCGGCGCCCTGAGAATCATAACGCACCGCCATCACCAGTGCGAAATGCGTGTCGCAGGCGCAGGAGGCTGATAATTTGGTACCTCAATGTATTGAAGGCGGAGGCATGTTCCATCATCGCTACCCCAATCGGCCGCAGGACAATTTCGACGAACCGGAAACCGCGTTCGCCGCGCTCGCACCGCCCGATGGGAAATCGAAACCGGCGAATTCAGGGGCAACTTCCTCCAAGCACATTCGATGCTCGGTCAGACCAAATGCCGCCGTGCCACTGTCGCGCCGCTGGGATGACGTGCTGTGAGCCGCCTCGTGGTCATTTCGAATCGCGTGTCCTCTCCAAGCAAGCGCGCAGTCCAGGCCGGGGGGCTCGCCATCGCCATGCAGGCTGCGCTCTCCGAGCATGGCGGCCTCTGGATGGGGTGGTCCGGCAAGTCGAGCGGCGCGCGCGATCCGGGCAAACCCATCTTTCGCGAGGAAGGCCGCGTCACCTATGCGCTGACCGACCTTCGCCGAGCCGACATCGATGAATATTACGCCGGGTTTGCCAACAGCGTGCTCTGGCCGCTCTGCCACTACCGGCTGGACCTGACAGACTATGCGCGCAAGGACATGGCCGGCTACTTCCGGGTGAATCGTTTCTTCGCTCAGCAACTCGCACCCCTTCTCAAGCCCGACGATCTCGTCTGGGTCCAGGACTATCACCTGATCCCGATGGGGTCCGAACTGCGCCACATAGGCGTGAAAAACCGCATTGGCTTCTTCCTCCACATTCCATGGCCGCCGCCGGACGTGTTTTTCGCGCTGCCGGTCCACGAGACAATCGTGCGCGGCCTGACTGCCTATGATCTCGTTGGCTTTCAGACGCAGTTCGACGCCGATAATTTCGCAAGCTGCCTCGAGCGTGAGGGCATCGGCCGGGTGCTTGGGGATGGCTGGTTCGAGGCCTATGGCCACCGCTTTCGCGTCGGCGTGTTCCCCATCGGAATTGACACGGCGGGTTTCGCCCAGCTTGCCCAGAACGCGGTGCGAAGCGGTTCGGTCCGCAAGATCGAGGAGAGCTTTCGCAATCGCGACCTGATCGTGGGTGTCGACCGGCTCGACTATTCGAAGGGCCTCACGCACAAGATAGAAGCCTTCGATAAGTTCATCGCCGCCAATTCCGCCTGGCAGGGACGCGCGACGCTCCTGCAGATTACGCCGAAATCGCGCTCGGAAGTGCTCCAGTATGCCACCATGCAACGGCAGGTGGCCGAGTTCGCTGGCCGGGTCAACGGGCAACACGGAACGCCGGACTGGGTGCCAATCCGCTACGTGAACCGGTCGATCGGCCAAGCGACGCTTGCCGGGATCTACCGCGTGGCGCGTGTCGGCCTTGTCACACCGATCCGCGACGGCATGAACCTCGTCGCAAAAGAATATGTCGCTGCCCAGCGCTCTGAGGATCCGGGTGTGCTTGTGCTGTCGCGCTTTGCTGGCGCGGCTCGCGAACTCGATGGGGCGATCCTTGTCAACCCTTACGACATAGAAGCCGTCGCCAACGCGATCGCCCGATCGCTGTCCATGTCGATGGAAGAGCGCCGCAAACGCTGGAAGCAGATGATGGACCACCTGCTGAAGCATGACATCTCAAAATGGTGCCGGGATTTCCTGGAAGCATTGCGATAGCCGTGAGCGGAAACGGTACAGCGCGGGCAATGATTGTCAGTGTTGGCCGCGTTGATGGCGAGGCGCGATTCTTGGTCCCCGATGACATCCAATGGGGAAATCCACTGCTCATGCAATGTGTTCCATAGGTCTCTCCCATTGCAACCCATTCGGCAGTCACGGTTGAGGGGTCGGCACGGCCGTCAGCACGGCGGCGCCCGCGGCAAGCGCAAGAAACCGGAAAATCCCCCTCTATCATTCTGGTTTTGAAACCGGGCTGGGCGGCATTTCAAGGCGGGTGCGCGTGTACCCACAACGAGATTTACACCACATGCGGCTCAGTTCTTTCGCTTGGGAATGCTGACAATCCGCGGAACCCGGAAAGCCAGGGGATGAGCATCGACCGGCTGCCGTGACGCGCCCGGCGGATCGAGCTCCTGCACCGGCAGCCGCAGATAGGCGCCGTCTCGTATGCCTTGAAAAGTCTGTTCGACCATCGCGCTGAAACCCCCGCCATGCATCCCGCTCAGGAACGCCAGCGTATAGGCGGCCTTGCCGGAAAAGGAGAATGAGCAGTTGTCGAACGAGCAGCCCGAGAGCACCGGCGGGATCCCTCCACCGTAGTTCAGTTCGCAGCGGTCGAAAGTGCAGTTCTCGAAGCGCTTGCCGTCGAGTGAGAGTTGCTTGCCGCGATAGGTCTTGCCGGTTTCGTGCACGCCGGTCCAGCCCCTATTGGACGGCGTCCAGCTTGTCGATGGCAGCGGTAAAACCGTTCAGGGATAATGGGATGGCGACCGGCTTTCGTGTGACCGATTCCATGCCGATGTTCAGATTGGTGCCGGTCTTCAGCGCCGCGTCGAGGGGTACCGCGGCATAGGCGCCGTTCTGGTCGCTGGTCTGGATGGCCACCGCTTTCTTTTCGCCCGCGTCGATCTGGTAGGAGGCGCCGGCGGGGATGAACAGGCCGTGCGGAAGCGCAAGCAGCATGGCCATCGCCCCGTCCTTCGCCTGCTTCCTGATCGTCACCGTCAGCACCCGCTGTCCGGTCTTGGCTTCGGTCAGGTTCTGCGACATCTGGCATTCGAGCGCGCCGCCATTGGCCCCGCTGGCGCAATTCACGACCCATGCGTTCACCGGTTTCTCGGGCGCTGGCGCTTCCGCCTTGGGCGTCTCCTGCGCGAATGCGGGGCCTCCCGTGCCGGCTGCAAGCGCCAGCATGACGGTCACGCCCAATGCATATTTTGAAAACGAGCCTGCGTCGCCGAAAGTCATAATTCGCGATCCATTCAAAGTCGGCCAGTTCGGGCGCGACGCTTCATGGTGCGAATTAGTACAGTCCTTGTTTGCAAGAGGAAAGACCGGCGGTTGCTGAAAAGATTTCGCCGAATGTGGCGGGAATGCCACATGAACCCGGCTTTTCCATGTCAATCGTCCGCTTTCCGCAATTCCCACTCGCAAACCGAGGCAAAATATCTACGGTGCGCAATGCGGGGTTGTGCAAAGAGGCGGCAGGGCATGCATTCGGGGGGACCGTCGCGTCAGACACGATCGCGTGCAGCGTTCGCGGCTGATAATGCCCGTTTCGACCGGATCGGCTGGCGCGATTTCTCGCGGCATCTGTTGAAAACCTCGGCTCTGTCCACCATAGCAATCGCCGGTTCAGGCGCCGCTGCGGCGGCGCAGGAAGGCGTTCTGTGGCAGCCACAGGTGCAGACCATCATCGGCGCGGATGAGCAGGGCGCCTACACCTCGCTCGAAGGCTTCATTCCGCTTGCGCAGACGCCCGATTCGGTCCTGTTCCTCGATTTGCGGCTCAAGCACGACTTTTCCAACGGAACCGGCGGCGATGTCGGCCTCGGCTTTCGCCATGTGGTCGATCCCGACCTCATTCTCGGCGGCTATGCCTATCTGAACGTCGATCGCTTCGACGGGCATCAATATACCGGCGCTACCGTCGGCCTCGAGGCGATCGCCACGAAGTTCGACGCCCATGTCAACGGCTACCTGCCGTTCGGCGATACTTCCGAAACGACGTCCAGTTCGTCGTCGAGCCTGTCTCTGGTGGACAATTCTAGCGGCCCGGGCAGCCAGCTAATTGAACAAGTGTTGACGACCAGAAATCGACAGGCGGGCAGTCCCTTCTGCCTCCATTCCCAATCACGTTCGACGGTGTGCCGGTCCTGTGGGACGGCCTCGGCGTGTCGCTTCTCGGCGTTCAGCGCGCGTATAATCACCGGTTCGCCGGAGTGGTGAACGAAGGCAACGTTGGCTCGATCATACGAGGGCCAAACGGCGTCGATCTCGGCGACAACGATTTCGGAGATGACGGCGGCTTTCTGCAATCTAACGGCTTGATAAATGTCCGGCTGGACATATCGACTTTCCCCACATGGGCGTCTCGCCCACGAGCGAGGGCGCGGTTCCCCCGCTTTGGCGTGTTCGGCAACGGCATGACCGGCGGTACTGGCATTCGCGTCAGTGGTACGATGCTTTGCACGCTGGAGGATTTGGATTTCTCCTACCTCCCGGATTGGGCCTACTATATTGGCAGCCGTGGCGACAGCTCGCCCGGTTCGGCCAACGGCAACATCCTGCGCGACCTGTTCTCGACGCGGTGCGGCACTGCTGGCGTTGGCGGTGGCGGCTCCATTACCATGCCTGACGGTTACGTCGGGCAGTTGCAATCGGGCGGCAATTTTGGCCGGGGTCTGCACTTTTCCTCGTGTGGCAACATCTCAGCGCAGCAAATCCATGTGTGGGACAACGACGAAGACAACATTCTGTTTTCGGCGTGCACCGGAATGTCGGCGCACGTCATGTCTTACGATGGCTACAAGACAAATATTGCCATCACCGGCACACGAAGCCTTATTCTGACGGGCGAGAGCCACCACCCGAACCGCTCGGCGCAGACGACCGACAGGGATAGCTCAACCGTCTATTGCGACGCTACGAGCGATGAAATCACTATCGCCGCATTTCGGGCGGCTGGAGACAGCTACGCCCTGCGCTACGAGCAGTACACCGCATGGACGACGCTCGAAGCCGGCATCACTGTAGGCACCATTCGGGTGAACGCCAACAAGCGTTACACGGCGACGACTGCTGGCACGACCGGTGCGACCCCGCCGACACACACCACCGGCACCGCGTCGGATGGCGGCGTTACGTGGGATTTCGACCGGGGGTACGGCCTAAAAGGGCTGGTGTTCGCCAACCCCACCGGCAGGCTGACGCTGGAAGGCGGCGGGGCTTTCATTCGCCACCGCACGCAGAACTACGACATCGCCACCCCTAATGTGTTCGGCGAGTATGACTATGCGAACAGCTTCTCGACGGCTGGCGGCGCGAACATCAACATGTTCGATGCCGGTGAAGCTGGGGCGGTATGGCGCGTCAGGGCGTCACGGGCCGGAGCCAACACGGACGGGGTGATAGCCACCGTGTTTGGCGGCGCCGCCCCGGTCATCGCCGGCAAAGCCCAAAGCGGCACGTCGGTCGATCTCAATCTTAGCGGCTCAACGGTTCGTGCAAACAACACGACGGGCGGCACCTTCACCATGCTCAAGCAATGGACACGCATCAAATGAACGGACGACTTCTCGGGCCGCGCATCCTCGTCAAGCAGATCGAGGAAACCAACACCACGGCGGGCGGTATCATCATCCCTGACCAGTATCTGGAGCGCCCCATGCAGGGGCGCGTGATCGCGGTCGGGAGGACTTCCGAAATCTGGATCACCCGATATTTTTCGCCTTCGATCTTCATTGCCGGAGAACTGCCCGAACATGACGCGCTCGCCGGGCTTCACGGTGATTTTCCAGAACGTCGAATTGACGTAGCTGATAATGGCCTTTGCCGAGTGATGGATTGACACCATTCGGCACAGCGGCCATCTGTCGGCGATGGTAGTAATAGACCGCATCGACGCCTCACGCGTTCCCTTCGATCAATGGGCGTCCCTGGCCGGTGGTGGAACAGTCGTCCTTGACTACTCCATGGAGGCTGCTCCCCTAATCCCGGAAACGCTGGAGAACATCAGCGCCGCTGTAAAGGGGCGGGTTGTGGTGCTGGCCCAAAACCTCGAATACGTGGCGGAGCTCGAAGCGCTCGACAATCCACGGTTTCGGGCTGTCTATTCGCACCGCTTCCTCGAAATGGCCAACAGCGCCTTCAAAGCCATTCTGGCTGACCCGGTAAAACTGGCGACATTAAAGAACCGGCGCAGGCCGGGAATGACGCAGCGGCACTACACATGCCTGCTGAATCGCGCTCGACCCCACCGGCTGGCAATGTTCGGATGGTTGAAGCGGCGTGGCTATCTGGAGCGGGGGAATGTCAGTTTTCACGGCGCGGAGTGCCGCCATTGAGGGTGTCGGCGCCGCCGCCGCCCTTCAACTCGTCATTGCCTCCCAATCCGAAGATGGTGTCGTCGCCGCCGAAGCCGAAAATCGTATCCGCGCCGTTCGTCACGCCGTCGTTGGCATCGAGGGTTTCAGGATTATCGGTACCGAAGACATTTGCCATGCGCTGACCTCCCGTTTGTTGTAGCCATCTCGAACAGCCTTCCGGTTGCCGAGCATGGCTCTGTCGTCCTGTTCAGCGAAATGGTTCATTGAAAAGCACGCGCGAGGTGCCGTTCTATGAAGTCGTTCACACGCATGCGCACGGGGCGAACGCTCCCGGCGTCGTACAGTCGCTTGAAATACATCATGCTGCGGCCGCGCATCGCTTCCCGCGCGGCCGCCAGAAGGACCGGATTGACGTCGGCGCTGTCGGCAGACCACGCATTGAAGACGATACAGTCGCCGTCCCTGGCTTCGGCATCGGAAAAGCCGCCTCGGCCCTCGACCCAGGCCTCGGCTGTCTCCCTGCTGGTCAGGGCCCAGCCAAGAAATCCGACCACCTTGTCCTGATCGTCAAGCACAAATCGATAATGCTTGCGGTTGATCTGCCCCACCAGAACGCGCGACCAGTCCCCGAATTTCAACTGGGCGAAAGCCGGCTTGGTCATCAGATGACTGACGGCCAAACCCAGCGCAACGGTCGGGCTTTCGGGCCGGAACAGCCGCAGGGCAGGGCGCCTTTGTTGCGCGGCCGCCCCGTTCACGGTCTCGATAGCCTGCATTCCCCCGCCTCCACGGCAATGCTCCTGGGCCTGTGAAGTACGTCCAGTGAACAATCAGACAATACTATCGCATTTTTGCTAGGTTGCCAAATGTTTGATGATGCCATTCCGGAACACTATAAGATAATTGCGTCTGAGGCGGCAGCAACCCGAAATAAGGCGGCTTCACAGCCATCCTGTTAGAAGGGTGTTAGGCAGATCGCGGCTGCATGGTGCGATGCCGAAATTTATTCTACACTATCGATGTCCCCGGCAGGCTCGACGTTCTTTGACAAACATCCGCGGGTTAACCCGGACGCGTTGCAGGGATCGAACGGGCACACGATGCAAGATGCTTCGGCCCGACCCTGCGGCGGCCCGGTTAGGGAGCGCCTAAACTAGACATGATCCCATAGGGGGTGGGAAGCGAGCGGTCTGGTTGGCTGATCTATTTTCGCGCCAATTTTGCTCTTAGCAAATCAGCCCGGGATTGGACGTCGCCATACTTCTCTTTCGCGTAGATGCGGTGGCCTGGCGCTGCAACTGCAAAGTTTGTTCCATCGCCTGAACTATCTGGCTCGAACTTGATGACCAGATCAAAATTCAGCATGAACTTACCGCCCTGCGCGTCAGTCAGTTCCAGCCACATTCCCACACGCTCCAGTTTTGAATTCAATCAAAGGTAATCAGACGTGGCGCGCGGGGGCAAGGAAGCTGACTCAGCGGCTGCTGCAAGGGAGGGCTATAGGGCAGACCAGTGGAAATACGCCGCCACCCCCATTCGCGGCGGCGGCGAGGAGCCAAGCCGGTATCGAAGGCCGCCAGAGCGCGTAGGCGGCCAGCGCAAAGGCAACGAGCGACGCTATACCCACAATCTGCCTTCCCCCATCCGTCAGCGCGACAAGCGCCCCCGCACCGAGTATCGCGATACGCATCAAACCTTCAACCACGCTCTGTATGCCCGGTCGCTCACGAACATCGACCGTGAGAGTGATTATCGCGGCCGCTCCACCGCTAAGCACCGTAACCGTTGCGATGGAAATGAGAGCAAACTGTGATTCCATGTGGACCTCCTGTTGGAATAGGAGGATTTTCCCATACGGCTGAGGGGTGTGGATAAAATGGTCCTAAAAATCCGCTGAAACCGCAGAATTCTAGGATTTGCAGCGCGAACCTATCCACACCATCACTACCGAAACGCTCGCCCAGTCGCCCGTACGGTCGACCAGCAATTGGTGACGTAACTCAACCCTCCCTTGTCGTACTTCACGGCGGCAACACCGGCCGCACCGAGGTTGGCCGCCTTCTGCTTCAACTGAATAAGCGTTTTGGCTTCAGTCGGTGCGGGGTCGAGCAAGCTGTTTTTGCACGATGTCCCGTCAACTTCGCCAAGATCAAAGGCGCCCTCCGGAATGGTTGCGGCTACGACAACTGTCCCAACCTGCGTGTCGTTGGTCTTTACGATGCCTGCGGCTGGCAAGAGTCCGATCACGGCGAGATTGCCTTTACCCGGCGTTTGAGTACAGCCGGCAAGAACCGCGCACGCCGCGGCAAGTATTAAAATGCGTTTCATGATTTCGCCCTTTACCTCTATTTACCGTTGCATGCCGGCAGGCCGAAGTCGACTACAGTTCGCCCTTCTGGATCCATCCTTACCTTGTTTCTGCAGCCTTCTTCGCTCTGAACTCTTCAAGAGCTTTCTTCTTTTTTGCTGCCCATGCGTCGGAATTCGCCCTCGCCTCGGCGCGCTTCTCCTCAGGTGTGAGGCGAGGGCCTGCGGTTGGATCCTTGTCATGGCGCTCATCTGCTTCTGCAAGTGCGGACTTCCGTCGATTCTTCGGCTGCCATATCTTTTCCTCGCCATCCGGCTTCGCCATTGCAAAACCCGCCGTGATTCCGAAGTACGCTTCATAAAACTTCCTGACCAACGGCACGGCCCGCCCATCATGAAAAGCGTCGACAGCGGGAAATCCCTTTCGCTCCAGTGTAGGCAGACGCTCCTTCCTCCACCGCTCCGCCCGCGCCTTACCGACGATCGCAACTGCGATCTCAATGTCGGTTGCGAACAGCGGGAGCTTATCGAGCAGGTTGTTGGTTACGAGGTAATTCCGATCATTCATCGGCTGCAACCGTAGGTGCCCACCGCTTCATTCGATCAATATGCTCCTCCCGAAGTCGATGCTTGCGCTCGTCTGTCCAATAGGCAGGGTCTCGATTTCGAATATCGAGGGTTTCGACCTGGGAAGCAGTTTCCGAATCGGTGTGTTTGGCGGTTTTCACCTCCGACTTGGCAGCGGCTACCGCGGCCCGCTTCGCAGCCTTCGTATCAGCCCTAGCTCGGGCGGCTTGTCGCCTCTCTTCAAGGCGACGCTCTCTCGCTGCCGTTTCCCGCTCCTTGCGCAAGCGAGCGCGCTCCTCGTGCAATTCTCGTTTCTTGCGGGCGTACTCACGAAGCCATACGCCGCTTGCACTAGGAAGTTCTGCTTTTACGGTCACAGGTCTCGGCTCCTTGGCCTCAACCCTCAGCACTTGCCACAAATCCAGCAAATCCTGTTCCGAGAAGCGGACGGTCCGGCCGTATGCAGAACAGCACCCGTAACGCTTGCCCAGAGTAATGGCCGTGCGTCTGGTGATCCTTAGCCGAGCGGCGGCTTCGTCTTCTGTGTAGATGGTGTCTAGCTTGCCTTCATCGTCGGTCATGGATAAAGGCTTCCCATGCCGCATTTGTGGAGCCAAGCCATTGGTTTTGCTAGGCTATTTCGCCTACGAAGTCAAGGTCAATATGCCAAAGCGCCTACGGTTGCCGATCCCTCAGCCGCACACCAGGACCATTGCCGTTCTGGTCGATGAAGATGACGCCGGCCGATTCAAGGGTAGAGCGAAGGGCGGAGACGGTTCGAGGCAACAGTTCCTCCCCACGCTCTAGTCGCGATACGGTATCAACCGCCACACCAGCTTTTTTTGCTAGGTCGCGGACACCCCATCCGACAGCCGCTCTCGCCATTTTGCACTGGACGCTATTCATCGTGACGATGTACCGATTTCGGGTTGACGTACTTACACACTGCTGATATCGGTACATTGTCATGAAAACAGAACACATGCAATAAGGAGCCGCGCAATGAACGCACACATGGTTAACGACGGCAGCCACGAAGCACCCTGGCAGTTCGAGCTAGGCGCCTGGATCACACACAAAGACCAGTCGATGCCGTCCCTCGTGCTAAGCCGGTTCCGCGCCGGTAACGCCAAGGGCAACAAGCTTGAACTTTACGGCGTGCGATCGTTCGCCGCCAATGACCCCCACCGCGATAGACTTATGGTAGGCGACAGCCTGAAGCCGATCGACGATGCCGCAAAGTCAATTTGCCTGGCGCATGCGACTGGCCTGGTCGACGGGTCGGCTACGGTCTGATGGGCAAGGGCGGACCACGCCCTGAATTGCGCACCATCCTGCGTGAAAAGCAGGATGGCCGCTGCTGCTATTGCCGCATCAAAATGCGGATCTGCTTTCCGAACAGCAGGCGCCCGGACGCTGAGACGCTGGAGCATCTCGATCGTCGCGCCGACGGCGGGCGAAATGCCCCCGACAACATCGCCTTGGCCTGCCGTGATTGCAACACCGGGCGCGGTAGCATCGATTGGCTGAGCTACACGACGTTGAAGCGCGGCGAGCACTATGAAGCTGGACGATAGAGAACCCGTTGCGGGAGGGGGGATCACGCAACGGGTTTTCTCGATGCCCGGCCAGCCGGGCGGTGGGGGAAATTCCAGGCCGACCGGCCCTGATCGGCGAGTTGCGGTGCCGATGCGTCAAGCTGGAATGGAAACGAGGCAAACATGAGGCATGCTGAACGTCAAACAAAAAAGCCCGCTGCGGGAGGAGGTGCAGCGGGCTTCTATTTGGGCGAACTCGGGAGGAGGTGAGTTCGCTGTGCGCCGGCATCGCATCTGGGAGGAGTAGATGGCCGACAACTAAAATCTACGGCCACCACACGACTCCGCAATGCACAATAAGTTTATCGCAAATGCGAAAACGTCACAGACGCCGCTATGCAGCCTTCTTGCGACCGCGGCCTTTCCGCTTTTCGGCAGGCTTCCTGCCGAGACCAATGCTCTTGGCCAAGGCCGAGCGGGAGGCGGCATAATTAGGCGCCACCATCGGGTAATCGCTCGGCAGGTTCCACTTAGCCCGGTATTCATCGGGGGTCATGCCGTAGCTGCTCATGAGGTGGCGCTTGAGCGACTTGAACGGTTTGCCGTCCTCTAACGAGATTATGCAGTCCGGCGTCACTGATTTCTTAATCGGCACGGCCGGCTTCTGCGGTTCTGCCTCGGCAGGTGTGGCGCCATTCACCTGGCCAAGTGCAGTATAGATGTCGGCAATCAGTTTAGGCAGTTCGCCCACCGGCACCGGGTTATTGCTCACATAGGCGGCCACAACGTCGGCGGTGAGTTCGATCTGCAATTCGTTCTTCTCGGCCATTGCATTCTCCTGTATGTGCCCGCGGCGTCGTTTAGCCGCGAACGCGTTGGAGGGCAATTGGATTGGGGCATCTGGCTATCCGGCCACCAGTGTTCCAACGTGTCCGATCGTGATCTGCGTAAATCGCGAGATAAATTGCAGGTCCGCAAATGTTGGGCTTGGATCACCGCGCTTGCGCGACTTCGCGTACTCCCTCGTACTTAGCTCCTCGCCGCGCCTCATTATCTCAATAACGGCACGTGGATCCGGCCCGAACAGCGAAACGGTGACCCAATCGCCGTCTTCGCCCGAGAAGGAGTCGGCAGATGCTGGTACGGCCTCTAGCAGCGCGGCGAGCGCATCTCCAAATGTGCTCCCGCGCGTGATCGTTTCTTGGCCCACTCCAAAAATTAATGGCTTGCTGGCGGGGAGCAAGGCGTACTCCCTCACGGTGGCGGCACTGTCCTTAACGTTCCTACTTCCGGCGACCGCGATTATGAGGTTCGCAGCGTCTTGGAATGTGACGCGCGACACGCCCCGCCCCCTCATGGCGGGAGTGCGCAGCCCGACTTCGGCAAGATTCCTATCGTGTACAATAACTGTTGGTTCGGGCACGCCGGTTTCGCGCGCAATTGCTGAAACTAGCTCTTTCGGAGTTGCCACCTCAAATCATCCCCATCCGGCCGCGTTCGGAATATATCTATTTTGTGCATCACACAAATTCCCTTTGACTTGCAAGGCGAAAACGCCTATATCGTGCAAAATACAAAATAGAATCGCGAACGGCGTTACAAAAAGGGGAGGCCCAACTTGTGACAAACGATGAAAAGACGCCTTACCGCATGAACGATGCGGCTCGGGCAGCGCAAGCGCGATTACGCAAAGCTGGCACGCTTATCAAAAAAGGCTTCCAGCCAACTTACGACCGCGCTGACGTTCTGGCCGGGATTCTTCTCAAGCATCTGCCCAAGGATGAACTGACCAAAGTGAATCTCCTTCTGAAAAAGGGCATAGACCTCCCGCGCTTGATGCAACGGACTGCAGAATGACCACTGCCGTTGCACGCGCCAATGCGCTGGATCTAAATCCCGCAACCTTAGCACTCCGGGATTTCGTGCGTGCGCTAGCTGTTCGCCAGGCGCGGATAGACGCCGCAAAGTTAGTCTCAGCTAACGACAACGATCCACCCATACAATGAAACGAGCAGCGATTTACGCTCGGTTCTCAACCGACCTACAAAACGACCGCTCAGTTGAGGATCAAATTTCGTTGTGCGCTGCATACGCGGCGCGCATTGGATATACGGTCGTCTCGACGTACCACGACAGGGCGCGTTCAGGTGCCTCTGTTTTCGGGCGCGCCGGTTTGGCACGCCTAATCGCAGCTGCTGAATCCGGTGCCTTCGATGTGTTGATTGCAGAGGCGGCCGATCGAATAAGCCGCGACATGGCGGACCTCGCCGGCATTCATAAAAATCTCGAATTTCGCTCGATTGAGATCAACTGCGTCAACGGCGGCAAGCTAGATACGCTGCAGGTCGGTGTACATGGCCTGGTCGGGCAAATGCAGCGCGAAGAGGGAGCCAGAAAAGTTCGACGTGGCCTTATGGGCGTCGTCAATGACGGCCGCCACGCTGGTGGAAAGGCTTACGGATATCGCCCAGTTCTTGGCAGGCCAGGTGTTTTGGAGATTGTCGATGAGGAGGCCGCGATTGTGCGGCGCATCTTCGCCGTTTACGCAGCGGGAGTCTCGCCACGGAATATTGCGGCAAGCTTGAACGCGGAAGCCATTCCTGCTCCTCGGGGCAAGCGCTGGAACGCATCGACGATTAACGGCAGTGGCAAGCGCGGCCACGGAATTCTGCGCAATCCGATCTATGCAGGACGCAACGTCTGGAACCGCGTTCGGATGATGAAAGATCCGTCTACCGGAAAGCGCGTGTCGCGGGTCAATCCCGAATCTGAGTGGCACATCGCGGAAATGCCTGACCTTCGAATTGTCGATCAGGAACTCTTCGACGCTGTTCAACTTCGCAAAGCTGAACGAGGGGGTACGCATGGCGTCCATCTCCCCCGATCGTCACGGCCCCTATCAGGGTTGTTGAAATGCGGGGCTTGTGGTGGGGGCATGACGACAGTTGGCAGAGATCGGAGCGGACCTCGCCTTCAATGCTCTACATATCGTGAGAGTCGTTCTTGCTCCAATGGCGCCCGTTACTATGTCGAGAAGGTCGAGCGCCTTGTCGTGGACTCGCTGCGACATCAGCTGGCGAGCCCTGCATTGATTGCTGACTATGTTTCGGCCTACCGCGAGGAGCGAAGGAGAATCGAGGCTGATGCCAGGCGAGACCGGGCGCAGGCGCAGGCGCAGGCTAAGCTCACGGATGCGGAGGCACGGATTCAGCGCCTCGTTTCTATGGCTGGAAAAGGTCTGATATCCGAAGCAGAGGTGTCTACCGAGATCTCCCAGCTACGGGCGCAGAGAGATCGGTGGCGAGCGGCCGTGGAGCTTGCCGGCAGTGATACCAACGTCATCGAGTTCCGGCCTCAGGCTGTCGATCGATTTCGACTGAACCTGGAAGAACTCGCCACTGTCCTTGTCGAAAAATACGCTTTGCCAAATCTGGCAATCACCAGCACCTTCCGAGAACTTGTTGAAAGCGTCGTGATAAGTCCACGAAAAGCCGGCGATGAATACGAGGTGCGAATACGCGGACACCTCTCTCTAGCCTGCTTGACGCCGAGGTGTCGGCTGTATTGATGGTAGCGGGAAGTGGACTCGAACCACCGACCCCAGGATTATGATTCCCGTGCTCTAACCAACTGAGCTATCCCGCCACGGGGCGAAGGTCCAAAGGATGTTCGCCAAGGTCGGCCGGGATATAGTGGCGCTGGGGTCGGCCTGTCAAGCACGGAGCGCGGCGCCGGTCGCGACAATTCATGCTCGCAAACGGGCCTTTGCCTGCAATCAATCGTGTCGGAGGCCGGGCTTGAGTTCGGACCGTCGCGCCGTTATGTCTCCGCGCGACGCATTTCTTGAGCTAATGGAATTGATGACACCGCGGATTGCAGTCCTTGGTTGCGGATATTGGGGCTCGAACCATATCCGCACCCTCAAGGCGCTTGGCGCCCTCCATGCCGTTTCGGACGCCAACCGCGCCCGCGCGGAAGGCTTTGCGAGCGAGCAGGATTGCCTGGCGATCGAGCCGGACGATCTTTTCGCGCGCCGCGACGTCGACGCGATCATCGTGGCGCTGCCGCCGCAATACCACGCCGATACAGCCATCCGCGTGGTCGAGAACGGCAAGGACGTGCTGGTCGAAAAGCCGATCGCGCTGACCGTGGCGGACGCCGAGCGCTCGGTGCTGGCCGCCGAAAAGCATGGCCGCATCTTCATGACCGGGCATGTGCTGCGCTTCCATCCGGCTTTCGAGAAGATGAAGGAGCTGATCGACAAGGGCGAGCTCGGCGATGTGAAATACATCCACTCGCATCGCCTCGGCCTTGGCAAGTTCCACACCGAAAACGATGCGCTGTGGGACCTCGCGCCGCACGATCTGTCGATGATCCTGGCGATCACCGGGACGGCGCCGATCGAGGTGCGAGGCGAGGGGGCGGCGCTGCTCGACCACCTCTCGGATTTCGCGCATCTGCACATGCGCTTTCCCAATGGCCTGAGAAGCCATCTGTTCACCTCGCGGCTCAATCCCTATCGCGAGCGCCGGCTGACCGTCGTCGGCACCAAGGCGATGGCGGTGTTCGACGATGTCGAGCCGTGGGAGCGCAAGCTCGCGGTCTATCGCCATGCCGTCTGGCAGGACAGCGGACAGTGGGCGTTCACCGCCAACGAGCCGGCCTATGTGCATGTAAAGCAAGGCATGCCGCTGACGCGCGAGCTGGAGCATTTCCTGCACTGCATCGCGACACGCGCGGCGCCCCGCACCAGCGGCGAGGAGGCGATCTCGGTGCTGCGCATCCTGACGGCGGGCACCGTCATCCACGATTGATCTCAGTTGGCGCTGCGGGGCCAGAACCACCAGGTCAGCAAGCCGGCCGCGGCGAGCCAGACGGCGACCACGAGCAGTGCGCCCGCCCGGCTGTTCGGCTGCGTTTCCAGCTTGGCCGCCGTCGCGCGGAATTCATCCATCAGTTCGGCGGGCACCAGCCTGGCCGCGATCCATATGCCGGCCGGTACGATCAGCAGATCGTCGATGTAGCCGAGAACCGGGATGAAATCGGGAATGAGGTCGATGGGGCTCAAAGCGTAGGCGGCCACCAGCGTGGCTATGGCTTTCGCATACCAGGGCGTGCGCGGGTCGCGCGCGGCGAGGAATAGGGCGATCGCATCGTCCGTGATGCTTTTCGCCCAGCTTTTGAGGGCGGCAAGCATCGGCCCGCCCGCTTCTATTCCGCGGCGATGCGCGCCGGCTTTGCTGCAAGTCGGGTCAACATCGCCTCGGCTTCCGCGGCGCGCTCGGAGCGTTCGATGAAGCCGCCGCCCAGAACGCGCGCGTCATTGCCGTCGTCGGTATAGAGCACGCAGGCCTGGCCCGGCGCTATGCCGGACTCGCCGTCCGCAAGCTCCACCCAGCTTGCGCCACCGTGATGATGCAGCATCGCCGGGCGCGGCGGGCGCGTCGAGCGCACTTTGGCGAAAAGTTCCAGCCCTTCCGACGGAATGGCGTCGAGCGCCATGTCGCCCAGCCAGTTCACGTTACGAAGGTAGATCTTGTGGGTCTCCAGCGCCTCGCGCGGCCCGACGATCACCCGCGCCCGTTCGGCGTCGAGATGCACCACGTAGAGCGGCTCGCCCGAGGCGACGCCGAGGCCGCGGCGCTGGCCGACCGTATAGCGCAGAATTCCGTCATGGCGGCCGAGCACGCGGCCGTCTATGTGGACGATGTCGCCGGGCGTCGCCGCCGTCGGCTTGAGCTTGGCGATGATGTCGGAATATTTGCCCTGCGGCACGAAGCAGATGTCCTGGCTGTCCTGCTTGGCGGCGACGCTCAGGCCGAGTTCCTCGGCGATAGCGCGCACCTCCGGCTTTGACAGGCCGCCGAGCGGAAAGCGCAGGTAATCGATCTGCTCCTGCGTGGTCGCGAACAGGAAGTAGCTCTGGTCGCGGTCGGCGTCGACCGGGCGGTAGAGCGCCCGGTGCGCGCCGTTAGCCTTGCTGCGGATGTAGTGGCCGGTCGCAAGTGCGTCGGCGCCGAGTTCACGCGCGGTCTCCAAGAGATCGGCGAACTTCACCGTCTGGTTGCACGAGACACAGGGGATCGGCGTTTCGCCCGAAACATAGCTCTCCGCGAAGGGCTCGATCACCGACTTGCGGAAGCGCTCCTCGTAATTCAGCACGTAATGCGGAATGCCCAGCGTCTCCGATACACGGCGGGCGTCGTCAATGTCCTGACCGGCGCAGCAGGAGCCGGCGCGGTGGGTCGCTGCGCCATGGTCGTAAAGCTGCAGGGTTACGCCGACGACATCATAGCCCTCGCGCTTCAGGATTCCGGCCACGACTGAGGAATCGACGCCGCCCGACATCGCCACGACGATGCGTGTGTCTTCAGGCCGTCCCGGCAGATCCAGGCTGTTCATCGAAAGGCGTTCCATGTTCCAAATTTGGGCGCTTCATGCCAACGAAGCCAATATAGGTCAAGCAAGCGCAAAGCGCCACTTTTCGGGCCGGATCACAAGCCGTTGCAAACAAAAGGCTTTTCCGGAGGCGCGGGTCAGATGCCGACCACAGCGGCCGCTAACGAAGGATTCACCATCATTACCCAACGCTTACCAGGCGTTTAGGCAAATTTTAAAGCTGTTGGGCTATTCTTGCCGGGATTGGGTCTTTGAGTTTTTGTAGAGAGTACTATGACCGATCTGGTTAGACCGCGTGTCAAATATGTGATTGGGCCAGACGGCAGCCCGCTTACCATCGCCGATCTTCCTCCGACGAACACCCGCCGCTGGGTCATCCGCCGCAAGGCGGAAGTGGTCGCCGCAGTCCGGGGCGGCCTGCTCAGCCTCGAGGAAGCCTGCCAGCGCTACAAGCTCACGACCGAAGAATTCCTCTCCTGGCAGGCCTCGATCGACGAATACGGCCTTGCCGGCCTGCGCACCACGCGCATCCAGCAATACCGGCACTGAGTGGCTGAACGTAAAGCACGCCGCCCAACGCTGGCGTTCCTTCCCCGCCGCCTCTCACGCCCTCACTTTGTCTTCGTTCGATCCCGGCCGCCTGGACAAGCGACGCAATGCCGTAACAGGTGGTCCGCGCGGAGTAGTCGTCGCTCGCCGCGGAGGCTATGCTTGTCGGTGACTGCATCCGCCGTTGGTGGGAGATTAGGATGCCGACACTCGAAGTCGATGGCGTCGATCTTCAGTACGAAGTGTATGGCGATGGGCCGCCGGTTCTGTTCATCCATGGCAGCGTCACGAACGGCGAGTTGACCTGGCCGGCGCAGCGGCCGCTCGCCGACAGATGGAAGCTGATCATCATCGATCGACCGGGTTATGGGGCGGGTTCGACGCCCGAGCGCGAAGACTTCGCCGCCGACGCCAGGCTGATCGCCAGGATTCTCGACCGGCTGGGACAGCCCTGGGGCGCGGATCGCGTTCATGTGGTCGGGCATTCCTATGGGAGCGTCATCGCCCTGCTTGCCGCCGCTCTTCGCCCCGAGGCCGTCCGTTCGCTGACAGTGATCGAGCCGCCGGCGTTTGGCGTCGCGTCCGGTTCGACCGCGGCCGATGAACTCGTGGCGCGCCTGAAGGACCACTGGCGGAATGGGCCGCTTAACGACCCTCCGGCATTCCTGCGCCGGTTTGTCGAACTCGTCGGTTCCGCGGCACGATTGCCAGACCCGCTTCCGCCGCCGCTGGCGCGGGGTGCGGCGATGCTGGTTGTCGAGCGCGGACCGTGGGAGGCCGACATCCCGCTCCGGCAACTCGCCGATGCGCCCTTTCCGAAGCTGGTTGTTTCCGGCGGGCACAGCGCCGCCTTCGATGCCGTCTGCGACGTGCTTGAGCGGGAACTGGGAGCCGACCGCGCCGTGATCGCGGGTGCCGGGCACAGCGTTCAACGAACAGGCGAGCCCTTCAACCGGCGGCTGGATGCGTTCATGACGGCGGCCCAGGGCTGATAATAGATTGGGGCGATCGCGGCCGGGACTGTCCGGCGGGGCCTCGCGAGCGTCGGCTCCCGCAGGCGCCCTTCTCAGCCGATCATGGCGCTGCGGCTGTCGCTGTCGATCTCGCGCATTTTGCCGTCACGCGATTCCAGCATCTCCGCCTTGGAAAGCTCCGCTTCAGCTTCGGCGAGTAATGATTCGGCGACGCTTCGCTGCTGGGCGAGGTCAGCCTGTGAGTTTATCAGATTGTCCCTGCGCAAGCGGGCGGCTTTGGCGAAGGTTGGGTATGCAAAATGGTTGATGTCGGTGATGCCGGCCTTCTTTTCCTCGGCGTTGATCTGGAAATCCAGTTCGCCGGCCATGCGCTCGAATTCGGCGATCATCATGTCGAGTTGAAGCAACTGCCGGCGCTTCTCGTTCACCTGAAACTGTTTCAGCCGAACGAGGTTTTCACGTGACTTCATGACCTGTACTCCCGGAGACGCAAAACTCTGAACAAGCAGCCCTACCCACAAAAAAGACCCTGCCGCAAACGGCCTGGCCAGCCTGCGCCACCATAGGAAACGAATTCCTAAGATTTTTCGGCGCCGGTAACCATTCGTTTACGGGCATTGTTAATCATACGGGTCAGGACTTAAGGCCCGGTAAAAATCCGGGTGCAAAGCTGAATTGCCGGCGAGGGTGAATCGCATGAATCACTTGAAGCTGTTTGTTCACGTGATGCGTTAAGGGCTGGTCGTTGGGATTCGTCATAAGATTCAAGAGAATGTATCCGATCGTTAAAAAATCTGGTATCGCTTTGCGGGCGGAATTAGATTTTGTTAACCATTCGGTGGCAGCCTCAGCTCACAGCAATCGCTGCTCCGGCACCGGATGGAGTGCCAAATGGTCCGGCGGCAGAAAAGGGGAATGAAATGCGCGTTCTGCTGATAGAAGATGACAGTGCAACCGCACAGAGCATCGAGCTGATGCTGAAATCGGAGAGCTTCAACGTCTATACCACCGATCTCGGTGAAGAAGGCGTCGATCTCGGTAAGCTTTATGACTACGATATCATTCTCCTTGATCTTAATTTGCCTGATATGTCGGGCTACGAAGTCTTGAGAACGCTTCGCCTGTCCAAGGTAAAGACGCCGATCCTGATTCTCTCTGGCATGGCCGGCATCGAGGACAAGGTTCGCGGCCTCGGCTTCGGCGCCGACGACTACATGACCAAGCCGTTCCACAAGGACGAGCTCGTCGCCCGCATCCACGCCATCGTGCGCCGCTCCAAGGGCCATGCGCAGTCCGTCATCACAACCGGCGACCTGGTGGTCAATCTCGACGCCAAGACCGTGGAAGTCGGCGGCCAGCGCGTGCATCTGACCGGCAAGGAATACCAGATGCTGGAGCTGCTCTCGCTGCGCAAGGGCACAACGCTGACCAAGGAAATGTTCCTCAACCACCTTTACGGCGGGATGGACGAGCCGGAACTGAAGATTATCGACGTTTTCATCTGCAAGCTGCGCAAGAAGCTCGACGCGGCCTCCGGCGGGCAGAACTACATCGAGACGGTCTGGGGCCGCGGCTATGTGCTGCGCGAGCCGGAAGAGATCCGCGAAAGCGCCTGATTACCAGGGAATAGTGAATAGCGAGTAGAGGGTGAACCTTTGCTCGCCGTTTTTCTATTCGCTACTTACTACTCGCTATTCGCTTTCTCAGGCGGCTGCCTGGAGACTGCGAAAGCGCTCCAGCAACTGCGGCCGGGTGAACGGCTTAAGTATGTAGCCCTGAGCGCCGGCGCGTTTGGCGCGCATGATGGCGCCGACGTCGATCTCGATCAGGCAAACCGCAATCTGCGGCTTGACCGGGCTTTCGATGGCGCGAATGCGGCTGATCACTTCGGAAGTCGGCATATCGGGCAGGGAGCCATCGACCACGATGATGTCGGGCATGTCGGCCGCGCACATTTCGATGGCGTCGAGGCCGGTCGCCGCTTCGATCACCACCATCTCCGGACCGCCCAATATGCGCTTGGCGACCTTGCGGATCACGCTGGAATCGTCGACGAACATGCAGCGTTTCATGACACGGTCCCCTTTGAGCATGATCCCGAAAAGTCGCGGACTCTTCGGCCAGCAAACCTACCCGCGACCAGGCCAGGCAGCGGTTTTGACCGTCGGACGATATCCCAACCCGGTAAAGAACCGGACAAAAGGTTAGGTAAACTTAGGGTAAAGCCGCGTCGTGACGAAACGGCGGCGAGCGCTGATCAGGCGGCCGTGAAGACGATCTCTTCGGCCGTGGCGTGGATCGAAATCTCCATGCCTGATTCGCGCGCCAGAAGCAGCGTATAGTAAGGCTGCACCGAATGCGCGTCGATCGGTTCCTCCGGCTTTTGCCCGGAATGCAGTTCGAGGAATTTCGGCGGCACGCGCAGCATCGGCCCCGAGGCCGAAATCTGGAATTTCGGCTCCGTCTCGACATCGTCCAGCGTCACGCCGATCTTTCCGCCGCGCGGAATGGCCGCCAGCGCCACCAGGATCAGGTTTAACAGCAGCTTGACCTTGTTCTTGGGCAGGAGCGCGCGGCGGCCGGACCATGTGAGCTCGGGCTTTTCGTTGCGCAGGAAAGCGGTGGCGACGGCTTCCGCATCACCGGTGTCGATGACCATGCCGGCGGAACCGGCGGCGCCGAAGGCGATGCGGGCAAATTGCAGGCGCGCCGAGGCGTTGCGGGCGCTGGTGCGGATCAGCTGCATGGCGTCGGCATCGGCGCCGCCCTCATCCAGCAGCTCCAGTCCGTTGTTGATCGCGCCGACCGGCGAAATGATGTCGTGGCACACGCGGCTGCACAGAAGTGCTGCCAGATCGGCTGCTGAAAGCGTGAAAAGCTCGGCCATCAATGTATCCCTGCGGCAATTAAAATGGAGGCACGAGCGAATTCTGTCGCACCGGGTGGCGAATCAGGCCGTCCCACCCCGCCTCCTCGTTACACAGCGCTGTCGCGCGCATCAACAAATCAGGAAATGTTCATCGTTAAACGGTTGCTCCATAGGGCGAAAACCGCCCTTCGAAAAGGGTCGTTAAGCCACCGAAGCGCCATCTTCGTATGAAGGCTTAATGCTTGGAAAAGATTTACGGCATAGTTTTGGTAAATGGCGTGGCAAGCGACCGCCAAAGAGTTGCAGCGCGCCGAGGCGTCGGCGAAAACGCTCCCGGACGGAGATTTGCAAGCATGTTTTCCCGACTTTACGACCGGAGCGTTCTCCGGCTTGCCGCGCTGTTGTTGGCACTGACAGGCATCCTGACTGTTTCGACGGGCCAGTTGCGTGCGCAGGAATATTCCGCGCAGGAAATCGTCGATTCCGGCCACCGCTTCTTCGGTGCGACGTCCGGCGGCCTTGCGACCGTTATCGAGAAGATATTCTCGTCCTATGGCCTGCCCAACGGCTACATACTGGGCGAGGAGGGTTCCGGCGCACTGGTCGGCGGCCTGACCTATGGCGAAGGCACGCTCTACACCAAGAATGCCGGCGACCATAAGGTGTTCTGGCAGGGCCCCTCGCTGGGCTGGGATTTCGGCGGCCAAGGGTCGCGCAACATGATCCTGGTCTACAATCTCGACGATGTTCCGAACCTCTATAACCGCTTCGCGGGCGTGGCCGGCTCGGCCTATGTCGTCGCGGGCGTCGGCTTCAACGTCTTGAAGAACGGCAACATGCTGCTTGTTCCGGTGCGAACCGGCGTCGGCGCGCGGCTCGGCATCAATGTCGGTTACCTGAAGCTGACGGAAAGGCCGACCTGGAATCCGTTCTAGCGCTCGGGTCGGAGCGCCGGTTGCCGCCGGCGGGCATTCCGGCATATTGGTTGCAGCGCGGAGGCGGCGTTTTGCGCGCCGGCAAGCCGCTCCAACCAGAGTTCGTGACCCGACGTGATCCAGTCCATCCTGTTCTTTGCACTCGGCTTTCTCACCGCCGGCTTTCTCGCGCTTCTGGCCGCGCCGGCGTTCTGGCGGCGCGCCGTCAACCTGACCCGCAAGCGCGTCGAGGCCTCCATGCCGATGACGCTCGACGAGATCCAGGCCGACAAGGACCGGATGCGGGCGGAATTCGCCATGTCGGCGCGGCGGCTCGAGATGAGCGCGCAGGCGCTTCGCGAGAAGAATGCGGCACAAGTCATCGAGATCGGCCGGGGTCGCGAGGAGATCAAGGCGCTCAACGCCGTGATCACCGAAAAGAACCGCGAGATAACGGCGCTCGAAACAGCCGGCGAAGCGCTGCGCACCGAATTGCGGCAGCAAAGCAACGACATGCAGCGGCTGTCGGCCAGGCTCGCCGAAACCGACAATGTGCTGAAGCAACGGACGGCGGAGATCGAAAAGCTAGGCCGCATGTATGACGACGCCAGCTTCTCTTCGAGCAGCCGCCAGATCGAGCTGGTGGCGCGGGAATCGGAACACGAGCAGCTCGGCAATGAAGTCGTCCAGTTGAGGAGCAAGGCGGAGCAGGCGGAGAAGCGATACCAGGAAAGGGAACGCGAGGCCGCCACGCTGCGCGACGCGCTGAGGACCGAGGCGCGGAAGGTCGACGGCCTCGAAAGGAAGATCGCCGGCATGCTTTCGACACTCGCCGAGCGCGAGGAAAAGCTGGAGCACAGCGGAAAGGAACTGGCGCGCCTGCGCGAGGAACTGGCGCGCGCCACCGCCGCGGAAAACGAAAAGATCGAAAAGCCCGCCGGCCGCGAGCGGCTTGAAAGCCGCCTGACGGCGCTGACGCGCGAAAACCGCAAGCTGAAGGCTGATCTCAAGGCGACGGCAACCGCCAAAGGTGGCGATGACGAAATGCTGCGTGAGCGGATAGGCGAGCTGGCGGCGCAGATGGTGCATCTGACCAGCGTTCTCGAAGGGCAGGGCTCGCCGATCGCGAAGGCGCTGTCGTCGCCGACGCCCGATAGCGGCCAGGGCGCCGGCGCCAAGAAGACCAGCCTTGCCGACCGCGTGCGCGCCGTGCAGAAAGCGGCGTCAGCCGGCTGATTTCTCCAGTTCTGCCAGTTGGTGCAGGGCGATCGCCGAAGCCGCGGCGACGTTCAGGCTGTCGAACCCGCCGGCCATTGCGATGCGCACCGTGTTCAGGCGGGCAAGCAGCTTTTCCGGCAGGCCCTCGCCTTCGGCTCCGAACCATAGCGCCGCTCGCCCGCGCCGTTCGACATCGCGCAGGTCGGCTTTGCCTCGTGGCGAGAGGCCGTAGAGTTCGAAGCCGCGCCGCGCCATCGCGTCGGCGAGGCCATCGGCATCGTCCGCTACCGCGAAGGGGATTTTGAGCACGGCGCCGACCGAAACCCGGATCGCCTTGCGGTAGAGCGGATCGCAGGAGCTCGCATCGAGGATCACTGCAGCGGCCCCGAACGCCGCCGCGTTGCGGAATATCGCGCCGACATTGTCGTGATTGGCGATGCCTACCAGCACGACGACCAGCGCCCGCTCGGGCAGTTCGTCAAGCAGTTCCTCCGGCGCTTGCGGCGCCCGCTTGCGGCCGATGGCCAGTACACCGCGATGGATGTGGAAGCCCGCGATCGCGTCCATCACCGGGCCGGACGCCACATAGACCGGCATGTTGGCGGGGGCCAGCGCCAGGGTGGCTGCAAGACCGGGAAGGCGGCTTTCAAGCACCAGAACGGATTCGGCCGCAAAGCGCCGGGCCGAGAACAGCACGTTCAGCACGACCTTGCCTTCGGCCACGAACCGGCCCTGTCTTCCGGCAAGATCGCGTTCCCTTATGTCGAGATAGGGCGCGACCCGCGGATCTTGCGGGTCGGCGATGTGGACAGGGTTCATACCAAATGTTCGCGCGCGATCATCCGGCGGATAATCGGCGTCGGCCCACAGCGCCGCGCGTCCGTTGGGACGCGCAAAGGACTCTGCAAGTCTTTGAATCCGCGCATCGTGCTTTCCGAAAATCGAATCCTATTTTCGGGCCGATGCGCGGCCGGCGTCAAGTCTCCGCCAACTGGTGCTCCAGGCGCTCCGAGTGCTTGCCGTTGGCCTTGAAGCTGAAAATCCCGTCCAGCGTGCCCAGGAGCTGACGCACTGCGTCGGAGCGGCAGGAGTAGTAGATCATCTGGCGGTCGCGGCGCGTCTCGACCAGATGGACGCTGCGCAGCTTCGCCAGGTGCTGCGAAAGGGCCGATTGGCTGAGAGAAACCTTTTGGGCGATCGCGCCGACCGACATCTCGCCTTCGAGCAGATGGCTCACGATCACCAGCCGCTTCTCATTGCCGAGCAGCGTCAGCAGTGCCGCGGCTTGCTCGGCGTTCGCGATAAGCTGTTTCGAAATCATGATGCCCCACAATCTTTGCTCATTTCAGACGCCATGGGGGCAATAACGTCGGAAAGCCAAGCCGGACGTGCGCAGCGCGCTCTGAATCATCCGGCCATTACTGATTCAACCTAGAAGCATTCGACGCAAATCTCAAGGTGGCACGGACGTCTCCTCTCTAACTCCAACTCCCAGCGCGGCCCTTCCCGCCTTGGCCATTTCCACCAGGATTTTCCTGAGTTCGCCCGCATCCGAAAGCGGTTGCGGGAAGAATATCCGCCGGACCTCGTCGCCGGAGGCGATGTCCACGCCGTCGGCGTCGAAACCGGTGACCCGCCATCCCTCGCCGGATGCGTTGGCGAAATGCCGGGCATAGACGCTGATGGCGTCGAGATGGTCGGCATTCATGTGGTCGAGCGCCGACTGCTCGCTCTCAGCGAGCGCGTCGAGCGCCGGGCTGTCGGTCAGCAGATCCGCGGCCGTCAGATTGTAGGCCTTGCCGAAGCCGCCATTCAGGCTGCCGCATTCGATTTCGAGCCGGAACAGCGAGAAGTCGCCGAGCCCGACATAGAGCTGCGCCTTCGGGTTGCGGTTGAGGTAGCGCCGCTCGGCGCGCGCCTGCTGCGGCGTGTCGCGTTCGAGGCGCCCTGCGCGGCAAACCAACGTGATGCGTGGGTGCGCGAGAGGATCGCCCTTGCCAGGCTCGCCGAGCAGCAGCGAACAGCGCGGATCGGCGATGATGGCGCGGGTATGGGCCGACAGCATCGAAACCAGGATGAGCGGCGAGCCGTCAATGTCTGTCGCGACGCCGACGCGGCTCGCCAGCGGCGCGCCGGTCTCCGGATCCAGCACGGCGATGGCGCCGTAGCGTGCCGACCGGATCAGCGTCCTGGCCAGCCGGATCGCATCCGCATCCGTCGGCCTGATGACATCCTTGGTCTTTTCCAATGCCGGCCTTCATCAATGTTGATGAGCTTTGTCCAGTTATCCTCCGACAATACCCGCCTTGGCAAGGGCCTCGATGTCATCAGGCGAAATTCCCAGGCGCTCCAGCACCGCTGCCGTGTTCTCCTCGTCGGACGGTGGCGCGGCGGTCTCGGAGGGCGTGCGCGAAAAACGCGGCGCGGGGGCAGGGCGATCCAGCGTTCCCGCCCTCACATGTACGCCCCGCGCAAGGTTGTGCGGGTGCTGCGGCGCTTCGCAGAAAGAAAGCACCGGGGCCACGCAGGCGTCGGTGTTCTCGAACAAGGCAGCCCATTCGTCACGGGTCTTTTCGCCGATGCGCCGGGTGATCGCCTCGCGCATGCCGTCCCACATCGACCTGTCGTACTGAGCGGCCGCAAAACGCTGCTCCAGCGGCAGCAATTTGGCGAATTCGGCAAAGAACTGCGGCTCCAGGCAGGCAACCGCGACATGCTTGCCGTCGGAGGTTCGGTAGGTGTCGTAGAAGGGTGCGCCCGAATCGAGCAGATTGGAGCCGCGCCGGTTGGTCCAGAAGCCGGCGGCCATGAAGGCGAAGAAGGGCGCAGCCAGCATGGATGCGCCGTCCACCATCGCGGCGTCGACCACCTGGCCCTTGCCGGACCGCGACGCCTCGACCAGCGCCGCCAATATGCCGGCAATCAGGAACATCGTGCCGCCGCCATAGTCGCCGACAAGGTTGAGAGGCGGCACCGGCTTGCCCTCGCGAGGGCCGATGGCGTGCAGCACCCCGCTATAGGCAAGATAGGTGAGATCGTGTCCGGCGCGGCCGGCGAGCGGGCCTTCCTGTCCGAACCCGGTCATCCTGGCGTAGATCAGCTTGGGATTGCGGCGCTGCGCCTCTTGCGGACCGATGCCCAGCCGCTCCATCACGCCCGGCCGGAACCCCTCGATCAGCACATCCGCCTTTTCGAGAAGCCGCAGGACGAGCCCTATGCCCTCGGATCGTTTCAGGTCGAGCTTGAGGATGGAACGGCCGTGGCGGTCGAGATCGTGTTCGGGCGGCAGCGCCAGAAATGCCTTGCCGCTCGCCATGCGCTCAATGCGGATGACGTGCGCGCCCATTTCCGAAAGCATCAGCGCGGCCAGCGGCGCCGGACCCAGCCCCGCCATCTCGACGATCGTCAGCCCGGCGAGCGGGCCGGGTTTTGCATCGCTGCTGCTGCCGTCACCCATGGTTTCGGCTGTCCAGCCTCTACTTCGGCGCCATACGGATCGCGCCGTCGAGACGGATCACCTCGCCGTTCAGCATCTGGTTCTCGACGATGTGCAGCGCCAGCGCGGCATATTCGGACGGCTCGCCGAGGCGTGGCGGGAAGGGCACGGACGCGCCGAGCGAATCCTGCACCTCCTGCGGCATGCCCATCAGCATCGGCGTCTTGAAGATGCCGGGTGCGATGGTCATCACGCGGATGCCGGAGCGGGCAAGATCGCGCGCCACCGGCAGCGTCATGGCGACCACGCCACCTTTGGACGAGGAATAGGCGGCTTGGCCGATCTGCCCATCGAAAGCCGCGACCGACGCGGTGTTGACGATCACGCCGCGCTCGCCGCCTTCCAGCGGCTCCTGCTTCGCCATGCGGTCGGCAACCAGGCGGGTCATGTTGAAGGTGCCGATGAGGTTGACTTCGATCACCCGGCGATAGCTGTCGAGCGGGTGCGGGCCGTCCTTGCCCAGCGTCTTGGCGCCGATGGCGACACCGGCGCAATTGACCAGGATACGCGGTTCGCCGAGCGCCTGCGCCGCCTCCGCAATCGCCGCCTCGGCGCCCTCGGCGCTGCTCACATCGCAGCGGATGGCGACGCCGCCGATCTCGCGGGCGACTATCGCCGCGCGTTCCATGCCGATGTCGAGCACGGCGACTTTCGCGCCTGCCGCAGCCAACGCGCGAGCCGTCGCCTCGCCCAACCCCGAGCCGCCGCCCGTGACGATTGCGGTTTGTTCCTGCGGTTTCATGAACGGCTCCCCTATTTGTATTTTCTGTGTTTTTGCATGCTAGGGAGGCGGCTACTACGGCGCAACTGCCTACGCTTTCTCAAGGTCTCTTACCCGGTCGGCATGCGAGACTTCGCCGGTCAGCGCAGCAACAGCGCCGGGCGTGAATTCCACCGCCAGCAGCCGATCGAGATCGACAGGGCGCGGCATCGAGATCTGGCCGCGCGGGATCCTCTTGAAGCCGAGCGGCCCGTAATAGGGTTCGTCGCCTACGAGTACTACCGCGCCTGCGCCCGAATTTTTCGTCGCCTCCAGCCCCATCGCCACGAGCTTGCGGCCGATGCCGATGTTCTTGTAGGCCGGGCGCACCGCCAGCGGGCCGAGCAGCAAAGCGCGCCCTGCGCCCGCCGCGATCCGCGTCATGCGAACCGATGCTATGACTGCGCCGTCATGCATCGCCACGAAAGACAGGCTGCGCTCATGCGGCCCGCCTTCGCGTATCTTGTAGGCGGCGCGCGTGAAGCGTCCCGGCCCGAAGGCCTCGGCGTTGATGATTTCGATTTGGGAATCGTGCGCCGGCTGCTCCGGCATATAGATCGTGTCGGCAAAACTCATTTCGTTCACATCCGGTCGAGGAGGGAATGGGTCGGCTGCGCGCGGCAGCCCGTCGCAATCAGCGCTTTCTCAAGCGCGGGCGCCCATTCGTCGTCGGTCGAACCGGATATGTGTGAAGCATTTTGCCATCGGAACGACCGGCTAGCATCATTTTCGGGCCGCGTCCATCCGCGATTCTCTCGCAGAAGTGACGATCCGTTCACCCCCGAAAGGTTTCCGCTTCGCGGCATTGCACACTACATCGGAAGGGAACAGCCAAGGAGACTGACGATGGGATTGCTGGTCGACGGCAAATGGAGCGACCGCTGGTACGACACCGGGGAAAGCGGCGGCAAATTCGTGCGCACGGAATCGCAATGGCGCGACTGGATCACCGTCGACGGTGAGCCGGGGCCGGGCCGCAGCCGCGGCTTCAAGGCCGAGCCGGGTCGTTATCACCTCTACGTCTCGTTTGCCTGTCCCTGGGCGCACCGCACACTGATTTTCCGCGCCCTGAAGAAGCTCGAGGACGTCATCTCGGTCTCGGTCGTCCACCATTTCATGGGCAAGGACGGCTGGACCTTCCGAAAGGAGGACGGCGCGACCGGCGACACGCTTTATGGTCTCGATTTCCTGCACCAGATCTACACGAAGGCCGACCCCGCCTATTCGGGTCGGGTGACCGTGCCGGTCCTGTGGGATAAGAAGGGCGAGACGATCGTCAACAATGAATCTTCCGAGATCATCCGCATGCTCAATTCCACCTTCGACGAATGGGGCGACGGCTCTCTCGATTTTTATCCGCAGGCGCTGCGAGGCGAGATCGAAGCGGTCAACGCGCTAGTCTACCCGCAGGTCAACAACGGCGTCTATCGCGCCGGCTTCGCGACCACGCAGAAGGCTTACGAGGAGGCGTTTGCCGAGCTGTTTTCAGCGCTCGACACGCTGGAGGACCGGCTTTCGCGGCAGCGCTATCTGGCCGGCGACCGGATCACCGAGGCGGACTGGCGGCTGTTCACCACGCTAGCGCGCTTCGATCCGGTCTATGTCGGCCATTTCAAATGCAATCTGCGCCGCATCGCCGACTATCCGAACCTGTCCAACTACCTGCGCGACCTGTTCCAGGTTCCGGGCGTTGCGGCGACAGTCAACATGCTGCACATCAAATCGCATTATTACCGCAGCCACGAGACCGTCAATCCGACGCGGATCATCCCGGTCGGGCCGGAGCTTGACTATTCCGCGCCGCATGATCGGGCTCGGTTCGGCTGATCACCAGAACGGCGAGACCGGTTCGCCGCCGAAGACCTCAGCGATGCGCCGCCTTGTCGCCGGCGTGGTTGCTTCCGGCAGGTCGTCGAGCCGAAAGAAACGGGCCTCGGCGATTTCACGATCGGGCAGTTTCGACCCTGACCAACTGAACTGCCGGATCAGATAGAGCGCGACGTGGTCGCGCCGGCTCGCTTGCCGGTTGAAGTGCAGCGACCGCAACTCCGGCGGCGCGGTCAAGGAGACATTGCCTTCCTCGACGAGTTCGCGCTCCAGCGCCTCCAGCATGGTCTCGCCCAGCTCCACGCCGCCGCCTGGCAGTTGCCAGCCGGGCACATAGGTATGGCGGATCAGGAATACCGAATTCGACGCTTCATCGTGGACCAGGCCGCGAACGCCGAGCGTCATTGGGCGGCGCAGCAGGAAGTAGAAATGGAACAGCCGCCCGCGCAGTCCAGGCCACCCAGTTTGCCGGAACGGATCGTTTGTTTCGATGTTGGGCATCAGGCCGCCATCCACGGGTGGAAAGGCAGGCTTCGGTATCCTACAAGGGCTGAATGTTCAGGCTTGCGCATCTTTCCGACGTTCATCTGGGGCCGCTTCCCGATGTATCCTATCGCGAACTCGCGTCCAAGCGCATGGTCGGCTACGTCAACTGGCACCGCAACCGCCGCCGGGTGCTGACCGAGGGGGTTCTGGGCGCGATCGTGGCCGACATGCAGGCGTCGCAGCCCGACCACCTCGCCGTCACCGGTGATCTGGTCAATCTGGCGCTCGACGCTGAGATCGAACTGGCGCGGATCTGGCTGGAGACGCTCGGAAAGCCCGGCGACGTGTCGGTGGTGCCGGGCAACCACGACGCCTATGTGCCGGGCGCCTTCGACAAGACCTGCCGCGCCTGGGGCCCTTGGATGACCGGCGACGGCGCCAGTCCGCCGACCGATCGCCATGGCTTTCCCTATATGCGCGTGCGGGGGCAGGTGGCGCTCATCGGCGTGTCGACCGCGCGCGCCACGGCGCCGTTCATGGCAAGCGGCTTCTTTCGCGAGGACCAGTCGCACCGACTCGGCCGGATGCTGGACGACGCGGCCAAACGCGGCCTGTTCCGGGTAGTGATGCTGCACCATCCGCCGGTGCGCGGCGCTGTGCCCCAGCACAAGAGGCTGTTCGGCATAGGCTGCTTTCAGACGGCCATGCAGAAGCACGGCGCCGAACTGGTGCTGCACGGCCATTCGCATCTGCCGACGCTCTACTGGATCGGCGGCCGCGGCGGGCCGGTACCGGTTGTCGGGGCCGCCGCCGCCGGCCAGTCGCCGGGCGATTCCAAGCCGGCCGCCCAGTACAATCTCCTCGACATATCGGGAGAGGCAGGCGCCTGGTCCGTCCGGCTGACGCGGCGCGGCCTGACGGGAACGGCCCTGCCGCCCTCCGATATCATGTCGGTGGATCTGACGCCCGAAGCACGGATTGTCGAGCGGACTTAGGACTTAGAAGGATGCTCTAGAAGCCGATCCCCATCGCCGCGAGACGGTCCCACAAAAGGGCGACCGAGACGGCCAGGCCGACCAGTGCGCCGGCGACCACCAGCCCGAGCCCGGTCAGGAAAGCCGACCAGCCATTGCGCCTGGTGCGCAGCGGCTCTGCAGCTTCGCCCACGGAGGACTTCAGCACTCCGGCGACAGCCGGCTCGGCGCTGCCGTCCATCATGCGTTGGCGCTCGACGAGACGCTCCGCCACATAGCGGGTCACCTGATCGGCCACCGGCTTCATATCGGTCGATTCGGCGAGCACCACGCGGCCGACACGCGTGTCCTTCAAAAAGCGGTAGGTGCGGCGGTCACGGCCCATGGTCACATGGCTCGTCGCGTCGATCCACAGGCGAGGCTGCAGGCCGGATGATACTGCGAAATCGAAAATTTCGACATCGGCGGGCACTTCGGCAAAGACCGGCGCCAGTTCGGCGGCAAGCAGGTCGAGCCGCATACGGCTCGCCTCGCGCATTTCCACCACCACGTCATCCCGGTCTGCGGCCGCGTTCTTCACGTCGCGGATCGCATCGGAAAGCTTGCGCGCATGCTCGATGGGCGTCACGTTTTCGCCTGCGTCACTCATGGTCCGCTCCAACCGCAAGGGGCTCTTAAGGAACTGTTAACATAAACGGAGCGCGAAAACAGCCAGCGTTGGGCCAAACGCCTTCAAACCCGGAGTTTCGGCCAGTTGCAGCGCCCCGGCGTCAGCCGACAGTGCGGCGAATGACAACGACCACCCGCTCGGGCGCTTCTTCCGGCAGCATATGGCCGAACCCCTCGGCGGTATGGAGCGAAAATTGCGATGGCAGCCCTTCCGTCTGGCTATAGGGCAGCAGCGGATCGGCCGTTCCCCACATTACCGAGACAGGCATTGCGAGCGCCGCAAGCGTTTCGCGCGAGATCACGCCCTGCCTGTCGTCGCGACTGATCTCTGCGGCAATCCTGGCGAGCATTTCCGACTGCCCCGGCTGCCGCCGCATCTCGGCCAGCACTTTCACCGCATGGTCGGGCGCCGCGCTCGACTGCCCCGACATTGCCGCCAGGCAATCGCGGATTTCGTCAGGCTCGACCGCCGCGCCGTAGCGGCGCAGGAGCGCGCCATTGATCTCCGGGCCATAGCCGCCGGGGGCTAGCACCGTCAGCGAGACGACGTTTTGCGGCCTCGCCGACGCCAGCAGCGTCGCGACCACTCCGCCGAAGGAATGGCCGACGAGATGGAATTTCTCGATGCCGCGCGCATCGAGATCAGCGGAAATGGCGCGCACGGCGATCTTGGCCGGCCCGGCATCAGGCCAGCCGAGCGAGGCTCCGTGGCCGGGCAGATCATAGGCGATGGTGCGTTCCGGCGAGAGCGCGCCGGTTATGGGTCGCCACAGGCCGTGGCAACTGCCGAAGCCGTGCAGAAAGACGATCGGCGCGGCACTGTCGCCATCCTCGCGGGCAAAGAGCCTCAACTCGGACCGCCCAGGCCGGCATGGCGAAGCGCCTCGAGCAGTTTGTCCGTCATCTCCGGCGGATATTTGCCGTTGACGAAGAAGGCGCGGGGGTTGCTGGCGAATTCAGGAAACTCGGCCACAAGTTCGTCGAGGAGTTGCTTGGCCAGTTCCGGCTTTCCGGCACAATCGGCGGCGATGGCGCGGACGGCGATATAATGCCCGCGCTTGGCGGTCACCAGGGCTTCGGCGGCGCGTTCCGATCTGGGCATGTCGTCCAGCATGAACCGCGCCAGGAACAGCCCGTAATCCCACCAGCTCGGATGCGCGCTCGAGGCCTCGACCGCGCGTTCCATGATCGGCGCGCCCTCGCGGTAATTGCCCGAAAAGATCAAGGCGTAGCCATAGGCGGCCGCCATCGACAGGTCGTAGGTGTTGAGTTCGTAGGCCTTGCGCATCCAGCGCGTCGCCTCTTCGGAGTTGCCGATGCGCTGGTTCAGGAAGCCGTAGGAGCGGTGGGCGTAGGGGCTGGTGGCGACCATCTGCACCGCGCGGTAGCCGAGCGCCAGCGCCTGATCGGCCGTCGCGGCGGGCGGGTAGCGGTAGCCGTCGCGCACCGCCTCCATGTGCAGCGAGGCCATCTCGGCGTAGATGAGCGGCGATTTGGCGTTGTCGCGGGCGAGCTTTTCGAAGCAGCGGTAGGCTTCGGCGTGCTTCTCTTCGGTTTCGGCAAGGTAGTAGTCGTCATTGAGCAACAGGCAGGCGGTCAGCCCGGTCTGGATGCCCAGCTGGTCGATGTGTCCGTAAATGGTGCCCGAGGCCGGAACGGTCGAGCTCAGAATGTCGGCGATGGTGTCATCGAGCTTGGCAGCGGCGACATCGGCCGCCGGCAACACCCGGGACAAGAGGACCTTGCCGCTGGCGCTGTGCTGCAACTCCACCAGCACGTCGCCTTCGGCAAGGCCCGCGCCGACCACGAACACGAATTGAAGCGGATTGCCCCGGTCGCTCTCGGCAATGTCGCGGCCGATGAAGTCGACCGTGTCGAAGCCGGACAGGCCAGTGCGCAGCACGGAAGCGACGCGCGTCGGTCCCTCGGCGTCGGAGGTTTGCGAAATATAGACGGGCGGCAGTGCTTCGAGGGCGGCCAGGCCGGCTATGCTGCTGGTCTCGGCCGGTACGCCCGCCGCGGCCGAAACCTGATCGCCGGGCGCCGGTTCGTTGATGCGGTAGACCAGGAAGCCGAGCATCAGGATGATGACGGCCATGGCTCCCCAGAAGAGCTTGAGCTGCCGCATCATCTGCGCTCCCGATGGCGGCGAGGCGCCTTCAGCGGCCAGGGCCAGATCGATGTCGTGGGCCGGCTCCGTCTGCTCTTCCACGGGCGTTTCGAGGATTGCCGCCGGGTGCCGGTCCGGGTCTACCTCATAGGCCGGGACATAGCTGCCGCGGGGAACCGTGATTCGTATAGGCTCGGCCGCTCCTTCCGTGGAGTAATAATGCGCCAGCAGTTCCCGCAACCGGCCTGCCTGCACCCGCACCACCGCGTCGGTCGACGGGTCGAAGTCGGCGTCCTTGCCGAACACATCGACCGCGATCGCGAAACCTTTCAGCCGGTCGGCATGGCCCGCCTGTTCCTGTTCGACGAGATAGCGCAAGAGATTGCGAGCGCGTTCCGACCGTCCGAAGGTCTCGCTGGTGAGGATGCGCTCCAGCGTTTCGCGCACTGCGGGGGCGGCAGGCGTGTTATGTGGCAAGCGTCGAACCTTTCGAGACCGGCACGAACGACCGATCATAGCGCCGCCTGCCGAGTTGGCACAAGCGCGCATGGCCCGATCGGCAGTGTTTCCCCCGCCCGAATTAGGTCCGGGCGGGGCTACGATTACAATCGGTTCAAGTTATGATCCGATTGGCGGCGGAAATCACGGCCTCAAGCGAGGCTGCGACGATGTTGGTGTTGATGCCCGCGCCGAACAGCCGACCGCCCGGATGCTCGACCTCGACATAGGAGATCGCCGCCGCGTTGGACCCGCGCTGCATGGAGTGCTCGGAATAGTCGAGCACCGACATTTCGAGGCCGATATGCCGCGAAAGCGCGTCGACGAAGCCGTCGATCGGTCCCGTGCCGCTGCCGGTGATGGTCACTTCCTTGCCGCCGTCGAGAATCACCGCCTCGATCACGCGCCGGCCCTTGTGCTCGGTATCGGGGAACGTCTGGTGGTCGACAAATTTCAGCCGCGCTTTCGGCTGGTCGACGTAAAGCTCGAGAAAGCGGTCGTAGATGCGCCGCGACGGCACCTCCTTGCCCTCGACATCGGTGATTTCCTGGATGTCGCGGGAAAACTCGACCTGCAGATTGCGCGGCAGGTTCAGCCCGTAATCGGCCTGCAGCACATAGGCGATGCCGCCCTTGCCCGATTGCGAGTTGATGCGGATGATCGCCTCGTAGCTGCGGCCGACATCCTTCGGGTCGATCGGCAGATAGGGCACCTCCCAGAGCGGCGTGTTGGCCTTCTTGATGGCCTTCATGCCCTTGTTGATCGCATCCTGATGCGAGCCGGAAAACGCCGTATAGACGAGTTCGCCGACATACGGATGGCGCTCGGGGATCTTCATCTGGTTCGAATATTCGAACACGTCCTTCATCCGGTTGATGTCGGAACAGTCCAACTCCGGGTCGAGGCCCTGCGTGTACATGTTGAGCGCCAGCGTCACGATGTCGACATTGCCGGTGCGCTCGCCATTGCCAAACAGCGTGCCCTCTACGCGGTCGGCGCCCGCCATCAGGCCGAACTCGGTCGCGGCGATCCCTGTGCCGCGGTCATTGTGCGGGTGCAGCGAGACGATCAGATTTTCGCGATTGTCGAGATTGCGGCACATCCATTCGATCTGGTCGGCATAGATGTTGGGCGTCGCCATCTCGACGGTCGCCGGCAAATTGATGATGAGCTTGTTGTCCGTCGTCGGCCTGACTATCTCGGCGACGGCATTGCAGATTTCCAGCGCCACTTCGAGTTCGGTGCCGGTAAAGCTTTCGGGCGAATATTCGAATCGGTAGCCGCCGCCGGCTTTGGCCGCCATGTCCGTGATCATCTTGGCGGCGTCGGTGGCGATCTGTTTGATGCCGCGCACGTCCTTTTCGAACACGACGCGGCGCTGTAATTCGCTGGTCGAATTGTAGAAGTGCACGATCGGATTCGTGGCGCCCTGGAGCGATTCGAAAGTCCGCGTGATGAGTTCCGGCCGGCACTGCACCAGCACTTGCAGCGACACGTCATCGGCAACGCCGCCTTCCTCGATCGCCCAGCGCGCGAAGTCGAAATCGGTCTGCGAGGCCGAAGGAAAGCCGATCTCGATTTCTCTGAAGCCCATATCGAGCAGCAGCTGGAACATGCGCGCTTTGCGGTCGTGACCCATCGGGTCGATCAGCGCCTGGTTGCCGTCGCGCAGGTCGACCGAGCACCAGATAGGCGCCTTTTCGATGCGCTTTGACGGCCATGTCCGGTCGGCGAGGCCGATCGCCGGATAGGGTTGGTATTTGCGTGCCGCGTCGGGCATGCCCTTCATGGCGCGGATCTCTTCTCGTACATTCATCTCAATTCTCCCGGCGCTCCGGCTGCTAAGCCCAGGACAGCGCCTTCAGTCAACTGTTCCGTGGATGGTTGCAAGGAGCATGCGCCTCAAGCGGCAGATCGACCGCCGGGCGCTCCTTCAGCGAGCCCGGCGATCGCCGATAAGGCCGAGAAGCAGCAGGGCAGAAGAGAGGGTGCGCGCGGTCTCGCCCGCGAAAGCGGTGCGGACGGAACGAATGTTCGAGCGCGAAGACATGAATCAGCGTATACAAGAGTGGCGTACAGGGGACAAGTGGGGGACGGAGCCTTCGTGACGGAGGCTTCGCCGATAGGGCTTCACACAGCGGTCCACGATATGTGGCGTTTTGTTGCGATGCAACATGATTGTTGCAATGCAGCATGGCTTGTGTAAGCTCGTC
>NZ_JAAKZF010000045.1 GCF_011045125.1 Allomesorhizobium camelthorni | reverse complement strand
GCAGTTCTCGAATCTTACGGTTTTCAGGCAGGGAAGGCTGCGTCGGCCGGTCCTGCGTAATCTGCTTCTTCAGTCCGTTGCGTCTGTCGCGCTACTATGCCTCACCGATGCGCGGGCGTTTGCGGATTGCGCGCCGGCGAATCCCGGACCAGGAGGCACGGTGACGTGCTCCGGCGCCGACAATGACGGTTACCCGGCGCCGGTCAACACGCCAGTCACGATCAATGTCCAGAGCGGCGCATCGGTCGGCGGCAGCGGGGTCAATGTTTCTGGAACAGGTAACAGCTTCATCAACAATGACGGCTTCATCAATGGCGGCCCTTCATCCGTCGTGTTCAATGGAGTTGCTGGTTTTTCCAAGACGCTGACCAACAATGGGACGCTCAACACCGGCATCGTGGGGTCGGGCAACGGCATCATCGTCATCAACCACAACGGGGTGATCAACAGCGGAGGCATAACGATCACCGGGGCCGGCCAGAACACGCTGAACATCTTTGCCGGCAAGACTGTCAACGGTTTGGCGAATATTACAGGTGCGAGAAATTTCGTCGACAGCCAGGGAACGTTCAACGCCGGCCTGACGATGACCAGCACGGAGTTGAATTCGGTGATCATCCGCGCCGGCGGCGCGGTAAGCGGCACCTTCAGCCTCACCGGTCCTAACAATTTCATTGACAATTTCGGCACGTTCAACAGCGGCATAACGCTGACAGGTGACGGAATTAATCTTGTCGTCAACCGCCAATCCAGGGTGATGCAGGGAGTTACCAGCAACGGCTCGGCGAACGACTTTTTCTTCAATAACGGGACCATCAACCAAGCCGTCATGCTGGGCGATGGCGACGACGTTCTCATCAATCGCAGCACTGTGTCCAACGTCATCGATATGGCGCCGGCGAGGATGTATTCGACATGGCGGCCGGCACGGTCAACGGAAACGTGCTCTTGGGTTCGGGCGAGGATCAAGCGCTCATCCGAAACGGGACGATCACGAACACCGTTCAAGGACAGGATGGAGACGACCACGTCGTATGGACCGGTGGTGAGATCATCGGCCTCGACACGGGAGCCGACACCGACTTTGCTCATTTCATCGGCCTCACGCCAACCAACCTGAAGACCGGGCTTCCCGTCAATGGCGGGTCAGGATCGGATGATGTGCTGCTATGGACAAATACTGTCGGCGGCGACGTTGCTCGTTATACCAACTGGGAACGGTTTGAGCTTACCGATAGTTCCGAGCTGACGTTTGACAATTTCGCGACACTTACGCTGGGCGATGCCGGCACTGGGACCGGCGTGCTTTCCATTGACGAAACCAGCACGGTATTTGCCGGCAACGGCACGCATACGGTAGCGCCATCCACCAGCGGCCAACTCGTCACAGTCAACAATTGGGGCGCCATCGACCTCACGAACAACAACACAAATGTATCCGACAGGTTCGTCGTCGAGGGCAATTATGTCGGCCAAGGTGGAAATCTTAATCTGCAGACCTTCCTCGGCACCGATGCCTCTCCCTCCGATCGGCTGGTCATCGACAGCGGTCAGGGGAGCGGCTCGACAAACATTCTGGTGACCAATGTGGACGGGCCGGGCCAACTGACGGTCGCCAACGGTATCCTTGTGGTCGATGCGATGAACGGCGCCAACACCACTGCGGGCGCGTTTACGCTTGGCGGACCTGTTGCCGCCGGGCCGTTTGAATACCTGCTGTTTCGCGGAGGCGTGACGCCGTCGACGGAGACGGACAACGACTGGTTCCTGCGAAGCTCCAGGTCTTCGCCGTCACCGCCGCCGCCGCCGCCACCACCGCCACCGCCACCGCCACCGCCGCCGCCGCCACCGCCGCCACCGCCACCGCCGCCCATCCCGTTCGTGCGACCTGAGGTCCCTGGGCATATCATGGCGCCGCTTGTCGCCGAGCGGATGGGACTAATGACCATGGGCACTTTCCATCAACGGCGCGGCGATCAATCGCTTCTGATTGGAGACGGCGCCCTGGTGTATGGCGTTCCTGAACCGCAGGGCGCCGACGTGCCATCGGAGGGAGTCCGCCCGCCGCCCGCTATCTGGGGCCGCGTGTTCGGCGCCGAGAGCGACTTGGGTTCCGGTGCGAATGTGAGCGTCGTTGGCTTCGATATCGCACCGTCCTTCGATGGCAATTATTGGGGACTGCAGGCCGGCAGCGACCTCGTTGGCATTGAACATAGTAATGGCCATGTCGATCGCTTCGGGTTGTTCTATACGCACGCCGAGGCGTCCGGCGACATCAGCGGCAACGTGCTGGGCGGCTTGCAACTGTCGGCCGGCAGCCTCGATCTGAACGAAGACAGCATCGCCGGCTACTGGACCCATCTGTCGCCCGACGGCTGGTACGTTGATGTCGTCGCCAAATACGCCTGGCTCAACGGTTCCAGTGAATCGAACCGTGGCATCGGCGCCGATCTCGATGGCAACAGCATCGCCGCCTCGATCGAGACGGGGGTACCCTTCGTGATCGCCGACGGCTGGACGATCGAACCGCAGGCGCAGCTGATCTGGCAGCGCATCGACTTCGACGACAGCAGCGATCCGTTCTCCGAGATAAGACATGACGATTTCGACTCGTTGACCGGACGAGTGGGTGCGCGCCTGGAGTACAGTAGAGAGGCGCTGCTGGCGCATGCCGGCGTCAACCTGTGGCACGGCTTCTCGCAGGACCCGTCCGCCGTCACCTTCAACACCGTTCCGATACTGGTTGGGAGCGAAGGGACCTGGCTGGAGGTGCATGGAGGCGTGGCGTTTACGATCAGCGAAAATCTGTCCGCCTTCGGCGACGTCAGCTACAATTTCGATGTCGAAGACAGCGATCGCAATCTGTTCGGCGGCCAGATCGGACTCAAGGTGAGATGGTAAAGTCCCGCGGCTGGCCTTGACCGTCGCGTCGCCGGCGCAAAGGCTTGGCTTCGGCGACAAGGCCGCCTGCATCTGATCTGACGTGGTAAGCTCCTTTCATGAACCAGCTAATCGCCTATGTCATTGATGGACACGAACTGCGTATTCGGCCTGCGCCACTCGAGCGCCAGTGGATGGACGATAGCGACCAGCGTTTCGCCTATCGCTGCCTGCCGCTGAACATCGCCAATACGCATGGCTGGGAGATTTTGTGCACGGCCGCCTTTTCGGCGATCTGGGACGGCCGGAGAACCAACGATGCGATCCGCATCAAGGCAGAACCCGGGACGCCGCCGCCGGCGGTCAGCCATTTCGGCGGCGGCGTCCTGACGTTCCACATCCCTTGCCTTTTCCGGACTGATCCGGGTGTGGACCTGTTCGTAACCGGGCCGATCAATCGGCCCAAGGACGCGATCTTTGCACTGTCCGGGGTCATCGAGACGGACTGGTCGCCCTACACGTTCACCATGAACTGGCAGTTTACGCGACCCAATCAGCGCGTCCATTTCGAGGTCGACGAGCCATTCTGCCACCTGTTTCCGGTCAAGCGCGGCGAACTCGAAAATCTGCATCCGGCCGTCCGCTACCTCTCCGAAAATCCCGAACTCGAACGTGAGCACAAATTGTGGTCGCAGAGCCGCAACACGTTCAACGCCAGCCTTGCCGATCCAGCCTCGAAAGCCGCACAGGACCAATGGCAAAAAACATATTTCCGGGGCAAAGCGCCCTCGGGAAAGCCCGCTCCGGACGGACATCGCAGCCGCCTGCGGTTGCGGCCATTCGGAACGAAACGTTCATAATCAGGGTAGTCCTTCGATGCCGCGCCGAGCGAAAGTGCGGTCGAAAGCCGCCAGAGCAATCAGCGATGAACTTGAGAGGAGCCCGGCTCGGACGGTGTTTCAAGCAGAAGCGCAGCACCGTACCGGCAAAGCCGCGTGTCAATGTACCTGCGAGCGCTACTCGTCTTGAGTTATCCTGAACTGACACGAAACTGGCGTGCCCGGCTGACGGCATCATCGACCGCCGGGCGCCGTGATCGTAGTTCCGCATGAGGCGCGACTCCGCGCCCGGACAGGTCTGTGTTCCTTAAAAATCGACGAGAGGCGTGTCTGGCATCTGCTGCTCGAACAGGACCCAGAACGGCGATCCTCGGGTTTCAGCGTACCAGTGTTCGAAAGCCGCAATGGCCTCGTGAGCCTTGGCCGAAGATTCCTCCTCGCTCGATACTTCGGCGCGAAATACCGCCAGCGCTACCGGGCTGAAATGCATAATCACCTCCGATCGCGCCTCGCTGTCCAAGTTCCAGCCGAGGCGCGTGCGCAGGGCGGCAAACGCGCTCGCTACGGCGATCTCCTCGCTTTCGGCTGATGCCATAGCCTCGGCGATGGCCTGCATGAGATTGAGCCGCCTGAAGGCGAATGCGCGCTCCTCTTCGAGAGCCGCAATTCGCAGGGCGGCCTCCCGCCGGAAGCTTGCTTCAGCGGTTTTGGCGGCTTCGGCCGCCGTCTTCAGTTCACGGAGGAGCAATGCGGTCATTGTCATCGTCCTCAGGAGGATGGCGGAAGAGAGTGGGAGTCGAACCCACCAAGGACCGGCTCGCGGCCCCTCCCGGATTTGAAGTCCGGACGCCCCACCGGGGACGATGCTCCTCCAAAGGCTTCCGCCGTCGGCGGCCGGTCATCGGCCGGACAGCGAAACTGGTCCAGCCGATGCCGGTTGGGGCGGCGCAGATCGCCACGCCGCACGGTGACACCATGCCGATCGAGAAATTCGAGGATATGGATGGCGACCTTGCGGCCGCTACCGGCGCGATCGCGAAACTGGGCGGCGACGAACTGTCCGTCTGGCGTCGTTGCCGCAAGCTCGCGGATAATCTCGACGATCTCGGCCAGTGCGTTGCGCAGGAAAAAATGGTCATGGGCGATTTCGTGCACCTTCCCCATGCGGGCAGTAAGCTTCAAGAGCCTTCGAATCTCAGCTTCCGGCCCGGCAAGCATTTCGGCGATGTCGCGCACCCTCGGCGGATGGAAACGTTGCGGACCGCCGAGGAGCGGCTGGATTCGCAGCCAGAGGGACTCGTCCTTCGGCGCAAGCCGTACTTCATGGCCCGGAAGCCGTACCCAAGCGCCGTCGAGAGCCAGGTCACGGGTGCGCGACAGGTCACGCAGAACGGCGGCGAAAGCGGGGGTCGGAAGACGTGGATCGAGTTGAAGCCGCAGCCTTTCCATTCCGATGCCCGGCAGATCGGGGTTGTCGGCGTGGAAAGCCTCCAGCCTGGAGATCAAGGCACCTTTGAACGCCATCCATCGCTCCGGCAAGAACGCAAGCAGCATCTCTCCGACGGGAATACGAACGAGCCCGAGGCTCTCGATCAGGCTTTCCGTCTCGTCCGTGCCGAGCGCCCGATCACGCCCGAAAGTTTTCAGGTCGAGATAGTGGGGCGGCACGTCGAGGAGCGCGGCCGCGGCCTGCTCGGACAGCGGGATAGCGTGTGCCTCGAGCCGGGCAAGCCGTTCCAGTGTGCGGCGCTTGCGGCTGGGCGCCCTGAGGTCGAGAAAGCTTCCACCGCCGATGGTCCGCTGCGCCGAGGTGTCGCGCAGAACATAAGCGTCCCCGGCTGCTGCGGCGATCGGGCTGTCCAGCACCAGTTGCACCGTGGCCGCGCCGCCGGGCCTGACCGGTTCGTCGCCGAGGAGCACGATCCGCGCCCCGACCTCGGCTGCGGCATGATGCAGCCGCACCGGAAACCATTGGCAGATCGGTTTCGGTTCTGCAGGCAGAACGCGCAGCCTTGCGTCGATACGGTCCGTTGGCGCGTGAAGCTCCGGATCGAGTATCACGTCGCCACGTCGAATCGCCTCCTTGGTGATGCCTTCGCCAGCAAGGTTGAGCGCGCAGCGATCTCCCCCATTTCCGCGCTTGGCCGGCCGGTTCTGCGTATGGATAGACCGGACGCGCGCGGACAACCCCGGCGGACTGACCACGACGCTGTCGCCGATGCCCACCGAGCCTGACAGAACGGTGCCGGTGACAACGGTGCCGACGCCATGCAGCGTGAATGAGCGGTCGACCGCCAGTCTGAAGCGGCCCGAGGCCGCACGGCCGGCAAAGCGGGTCGCTTCCTGGAACAGGAGTTGCCGAAGAGCGTCGATGCCTTCGCCGGTGATGGAAGAGGCCGGAATTATTTCCGCCGCGGCGAGCGCTGTATCTGCGAGCGTGGCGTGTATCTCCGCCGCAATGGCAGCGCGTCGTGCCGTGTCGGCAAGGTCTGATTTTGAGAGCACGACAGTGCCGCGCTTGATGTCGAGCAAATCGACGATGGCGAGGTGCTCCCGCGTCTGCGGCATGACACCATCGTCAGCAGCTACGACCAGCAACGCGAAATCGATGCCGCTGGCTCCTGCGAGCATCGTGTGCACGAACCGTTCGTGACCCGGGACATCGACGAACCCGATAATGTCTCCGCTGGGCGCCGGCAGGTAGGCGAAGCCGAGATCGATCGTCATGCCGCGCGCTTTTTCTTCCAGGAGGCGGTCGGTGTCGACGCCGGTGAGTGCATGCACTAGCGCGGTTTTGCCATGGTCGACATGCCCAGCCGTGCCCACGATCATGGCGCGATCTCCGGCAATGGCGCGGCGGCGCGGCGCTCAGCCTCGGCGATTTCCTCAGTGCTGAGGGCGGCACGCGCTGTTGTCAAATAACGGGCTGCCAGCGGGCTGCCGCCCGCCTGGGCACGCAGCAACCACGCCAGCGCCTCAACCGCGTCCACGGGCACGCCCGCGCCAAGATGGCAGGCGGCGCCCAGCATCGCTTGGCCGTCCGCATCTCCGCGCGCGGCCGCGCTGCGCCACCACCGGACAGCTTCGGCCGGATCGCGCGGTACGCCGAGCGCGTTGTGATGGAGCATGCCGACCCGGGTCATCGCCGAGGCGATCCCCTGCCGGGCCGCTGCCTCGGCCCAGCGCCGCGCTTCCGCGACATCGGGATCAACCACCTCACCTTCGAGCAGCATCCAGCTCAGCATGTCCTGCGCCGGTCCGTCGCCTTGTTCCGCGGCGCTCCGATAGAGCTCGGCCGCACGCATGTAGTCTTGCTCGACGCCTTCGCCGCGGAAATAGAACGACGCGAGATTCCGCTGCCCGACCGGATCGTTGCCCTCCGCAGCAAGCGTCAGCCACCGGAAGGCAAGATCGGGGTCGCGCACAACGCCGAGCCCCTCGGCGAAGCAGGCGCCGATATTGTTCTGCGCGCGGGCCACACCGGCCTGGGCCAGCGGCTCCCAGATGGCGAGAGCCGTGGCATGGTCGCCTCGCCTGGCGGCTTCGAGGGCCGTGGCCATGCGTTCCGACACCGGCACTTCAGCTGGTTGGCGCGCAATGCGGTCAAGCCAGCGCATTGGCGCCTCCCGCATCGAGACCGGCGAGATTGGCGGTGAAACCGGCTTCGTCTTCAAGGCAGCGCAGATCGAGCGCCAACGTCTGGTTAGCGATGCGCCCTATCACCGGAACCGGCAGTGCACGCAGCGCGGCCGCGAGTGCCTCCAGCGCCTTTCCGCTCCCGGATCGCGGGCTGAGAGCGAGACCAGCGCTGGGCAGTGTTTCAAGCGGCAGCGCGCCTGATCCGATCTGGCTCCGGCACTCCACCACGTCGACTGTGAAGGCCTCGCCGAGAGCATCGGCAACCACGGGGCGAAGGTGCGCCGCCAGTGCTGCGATGTCGGCCGCCGGACGCGCCAGCAATCTCAGTGTCGGCAAGCGTCCCGCCAGGCGGTCGGGATCGCGATAGAGCTTGAGCGTCGCCTCGAGCGCGGCGAGGCGAAGTTTGTCGAGCCTGAGCGCCCGTTTCATCGGATTGCGGCCGAGCGCCGCGATCAGATCCTTGCGGCCGACGATGAAGCCCGCCTGAGGGCCCCCGAGCAGCTTGTCGCCGGAAAACGTAACGAGATCGGCGCCATCGGCGACCGCCTCGCGCACGGTCGGCTCGTGCCCGAGGCCGTAACGGGCGAGGTCGACGAGCGTGCCGGAGCCGAGATCATGGACCAGCGGCACACCGCGCGCTTTCGAGATCGAGGATAGTTCCCGCGCCGAAACCTCGGCCGTGAACCCCTCGACGCGGTAGTTCGACGTGTGCACCTTGAGGACAAGTCCGGTCTCTGCGCCGAGCGCTGCCGCATAATCCTTCGGATGCGTGCGGTTGGTTGTGCCGACCTCGACCAGCCTGGCGCCGGCGCGGGTCATGATGTCCGGCATTCGGAAGGAGCCGCCGATCTCGATCAGTTCACCGCGCGAGACGATAGCCTCTCGGCCAAGCGCGAATGTGTTGAGGACGAGAAGAACTGCCGCTGCGTTGTTGTTGACGACGGTTGCATCCTCGGCGCCGGTCAGTTCGCAGACAAGCGAGCGCAGATGATCGTCGCGCTCACCGCGCTCGCCCTTCTCGACATCAAATTCGAGGGCCACAGCCTCGCGCATGGCAGCGCGGATGGCCTCGATCGCCTCTTCTGCGAGAAGGGCACGGCCGAGATTGGTGTGCAGCACCGTTCCGGTCAGATTGAAGACGGGGCGCAGGGAGGAGCGTTCCCCGGCCTTGAGCTGCGCAAGCGCCTCGGCGGCTACATCGCTCGCTTCCGGCACGGCAGCGCCCGCAAGCCCGGCCGCGCGCGCATTAGCGAGCGCGTTGCGAACGGCATCCGTGACGGCGTGCCGCCCGAAGCGCTGGATCGCCGTCGCAGCGGGCGGTTCCCTCAGCACCTGATCGACCGATGGCAGATTGCGCAGGCGGCTTGCGGGCAACGCGGTCATCGCATCCTCAATAGCCGATCAGGAATGGATTGAACGATCCGCGCCGATAGCCGCCTTCGCGCACGAGCAGATCGAGGCCGAGCGTCGCGACATCGTCGGCGACCGGGTCGAGCGCCGGATCCTTGTGCTGATGCAGGATCTTGACGTAGCAGCCGCATGCCTCGCAGGTTTCGGCCTTCACCGTGCCCGGACCGCCTTCGATTTCCTGATAGCCTATCCCCTTGGTCGAACCGCACAGGGTGCATTTGATACGCACGTAATTCCACAATGTCCCGCAGAGCGAGCAGGCGCAAAACCGCGCGCCGTGGGCGCCTTGCCAGCCGACGATTATGGAGGACACTGGTGGGCCGCCGCAGACAGGGCATGCTCCATCGCCAACGGGAACCAGCGCGGCGGCATCGAGCCATCCGGCAAGGCGGGTGAAGTGAACCTGCAGCGCGGCCGCGACATAGACATGCTCGGCCAGAGCTTCCATTGGGATCGCATCGGCGAGCACGTTGCGCACCATGCCGTCGCGTTCGGAAGGCCCGGCCTGTTTCAGCCGTTCGAGCGCCCCTGTCGCCACTTCCGGCTTCTCGACCTTCGATGCCGCAACAATCAGCCGTTCGAGCGTTTCGGCAAGCGCCGCAGTGGCGGGTCTGTTACGATCGAGCGGCGGCATGCCGAAAGAGCGTGCTCGCTCGCGTGCGTCGATGTCCGGCGCTGCAGGATCGGGCAACCCGTCCCGGATATGGTGCTGGGCGTTGCTCAGGGCGGCAAGGAAGCGAAGATATGGGCCGAGTTGATGTCCTTCAGCCAGCGCAGCGAGCCGTTGCGCGCGGCGCGCGAACAGAATTGACGGGTCAGGCAGTCGAGCGAAGGGTGGCGCCGAAACTTCGCCGATAGCGGTAGGGTCGGAACCGGCTGGAACGATTTGTCTCGGCATTCAAACCTCACGAACCGCACGGGCCACGTGGTTGCGCCTGACCAGCGCATAGATCAAAGCGGTACTTAGGGCGGCGTGATCGAAAGTCATCCCGCCGGCGCCTGCTCTATTCGGCGGGCTTCGATCCCGATCCTTCTTTCGATCTCATCGTGACGAGCTCCCGCAGCCACTTGCGATGGTGCCGCCAGGCCCAGCCTCCGGTTACCGAGCCGCGGATCATCGCGGGGATCGTGCCGCGCACCCAGATCGCGGAATAGAAGTGGATGATCCACACGCCGATGATAGCGACTGCTGCGACGGCGTGGACGAGGAGCGCCACCCGTTGCTGACCGAGCGTGGTGTACGCGGAGAAGTACTGCTCCCAGATCACAAGTCCGCTCGAGATCAGAACGATGATCAGGATCGACATCGCCCAGAATACGAACTTCTGGCCTGCATTGTACTTGCCAACCTCGGGGACGTTCTCCTCGTGATTGGCCAGCACGTCGCGAAAGCGGGCAAGCCACGTCCCGTCCTCGCGTTTCCAGAGATTGGCCTTCCAGAAGCGAAGAAACAGTCCGAAGAAGCTGAAGAAGAGCAGGACGCCGATCCAGGGATGGATGAAACGCGTGAACTGGCCGCCGCCGAACAGGCCGGACAGGAAAAACAGGCTCGGATGAAACAGCGCCAGCCCGGACAGGGCAAGCAGGATCAGGCTCGCCGCCGTGATCCAGTGATTGATGCGCGCGCCCACCGTGTACCGGTCCACCACAACGGGCTTGCCGGGGTGAACCTTCTCGCTTGGTCCGACATCATACGCGGCCATGACCGTCACCTTCCGTCAACTCTTCGGCGTGCTCCTCGTCATCTTCCGTGACCCTGTTCGGTCCCATGATCAGATGATGCAGGACGCCGACGCCGGCCGCGACGCCAAGCACGGTCAGGCCGGCATATTTGGTGATGCCCTTCCACGCCTCCACCAGTGGGCTGATCCTCGGCTCCCTCGGCAGGCCGGAATAGAGTTCCGGCTGGTCGGCATGATGCAATACATACATCACATGCGTCCCGCCGACACCGGGCGGATCGTAGAGGCCGGCATTGGCATAGCCCCGTGATTTCAGGTCGGTGATCCGGCCCTCGGCGTGCTGCTTCATCTCATCTTTCGTGCCGAAGACGATCGCCTGCGTCGGGCATGCCTTGGCGCAGGCCGGCCCCTGGCCGACCGCGATGCGGTCCGAACAGAGCGTGCATTTGTATGCCGTGTTGTCGACGCGCGAGATGCGCGGGATGTTGAAGGGGCAACCCTTGATGCAGTAGCCGCAGCCGATGCAGTTCTCGTGGACGAAATCGACGATGCCGTTCGAGTACTGAACGATCGCGCCCGGCGCCGGGCAGGCCTTGAGGCAGCCCGGATCGGCGCAATGCATGCAGCCGTCCTTGCGGATCAGCCATTCGAGCTCGTTCGTCTCCGGGTTTTCCCACTCGCTGAAGCGCATCAGCGTGAACATGTCCGGCGTCAGGTCGGGCGGATTCTCGAAGACGCCGGCGAAGACGCCGACCTCCTCATGCGTGTCGTTCCACTCGATGCAGGCTGTCTGGCATGCCTTGCAGCCGATGCATTTCGAGACGTCGATGAGTTTCGCGACTTCAGTCAGCTGCTGCTCCGGAGCGGGGACCGTCGATGCCGATCGGCGGATGAGGTCCTTCTCGGAGAAACGCGGCGCCACATCCGTGGTCGAAGGATTTGGGATTGGAGGAAACATCTTCTCGCCTCCCTATGCCACCGGCCCCGGTGCGGGCTCGATGTTGACCAGGAACGCCTTGTACTCCGGCGTCTCGATATTGGCGTCACCGACATAGGGCGTCAGCATGTTCGGGCCGAAGCCTTTCTTCGCCGCGCCGGTGAAACCCCAGTGGAGCGGTATGCCGACGATATGGACGGTCTTGCCGTCGCAGGTGAGCGGCCTGATCCGCTTGGTCACCATGGCTTTCCCGGTGATGGAGCCGCGCTTCGACCAGACGCGCACCCAGCCGCCCTTGGTGATGCCCTTTTCCGCCGCAAGCTGTTCCGAGATTTCCACGAAGAACTCCGGCTGCATCACGGCATTGACGATCACGTGCTTGGTCCAGAAATGGAAATGCTCGGTCAGGCGGTAGGAGGTCGCCGCATAGGGGAACTCCGGCGAAGCCGCCTCGGCGAATTGCGCCAGGTCGCCCTCGAACACCCGCGCTGCGGGATTGCCGCGAACATTGGGAGCAACCGGGTTGGCGATGGGCGATTCGAACGGCTCGTAATGCGCCGGGAACGGCCCGTCGCGCATCATGCCCCGAACGAAGAGGCGCGACACGCCTTCCGGGTTCATGATGAACGGGCCGACCTGATCCGGCTTCGCCGTCGGCGCGATGTCGGGGACGTCGTAGCCCGACCATTTCGCACCGTCCCATTCGATAACCTTTCGGGTCGGATCCCAGGCCTTCCCGGCGAGGTTCGCCGAGGCCCTGTTGTAGAGGATGCGGCGATTGGCGGGCCACGAGAACGCCCATTTCGAATAAGCACCGGTTTCGTCCGGGTCGGCCGTATCCCGCCGGGCCATGTTGTTGCCGTTCTCGTTGAAGCAGCCGGAATAGATCCAGCAGCCGCAGGATGTGGAGCCGTCGTCGCGCAGCGCGGCGAAGCCCGGCAGCAGCTTCCCGGCCTCCGCCAGCACCTTCGTCGGATCGGCTGTATCCGTCACTCTGGCCAAGGCCCGGCCGTTGATCTCCTGGGCGATTTCCTCGGCTTTCGGATCGCCTGGATCGGCGTAAGGCCATTCGAGATTGAGGATCGGGTCAGGAAAAGCGCCGCCTTCCTGGCGGTAGAGTTCCTTCAGGCGCAGGTGAATCTGCGCCATGATCCAGGTGTCGCGCCTAGCCTCGCCGGGCGGCGTCCCACCGGCCCAGTGCCATTGCAGCCAGCGTCCAGAATTTGTGAGCGAGCCGTCATCCTCTGCGAAGCACGTCGACGGCAGTTCGATGACCTCGGTCTGGATCGTCGCCGGGTCGACATCGTTGTATTCGCCGTGGTTTTCCCAGAACCGCGCCGTCTCGGTCGCAAGCGGATCCATGACGACCAGGAATTTGAGCTTGGAGAGCGAGGCGGTGATCTTCTGCCTGTTGGGGAATGACTGCAGCGGGTTGAAGCCCTGGCAGAGATATCCGTTGATCTTGCCCTGGTGCATCATGTCGAATGCACGCAGCACGTCGTAACCAGGCAGGTCGAGCTTCGGCAGATAGTCATAGGCGAAGTCGTTTTCCGGCGTCGCAGCCGAACCCCACATCGACTTCTGGAAGCTGACGAAGAACTTCCTGTAGTTCTGCCAGTAGCTCATTTGGTTCGGCCGGAGCGGCTTGAAGCCGCGGGTCGACATGTAGGCGGCGAGGTCCGGCTCCTTCTGCGTCGGCAGCGTGAGATAGCCCGGCAGCAGGTTCGACATCAGCCCGACATCGGTCAGCCCCTGGATGTTGGAGTGACCGCGAAGTGCGTTCATGCCGCCGCCGCGAATGCCGATATTGCCCAGAATAAGCTGCAGCATCGCCATGGCGCGGATGTTCTGCGAACCCTTCGAGTGCTGCGTCCAGCCGAGGGCGTACATCGAGGTCATCGCCTTTTCAGGCGACGAGCATTCCGCGATCATCTCCGCCACCTTCAGGTACCTGTCCTTCGGCGTGCCGCAGATGCGCTCGACCATTTCCGGCGTGTAGACGGAGACGTGGTTCTTCAGAAGATTCCAGACACAGCGCGGGTTCTGCAAGGTATCGTCGACGACGGCAAAACCGTCCGCGCCGATATCGTAGTCCCAGGTGGACTTGTCGTAGTCGCGCTTCGCCTCGTCATAACCGGAGAAGAGGCCGTCCTGGTATGTAAAGCCCTCCTTCACGACATAGCCGGCATTGGTAAATGCCTTTACGTAGTCCCGCTGCACCTTGTCGTTCTGAATGCAGTAGTTGATCAGGCCGAGCAGGAAAGCGATGTCTGTTCCCTGGCGGATCGGCGCGTAGACATCCGACACCGAAGCCGAGCGCGTAAAGCGCGGGTCGATGACGATGAGCTTGGCGCCGCGGTTTGCCTTGGCTTCTGTAACCCATTTGAAGCCGCACGGGTGCGCCTCGGCGGCATTGCCGCCCATGATGACGACGAGATCGGTGTTCTTGATGTCCGTCCAGGAATTCGTCATTGCTCCACGGCCGAATGTTGGGGCGAGACTCGCCACCGTCGGGCCGTGTCAGACACGCGCCTGGTTGTCGAACACCAGCATTCCCGTGCTTCGGACCACCTTGTAGGTCTCGAACGCGGTTTCGTTTGTCGTCGCCGACGCGGCGAGGAAGCCGGTTGTGAGCCAGCGGTTGACCGTCACGCCGTCATTGTTCGTCGCGACGAAATTCTGGTCGCGGTCGTCCTTCATCAAGCGGGCGACGCGGTCGAGTGCATCTTCCCAGGAGATCGGCTCGAACTTGTCAGATCCCGGCTTGCGGATCATCGGCTGCTGCAGCCTGGTCGGAGCCTTGACGAAGCCGAGCAGGGCCGAACCTTTGGGGCATAAGGTGCCGCGGTTGGTCGGGTGATCGGTATCACCCTCGATGTGAGTGATTTCGGCCTGTTCGCCCTTCCTGAGGTCGCCCTTCGAATACAGGATCACGCCGCAAGCAACGGAGCAGTACGGGCAGGTGTTGCGCGTCTCGGTCGTGTTCGCGAGCTTGAAGGGCCGTATCGCCGCCGCGTGCGCAGCTTCGATATCGCCGAAGCCGAAGGCCCCGAGCGTCGTGCCCGCCAGACCCGCGCCTGCCGTCTGCAGAAACGCGCGTCGCGAGAGTTCGATATTCATTGAATTTTCTCCCGAAGCCGATGCCCCGAAGGACATCCCGAACCAAGAGTACCGGGCTATTTTCGAACCGAATCAAATCAATGTCAAACAACGGATGCGTGCGGCGGCAGCAAAGGCCCGTATTTGAGCATTGCGTACAATAGCGGATCTCGTATTATACTTGAAAATCATTCTCATGTTTTCGGGTGAGGCGGTCCGATTGACGCTCGCCAAAGGGTCGTCCTACAGTGAGGCGTGGTGTTGGAGACGGCTCCCGCGTGCCGGGGCGCTTTTCGAGCGAGGATTAATGGAGGCGATGTCACGCGCTCCATCGCCGAGCGTACGTCTCGCCCATCGTCTTCCCAATCGTGCCGCCAAGGCAGATCCGCACAGTTTGCACCGTCACTGGTGATTTCTTCGTTCCGGCTACTCGCCACAAGACGCAGCAGGCGTCCGCCTGGATGCGGGTCATCCGAAGCGTTCATTCGGCATTCCAAGGAGCCCTGAACCATGGCAACCGCCCTCATGACAGAAATCGCCGACGCGCCTGCTGTGCGCCTGACCAGCCTCGCCCATGGTGGCGGCTGCGGCTGCAAGCTGGCGCCGTCCGTGCTCCAGCAACTTCTCGCTGATCAGGTAGAGGTCAATCCTTTTCGGCACCTTCTTGTCGGCACCGAGACCGGCGATGACGCCGCCGTCTGGCAGCTTGACGAAGACACCTGCGTCATCGCGACCACGGACTTCTTCATGCCCATGGTGGACGACCCGTATGATTTCGGCCGGATCGCGGCGACGAACGCGATCTCCGACGTCTATGCCATGGGCGGGCGGCCGATCATGGCGCTGGCTATCCTCGGCATGCCTCTTGATAAGATCTCCACCGATATGGTCCGTCGGATTTTGCAGGGCGGCAAGGCGGTCTGCGCAACAGCCGGAATCCCTGTCGCCGGCGGCCACTCGATCGACTCACCTGAGCCCATCTATGGCCTCGCCGTGGTCGGCACATGCCGGCCGAAGGACGTCCGGCGCAATTCGGGCGCAAAGCCGGGCGATGCCTTGATTCTGACGAAAGCTCTCGGCGTCGGTATCTATTCCGCCGCCATCAAAAAAGAGGCGCTTTCCGAGAGCGGCTATGCCGAACTGATCGCCTCGACAACTCTCCTCAACCGGATCGGATCGGAGCTTGCGCAGGACCCGAACGTCCATGCGATCACCGATGTGACCGGTTTCGGGTTGCTCGGACATGCGCTCGAAATGGCGCGAGGTTCCGGCTGCGCTCTCGTCATTCGGGAATCCGATGTTCCCCTCTTTTCCGAAGCAGCTTCGCTTGCTTGTGATGGTTATGTCACCGGCGCATCGCGGCGCAACTGGGCGAGCTATGGCGAAGCGGTGATGCTGCCTCCGGACATGCTGGAATGGCGCCGCCATCTTCTCACCGATCCGCAGACGTCGGGCGGGTTGCTGATCGCCTGCGAACGCGTCGGCGCAACGGCGCTGGTCGAGAAGATTATCGCGGATGGTTATCCGTCAGCCCGACTGGTGGGCCATGTGGAACTCGGTCTGTCTTCCATAACAGTCCAGTGAACGAACCCGCTCGCATTGAGCGCTGCGGTGGCGGAGTGTGGCATGACCGGCGTTGTCCGCGACCGCGCGGGACTGGACATGCTTCGGATAAGAGGAGCGGTGCATTGGAATGCGCTCGTCTTACTCAGGCTATATTGCAATGCGCGCGTAAGCTTCCGGCGGGGCGTCATTGGCACGCATCAGATCGTGCATGAGAAGCGTCATTTTGCGTTGGATGTCGGGCAAGGAAAGCGGCGAATTCTGCCCGGGATCATTGGTGAGGTCGTAGAGGCGCGTTTCGCTCTCCAGCAGCGCACCCGGACCGTAATTGTCGAACATGGGCGAACGTCCGGTCACCGGGATCTTGAGGACCGGCGCTCCCTTTGCGTCCGCACGGCTCATACTCCCTGCTCGAAGCGCTGGACTGGGGGCGGGATGGGCTTGGGCGGCAGCGCCGGCGGCTGCGGCAACGGGTGGAACTGCGGAGCATGGGTGTCGAGCGACGGCTCGTAGCGCATCATGAACTGGCCTCTGGCCTCTCGGCCGGCATCGTCCTGCAGCTTCTGAATACGGCTGGCCGTTTCGTTCGACCAGGGCAGCACGATCGGCCGCGGCTCCGAGCGAGCGGGATCGTCGAGATATAGATAGATCGCCTCGTCCTGGACAAGCTTCGTCGCCAGCACGCGATGCTCACCGGGTGCGAGATCCCAGACGAGCTTCAGCGGCTTGTGCCAGCCGAGGCTTTCCACCGCAACGGTGGCAATCGCAGGCAGGGCGAAGATAAACAGAAGAACTGTAGCCGCCCGGCCCCAAGTATCGCGCCTCGACCAGATCGCCAGCCAGGCTTCGCCAGCAAACAGAACCAGAATTCCGATCGAAAGCCAGACGACGTATGTCATTGCCCACCTTTTTCCGCTCGGAGCGGGCGGAAGACGGCGTTCATGGAATTCGGCACCACTCGCCCATCGGCATCGAGCCTGAAGCGCAGCGCGGTCTTCTCCTCGCCGTTGACGCGAAGCTCCACCGCGGTTGTGGCGACGGGCCTCGCGCCCTTGCGGTTGTCGCCGGTATTGATCGAGATTTCGACGTCGACCTTCTGCGGTACCACCGAGCATCGATAGCAATGGACGTTGACAATGTACTCGCCGGCGACAATGCCGCGGCTATAGGCGTTCTCGTAGTTGAGCGGTGTAGCGTCCGGCCTGTCGCCGAGGTCGTCGCGCAGCAGGTCGAATAGGACACCGCCCTTGTTGGAGTAGCCGACGGGCACCAGTTCGCCCGGACCTGTCAGCCACAGATCGATGTCGGTATTGCCCGCTGGCCAGGTGATCGCGACCACGACATTTCCGGGAGGAGCGGCGTTGGCGTTCTGAGCGGGCGGATTGACGTGGGGCAGAAGCCAGATCACCATCGCCACGAAGCCGAGCACCATCAAGAGCGTGAAGTCGCGAAAGACCGTACCGGCTGCGCGCCCGATCATGGCTTCATCCTTTCCAGTTCGACCGCGGTCTTCGCCGCCACAGGCGGTTTGCCGGGCGCCCGGTTGATCGGAATCGGGGTCGCATGGTCCGGATCGTATCGGCTGGGAAGGGTGACCGGACGTTCAGCCATCCAGGGCCGATCTATCTGCCAGACCGCCACCCGCTCGCCCCAATAGACCGCGAGCGCGGTCTTCAGCATGCGGATATTGACCTCGTGCCAGAGTGCGAACGACGCGCCGAGCAGCGTTGTGTTGAGAGCGACCCGCATGCCCTGCATGAGTTGGGCGACCGCCGACTGGACGCCGGCCGCGGTGGACAGCCCGCCCTGATCCACGCCCGAAAGCGCCATGGAGAAGCCGACGACGGTGCCCAGGAGACCGAGTGCCACTAGCCATTCGGAAACTGTGCTGAGCCACTCGGTCTTGGCAAGTTCCTTGTCCCGCTGGGCTTCACAGGCTGGCCGCGCTCCCCGCCGCTTCACGTCGTTGAGCCTGAAGCTCACCTGTACGGCCTTACGCCAGGACCACAGCCAGCCCATGAGAAACAGGGCCGTGATGACGAAGGTCAACCGGCTCTGGTCATTCTGGAAGAGAGGCAAAAGGTATCCCGACCACCCTAGAACGGCCGTGACAGCGATCATCAGGCCGTTGAAGATGATGAAGCGGTAAAGCAGGAGGTTCGAGAACATGGTCAGTTCTTTCCCTGAGAAACGACGCGTCCGGATCGCTGTGCGCGGCCGCCGGCCAGCCTCTGCCCAGAACCGCTTTCAGGCGGGAGGTGAAAGACCTCGTCGAACTGCCGGTTGAGGGACTTTTCGACCGTGCGTGCCAGCGCCAAGTACTGGCGCCAATCCGCCTCGCCACCCGGCGAAAGCACGGCGGCGAGATCGCGGGCGATGCGTTCCACTGCAATCATGACGACACTCCATTCTTTGACCGGCCGGAGGTTGCGGTTTCCCGGCCCGGCGCCGGCTGAGGAAGGCAATAAACCGATAAATTCGCATATCGCGCTCCTTGCCTTTGTCTTTCGAGATGGGGAGCCGCAGGCGCCGGCTGTGTGGTCTCCCTCACAGTTCACGGACAAATGAGAAGCTGTGAATGCCTGAGGCGATCGCGGGGCTTGCGCCCGCCCCGCTTCGGCGCTCATCCTCCGTGGATGACAACACAGTCGGATGTACTCGATAAGGTGCGGATTGATTCGGCGACGGAAGTGCGGCGCGCACTGCTCGGCCGTCATCCCGTGCTTGGGCTTCTCGAGGCGCGGGACCTCGACCATATGCTGGCCTTTGCGGTCGAGATGCACTACCCGGAAGGCGCTACCATCTTCCGGAGAGGTGATCCGGGCCGGAGCCTGATGGTCATCGTCGAAGGGCAGGTGAAGATCAGGGTTTCGGCATCGGATGGTAGGGAGGCCGTTCTGGCGGTTCTGCAGGCTGGGGACATCCTCGGTGAAATGGCCATAATCGAGGACAAGCCGCGCAGCGCCGACGCGATCGCTCTGTCACCCAGCAGGATGCTGGTCCTGCATCAGCGCGATTTTATCCCGTTTCTTGAACGAAATCCGAAGGCTGCCATTCGGCTGTTGGCGCTGCTCAGCGAACGTCTCCGGCGCACGAGCGCCCTGCTCGAGGCACGGATGCTTCGCCACTTCCCGGAGCGGCTGGCAAAGGCGCTTCTCGACCTTTGCGAATCCGCTGGCTCCGACTGCCGGCCCGGTGCCCGTCTCGAGCTGCCGCTCCGGCAAAAGGTATTCGCTTCCCTGCTCGGCACCTCGCGCGAGACGCTGAACAAGCAACTGCATGCGTGGCACAACGACGGACTGATCTGCATCCGGCGCGGCTCGATCGTCATTGAACAGCCCGAAAAATTGGCCGAGCTCGCCGACCGGTAGTTCGTATCAAGGAATTGCCACGCGCGTGGCTCCACGCGACCGCGGCGCGTTCCCTTAAGAAGCCCGCCGGGTTTTGGCCAGCGCGACCGCCGATCCGGCGATGCTGCGCCACCGTCGCCGCCCGCGCGTGCCAGGACGCGCAGGGCGATGGCAGCCGAGAGCCCTGCCATCGTCCGCGCATCCAGCGAGGATGGAGACGAAGCTTTGCCGAAATCGCTGGCAAGTACCCGGTGTATCGTACGCTCGAAACAAGCGCCAAAGTCAGCACCTGGTGGAAGGCGCACCCGGCATCGACGAAAATGCATCGGAAACAATAAATCAGGGCTAGGCAGGACGACGCGGCCGCGCAAGGCAAATGAGCCTTGACCCGGTAGCTTGCTGCGGAGCGCGGACTTGTCCGCGAGATCATCCTGCATGCTTTGCGAATTGCCGGACGGGAGCGTGCCATGACCCTATTCGCCGGTTTGAGGCGAGCAATCGCCGCAGTCGCGGTTCCTGTCGCGCTCGTCGCCGGCCTGGCGTCCGCACCTTCATCGGACGCCGGTTCAATCTCGCAAGGTTGATTTTCAGTTGAGAGGGCTTCGGGCGCATCGTTGATGTCGCCTGCGGCATTCATGGCCGATCGGGAGGCTGGGGTGACTGAAACGAGAGATACGCTCCTTGATCGTTTGGGACATTTCCTGGCGCGGCGTCTTCGCAGCGAGAGCTCCGGCTACAAGCCCTACACGCCGTCGGATTATCGCACCCTTTGTGCAACGCTCAGGCCCGCGGACATCTTGCTTGTAGAGGGCAACCAGAGAATATCGAGCGCCATCAAATATCTGACACAATCAACCTGGTCTCACGCGGCGATGTTCACAGGGGACCGGCTTGAGGAACCCGCGGACGGATCGGAACGACCCCGTCTGATCGAGGTCAATCTCGGAGAGGGATGCATCGCGGCTCCGCTATCGAAATACGAGACGTTCAACACGCGAATCTGCCGAGCCAAGGGCCTTACCGAGAGCGAAAGGATCGTTCTCGTCGAGTTCATGGTCGAGCGGATCGGGCTGAAATACGATCTTCGCAACATTTTTGATATGCTGCGGTACTTCGTTCCAACACCGCCGGTGCCAGTGAGATGGCGCCGCAGAATGATCGCTTTCGGGTCGGGTGATCCGACGAGGGCGATTTGCTCCTCGCTCATCGCGCAATCGTTTCAGGCCATCAGGTATCCCATCCTGCCCGATGTTTCCGAGGGGCACTCGAACGGCAATTCGGGATATGCCCGAAACGAGATCCTTCACATTCGCCACCATTCACTGTTCACGCCGAGGGACTTCGATCTGTCCCCGTATTTCGAGATCATCAAGCCGCGCTTGACTTCGAAATTCAACCACAGGCGCCTGGTGTGGAGCAGCGACGTGGAGAGCGATACGCCTGCTCTGGAGAAGGAAAGATCATGAACGGCTGCCATCGAACAGGGCTGCTTTTCGGGATGGCGCTCATGTTGATTGCAAATGCCTATTTCATTGCTTGCTACACATGCGCGAGCCGCGATCAACTCAACGCGAGTTCCCTGGAGTGGAGCACTTTTGGCGCGAGCTGACGAGGGGGCACCCGTTCATCGCGTAACCTCACCACCCTTTGTGAGCCAACTGGGATTGAACCAGCGGTCCGCCGGCCCGTCATACGGTAGACGCGTAACATCCCAGTGGCTGACGAAGCGGGCGTAGGCGTCCCATACCGGTGGACCGCCACCGATGAAGGCGATACGGCCGGCAAAACGCTTGAGCGTGTCTTCGGGATCCATGTGGGAACGCAAGACGACAAGTTCTCGATCGCCGCGAGCGAACGCCGGAATGCTCGCGATCGTCTTGGGACCGGCGAGCAAGACGTGTCCTCTCGTGATATCGAAAAACCGCGCAACGTCAGCGACGAACTCCGGCGATCGGTTGCCTTCCCACGGCAAGCCGCCGTTAAGACCGAGTTGCCCCGATTGGCCGATGGCACAGACTACCCTGACGACGGGCTGCTGCATTGGACCTCCACAGTGCGTGTGCGTGTGATTGCACGGGCGAAGTCTGCAAATCACTAGATGCAACAGTCTCTAGTAATCGCCCGAGCCAAACTCACCCGCAGATTACCACCGATCAAGCAGCGTCCGATATGTCAGACTCCGGCTCGAAAATTCCAACAGGCAGGGACAGCGATCTCGCGATCCGATCACGATAGCCCTTGTTGTATCTCAGACCCGACTCGATATTTTTGATTTCCTCAGCGGCTAGCCCGCACGCCACCGCCAGCTCATCGATCGAATAGCCAAGGTGCTCACGATAAGCGCGGATGATGTGTGTCCCCTCTGACATAGCCCTCAAGACTGTTTCGGGAATGCGCGAATGCTTCATAGACACCTCCAAAAAGAACAGGGATGGCTGATGCAACCGGGAGATTTCCTCCCGACATGGCGATCTCAGCAATTAAATAAACGGACGTCGATCCGGCCGGATCGGCCTCATCCATGAAATGGGCCACCTGAAATTGGCAGCCGGATCAGAATATGGCGGTTCGCCTGGTTCTGATCAAGTCCAAGAGCCTGCCCTATCACGGCCTGGTTGGCTGAACCGCACCATCCCCTGCACAGTCCCACCTAGCGGGGTGCCTCAATCCCATTGCTGACACTTGTCAAAAAAAGCGCTGTTAACCAATTTTTTCAACCCGCCAATGCTTATTCGCGGGGTTGAAGGAGTGAGGTGACCGATGGGTGATTCAAATATAAGCGCATTTCCGCTGCATCGGCGGCGGAAATTGGTGGAGGGGATCGCCCGTGTTCTGGAATCCAAGAACGGCGAAGACGCAAACGCCTTCTGGCGCAGCACCGCCAAACAAATTCTCTTTCAACTGTCCGAATCGGGAATTGCACCCGGGCTCGCCGAACAGGAAGTCGGAGCGCTTCTTCATGCCGTATTAGGCGATATGGCCGCCCGGAGTGCTGCGAAATTTGCACAATAGCATCGGCTCACGAAAGAAATTGCCTCGTGGGGTACGCCGTCGCCATCCTTTAGAGGGCAAATGCCAGGCAGCTCCAAGCGGCCCGCGGTCAATCAGATTGTGTAAAGCTCGATAGGCTTCTCAAATCCCTTCAAGTGGTATTCCCGGCATTCACCTTCAGCCGTTTGGTGCGGGGCTTGATCGCAAACTGCCTTCGTTACAAGAATCCGCCCGGCGTCGGCGACTGACTGGGCGCGGGCTGCGGTGTTCACGACCGTTCCAATCGCGGTGAGATCCCGGTGTGATCGGCCGAACTCTCCGAAGCTGGTTTCACCGGTGTCGATACCGATACCGATGCCGAGATCACTTCCGTCCAAGCCAACGCCATCAGTCGCGAGAAGCTCACGACGCGTATGCCAGCGGCGTTGGATCTCCCGCGCCGCGAGCACGGCACGTCCGGCGTGGTCGTGGTGGTGAATGGGAAAGTTGAATATCGCCATAATCGCGTCTCCGACGGTCTTGTTAAGAAGCCCGTCACATTCCCAGATGGCGGCCGCGCATTCATCGTAGAAGGCATCCAGCAGCGATGAGACAATTTCTGCCGAGAACGACTGCGAAAGCGTCGTATAGCCCCTCAGATCAACAAAAAGCACCGAAACGTCGACTGTGACCTGGCGGGCTTTCATCACCCGCGTGAACATGAGCTCGCAAATCGTGCAGGTGTTCGGATTCATCCGGCTAGGGCGTATGCCAAAGGCGCGAAAGGGAATGGAAGCCGGCCCACGGAGAGGCACTGGCAGCCGCATCTGCTGCCAGCAGCCCTTGCAAATTCTTGATTGAGAAGTCGACACGTGCGGCTGTCCTTCTGTGCGTCGCTCGCAGACTCTCGCACGCCCTGCCAAGAAAATCTCGAGAATAAACCATATCTCCCAAGGAGCTATGCCAGCCAAGGCGGGGCAAGACCGCGTCGATAGCGTATCCAGTCTTCAGAATAGCCTTAAAAAGCGGATAAAGTGGCGACAGAACGATCATCGCGGTGCTTTCCCGTAACCTTACCACCCTCCGTAAGCCAACCGGGATCGAACCGGCGGTCTGCAGGCCCGGCATTTACCTGTTTTATCTGCTCCTTAATGGATGGACTGTCTAACGACGGCGTCTAATAATTTAATCCCACAAATTCTGGAGAATGGTCGGCAATCGGACGGAACTTTCACGAAAGCGTGGTAGTATAGCGAGCGTTGCTGTAGGACCGTCGCGGTGCGTTGGTAGCTAATCGAAGTCCTGCATCTACCCAGCAACTGATCAATGGTCGCAATCCAATCTCTGAGCTTCTCCTTCGCAACGGGCGTGTCGGCGAAAAGGAGCGGTTCATGATAATCGTTAAATGGGTTAGGTAGACGGCCTTCGAGCCTGCCCAATTGTGCGCGGAAAATCTCGCGCTGGAGCATGCACCATTTTTCGAGGTGATCTATCGGTGCGCCCTCCCATTGCTTCCCTGGAACAGCATCCGGACGTCGACAGTTCCTTCGGTCCGGCAACAGTGGGTGCCGTGATCGGCCGGATCGGTTGTCCGCTGTTCGTTCGTGCGGCATGGCAACCGAACCATCATACCTTCTGAGTTTTAACGCATTCCATAACGTCGCCATCGATACTCACCGAGATGGCTCTTTGACAGTCGGCCCAACTCAGGTCGTCATCGATCGTATAGACGTTGGTGCCAATGAAAATAACGAGCGCGTAGAGCAATTTGCCTTCTCCCTCACAACGAGCCCGGCCGAAAGTGGTCGGGCCCGTAAATTGACCCCGCTGAGGAGTTCAAGCTAATTGTCGGATTTCTTCTATGGGACGTCTGTGGCCTGTCTCACATATCGAGAAACTCGGCTGATGACCCCCAGCCGCCAAAGGCTTGGCCGACATTGTGTGATCTCCATCTTCAGTCTAGCATCCTGGTGTCACAGATATATTGAACCGTTCCGGCGGAAGCGGAACCCATGCACATCGGCAAAGCGCGCGCGGTCACCACTGAAATCTGCATCGCGACAGCAGACGCCGTCGAAGTGCGCGGAAAAGATCTCTGCGGCGATCTCATGGGGCGGCTGAGCTTCACTGAGTATTTCTACCTGCTCTTGACCGGGCGCGAGCCGACTGAGGATCAGCGCTATTTCCTGGATCTCCTGCTTGTCGCCATCGCGGAGCACGGCATGATGCCCACCGTCCAGGCCGCGCGGATGACGCACGCTGCGGACCCGAATGCGCTGCAGGGCGCGCTCGCCGCCGGCATCCTTGGCTGCGGCCCGGTGCTGCTCGGCACCTCCGAGCTCTGCGGCACGCTGCTGTCCAAGGCCCGCAAGCGGGTGGCCGAGGGCGAGGACGCCGATGCGGTCGTGCTGGAAATGGCCCGGGAAATCCGCGAATCCGGCGGGAAGGCGCCGGGTTTCGGGCATCCCGTGCACCGGCCGCACGACCCGCGCGCCGAACGCATCCTGGAACTTGCCGACCAGCGCGGCGTCAGAAGCCCGCATGTCGACCTGGCGCGGCGCATGCGCGAAGCGGTGGCGCAGGTCTGGGGAAAGCCGCTGGTCATGAACGTCTCGATGCCGATCGCCGCGGTGCTTCTCGATCTCGACTTCCCGCCTGCGATGATCAAGGCGATCCCGCTGCTTGCCCGCGCCGGCGGCATCCTCGCGCATCTCGCCGAAGAGCAGCAGAACCCCATCGGGTTTGTGCTGGCCGGCCATGCGGAAGCAGCCGTTTCCTACGGCGCCAAGGGCGGGACGTGAGCCATGTTCGATCCGGAGGTGGAGACCCGCTCCTGGCGCGATCAGGCAAGGCAGGACGACGCCAGATACCGCCGGCAGGTCGCATATCTTCTCGCCCGCTCGGCTTTCTACCAGAACAAGCTGAAGCAGGCCGGCTTCACCACCGCCGATGAGATCGGCGGTCTGGAGTCGATCGAAAGACTGCCTTTCACCGAGAAGGACGAGATCAGAGCGTCGTGCAGCGCCGACCATCCGATCGGGACACATCTTGCGGTCCACAGGGAAGAGATCGTGTGCATCTTTTCCACCAGCGGCACCACCGGCACGCCCAGCTATATTCCCCTGACGGCGCAGGATCTTGAAAACTGGGTGGTGACGTCGGCCCGGAGCTATTCGGCCTCTGGCATCGGCCCGGGCGAAGCGATCGTCTCGACCTACAATGCCGGGCCTTTCGTGGCGGGCGCGGCGCTCGGCGCGTTCGACAGGATAGGAATGACTCACATTCCGGTCGGCACGGGAAATACCGAGCGGCTGATGGTCGCGATCCGCCTGCTGAAGCCAGCGGCGGTGGTGATGACGCCATCCTACGCGGCCCATCTCGCGGAGTGGGCGGAGGAGCGGGGCTTCGACCTCAGGGGCTCCAGCGTGAAGCGCGTGCTGGTCGCAGGCGAGCCCGGCGGCGGCGAGCCGGCCCTACGGGCGCATCTCGAGCAGGCATGGGGCGCCAGGGTGACGGAGGCTATGGGCATCGGCGACATCGGCGTCTCGCTGTGGGGCGAGTGCGAAGAGCAAAGCGGCATGCATCTTGGCGGCCGCGGCTTCGTCCACCCCGAACTGATCGATCCCGAAACCGGCGCATCCATCGCAATGGAGGATGGCGCGCGAGGCGAACTCGTCTTGACCCATCTCAACCATCAGGCGGCGCCGCTGCTGCGCTTTCGCACCCGCGACCATGTCCAGGTCTGGACCTCGCCTTGCCGGTGCGGGCGCACCGCGCCGCGGATACGCTGCGTCGGACGGACCGACGACATGCTTCTCGTGCGCGGCGTCAACGTCTTTCCCTCGGCCATTCGCGAAGTCGTCAACCAGTTCATGCCCGATGTGAGCGGCGTGATCCTCGTTAAGCCGCAGGATCCAGGCGTGCGGCAGGAACCGCCTTTGCCGGTGGTGGTCGAACTGGCGAAGGATTATGCTGGTGGTCCGGAACTTGCCGCCCGGATCCAGATGCGCATCCGCGACATGCTCGTGTTTGCGGCGCGGGTCAATCTGGCGCCGTGGGGCACGCTCCAGCGCAGCGAGTACAAGTCGAAGCTGGTGCAGCGCTGACGGCGCCGGCCCGAGGGAGGAGGAAACCCGAATGCGGAAGCTTCAATCGCAGGGAGTTCATCACATTACGCTGGTCGGGGCCGACCGGCAGACCTCGATCGATTTCTGGGAAGGGGTGCTGGGCATGCCTTTCATTTTCGAGCAGCCCAATCTCGACCGCGCCTCGGAAAGCCACCTCTACTTTGATCCAGGCGACGGACGGCTCATCACGGTTTTCACCAATGAGGAACGGAAGCCGGATCCGAAAAGGACGTCGACGGATATCGGCTGCGTCCACCATATCGCCTTCGCTGTCTCCCGCGTGTCCTTCCTGCAGGCGGTGGAGCGGCTCGACGAACGCAACATCAAGCACAGCGGCGTCAAGGACCGCGGCTTCATGGATTCCATCTATTTCGAGGATCCGCTCGGCCTTCTGGTCGAGCTCGCCTCGTATCGGTTCGAGCCGCCGCACGGCTTCACCCACGCCGACGTCTTGATGGAAGCGCACAGGATCAGGGTGCAGCGGAATGAATACGCCATCGCCGAAATCCATCTCGCCGACGCGATAGAGGCGCTGACGGCGCGCTCCCGGTCGACCCTGTCGCCGGACCGCGAACCAAAGAACCCGTATTGAACCACCAAGGGAGGAGTTGAAATGTCCGAGATCAAACTCAACGTGATCAAGCCCAGCGTCAACAATCTGACGGTGCGGGTTTTCCTTCGCGCCGCGGGGCTGGAGTTCAGCGAGCACGATGTCTTTGGCCAGACGCGGCAGGCGGAGTTCCTGGCGCGCAATCCGGCGCACCTGACGCCGATGATCGAGGAGACCGGCCTGCCCAGAGGCGCGCTGTGGGAGAGCTGCGCCATCATGCAGTATCTCTGCAACAAGCATGGCCTGGAGGAATTCTACCCCACAGACCCGGCCCGCCGCGCTATGATCGACAGCGCGATGTTCTACCTGATCGGCACCTTCTATCCCTATCTCGCCAGGGCCACCTATCCGTTGCTCGGCTTCCCGCAATATCCGGGCGAGGTCGGCCACAGCGATGCGGATGCGCCGAGCAAGGAAGCCGCGCGCATGGCGGCCGTCGAGGCCATAGCCGAACCGCTAAGCGTCTTTCAGAGCTTCTACATCGGCGATCAGCCTTTCATCGGCGGGAACAAACCGTCCATCGCCGATATCCGGTTTGCCTGCACGCTCGAGTTCCTGGCCGTCATCGACTATCCGCTGCCGGATTGGGCGAAGAAGTACATGGCCAATATGGAGGAGACTCTGGGTGCGGCATATAGCGAGCCTGCCGCCGATGTGCGCGGCTATATCTCCTATGTGAGATCGAAAGCCGCGTAGCGGAGCCGGCATAGCGAGAGACAGCGAGGCTGGTTGGACAGTCCAACCTCCGCCTGGCCACGCGCTGCGATATGTGTGGCGGAGGATCCTGCCCAATGGCCAATGCCTCCCGTAGGCACGCCACCTGCGCGGGTCGGAAAAGCGGAAGATCGACCCTCAGCAGGGCGGTGTTGACGGCAGCAGAAGGTGCAACCAGAGGCGATTTCGGCTGAATGCGGGAGGAGGATTAATCCACCTTGCGGATCACGCGGCTTCGATCGGCCAACAGCAGCCTGCCGGTCGGTTCGAACAAATTCGCCGGGGCGTTGAGTTCGCTATTTACCTGCACCGGCTTTGCGCAGAATATCGTCGCGTGGGAGGAGGCATTCGGACCCCTTCGATAAATTGCCCGAGTGGCTTCCGACCTCGTTGGTTTCAAGGGAGGACCAATCATGAGGCGTATATTCTCGCTCGCGGCATGCGCCGCGGCGCTACTGTCCGGCGTCTCGTACGCCAACGCACAGTCCGGCAGCGTCGAAAAAGCAGTCGGCGGCTACAACTTCGAAGAAGCCGCAAAAGAGGCGCCCGGCACCAAGGACTTCCATTCGGCCGATGGCAAGCTCACTTTCGCCATCGTGACGCATACGGCCGGCAACGGCTTCTTCGATCCGGTCTATGTCGGGGCGAAGGTCGCCGGCGACATGATCGGCGCCAACATCCTGCTGCTCGGCTCGGAATCACCGACCGACGATCCCGCCCGCGAGATCGAGATCCTCAACCAGATCGTGCAGGACCCCACCGTCGACGGCATAATCATGACCACGCCGCAGGTCGGTGCGTATAATGACATCGTCAAGGCCGCCGAGGCAAAAGGCATCCCGGTCGCCACCACCAACTCGTTCGACGGCACGATCCTCAACCGCAGCGGCATCAGCCACACCGGCCAGGATGCGTCCGCCGCCGCGATCGCCGGCGAGGCGCTGGTAAAATGCCTGGCCGACAAGGGCATCGAAAAGGGCTCGATCGTGCTGCCGTCGTCGACGGCGATGGGCAACATCGAGGTGAACAATCGCGTCACCTCGGCCTTCAACGCGATCGTCAAGGGCCTGAACGAGGCCGGCAAGCTCGAGAATTTCAAGGTCGACGCCGGTCCGGAGAATACTGGCATAGACACCAATCCGAACGATCCGGTCAACGGCATTGTCACGCTGTTCGAATCGCGCGGCGACGTCGTCGGCGCCTTCGCTGGCAACAACGTGTTCACGCCGGCCCTTGCCAAGGCCGTCGCCCAGACCGGAATGACCGGCAAGATCTGCGCCTACGGCTTTGACCTCGGCCCGGCCCAGCAGGACGCATTGAAGAGCGGCGACCTTACCGGCGCGCTCGGGCAGCAACCCTTCCTGCAAGGCTTCTGGCCGGTCATGCAGCTCTGGCTGCAGATCGACCGCGGCATCGCGGCGGCGAACCTCGACACCCGCGCCCAGCTCGTGACGCAGGAGGATGTCGAGAAGGTCGGCAAACGCTTCGAGAACTGAGTCCGCTCGAAACGTCTGAAATCGCTGCGGGAGGGCGCAGGCTCCCGCAGCGCGACAGCAGGGAAACCGACCAGAAGAGATCCATGGCGCTTACCGCGACCACATCGCTCGGCCGTGCGCCGTCCCAGATTGTCGGCGGCTGGGAGGCGGGGCTCCTCGCCCTGCTTTTGCTGCTGTATCTCGGCGGCGCTTTCGTCAATCCCGCGTTCTTCGGGTCAACGGGGGCGTTTCACTCGCTCCTCCGCGACACGTCGCGGGTTGCCATCATCGCGGTCGGAGTGACCTTCGTCATAGTCAACAAGGATCTCGATCTTTCGGTCGGTTCCACTTACGGCCTGGTCGCCGTCGTCTTCGCCAGGCTGTTCGCTCCGAACTTTCTCGATCTCGACGTCGTCACGTCGGTGACCCTCTGCGTCCTCCTCGGAATGCTGATCGGTCTCGTCAACGGTGTGCTCGTCACCATCCTGAAGGTCCCCGCCTTCATCGCCACGCTGACGATCCTCTTCATCGGCCGGGGGTTCGTGCTCGCGCTCACCCACGGCCAGGCGATCTACTATCCCGCCAAGGCGGCCGGCTATCCGCTGTTTTTTCACCTGGGCGAAACCAATCTCTTCGGTTTCAACAACCAGATCGCGATCTTCGCCCTTGTCGCCGCGATCGGCGCCTACGTGCTCGCCAAGACGCGCTGGGGCTACGAGACCTTCGCCACCGGCGGCAACGAGCAGGCGGCGTCCTATGCCGGCATACCGACGAACTGGGTACGCATCCGCGCCTATCTGATCTCCTCGCTTTGCGCCGCCCTCGCCGGGCTGATGTCGGCGGCCCAGGACAAGGGCGTGACCCCGCTCTACGGCATCAGCCTCGAGCTGATCGTCATCGCCGCGGTGATCATCGGCGGCGCCTCGATCCTTGGCGGCCGCGGCCGGGTCGCCGGATCCTGCCTTGGCGCCCTGCTGGTCGTGCTGCTCGACAAGGTGTTGCGCGAGGGTTGGCCGATCACGCGCATAATCAAGATCGGCGATGAGGAAATAGCCGTCAACGCGGTCTACTCGCTGCCGGTAGGCGCGGTTCCGGTCTTCCTTGGACTGCTCCTCGTCATCGCCGTGCTTATCGAGCCCTATCTCATCCGCCGCCAGGTCGCGGCGCGTCTTTGGGCATGGCTCCGCGGCAGGCCGCCGCCCCCCGCCTACGAGATCGGCGGCGTCGCGATCGAGGGCGTCCAGACCAAGGGGGCAATGGCGACCGACATGGCGCTCTCGGCGGCCGGTTTCGGCAAGTTTCTCGCCCGGCGCGACGCGCTCGCCATCATCCTGACGGTGGTGCTGTGGCTGACAGGCTTCGCTCTCAGGCCCGACTACTGGTGGAACCTGTCCAACAGCTTCGCGATCCTGCTCAACTACACCGAATTGGCGCTGATCACGATCGGGCTCACCTATGTCATTGCCGCCGGCGATATCGATCTTTCCGTCGGGGCGGTGCTCGCGCTCGCCGGCAGCACCGCGGCTTATTTCCTGAAAGTCCTCGGCGCCGACCCTCTCACCGCAGTTACGATGGGCCTGCTCGCAGGAATGGCCGCCGGCCTCGTCAACGCCGTCGTCACAGTCGGGTTCAAGCTGCCGGCCTTCATCGTCACGCTTGGCATGTTCTACATCGCGCGCGGCCTGGCCGCCTGGTTCGTTGCCGGCCAGCAGCTTACCGGCTGGCCGGAGGGCTACAATCTGCTTGGCCGCAAGGTGAACGACATCCTGCTCTACTACCGCATCTCGCCGCCGGATGGGCTGTTCCGCACGGTTGCCCAGGTGGTGAGCGTGCAAACCATCTGGATGCTCGTCGTCGCGCTCCTAGCCGGCATCGTCCTCGCCTACACGCCGTTCGGGCAGAAGGTGTACGCGACGGGCGGCAATGTCCGCGCCGCCGCCTATGCCGGCATCAACACCAACCGGGTCCGCTTCGTCGCGCTCATGCTGGCGGCTCTCTGCGCGACCATGGCCGGAATCATCAACGTCGCCTATTTCCGCAGCTTTAATCCGGTCGCCGGCCAGTTCCGCGAGCTCGACGCCATCGCCTCCGTGATCATCGGCGGCGGGTCGATCTTCGGCGGCCATGGCACCATCATCGGCGCGCTCGCGGGCGCGGCGGTGATCACTCTGGTCCGCTCGCTCCTGCAGCTCAACGTCCAGGGCTTCAGCATGCCGCAGCACTGGATCAACGTCTTCATCGGCGGCATCCTCATCGTCGCGGTGCTGATCGACATATGGGTGCGCCAGGCCAACATTTTCGGCCGCTTGCGGACCCGCTTCACAAGAGGCGCACGAACACCGGAAACTAAGCATGCCTGACGCGAAACATCCCGAGCCGATCGTGGAAATGCGCGGCATCGAAAAGGCCTTCGGTGCGGTGCAGGCGCTCCGTAATGTCGATCTCGTGCTCTACCCCGGCGAGATCCTTGGCCTGGTCGGCGACAACTCGGCCGGCAAGTCGACGCTCATGAAGATCCTGACCGGCGCCTATCAGCGCGACGCTGGAGAAATCTTCGTTGCCGGCAAGCCGGTTCACTTCAAGAGCCCGCATGAGAGCCGCGACGCCGGCATCGAGATGATCTACCAGGATTTTGCGCTCTGCGGGAACATGGATGTCGGCCAGAACATCTTTCTTGGCCGCTGGCCGCTCAGGGGCCTCTTCGTCGATCGGAAGAAGATGTACGCGCAAGCCGACAGCGTGCTGAAGCGGCTCAAGGTCGACGTGAACTCCGTCTATCAGAAAGTCGAGAGCCTGTCGGGCGGGCGCCAGCAATCGGTGGCGATCGCCCGCGCGATCTCGTTCGAGCCGCGCGTGGTGATCCTCGACGAGCCGACCGCCAATCTCTCGGTGATGGCGACCGAGCGCCTGCTCGAAACCATGCTTGAGCTGAAGAAGCAGGGTGTTGCCCAGATCATCATCTCGCACCGCCTGGTCGACATCTTCGCCGTGGGCGACCGCGTCATGGTTCTCAAGCGCGGCGAGAACGTCGGCGACCGCTACGTCAAGAGCACCGACGAGCACGAGGTCCTGGAGATCATCGTCTCAGGCACGCGGGAGCACGCGCTTACCGCCGATGAAGCAAGGTCGATTTGACCTGTCAGGGGGCTTTTCCAGACGCGGCGCGATTTTGCAACCAAGGTGTGCCGCCGTCCCGACCCCATTTGTCAGCAACCAACGGTGCGGGCGACAAGTGAAGGGGCACAAAACCCCAATCGACGCCACGTGTTATGACGGCTGGCATCCTAGCCTGGCATTTCATCCCGTCTTGCAGGGCGGTTCGCCTTTGAAATCTCTTGCCAGGCAGCCGTATTTGTCAAACACCTGGCCCGTATCTCTCGCGGCTTTGGCCGCTCCGCAGCTTGCGAGCGTCAATGCAGTCAACACGATCAGTATAATTTTCATAGCGAGCGAGGGCCGGCTGGCATCGACCCGGCGAGGCGGCAACCCCGCCGGGTCGGACGGAATCAGTAACCGCCGCCGTAGTAGCGCTCGTCACAAGGGGCGGTGTAGACGCTGCCGTCGGCCGCCCGGTAACGACAAAGTTCCTCGCCGCGACGCTTTGGCGTTGTCGCGGTTCCGATCGCAGCTCCAAGAAGCGCTCCGCCTGCGGCACCGACGACCGTGCTCTTTGTGTTGCCGCCTATGGCCTGGCCGGCGAGCGCGCCGGCGCCCGCACCCAACAACGCGCCCGTCCCGGCACGCTGCTGTTGTTCGCTCGTTGCGCAACCGGCGAGCGCCATCGCCACGAGGGCTGCTGCGGCAACGGTGATCTTTCGAAACTCCATCGTTCATTCCTCTCCAACATAAGCCCCACCGCTGCCCTGCGGGCTCAATAGGGCGGAAAAATGATCATCAGTCTCTCGGACTTGGCACGCGGGACTCTTTGCGCGCCGGACGCCATGCGCGCCCGGCATACGAATATGGAGTAGCGAGGCGCAGCGCCTACTTCACCGCCCCAGCCGTCATGCCCTTGATCAGATAGCGCTCCAGCACCACGCCGATGATGATGAGGGGCAGGATCGCGGCGAAGGAGAGTGCGGCCATCGACCACCAGTTGATGCCCTGGCTGCCCGTCTGCGAAGCGACCATGACCGGCAGCGTGTTTGCGTGGGTCGACGTGAGCAGGGCAGCGAAGAAATACTCGTTCCAGGTCAGCACGAGGCTCAGGATGAAGGCCGCCACCATGCCGGGCAGCGCGATCGGCAGTATTATCTGGAAGAACGCGCCCCATATGGACAGGCCGTCGACCAGCGCCGCCTCTTCCAGCTCGGTCGGAATCGACTCGAACTGGTCGCGCATGATCCAGATCACGATCGGCAGCACGGTCAGCGTGTAAAGGAGAATAAGCCCGATCCGCGTGTCGAGGAGGGCGAGTTCCCGGTAGAGCACGAGGAATGGCAGGGCCAGCACCACCGGAGGCAGAATGAGCTGCGAGAGGAAGAAGAAGGAGATGTCGGAGTTCCTCATGAAGAGGAAGCGGTAGGAAAAGCGGGACAGGCCGTAGGCCGCCAGGGAGCCGAGGATCACGGCGATCGTCGAGGAAGAGAGCGCCGCGATGGTCGAGTTGAAGAAGCGTTTCAGGAACTCGCTGCGAACGGTGCTCTCTGCGCCGATCGTCTCGGGTGAAAGACCAAGCGATCGCCAGCCGAGCCAAGCCGGCGTGTAGTCTACCCAGGGCACCAGCGCGCCCTGCATGACGTTCGGCGCCATTTTGAAGCTGGTCGTCGCAGTCCAATAGATCGGGAACAGGCACACGGCCGCCCAGGCGAGCAGAAGCGTGTAGACCAGCGTCTTGCCGGCGAACCGCCCGGCCTGGAACGACAGGTCGCTCTCGCTGTCGCGGAAGACGGGCTTGTTCATGTCCGTGGCCTCGCGAAGCGTTCGGCGAGTTTCATCAGGACCGTCATCGCAATGATGATGATGACCAAATAGACCATTGCCAGCAGTGTGCCGTAGCCGACGTTCGAGCGGTCGCGATACTCCCGGAAGATGAACGAGGTAACCGTGTCGGTTGCCCCGCCGGGACCTCCGGAGGTTATGTTGATGACGATATCGGCAAGCTTCAGCTTGAAGATGATGCGTATCAGGATAGCGGTAACCGAAACCGGCAGCATCAACGGGAAGGTGACTTCCCAGAAGCTCTTCCATGGCCCGGCGCCATCGACGCGCGCCGCCTCCGTCAGTTCCTTCGGGATTGCCTGCAGGCCGGCGAGGATCATGATCATCATGAACGGAATGAAGGTCCAGGCATCGAGCAGCATGATGGTGAATTTCGCGATTTCCGGCGAGCCGAAGAAGGACGGGTTGTCCCAGCCCAGCCATCGCGCGAATCGCGCGATCGGGCCGAAGCGCAGCTCCAGCATCGACTTGCCGATCATCCAGCTCACGGCGACCGGCGAAAGCATCAGTGGAAGGAGAAATGCCACGCGGAAGAACTTGCGCGCCCGAATCTCGGCGTTGAGCAGGAGCGCAAGGCCGAAGGCGACCGCGTATTCCACCAGGATCGCTAAAGAATACCAGACCATATTCCCTAGCGCGTTCCAGTAGAACGGATCGCTCCACATCTGCCGAACATTGTCGAGACCGTTGAATTGCCGTCCGAGCGGTGAGGACAGGTTCCAGTCCGAGAAGGCGATGACCAGGCCGAACAGCAGCGGGAACACTGTCAACGACACGACGAAAAGCGCGGCCGGAAGCACGAAGAGCGTGCGCTTGCCATGTTCGCCCCGGATCAGCACCTGGCTCCAGCACAGGCAGATGGCCCAGAGGATGTAAGCGTAGAGCGTAGGCCGCCACGTCTGAAAGCCGAAATCCGCGAAGCCGGTCCGCTGCGCGGTCTGCGCGGCGGCGACCACTGCAAGCAGAAAGGCCGCCCCCCAGACGATCGCATGGCCGAAGCGCCGCCGCGCGGCTGATATGTCGTCGGCGGCGACGACGTGGAGGAGATCACGCTGGTTCATGTTCACACGTTGGTCGGATGGCAGGTTGCGCGCAGGCGGTCCTGCGCTCCGGCGTGGGACATCCCCGTCACCCTGCCGGAAGGATGGGGTGCGCGGGTGCGCACCCCCTTTTCGTCCTACATGCCGAGCGAGGCTTTGTAGAGCTTTATCTGGTTCTCTCGCCCGATCTGGTCTGTGATCTTTTCCCAGGCGGCGGCGATGGCGTCTGCCGTCTCCTGTGCGGAGGCGTATTGGCCGTTGATGCCTTTCACCAGTTCGTCCTCGGCGATCGAGTAATACTGGAAGATACCAGGGATGCGCGGCTCGATCGCTGCGTTCGGGTGATTGTAGCTATCGAGGTTCGAGCCCAAATAGTCCTCGACGAAAGCGCGGTCATAGCCGGCCGCCTCCCACTCCTCATACTGGAAGTGCGAGTTGCGATAGGGCTGGAAGCCCGACGGATAGGCGGCCGTCCACAGCGAAAGATCTTTGCCGCCAAGATGCGCCGCGGCGGACCAGGCCGCCTTGCGCTTCTTCTCGTCGCTCGAGACGCGGCTTGTGACGTAAACGCCCCAGCCGATATACGCCATGTTCGGAGCGAAGTTCTCCTTCTCCTCCCAGGCGGCGGTCTTGGAGTTGTAGACGCGCTTGGCGCCCGGATTGATCGAGAATCCAACCACATCGCCGACCACGGACGTGTCTGAGGTCCGTGCGTTCGAGCCGACGTCGCCCCACCACGTAAGCGCCGCGCCGGTGCCGCCGAGGAACTGCGAGAATGCGGTGGCGTTGGGATCGGCGTTGAGCTGATCGGGTGGATAGGCGTTGGCCTTGACCAGATCGAGTACGTCCTGGATCGCCTGCACCCAGGCCGGGTTGTTCACGCGCGGCTTCATGGTGTCAGGATCGAACAACCAGGCCGGATCTTCGGGATGCTTGGCATAGGCCGCGGCGCGGTCCTCGAGGAAGTAGAAGCCGAAACCGCCCCACTGGTATTTCAACGGATCGAGGAAGCCGTAGGCCGGCGTTCCAGTCAACGGGTCGTTCTTGCCGGCCAGGGCCGCGGCCAGCTTATTGATGTCTTCCCAATGCGTCGGCACTTCGGCGAGCCCGCTGATCGAGCCATCGCCAAAATAGTCCTTGCGGTATGCGAAGGTGTGGCAGTCGCCGTCGATGGTGATCCGGTAGGTCTTGCCGTCCCAGGTTCCGACCGGGGCTTTCAGATAGTTGACGAGGTCGTCCGCCTCGATCTGCGTCTTTACCCAGTCGGGCATCTCGTCGAGCAGACCCTTGCTGGCGGTATCGCCCTCGAACGGCGCGCCCATCTCGATGATGTCGAAATCGACCGTGCCGGTGGCGATGGCCTGCTGCAAGCGCGGGTTGTAGTCGGCCTGGGCAAGGTCGATCCAGTTGATCTTGGCGCCCGTATAGGCCTCCCACGGCTTCAGGAAGCCGCGGAACAGGAGGTTGTGCAGGTTCTGGTTGTTGAGACCCATGAAGGCAAGTTCGACACCGGCAAATTCGCCTTCCTTCACATTCGCCTTCGTCGCGCCAAGGCAAAGTTCGCCGACCTTTTGCCAGTCGGCATCCGTCGGCGAACCCTTGCCGACGCCCGGTATTTGCAGGATTTGCGCGCGCAAATTGTCTTGCGCCGACGCCTGGCGCGTCAGCGCGCCGAGCGCTCCCGTCGATGCGGCTGCGAGCGCGGCAACGCTCGCCGCGCCCTTGAGCACATCGCGGCGGGTCTTTCCGGCGCGCACCAGTTGTTCGTATATACCTACCTTCATGTCGTCGTTCCTCCCAGAACATGATTAGGGCAATGCAGCGAATTGATTCCCCGACACCGATCCGTCCGTTCCACCCGGTCGAAAACCGGCCAATCGATTGAATTACGTGCCGTTTCCGTCGGCGGTCGAGAATACCAAGACGTTAGAAAGCGGCTGACACTATGGATGAAGTCGGACCGGAGTCAACGCGACAGGCGAATTGGTCCTGCCGCGATTTGTGCTGTGGACTTGACCGGTCCTGTTGACTAGCTTCTGGCCAAAGAGACGCTGGGGGGAAGATGGCACAAGTTGCAATCCGCGATGTATCGAAGGCGTTCGGGGCGGTGCAAATCCTGCACGGCGTGAGCGTCGACATAGCGGATGGCGAGTTTGTCGTACTGGTCGGCCCGTCCGGCTGCGGCAAGTCAACCCTGCTCAGGATGGTCGCCGGCCTGGAGGCCGTGACCGGCGGAGCGATCGTCATCGGCGACCGCATGGTGAACCATCTGCCGCCGGCCAAGCGCGACATCGCAATGGTGTTCCAGAACTACGCACTTTATCCGCACAAGACGGTGGCGCAGAATATGGCCTTCGCGCTGAAACTGCGCGGCGCCGATCCGGCTGTCATCGCCGAGCGCGTCCGCAGGGCCGCGGAGATCCTCGACCTCGGCCCCTATCTCGACCGCTACCCCCGCCAGTTGTCCGGCGGCCAGCGCCAGCGCGTCGCGATGGGCCGCGCCATCGTGCGCGACCCGAAGGTTTTCCTGTTCGACGAACCGCTGTCCAATCTCGACGCCAAGCTTCGCGTGCAGATGCGCGCAGAGATCAAGGAACTGCACCAGCGCCTGAAGACGACGACGATCTACGTCACCCACGACCAGATCGAGGCGATGACGATGGCCGACAAGATCGTCGTCATGCAGGCCGGGCGGATCGAGCAGATGGGCGCGCCGCTCGAACTCTTCGACCGGCCGGCCAACGTGTTCGTGGCGGGTTTCATCGGCTCGCCATCGATGAACATGCTGAAGGGCAAGGTTGAGGGCGGGAACGTGATCGTCGACGGCGCGAGCTTGCCTTTTTCGGGCAGCCGCGCGGTTTCCGAAGGCCAGGAGGTCCTCTACGGCGTCCGGCCGGAGCATTTCGAAATTGCCGATGACGGCCTGCCGGCGCGAATCTCGGTGGTCGAGCCGACCGGCTCCGAAACCACGGTCGTCCTTCGCTTCGGCGAAAGCGAGATCGTCGCGCTGTTTCGGGAACGTCACGACTTCAAGCCGGGCGATACGCTTCACCTCAAGCCGCGCAAGGATCTGGTGCACCTGTTCGACCCGCAGAGCGGGCGGCGAATCTGAATGCGGCGGCCGCCGCCAAACCATCATGACCTCGGAGGGTCTAGCTGAATGCTGAAGGGTATCCATCCGCTCCTCAACGCCGACGTGCTGCAGGCCCTGCGCGCCATGGGACATGGCGACGACCTGATCATCGCCGATACCAACTTCCCGTCCGATTCAGTCGCCCGGCAAACGAGGCTCGGCAAGCTGCTCAGGATCGACAACACAACCGCGGCGCAGGCCGCAGCCGCGATCCTTTCGGTCTATCCGCTCGACAGCTTTGTCGAGGACGCCGCGGCGCGGATGGAGATCGTCGGCAAGCCGGACGAGATCCCGCCCGTTCAGAGGGAGGTCCAGAAGGCGATCGACGAGGCCGAGGGCAAATCCTGGCCGATGATCTCGATCGAGCGCTATGCATTCTATGAGCGCGCCAAGCAGGCCTATTGCGTCATCCAGACGGGCGAGCGGCGTTTCTACGGCTGCTTCGCCTTCCGCAAAGGCGTCATTCCGCCGGACGCCGGGTAAGTCCGATGGCCACGCAGAAGCCGGTCGTCATCCTCGGCGTCTTCGTCGCCGACACGGCCTACCGGGCGGCGCGGGCGCCGCGCATGGGAGAGACCATTCTCGGCTCGGATTTCAAGCTCGGGCCGGGCGGCAAGGGCTCGAACCAGGCGGTGGCCGCCGGAAGGCTTGGCGCGGACGTCACCTTCATCACGCGGCTCGGCCGCGACCCCTTCGCCGACATGGCGAGGGCGACCTGGAAAGAGGCGGACGTCAAAGCTGCCGTAATCGAAACGCCCGAAAGCTACACCGGAGCAGCCTACATTTTCGTCGAGGAGACGACGGGCAATAATGCAATTATCGTCTGCCCAGGCGCCGCCTCGCTGATCTCAATCGCCGACATCGACGCCAATGCGGATCTGATTCGCTCGTCCGGCGTCTTCGTCACGCAGCTGGAGCAGCCGATCGAGGCCGCCACGCATGCGCTCGAGATCGCCCGCGCGGCGGGCGCAACGACGATCCTCAATCCCGCACCCGCGGCAAGGCTGCCGGAACGGATTTTCGGCCTCGCCGACTACCTCACCCCGAACGAGACCGAGACCGAAGAACTGACCGGAGTAAAGGTCGAGACGGTCGAGGACGCGCGCCGCGCTGCCGACAGGCTGCTCGCCATGGGCGTCGGCACGGTCGTTGTCACGCTCGGCGAGAACGGCGCACTGCTGCATTCGGCCGGGCAGTCCGAACACATCCCTGCCTTCCCGGCCGGACCTGTCGTCGAGACGACGGGCGCCGGCGACGCGTTCAATGGCGGCCTGGCCGCTGCCTTGTCGCTAGGAGCCTCTCCTCCGGAAGCCGTGCGCTTTGCCTGCGCCGTCGCCGGCATTTCGGTAACGAAACCCGGCACGGCGCCCTCCATGCCCACGCTTGCCGAAGTCGAGGCGATGCTTCGAAAGAAAGGGTAGTTTCAGAGCGGCCGCATTGCTCCCGGTAAGGTCATTTAAGGCTACGGCGTGAGATCCGGCTAACGTCAGCCTTTCCAGGGCCATAGCTCAACTACGCTACGCGGCTTGGACTAGCGAAGTTGAGCGCAGGGATCGAGGAACAGCACCACGGCACCCGCCCAGGTGACGCCGGCGAACGATAGAGCCGTCAGCAGGCGCATAGCTGAGATCGAGAAGCGTCGATCGGTTTCTTCAGCCGCGTCGAAGCGTAGCAATCGCGCGACTTGGCGCGGTCGCCAAAAAACCAGCGCCAGCGTCGCCATCGATGTCACTGTCAACACGCCGACCAACGCCGTTATGACAAACGGAGCGACTACGATCATACCGTCCGCACGAAAAGCGCAGAGCGCCGACTGCGGGCCGTAGACGAGCAAAAGATGAGCGGCCCAGATAACCGGACCAATCAACAGATAAAAAATCCCCCCGGCGAGAGGACCTGCATCATTTCCTGCTTTCATTTCACTTCCCTCGGTTTCAGCCGACAAGCCTCGGAAAGCCATGAATGAGCGCCAACCCCAACAGCGATTGGACCACTGTGTAATGATAGAGCAGCGCGAGATTGTCGAAGGTGACGCGCCGTTCGCGATCGAGCTTGCCTGCCGCATGCCGCGCGATGGTGAAGAGCCCTATGATGACAAGCGCGAACGCCAACTGGCCGAACAGGAAGACCCCGAGATAGACCATGGCGCCGTATGCGTTTGCAGACGGCGACAGTCCGGTGCGCCAGTGCCCCGCAATCTCGATCGCAAGCGATCCCGCCAGGCATGCCAAGGCAAGAAAGATAGCTAGAGGAACCGCCACGCCGAATTTCCCTGCGGGCGGCAGCAGACGCCCGGCGGCAACGACGAACGTCGCGCCGGCGAGCAGCAGGAATGTGGAAGCGGCGGGCCAACTCAGTGCCGGAAGCGCGGGCGAGCCGGCCGGCGACCAGACCTCTGGCGATACCGTCCAGAGGAAGAGGTAGGAAAAGACGTAAGCGAGATAGAGCGAGGCCGCTACGAACATGAGAACAACCATCGCCCACCAGGAGTGCGACGTCGGTCCGGTCACATATGTGGGCAGGCTTATGCCGCCGCCGATGTCGATCGAACCTTTCGCCGGACCGACGTCGAGACTCCAGGTCCAGATGAGGCAGAAGGCAACCGCGATGACGCCGCAGACCGCCGCAACGATGACCAGCTTGATCGTCAGAAGCAGGAAGAACGCAGCGGTGAAGATCGCCGCCAGCAGCGGGGGCCATCCTGGTCCCGGCATCTGGATTATATATTGCGGACGGGCGTCGATGGGCGACGTCACGATCGTCTCGCGGCCACCAGTCGGGGCGTTCGGCAGGAAATAGCGGCCCTCCCTAACGTCTTCTGCGAGGTCCGGCTGGTCCCAGATGGGTTCTCGGCTGGTGACAAGCGGAATGCTGCGCGTCGAATATACGTCGTTCGGCAGCCATTCCAGCGTTCCAGCCCGCCACGGGTTTTCAGGGCCGCTTCCACCGGGGCGGAAGCGCAAGAGAAGGTCGAAGACGAAGAGGAACACACCGGCTCCCAGCATGTAGGCGCCGACGGTCGAGATCATGTTGAGTGTGTCCCAACCGAGTTCCGACGGATACGTCCAGACTCGCCGGGGCATGCCGAGTAGGCCGGTGAGATGCATCGGGAAGAACGCTATGTTGAAGCCGAGAAACATCAGCCAGAACACCCAGCGGCCGAGGCGTTCCGACAGCATGTTTTTGCTCACCATCGGCGTCCAATAGTAAAAGGTGGCGAACAGCGGAAAAACCATGCCGCCCACGAGCACGTAATGAAAATGGGCGACCACGAAATAGGTGTCGTGCACCTGGAAATCGAACGGCACCATGGCGACCATGACGCCGGTCAGTCCGCCTATGGTAAAGATGAACAAGAAGCCCAGTATGAACAGCGACGGTGTGGTGATGCGGAATCGCTCGCGTCCGGCGGCGATGGTGGCGATCCAGGCGAAGACCTGGATGCTTGAGGGAAGGGCCACCGCCATGCTTGCTGCCGAAAAGAAGGCGAGGCTGAGCGCAGGGATGCCGGTGGTGAACATGTGGTGGACCCACAGGCCGAAGCTGAAGAAGCCGGTTGCGATCAGGGCCACGACGATGAGGCGGTAGCCGATCAACGGCGTCTGCGCCATGGTCGGCACCATCATTGAAACCAGCCCGGCTGCGGGCAGGAAGATGATGTAGACCTCCGGATGTCCAAAGAACCAGAAAAGGTGCTGCCAAAGAAGCGAGTCGCCGCCGAACTCGGCCGTAAAGAACGGCCAACCGAAGGATCGTTCGATCTCCAGCATCATGGTTGCCAGTATCACGGCCGGAAAGGCGAACATGATCATCGAGGCGAAGATCAGCATCGACCAAGCAAAAATCGGCATCTTGGCGAGCGACATGCCGGGTGGGCGCGTCCGCAACGTCCCCACCACTATCTCGACTGCACCCGCGATAGCCGAAATCTCGATGAAGCCGATGCCCAGCAGCCAGAAATCGGCGTTGTCGCCCGGAGAGTATTCCTTGAGCGTGAGCGGCGGATACATGAACCAGCCGCCCGCGGGGGCGAGGTCGTAAAAGATAGTCGAAAAGAATACGAGCCCGCCAACAACATAGGCCCAAATGGCGAAGGCGCTGAGGCGCGGGAAAGGAAGGTCGCGCGCGGCCAGCATCTGCGGCAGCAGCATCACGCCAAGCGCTTCGACCGCAGGCACGGCGAAGAGGAACATCATCGTCGTTCCGTGGACCGTGAACATCTGGTTGTAGAGTTCCTGGCCGATGAAGTTGTTGTCGCCGACAGCGAGTTGCGTCCGCATCAGCAGCGCCAGAACGCCTGCCATGAGGAAGAACAGGAACGCCACGCCGATATAGAACAGCCCGATGACCGTGTTGTTGACGGCGGTGACGATCCGCCAGCCCTTGGGTGTCGCCCAGACGCGCTTCAGTTCCTCCAGTTCGCCCGGCGGCCGCGGTGTCGGATTGATCGCGGTGAAATCGACCATGATGGTCACCTCAGGCTTTCGAGATAAGCGGACAGTTGGGCAAGCTCCCGCTCGGTGTAGATCTCATAGGGCGGCATCATATTTTCGGGTTTGATGTGCTGATTGTCGCTTATCCAGCGGGCAAAGGCCTCGGCGTTGTTGGGAAGTGTCGCCGCAGCCAGTGAATGCCGGTTTCCGACATGAGTGAGGTCGGGTGCGATCGTGCCACTAGCGTTAGTGCCGCGCACAGTATGGCATGCACCGCAGCCGCTCCGCACGAACAGCGCGTGGCCTTGAATTTCTGCTTCGTCGGCGGGAACCGCTGCCGGTTGGCTTTCGCGCACCAGCCACGCCTCGAAATCGGCGGGCGGCATGGCGATAACGAAGAATGACATCAGTGCGTGGGCGCCGCCGCAATATTCAGCACACTGTCCTCGGCTGATGCCCGGCCCGCGAACGTTGAGCGTCAGTGTATTCGTGCGGCCTGGTATCATATCGAGCTTGCCTGCCAGCTTCGGCACCCAGAAACTGTGGATCACATCCGCGGACGTCAGCTCGACATGGACGGGCTGGTCGATGGGCACGCGCAACTCGTTGGCGCTCTCGATGCGGCGGCCGTCGCGAGCGGTATAGATGACGCGCCACCACCAGCGCTCGCCGACCACCGATATGCGAAGGCCGTCCTGCCCCTCGGCAGAACCTGCCATACCCATAATCATGACGCTGTAGCCAAGCAGAGCGGAAAGCGCTGCCGCGGGAAAGATAAGCCCCGCGCCGATGACAAGTCGCTCTCCAGCCAATCGCTGTCGCCATCGATGGCTTCCGAACAGCGCGATCATGGTGGCTATGGCGACACCGAGAAAAACAACCGAACAGAAGATGATGAGAATCCAGGAGAGCGTGTGGATGCGCTCGGCCTCTCCTCCGGCGGGGTTCAGAGCCGACTGCACGTCCACGCAGCCGGCGGCGATCAACAGAATGGGCAGCGTGGCGAAAATCTGGAGAGATCGGTTCCACATCACTCTGAACCCGGTGATGCCGAGGCCGCGTCATTCCGATAGGCTTCCGGTGGCAGTGATGCAAAGTAGGCCGCCACATCCAACATCTGTTCGTCGGTCAGTCGGCGGGCGATCGAAGCCATGATCTGGCCATATGCGGTGCGGTTACGCCCGCCGCTTTGCCAGACACGCAATTGACCGGCCAAATAATCGGCGTGCTGGCCGGCAAGCGCGGGAAACTCCGCTGCACGAGAGCGTGAATGACAGGCAAGGCAGCGAGGGATCGCGTTTTTTGGATCGCCTTCGGTGGCCAGCGCCCGCCCGCGCGCTATCCTCGCTGGGTCGATGACGTGCTGTCCCGGCTGGACATCGAGACTGGCGTAGTAGTCAGCAAATTTCGCAATTTCTCTGTCATCGAGATGAGTGGCGACGGGCTGCATGATCCCGCTCGGCCGCACGCGGGCGGCGTACTCTTTCAAAGCCCGCTCAAGGTATTCGATCGACTGCCCGCCGAGTTGGGGAACGAGAGTGCTGATGGTCGACACCGCCGCATCGTCATGACAGCGGATGCATTGGGTCAGGGTGACGGCCTCTGTTTGGTGTGTCGGCTCCGTCCCCGCGAGTGCCCCAGAAGGTACCCGGTCGAGGCCCGCCAATTGGCGGTAGTTGTCCATCTCGCCGCCTGCCAACTCCATCAGAAAGGCTGTGAGTGCCCAAACCTCATCGTCGCGGATGGGGGCGGGCCAGGCGGGCATGCCAGTGTATTTCAGGCCGTGCTTGACGATCCAATAGAGTTCTTCCGGGGGTTGCCCAGCAGCGACGTCGGCCAGATGCGGGGGCGACGGCAGCATCTGGCTGACGATCACGTTGATGGGTTCTCCGGGCCTGCTGTGGCAGGGAACGCATCCTCCCTCATAATGAGCGGCGCCCAGGCGGACCAAGTCGGGATCGTCGAGCGGAGGAGTTTCGATGAATGCGCTTTGCGTCGCGACCGACTGTTCGAGAACCTTTTCCAGAATCCATGTCGTCACCGAAAAATGGTCGCGCGACGCGGCTACATTGTACAAACCCGACCATATGAACGCGGCCCCGGCGGCGGCGACAAGAGTTAGGAGGACGGCTAGGGAAACGATCAGCCGGTTCAGTGCGAGTTTAGCCCACATGCCGCGCCTCTCGCACGGCAAGTGAAGGCACTTGGCGATCTGAGGTGTCGTCGGCGTCGAGGTCGAAGAACCATCGTGCGGCGATGACGATACCGGCCAGGACGTAGGTGGCCGGACAGGCTATAAGCATGAACAGGCCCGCGAGTTGCTGGTCGGCAAGCGCGTCCTCTATCTGATGCATCGCCCCTGGCGGGTGCACAATTGGGAGATCCGGGTAAAGGACTCTCGGCGCGAAAACCAGAAGAACACCAAGAAGACAAAACAGTTTGCTGGTGATGAGCAGCGCCAGAATGGCGCGCCAACGGTAGTC
>NZ_JAAKZF010000044.1 GCF_011045125.1 Allomesorhizobium camelthorni | reverse complement strand
ACGTATAAAAATTAGGAAGGCGTTGGCCTCGCGCCCCGCTTCCCGACTTCTCCCTTCAAAGGGAGCGTTCTTTGACAATGGCCAGGGCTGAAAGGCAGCGTGGCGATGATGAAGCGTGCGTGGTCTCCCCCTTGCGGGGGAGATTGAGGAGCCATTGTTCAAATACACCGCCCGCCATCGACCTCAAGCGCCACGCCGGTGATGAAGGCGGCCTCGTCGGAGGCGAGCCAGAGAGCGGCGTTGGCGATATCGAGCGGCGTCGACAGCCGGCCAAGCGGGATCGAGGCGCGGAATTTCGCGCGAAGTTCCGGCGTGTCCTCGCCCATGAACTGCGCCAGCATGCCAGTGTCACCCGCCACCGGACAGAGGCAGTTGACGCGGATGTTCTTCGGCGCAAGCTCGATCGCCATCGATTTGGTCGCGGTGATCGCCCAACCCTTGGAGGCGTTGTACCAGGTCAGTCCCGGGCGCGGCCTGAGGCCCGCGGTCGAGGCGGTGGTGAGGATGACGCCGCCGCCCTGCGCTTCCATGATCGGCACCACGGCGCGGGCGGAGTGGTAGATCGCCTTCATGTTGACGGCGGTGATCAGGTCGAACACGTCCTCTTCGACCGCGAGCATGTCGCCGTTCCGATGCGTGTAGCCGGCATTGTTGACCATGATGTCGATGCGGCCGAAGGCGGCCATCGCCGCCGCCACCATCTGGTCGAATTCCGATTGCAGCGAAACATCGGTGGTCACCGCGATCGCCGCCTCGCCGATCTCGGCCGCGACGCGCTCCGCGCCCTTGGCGTTCAGGTCGGCAACGACGACTTTCGCGCCCTCTTCCGCAAAGCGCTTGGCCATACCCTCGCCGAAACCCGACGCCGCGCCGGTGATGATGGCGACCTTGTCTTTCAGACGCATGCATTTTTACCCATGATTGAAAACAATCGTCTTCGTCGCGCTCATGTCGTACAGCGCCTCGAAGCCCTTCTCGCGGCCGTGGCCGGATTTCTTGAAGCCGCCGAAGGGCAGTTCGATGCCGCCGCCCGCCCCATAGCCGTTGACGAAGACCTGGCCGGCGCGGACACGTTTGGCGATCCGGTGCTGGCGGCCGCCATCCCTGGTCCAGATACCGGCGACCAGGCCGAAATCAGTGCCGTTGGCGAGTTTCACCGCCTCGTCCTCGCCCTCGAACGGGAACAGCGTCAGCACCGGCCCAAAAATCTCCTGCCGCGCGATTGCGGCTTCAGGATCGACCGAGCCGAACAGCACCGGCGCGTGGTAGTAGCCGCCGGACGGGGCATCCGGGTGCACCGAACCCTTGGCCAGGACGGGAATCCCCGCCTCTTCGGCCGCCGCGACCATGCCGGCGACCTGGCTTTTCTGCCTGGGGTTGATCAGCGCGCCGAGATCGAGGTCGGCGTCGTGCGGGCCCGCGACCAGCTTCGAGAAGCGTTCGGCGAGGCCTGCGGCCACCTGCTCGTATACTGGCCGCTCGATCAGCACCCGGCTGCCGGCCGAGCAGGTCTGGCCGCCATTTTGAATGATGGCGTTGACGAGGACCGGAAGCGCCTTCTCGATGTCGGCGTCGGCGAAGACGATCTGCGGCGACTTCCCGCCAAGCTCCATGGTTACGCCGCGATTGTTGATCGCGGCCGCCTGCTGGATCGCGGTTCCGGTCATCGGCGAACCGGTGAAGGTCACGTAGTCGACCATCGGATGCGCCGAAAGCGCTGCACCGGCGTCACGGCCATAGCCAGTCACGACGTTGAAGACGCCTTCCGGAAAGCCTGCCTCCAGCGCCAGTTCGGCCATGCGGATCGCGGTCAGCGAAGCATCCTCGGCGGGCTTTACGACCAGCGTGTTGCCCATGGCAAGCGCTGCGCCCGCGACGCGGGCGAGAATCTGCAGCGGGTAGTTCCACGGGATGATGCCGGCGACCACGCCGTGCGGTTCGCGCAGCGTCAGCGCCGTATAGCCGTCGAGGAACGGGATAGTGTCGCCATGGATCTTGTCGCCGGCGCCGCCGTAGAATTCGTAGTAGCGCATGGTGGCCGTGACGTCCGCCCGGCCCTGCCGCACCGGCTTGCCGGTGTCGCGTGATTCGAGTGCGGCGAGTTCGGCGCCGTCCCTCTCGACCAGATGGAAAAGCCTGGTCAGGCAGCGGCCGCGCTCCATGGCCGGCATCCGCGACCACGGCCCGTCGTCGAAGGCGCGCCGCGCCGCCTTTACCGCCCGGTCGACATCGGCAGCGCCGGAGGCAGGTATGGAGGCGAACGCCTTGCCGTCGGAGGGACAGACCACGTCGATGCGCTCGCCCGACAGCGCGTCCGCGGGCTTGCCGTCGATGAACTGCATGAAGGCGCGGCCCTCGGCAACCGTTGCGGAAAGATGCGTTCCCATCGGTATTTCTCCTTGGCTTTCGCCCGTGCCGCCATATGTTGCGGCACCGTCACAAGGCGCAACTACCACTCCCGACAAACAAGCGGGTTGCGCCAGTGTCAAGTTTGAAGATGTGACAGTCTGACACTGGCCATATTAAATCGATTAGATTATAGCAGCGACCGTCAGGTATACGGAACCACCATGACCAGCCAGATCATCCCTGTCGAACCATTCGATTTCATCGTCTTTGGCGGTACCGGCGACCTCGCCGAGCGCAAGCTCCTGCCCTCGCTATACCACCGCCAGCGCGCCGGCCAGTTTTCGGAACCGACCCGCATCATCGGTGCATCGCGCTCCAAGATGACCGACGACGAGTTCCGCGCCTTCGCCCGCAAGGCGATCGCCGAGCACGTCAAACCTGAGGACACAGTCGCCGATCAAGTCGAAAGCTTTGTGGCTCGGCTCTCATATGTACCGGTCGACGCCAAGACCGGCGAAGGCTTCTCAAAGCTGAAGAAGGCGATTGGGGCCCATGAGGCGATCCGCGTCTTTTATCTTGCGGTTGCGCCGGCGCTGTTCGGCGACATCGCCAACGACCTGCGAGAACATGGCCTGGTTTCTCCCAATTCCCGCATCGTGGTGGAAAAGCCGATCGGGCGCGATCTGGCGTCCGCGCGTGCGCTGAACGACCAGATCGGCGCGGTTTTCGACGAACAGCAGATCTTCCGCATCGATCATTATCTCGGCAAGGAGACGGTGCAGAATTTGATGGCGCTGCGCTTCGCCAATGCGCTTTACGAACCGCTGTGGAACTCCGCCCATATCGACCACGTGCAGATCACCGTGGCGGAAACCGTCGGGCTGGAAGACCGCGTCACCTACTATGACAAGGCGGGCGCGCTGCGCGACATGGTGCAGAACCACATTCTACAGCTCCTGTGTCTCGTGGCGATGGAAGCGCCGGGCTCCATGGAGGCGGACTCCGTACGCGACGAAAAACTGAAGGTGCTGCGCTCGCTGAAGCGCATCAATGGCGCGGAGGCTCCAAGATCGACGGTTAGAGGACAGTATCGCGCCGGCGCATCCTCGGGCGGCGCGGTGAAGGGCTACATCGAGGAACTCGGCGACGGCCAGAGCAACACCGAGACCTTCGTCGCGATCAAGGCCGAAATCGCCAACTGGCGCTGGGCCGGCGTGCCGTTCTATCTCAGGACCGGCAAGCGCCTGGCCTCGCGCGTCTCGGAGATCGTCATCGAGTTCAAGCCGATCCCGCATTCGATCTTCGGCGAAGGCGCAGGGAATATCCAGGCGAACCAGTTGGTGATCCGGTTGCAGCCTGACGAAGGGGTCAAGCAGTGGATCATGATCAAGGATCCCGGACCCGGCGGCATGCGGCTGAGGCAAATCGCGCTCGACATGAGCTTTGCGGAATCGTTTCAGGAGCGCAATCCGGACGCCTATGAGCGGCTGGTCATGGACGTGGTGCGCGGCAACCAGACGCTGTTCATGCGCCGCGACGAGGTCGAGGCGGCGTGGAAGTGGATCGACCCGATCCTCGGCGCCTGGGAAGACAGCCACCAGGAGGCGCAGGGCTATACCGCCGGCACTTGGGGTCCGTCCGCTTCCATCGCGCTGATCGAGCGCGACGGCCGCACGTGGCACGAGAGCGACTGAGTGGCATGGCCGACGACGCTACCTGGCACGAATTCGCCTCGCGCGAAGAACTCGCCGAAGCGCTGGCGAGCGCTGCGGCGGACGTGCTGCAGGCAGCGATCGAGAGGCGCGGAACCGCGCTGCTTGCCGTCTCCGGCGGCACGACGCCGGGCCGTTTCCTTGCGGCGCTGTCCCGGCAGGACATCGAGTGGGGGCGTGTCACCGTAACGCTTGTAGACGAGCGCTTTGTCCCGGAAGATTCGCCGCGCTCGAACGCCCGGCTGGTCCGGGAAAACCTGCTTCAAGACAAGGCAGCGGTCGCCCGGTTCGCCGGACTGTTTTCGGACGCAAACACGGTCGAAGACGCGGCAGACAGGGCCGGCGAGAGGTTGAGCCATCTCCCGCTCCCGCTGGACGCGGCGATCCTCGGCATGGGAACTGACGGCCACACCGCTTCGTTTTTTCCGGACGCCGGCAACCTCAAATCGCTGCTCGACCGTTTCGCTGAGACGATCGTCGCGCCGGTCCACGCGGCAAGCGGCGGCGAACCCAGGCTGACGCTGACTTTGGCGCGAATCGTGGAAGCAGGCTTCGTCGCTCTCCATATTGAAGGGGCCGAGAAGCACCGCGTGCTGGAGGCAGCGTCAGGCGCGGAGGCGCATCTGCCGGTCCGTGCGGTGCTGGATCGCGCGCGACAGCCGGTACAGGTGTTCTGGGCGCCGTAGTTTGAATGCCGATGCCGGAAAACTCCCGTTCCGGCATCATCGAAGAGGATGCACCACCATGACCGCCAGGAAAGACATCGAGGCCATCACCGAACGCATCCGGCAGCGCTCGAGGAATTCGCGCGACATCTATCTGGAGCGGGTCGACAACGCCGCGAGCCGCGGCGCCAACAGGGCGGTGCTCTCCTGCGGCAACCTTGCCCATGGTTTCGCGGCCTGCGCGCCGGCCGAAAAGACCGCGCTTGCTGGAGACAGGGTGCCCAATCTCGGTATCATCACCTCCTACAACGACATGCTGTCGGCGCATCAGCCGTTCGAGACGTTCCCGCAACTGATCAAGCAGGCAGCGAAAGAGGCGGGCGGCATCGCGCAGGTGGCAGGCGGCGTGCCGGCCATGTGCGACGGCGTCACACAGGGGCAGCCGGGTATGGAATTGTCGCTGTTTTCGCGCGACGTGATCGCCATGGCGACCGCGATCGGCCTCAGCCACAACATGTTCGACGCCGCAGTTTACCTCGGCGTCTGCGACAAGATCGTGCCGGGGCTGGCGATCGCGGCGCTGACCTTCGGCCATCTGCCGGCGGTGTTCATCCCGGCCGGGCCGATGACAACCGGCATTCCCAATGACGAGAAGGCGCGCGTCCGCCAGCTCTATGCCGAGGGCAAGGTCGGCCGCGCCGAACTTCTGGAAGCCGAGTCGAAATCCTATCACGGGCCGGGCACCTGTACCTTCTACGGCACGGCCAATTCCAACCAGATGCTGATGGAGATCATGGGCCTGCACACGCCCGGCGCCTCCTTCGTCAATCCCAACACGCCGCTGCGCGACGCGCTTACCAAAGAGGCGGCGAAGCGGGCGCTGGCTATCACGGCCATGGGCAACGCCTACACGCCGGTCGGGCGGATGATCGACGAACGCTCGGTGGTGAACGGCATCGTCGGGCTGCACGCGACCGGCGGCTCGACCAACCACACGATCCACCTGATCGCTATGGCGCACGCGGCGGGCATCCAGATCACCTGGCAGGATATTTCCGATCTTTCCGAGGCGACGCCGCTGCTTGCGCGCGTCTATCCGAACGGCCTGGCCGACGTGAACCATTTCCATGCGGCGGGCGGGTTAGGCTTCCTGATCCGAGAACTGCTCGATGCCGGCCTGCTGCACGAGGACGTGCAGACCGTGTGGGGCGAAGGCCTGCGGCCCTATGCCATCGAAGCCAGGCTCGGCCCCGATGGCGGCGTGATTCGCGAAGCGGCGCCGAAAATCAGCGGCGACGAGAAAGTGCTGACGACCTTCGCCAAGCCGTTCCAGCCGACGGGCGGCCTGCGCGTGCTTGCCGGCAATATCGGCCACGCCATCATCAAGACATCCGCAGTCAAGCCTGAGCGGCGGCTGATCGAAGCGCCGGCTATCGTGCTGGACAGCCAGCAGGCGCTGAACGACGCCTTCAAGGCCGGCCAGCTCGACCGCGATTTCGTCGCCGTCATCCGCTTCCAGGGACCGAAGGCGAACGGCATGCCCGAGTTGCACAAGCTGACGACGATACTGGGCGTGCTGCAGGATCGCGGCCACAAAGTTGCGCTGGTCACAGACGGCCGCATGTCGGGCGCATCGGGCAAGGTTCCGGCGGCGATCCATGTGACGCCGGAGGCTCTAGAAGGCGGCGTCATCGGTCGGATCCGGGACGGCGACATTATCCGGCTCGACGCCGACAACGGCACGCTGGAGGTCCTCGCGCCCGCTTCCGAACTGGCGGTACGGAAAGTTCCGGATATCGACCTGTCGGCCAACGATCACGGCTTCGGCCGCGAATTGTTCGCGGGCTTCCGCCAGATGGTCGCGCGCGCCGATCATGGCGCGAGCGCGTTCGGGACGGCGTGACGCGCTCTTGAAAGTAAGGCGGATTTGCCTTACATGGAAGTCGGAGGTTTGCCATGACTGTTCTGACAGTTACATCGAAAGGCCAGGTCACGTTGAAGCGGGATGTCCTTAGGCATCTGGGCGTGAAGCCCGGCGAAAAAATAGAAGTCGATCTTCTACCTGATGGGAAAGCCACTATAAGCGCGGAGACGGTCCGCACAGGCAAAATTTCCGACCTCTTCGGGATGCTGAAGAAGGAAGGCCAGAAGCCTCTGACCCTCGAAGAAATCAAGGAACTCATTGAGGACGGCTGGGCTAATCGTAGATGAAAGCCACGGTAGACACGAACATTCTGCTACGTGCAATTCTCGACGATCATCCGACACAAAGTCCAGCCGCCCAAGAGATGTTGGATCGGGCCGAACTTGTGTCCGTCACGTTACCAACGCTCTGTGAATTCGCTTGGGTTCTGCGCAAGGGCTACAAGAGATCCAGGCAAGAGATATCCGCCGCCCTCGAGACCATAGCGCGAATACCGACCATTTCCCTGGACCGCCCTGCGGTCGAGGCCGGTCTCGCCTTGGCGAATGCGGGCGGCGACTTCGCGGACGGCGTGATCGCTTTCGAAGGCCAGCGCCTGGGTGGAGATATCTTTTTCACCTTCGACCGGGGTGCGGCAGAATTGCTCGCCAAAGCTGGCATCGCCACATCGCTGTTGTCGCCTGCTCCTACTGGACATTAATCATCGGCCTTTTTGGAACAGCCTGGCCCGAAGGCCAGCCGCACAACCCTTCCCCCTGCTACGGCACCGTCACCTCGGTCCGCTCGCCCGCGTTGACCGTCGCCGTCGCTTCCTTCTTGCCGCCATTGTCCTTGCGATCGGCAACGATAACGTAGTCGCCCGCCGGCAAGGTCGCCTGGTGCTTCTCGTCGAAGGCGTAGCCGAACGCCTTGCGGTTGCCCTGGATGTCCTTCTTGGCCCCGAACACCTCGATGTGTTTTGCGCTGGGCGCGGAGATCGCAAGCACGCCGGCGTCAAGCACGGCGGCTACGTCCTTGGCTTCGCCGGCGCGGATGTTGAAGGGCTGCTCGGCCTCAGCTTCCTCCATCCGCACGATCGCGACATAGTCGCCCGGCGGAAGATCGAACTTGCCATCCGGACCGAAGCCGTAGGTCACCTGTTCACGCGATCCGTCGATCTTCTTCTTCGCCTTGAAAATCTTGACGTCCAGCCCGGATGCCCCGACCTTTTCGCCTCCTTCCGCGTAGAGCGCATTGACGATGACGCTGCCGATGCCGAGCACGACATCTTTCTCGATGATCTGCCCCGCGGCGAGCGTAATCGTTTCGCTGACCTCGCCCTCGCCGATTTTCACCGTCAGCTTCTGCTCGCCGGCGGGCAGGACGATCCTGGTCAGGCCGTAATTGGTGGCATTGCCGCCGCCCGGATATTCGGTGACCACCGTCGCGCCGTCGCTGACCTCGGCGCCTTCGCTGGCCAGCGGCCGGACGATCAGAATGCCGGCATTGAGCACGAAGACCGGCTCGGTGACCTTGCCAGCCTCGATCTTGACCGGCATTTCGGCGGACGCCTCGCCGAGCGTCGCCCTGACTATGTAATCTCCCGGCTCCAGGCTGCCCTTGTAGTTGTTGTATTCGGTCGCGACGCGGTCGCCCTTCGCGCCATCGACTTTCACCGTGTAGATCTCATAGGCATTTCCGGCCTCGTCCAGCGCCGGCTGGCCCTCTGCCAGCAGCGTCTTCGGGACGAAGTTGAATTCGGGCGCGGCCGGCTCGGGCGCGGGGGCGGGTTCCGGATCAGGCTGCGGCGCGGGCGCGACCACGACCGTCTCGATCAGCGCATCCTTCAGCGCGCCGGCATCCGACGCCTGGATGTATTTGCCACCGGTGTTCTCTGCAAGGCACGCGACCTGCCTGCCCTCTTCTGCCGTGAGGCCGAAGCCGACCACATGGGCGGTGAAATCGACGCCGGCCTGTTCGAGTTCGGTTCCGACGGCGCAGGGATCGGCATTGCAGGTTTCGAGGCCGTCGGTGATCAGGATGACCGTCGCCTTGTCCTCGGTGTAGCGCAGCGCTTCCGCCGCCTGCCTGACTGAGGCGGAAAGCGGCGTTTTGCCAAGGAATTTCATCGCATCCGCGGCGAGCGTGATGGACGAAGCGGCGCCCGGCGCCGGCGGGACCACCAGTTCGATGTCGTTGCAATTGCCTTTCTCGCGGTGGCCGTAGGCGAGCAGGCCAAGCTCCATGTCGGCGGGAATTGTCTGCAGCACGGTCCTCAGCGTCTGGCGTGCGATTTCGAGCTTGGGCTGACCGTCGATCTGGCCCCACATCGAGCCCGACGCATCGAGCACGATGATCGTGCGGTCCGCCGAAGCGGCGATAGCGGTCAGCAAGAGGCTCAAAAATGCCGCCAGCACGCCACGTGACAATGCGATCATGATATCCCCCTCGGTCCGCTGTTCGCTCGCGGTCGCAAGCTAGCGAAGGGCCTGGGAACTGGCAACCCGGCGGCGTGCCGATCAGTAAGTGGTGCGGCGCTCTTCGGAAGGCGGGCGGCCGAATTGCAGCCGGTAGCTCTGCGCGAAATAGGAATGCGATGTGAAACCTGTGGCGATCGCTACGTCGAGGATGGGCATGTTGGTCTGGCGCAGCAATTCGCGCGCCCGCTCAAGCCTGAGCCGCATGTAGTAGCGTCCAGGTGTGACCGTCAGATGGCGCAGAAACAGACGCTCAACCTGCCGCACCGAAAGCCCGGCGGACTTGGCCAATTGCACTGCCGAGAACGGCTCGTCGAGATTGTCGGCCATCAGCTCGACGATCTTGCGCAGCTTCTCCGACTTTCCGGTCAGGTCGCGTTCCGGGCCGACGCGCTGGCGGTCGCCGGCAGAGCGGATGCGCTCGTGTTGGAACTGGTTTGCGACGCCGTTGGCGATGTTGGAGCCGAAATCGGTGCGCACGATCTCCAGCATCAGGTCGATGGAGGTCGTGCCGCCGGCGCAGGTGTAGCGCTTGCGGTCGATCTCGAAGACGTTGCCAGTGCATTCGATGTCCGGGAACTTCTCCATGAAGCCGGCGCGGTTTTCCCAATGGATGGTGCAGCGGTGGCCTTCGAGCTGGCCGGCCTCGGCAAGAAGATAAGAACCCACCGACAGCGCGCCGAGCGCGCCGCCGCGCCTGCCCCAGCTTCGCAGCGCGCCGAGCACCTTGCTCTTGCCGGGAAATTCGGTGGTCAGGCCGACGGAAACGAACAGTATGTCGACGGACGGCAGGTCGGCGACGCTGTAATCGATCTTCAGCGGCAGGCCGTTCGACGCCATGACGGCGTCGCCGTCGGCCGAGACAGTGGTCCAGCCGTAATAGTCGTAGCCGAGCAATCGGTTCGCCGATCGGAACGTGTCGATCGCGGCCGCCAGCGAAAACATCGAGAATTTGTCGACCAGCAGGAATGCGAACTGCCGGCCCCCCTGGATCTGGTCGGGCATGGCCGGCCGTTCTACAGCAAGAGGGGGCGGGGGCAAAGCTCGGACCTTGGCTTTAGAATGTCGGGCGCTTTAGGCCCGCGGCACGATATGCGGAAACCAGCGTGTTGGCCATAAGCAGCGCGATTGTCATCGGGCCGACGCCGCCCGGCACCGGCGTGATCGCGCCGGCAGCCTTTTCGGCCTCGGCGAACGCTACGTCTCCGACCAGCCATGACTTACCCTCGCCCTTCTCCGGCGCGGGAACGCGGTTGATGCCGACGTCGATGACGGTGGCGCCGGGCTTCACCCAATCGCCCTTGATCATCTCGGGGCGACCGACGGCGGCCACAAGAATATCGGCGGTACGGGCAAGAGCTGGCAGATCCTTCGTGCGGCTGTGGGCGATGGTCACGGTGCAGTTGGCGGCGAGCAGGAGATTGGCCATCGGTTTGCCGACGATGTTCGAGCGGCCGACAACAACAGCATTCAGGCCGGAAAGGTCCTTGCCCCGCACCCGCTCGATCAAAAGCATCGAGCCTGCCGGCGTGCAGGGCACGAAGGCGGTGTCGAGCTCGCCAGTGCCGAGCTTGCCGACATTGATGTAATGAAAGCCGTCGACGTCCTTTTCGGGCGCGATCGTCTGGATGATGCGGCCGGCGTCGATGTGAGCAGGCAAAGGCAATTGAACCAGAATGCCGTGGATCGCCGGGTCTGCGTTCAAATCGCGGACGATCGCGACCAGTTGTTCCTCGGAGGTTTCGGCAGGCAGCGTGTGCTGAACCGAATGGAAGCCGCATTCCTTGGCCTTGCGGCTCTTGGACGAGACGTAAACCTGGCTCGCCGGATCCTCACCGACGATGACGACAGCCAGGCCGGGCGTGATCGCCTTGGCGTTCACCAACTCGCTGGTGAGCCGTTTGACAGTCTGCACGACCTCATCGGCTACGGCTCTTCCGTCAATGATTTCGGCCATGGTTCATCCTTGACTGCAGCTTGGCAGTCTGCGGCATAGTGGCGAAAGATTGCCGGCGCAATCCGCCAAAGCGGCGTCGCGTGGCGTAAACTCGAAACCGCTGCGGAATTTCTCGCTCAGAAATAGCGGCGGCGCTGCCGGGCCTCGGTGAAGTCACGCACTGCCTCGCGGAACTCGCGCAGGCTGGACCGGATTTCATCGATCGGGGCCTGATGCGTCTCCGTGGCCGGAGGAGGAGCTTCCGGTTGCTGGAATGGCGCGCGCCGCATCGCGGGTTGCGGCTCATAGGACTGCGGCGCCGCATGCTGCGGATAGAGCGTCTGCGGCGGCATGTGCCCGGGATAGAAGCCCGTGGGCTGCTGTCCCTGCTGCGGGTAGGGATAATAGGACTGCGGCGGCATTTGCGGCTGCTGCCAATGCGGCGCCTGCTGGACTGGAGCCTGCGGATAAGCCATCGGCGGCGCATAGTGCGTCGCGGACGCGTTGGGCTCCGCATAGTATGGCTGCTGCATCTGCGGTTGCGCGTAGGCCGGCTGCGGCTGCGCCGGCGGACAAGGCTGCGGGTAGGCCTGCGGCTGCATCGGATAGGCGGTAGGGGCGGACGCCGTATGTGGCGCGCCAAATGGCGAGTAGGCGTAGACTGGACCTTGCATCGGAGTCTCCCTCGAAATTGAGAGTGCGTCATCAGGGTGCGACGGGGTCTGCGGCTCCGGCTGCGTCTCGGGTGTCGTGCCGGCCGGAGCGGCTTGCCGGCTGCGTGTTTCCGACCGGACGGCATGATATCCGGTTTCCTGCTCTGCCGGCCGGGGCGCGCCGGTCCATTCCGGGCCTTTCGCCGGACCGACCGGGCTGGATGAATCGCGCCTGCGCGGCCTTTGCCGCGTCTCGCTCGAATTGGCAGTTTCGCGCAGGCTCTCATAGGCTCCGCGCATGCCGCCGAATCCGACGCCGGCGAAGAAGCCGAGCATCAGACCGGTCAGCGCCATCGTCGAGCGCGAGGGTGGATTGGCGTTGAGTGGCGGCCAGGCCTTGGAAATCACGCTCATATTGGCGGTGTTGATGTCCTTCTGCTCGCCGGTTTCGCGTGCGCGCAGCAGGAACGCCTCGTATACGGCGCGCTTGGCGGACGCTTCGCGTTCGAGTTCGCGCAGCGTCACCAGTTCGTTGCTGAGATCACCCTGGCGCACCTTCAGCTGCGCCAGTCGTGAAGCAAGTTCCTGCTCGAGTTGGACCGCCCGCTTCAATTCGGTCTGCGTCGACGAAACAATGCGGCGCAACTCGCTGTTGATCATGTCGCGTGCACCCGCGAGCTGGGCCTCGACCGCCATGCGTTCGGGGTGACGCGGGCCGAGCCGCACCGCCATCCGGTCGGCGTCGCTTTTCAAGGACGAATATTGCGCGCGCAACTCCTGAATAGTCGGCGAAGTCAGCTCCTCCGGGAGCGTTCCGCCGAGCACCGCATCGACGTTGACCGATCGCGTCGACGCAGCCCTTGCGTTCAGTTCAAGCGTCCGCGCGCGCGCCACTGAAAGCTGCTCGTTCAGCTTTACGATCTCGTCGTCCGTAATCAGGCGACCCTGCGCATCGATGATGTCGTTTTCCGCCTTGAAGGTCTCGACTTTGCGCTCGGCCGCCTCGACACCTGCGCGAAGCTGGTCGAGCCGCGAGGTCAACTCCTCCTCTGCCCGCCCGGCTGTATTGGACTGGATCTGCCCGTATGTCTGCAGAAACACATCGGTCATGGTGTTGGCGATGAGGGCCGATTTCTCGCCGTCCTTGGTGACCGCGCTGATCATGATGACGAAGGTCTTGCCGCCGCGCTCGACCGACAGGGCCTCGGAAAGGTTCTGCACTGCAAGGGTGTGCCGCCTGTCGCCGCCATCGTCGCCATCGCTGCGCGACAAAAGCGAGCGGATGTTCGAGATGAAGGCGCCGATGCCGCCGTCGCTGCCCTCACCGTTGAATTCGGGATCGCTGGCGAGGTTAAGACGATCCACCACCCTGGTCAGCACCGTTCCGGACGTCAGGATCCGGACCTGGTTCTCGATAATCGCCAAAGTAGCCTCGTTTGAAAGCCCGCTCTGGGTGATATCGCGCTCGACCAGATTGAGGTCGCGCGGGTCGACCAGCAACTCGACTGTCGCCTCGTATTTCTTCGGGGTCGAAAGGGCGATCATGACGCCCAGCACCGCGCCGAGGATTGTGGTGCTGACGATGATCCATTTCGATTTGGCTATGCCGGCTACGACCTTGCCGGGATCGATGAGCGGCTTCCAATGCTCGTCGGGCACATCGCGGACGGTGATTGGCTCGGAATGCTCGACTCTCGGAATGCGGCGATCCTCGCGGCGTTCCGCTGGAGCCTCCACGGCGGGCTGAGGCGCGACGCCCCCGCCTTCTGCCCGCAAGCGCCGGCTGATCCAGCCAGGGACAAGACCGCTGACCCAATCCATCCCTGCTGGCTCCGGCGCAGGCGCTGCTTTGGGTGCGGGCTTTTCATCGATCGCCGCTACGCGTTCGCGACGAGGCTGAGGCGGATCGTTCTTCACTTCCCGGCGCTGACGGGCCAGATGATGGCGAGCGGCGGCATCGTCAGTGCGTTGCGGCTCGGCCGCGGCAAGAAGCGACGCCGAACGCCGCGGAACGCCTTCACCGCGCCGGGCGTCGCCAAACGAAAGCAACGAGCGCTCACGCCGTGGATCGTCGCGTTGGTCGGTGTCGAACATGGATTGCGGCCGTTTCCCGGCGCATGCCGGACTTGTGAATGCAAACGTTAATCCACGCTAAACAGCCGTGGGAAACAAAAGGTTAATTTCACGGCCTAAAGGCGTTCATCATCTTACGGAAAACAGCGGCGCCCTCCTCGGAACCGGCCATTAAACTTTCCGCGCTAGCATTTTGCAGAAACATGACCGAGGCAAGCGACATCCGGCAAAGGCGGCCTTTCGCCAGAATTGGCGCGTTCCTGTCGGAGCGGCGTGGCCTCGTGCGCGATTATTTCGCGGCGATCAGCGGCGCCGGCGGCCGGCTGGTGTTTTCACTGCTTTATTTCGTCGCGCTGGCGAACACGCTGTCGCTGGCCGATTTCGGGCTTTTCGCAACCGCCTCGGCCGCCGGCGTCATGCTGTCGCGGATCCTCGCATTCGGCTTCATTTCGGCGCTCTATCGAACGGCGACCATCCGCCCAAACCTTATCGGCACGTTCACGGCGGGTTTCGTCCTGCTGGCGGCGCTGTCGCTTCCAGTTCTGGCGGCGGCCTCCTGGCTGACTTACCTGCTGTTCTTTTCGGGCCAGATGGCGCTTTCCCTGTTCGCGGCGGTGATATTCGCCGAGGCGCTGCTGTGGCGGCCGTTCGAAGTCGTCATCATCGTCAACAACGGTTTGAACCGGTTCGGGCGCGCGGCTTCGCTGACCATTTTTGGAACCGTTATGCGCGCGGCGGGCGCGGTGGCGTTCGCATTGTGGCCGGCCGACAGCCTGGCCGCGTGGTCCGGCTTCTATGTCGCCGTCAACGCTATCGCGCTTATTGCAGCAGTCGCGCTGTTCTACCCCCGCCAGCGCCTGCGTTTCCGGCCGCTGCTCTATTGGCGGCGGCTTGCGGATTCGCTCTATGTCGCGGGGGCGGAAATCCTGTTCTACCTGCAGATGGAGTTCGACAAGCTCCTGGTTCTGGCAATTGGCGGTCCACAGCTTGCCGGCCTATATGCGATCGTTATGCGGCTGGTCGACCTCACCGCCATCCCGATCCGCACATTTTCGATGATGCTGGTGCAGCGCATGATGCGCGCGCCGGACATGCTGAAAAGCTTGCGCATGCGCGGCGGCATCGAAGCCGGCATTTTTGCCGTTTCAACCGCTGCGTTACTGAGCCTGGCTGTCATCCTTCACTATTTCCCGGCTGCATTGGGCAGAACCGTCGCGGAGGCCGCGCCACTCGTCGGACTGGCGGTTTGCGTGCCTGGCCTGCGAAATCTGATCGAATATCAGGCCGAATTGCTGTTCGCGCGCGGGCAGACGCTTGTGCGGGCGCTTAACCTTGCTTTGCTTGCGGGCGCGAAAGCCGTGCTTCTGAACTTCGTCATGATGAACAGTCTCGACACCGCGGCATTCATCTGGTCGCTGAACGCAATGTTTGTCGCGCTCTATGTGGTGTCGGCGCTGTTGACCTATTCGGCGCTGCGCATGCCGGCCAAGCCGGTCTGATGGCTACGCAGCCTGGGTCAGGCGGCGGATGCGGTCGATATCGGTGCCTATGAAAGACTGCATGCCGATTGCCACCTGATGCGGCGACATGCCGGCGACGAAGCGCTGGAATTCACCGTCGGACATGGCCGACCCGGTCCAGTGGACGCGGCAGAATTCCTCGGCAGCATGGAAGTGCCCGGCGCCGCCGAGCACCTCGTCAACGAAGCGGCCGTAGATCAGGCATTCGGAAAACTTGCGGGATGAGCCGACCACTTCGACCCAGTTGCGGCCGTGCAGCCGCTCGATCTGCGCGCACAGTGCCTGAACGTCACGCCTGCTCCATGCGATCAAGGTGGAGATGTAGTCATGCGGCGAAACCGCTGGATGCCCGATGCCCAGGACCGCGCCAGCATTTCTGGACCAGGTCGCGTGATCCCCCGTGCTCGGCAGCGCATTGTCGCGCCGGAACAGCCGCAGCCTGTCATCGCTGCGGAACGCCGCGCAGTCGAAGGGTTTCAGGAAGACGACATCGGAATCGCAATAGACGAGGATGTCTTCGGCCGCATGGGCAGCGATGGCGATGCGCCGAAGCTGCTGAACGTGCCAGCCGCGCAGAGGCATTGTTTTCCAACTCAGCCAGATGCGTCGGCGAAACAGGCTCGCAGGATCATTGACCGCGTGAAGCCATGACGGCAGCAGGTCACGCTCGTCGACCACAGTCCGTGATTTCGTTTCGAGCTGGCGAAACAGCGCCACATCGTTCCGCTCGACCAAGATGTAGTGATGCGCCATGCCGGTCACGTGCCGATCGACGGTCTCGCAAAGCAAGCGGCAGCGCTCGAAATCGGGCGCATAGCTGGCCGTGACCATGGCCGAAGCCGTTGTCTGACTCACGAGCCCCGGCGCGACCGCTCCTTGCGGCAGGAAGCGGCTGTTCACCGGCTGCCCTCGCCGACGATCTTCTGGCGCAGGACGCGTGCGAGAAAGAGCGGGTTGCCGACGATATAGCGCCGCCACAGGCGGCCGGGTTCGACTACCAGGCGGAAGAGCCATTCGAGCCGCATGCGCCGTACCCAATCCGGCGCGCGCGGCACCGCCCCGCTCAGGAAGTCGAGCAGCGCGCCGACCGCGATCGGCAGCGTGCAGTGCTTGTCGGTCAGATTGCGGGCGATCCAGAGTTCCTGCCTCGGCACGCCCATCGCGACCAGGAGCACATCCGGCCGCAACGCCCTGATGGTTTCGACGACGCCAGGTTCTTCCTGCGGCGAAAAATACCCGTCATGGATCACGACATAATTGTGCTGCGCGGCGATGGCGGCCAGCTTTCCGGCCGCCGCATCGGCGTTGCGCCGGGTCGCGCCGAGCAAGCCCACCGTCAACCGCTTCGAGACGGCCTGAAGGAACCCCGGAATGAAATCGGTGCCGTTGAGGTTTGCCGGAAAAGGCGATCCATAGAGGATCTTCGCCGCCATATCGACGCCGACGCCGTCCGGCAGGATGAGGAAGTCGTCGAGCGCATCGGCAAATGCCGCGTCGATGGAAGCGACGTTGGCGTTGTGGGCGTTGAGGAAGCTGACCTTGGTGAACCGCCGTTCGGCCAGCATGCGGTTCAAGAGACCGATCGCCTCGTCCCACCCTATGCTGGCGACCGAGATGCCAAGGATGGTTTTCCAGGCGGAAATGCCGATGGCGTTGGCGGCGTGCATGTTCATGCCAACGCCTCGTGCCGCTGGTAGCCGAGCGCTTCCAGGCCGCGCCTGACCCGCGCGTCGAGTTCCTCGCGCTGGCGGCGGTAGAACGCGGCGCCGTCGGCATCGGCAACTTCGCCCGAAGCAGCGCGCTCGAGCGCGGCCGCAAAGGTTGCCGGATCGTCGGCAACAACGCAGTTTGCGGGAACATGCCCGACACCGCGCAGCGATGAACTCGTGGCGACGGTCGGCAGGCCGAGCTCGAACGCCTCGATCGTTTTCAACTGCACGCCGGTCCCTGCCCTGCTGATCAGCGACACGACCGCGGCACTGCGGACGAAATCTTGTGCGTCGGAAACTCGGCCGACGAATGTCACGCCCGGATGGGAACAGGTGACGCCAGCGGGCACGGAACCGGCAATGCTGGTCCGGAAATCGCGGCGTAGGTGCGGCACGACTTCGCCCAAAAACCAGTCCAGACCGACGCGGTTTGGCTGCCAGGTCCATGTGCCGATAAGGGCAGCATCGCACTCCGAGCGGCGAGCGGCCGATGGCGACGGCGCGTCGGGCCGGGTCACCAATGGCAGTGCGGCGGATTTGGCATCGGAAGCAACGCCGAGCGCCGAGCGGTCTTCCTCCGCGAGGGTGAAGACGAAGCGGGCGCTGCCGCAGAGCCGCGCCTCCAGGCGTTTCAGAAGCCGCGCCTCACGCAGGAACAGCAGCCGCTCGAACCCACCTCTCGCCGCGTTCGCGTTTTCGGCGGCCGAGACATGCTCGACATTGTGGGCGATGAAGATCGATGGCCGGTCATCGAACACGCTTTCGAAAGCGCCGGCAAACTGCACCGAGTTCAGCAAATAGCCGTCGAATGGCCCGGCCTCAGCGATGGCGCGGCGAACCTGTTCCGGGCTGACCAGGCGCAATTTCACCGACGAGAATGTGAGGCCAGTCAGCGCCGCCTTGGCGAGCCATTTGAGCTTCTGCACGATCGACGCGTGCTCGTTGCGAACGTCGACGGCGCCGAGAACGATCGTGTTTTCGGCATCCAGCGCGGTCCGGCCGGGCCAGGTGAAGCCAACGACGGTGACGCGAACGCCTGCACGGCGCAAAGCCGCGATGATCGCGGCGTTGGCGATTTCGTAACCTGAACCGAGCCCGCCGTCGGGCACGATCGAAGTGGCAAACAGCAGATGCATCTCACCTATCCTGGAGATGTCGAATAGCCAAACCCAGTGAAGCCTTGCTTAAAAGCCTGGTCGGTCGAACCAAAACGGCGACAATCAAACGGCCATCCGCCAAAGGTGTTTAACGAATCCTTATCGCCGCCGGTGCTATGCAAACCAGGCATTGACGGACGTTCGCATGAAGCCCTTGCAGAAAGATGGACCGGTTTCGATCCTCGGCCGGTCTCCGGGACTTGTTCCGGAGACCGTCGAAGCGGTTGTGACAGTGCCGACATTCCGCCGGCCGGAACAGTTGCTGGCCACGCTCGAATCGCTGCGGCTGCAGGAAACGGCGCGCCGGTTCGCGGTGATCGTGATGGAAAACGAGGCGGAAGTGCGAGAGGGCGCCACCGCCGCGCTGCCGCTTTTCGAGGCGGGCACACTTGAGGGGATGGTTATCGTCGCGCATGAGCGCGGCAATTGCAGCGCCTACAACGCCGGCTGGCAAACGGCGGTGATGCACTTTCCAAGCTTCAGATATCTGCTGGTCATCGACGACGACGAGATCGCCGACAGAAGCTGGCTGGAAAACATGTGCACTGCCGCGGAAAAGTACGCGGCGGACATCGTCGGCGGGCCGCAGGTGCCGGTCTTCGCCAGCCCGACGCACTCGAAATGGGCGGAACATCCGGTTTTCGCGCCGCCTTACGCGAAAAGCGGAAGGGTCGGCGCGCTCTATTCGTCAGGCAATCTGCTGATTGGCCGGCATGTGCTGGCGGCAATGGGTCCGCCATTTCTCGACCTCAAATTCAACTTCATGGGTGGCGGCGATTCCGACTTCCTGAGCCGCGCGGTGCAGCGCGGCTTCAAGCTCGCCTGGTGCGCCGAGGCGCCGGTTCGTGAAGCGGTTCCGCCGCGCCGGGTCGAAGCCGACTGGATCCGTGCACGCAGCCTTCGCAACGGCGTGATCTCCACGCTCGTCGAGAAGAAGCGGCGCGCCGGAACGCCGCTGGCCAACGCCAGGGTGCTTGCAAAGAGCCTGGCGCTCCTCGCTGCTTCACCGTTCCGGGCGCTGGCCAGGTTGGCCGCCACGGGCTCGGCGGCGATCGGCGTCTATCCGATCCATGTCGCGCTTGGCCGGGTCCTGGCCGAGTTCGGATACGCCAATGAACAATACCGTCAGCCCGAGAAGAACTGACGCCGCGCCGATCACGGCGGCGTTCTCGCGGAGCGGTATAGCCACGGCGATCGCGGCGATCCTGCTGACGATCGCGATGGTGTCGTTCAAGCCGTTTCAGCCAGCTGCCACGACCGTTGGCGACGGCGGCGACATCGTCAATCAGCTCGGATTCGGTTCGCTGGGCGCGCTTTCGATCTTCTCGCTCGTGGCCTTCGCCAATCCGCGGGTTGTCAGCGCCCTATTCAGCCCGAGCTTTCTGCTGATGATCGGCTTCCTGCTGCTTTCGGCGTCAAACGCAACCGACCCGAATGCCGCGATGCGCGCCGCCTCCTTTACGCTGATCGGCATTCTGACGATGGCGACCGTGCTGGCGATACCGCGCGACGCCGACGCGTTCTCGGCCGTCATAGCGGTGGCGGGGCTTTTCGTCATCGGGCTGAGCTTCGCCGGGCTGGTGATCTTTCCGAACGACGCCATGCATACGGCCGATTCCATCGAGGCCGAGCATGCCGGACTCTGGCGCGGCGTCTTCAGCCACAAGAACATCGCCGGCCCGGTGATGGCCTGCCTAAGCTTCGGCGGGCTTTATCTCTTCCGCCGCGGCTGGAAGGCGACCGGCGTGCTGCTGTTTGCCAGCGCGATGGTCTTCATGATCAACACCGGCTCCAAGACGACCGCCGGCCTTGTGCCGGCCTCGATCCTGGTCGTCGTCGTGCCCAGCCTGTTCGGGATGCGGCTGATAACGCCGCTTTTGTTTGCGCTCTCCATGATCTGCACGGCGCTCGCCACGCTGGGCATCGTCTTCATCGATCCGCTGAAGCAGCTTGCCGCGGAGCATTTCCCCGACCTCACCTATACGGGGCGCACGACGCTTTGGGAGTTCGTCGGCGAGATGATCGCCAGACGGCCCTGGACGGGCTACGGCTACAACAGCTTCTGGGGTACTGACGCCGTCACCAGCACCGCACAGCCATTCGACCGGGCATGGGACGTGCGCGGCATCGTCCATGGCCACAACGGCTATCTCGACATCGCTGTGATCATGGGCCTGCCCGCAATGTTCGTGGCCATATGGGCGTTCCTGATCGCACCGCTACGCGATTACATGCGCATACCGCTGCGCAAGGAGAACATCTTCCTCGGCGATTTCTTCATGATGATCCTGCTGTTCACGGCGCTGAATTCGTTCCTGGAAAGCTTTTTCTTCCGGCGCGCCGACCCCGTGTGGCTGTTCTTCGTGTTCAGCGTCATTGGGCTTCGCCTGACCGCACGCTTCCCGCTCAAGGCGTCCAATCCGGACTGATCGGCCTCTTCCGCATGAGTTCCGGACCGTCTAAACGGAGGCAGACGGAGGCTCGGAAATGACAGTGAAAGTGATGCTCGCCGGTTGCGGCAACATGGGATACGCCATGCTTTCAGGCTGGCTTAAATCGGGCAAGCTCAGGCCCGGCGAAACCTTCGTCATCGAGCCCAACGCAGAATTGCGGGCGCGAGCCAAGGCGCTCGGCAGCGAGGTGGGCAGCGATGCCGGCGAAATTCCCACAGGCGCCGTCGTCCCTACTCTGATCGTGCTTGCGGTCAAACCGCAGGTGATACGCGACGTGACGGCTGGCTACCAGCGCTTCGGCGACGGCCGCACGACCTTCCTCAGCATCGCCGCGGGAACGGCTATGGCGACGTTCGAAGAAATACTCGGCGAACGCGCGCCGATCATCCGCTGCATGCCCAATACGCCGGCCTCGATCGGCAAGGGGATGATGGTCACGTTCGCCAATGAACGCGTCTCGGACGAGACCCTCGCATTCGTCGCCGACCTGCTTTCGGCCAGCGGCGAGGTCGCCTCCATCAACGACGAGAGGCTGATGGACGCGGTGACCGCCGTTTCCGGTTCCGGCCCGGCCTACATATTCCATTTCATCGAGTGCCTGACAGCGGCGGCCGAAAGCGCCGGCCTGCCGGCGGAGACGGCGAAACTGCTGGCGATGCAGACCGTCTACGGGGCGGCTTCACTGGCGGCCGAAAGCGGCGAGAATCCCGGCGTGCTGCGCCAGCAGGTCACCAGTCCGAACGGCACGACGGCGGCGGCGCTTGCCGTGCTGATGGGCGAGGATCGGCTCAAGCAGTTGGTGACGGAAGCGGTGGAGGCTGCGAAGCTCAGAAGCATAGAACTGGGCAGATAGCGTAAGGCCACACCGCCTCGGGGCTACCCCGCCTCGATTTCCGCCTGCAGCGCCGCCAGTTGCTGCGAGGCGGCGGCGACCGCCGCGTTTTCGATAGCGCGAAACCGGGTGACTACAGAAAGTCCAAGCGGCGTGAGCGCTGCGCCACCGCCGCTTTTCCCGCCGGTGCGGGCTGAGACAAGCGGCTTGCCGAACAGCCGATTCAGATCGTCCACGAGATCCCAGGCGCGCTTGTAGGACATGTCCATCGCGCGGGCGGCCGCCGAGATCGAACCCGAAGCCGATATCTCCTCAAGCAACGCGATCTTGCCGGGTCCAATCCGGCCTTCGGGATCTAGATTTATCCGCAGGCTGAGCGAAGGCATCCTTGTAGCGCGCTCCCGTTCAGAAACCTTGATCGGCCAAGCTATTCGACAGGTTTTCGTGGTCGAAAGCCACAGATTTTATCACCGCGAAAACCTCCTGCCCGACGTGCAGCCGAAGAGCATCAAGCGACAGGCGGGTGATCCGCGACAGCACCTGCTGTCCGTGGCAATCGACATGGATCTCGACCAGTGGATTGGACGCATGGGCAATCCGCGCGATCTTCCCGCGCAGTATGTTCTGGGCGCTGAGCGCCACCGGTTCGGCAGTCGCGATCATGACGTCGCGCGCCCGGAGCCGGAGCCTGACCGCGGAGCCGGTCTCAGCGCGGATGCGCGGGACCCGGATTTCGCCGGCGGCCGACTTCAGAACCGTCACGCCGTATCTGATGTCGTGGGCGGCTACCGTCATATCGAGCACGACGCCGCCCTCGCCTCTTTCTTCGGCCGGGAGAAGGTCGAGCCGCTGAATGATCTCGCCTGTCGGGCCGGACGCGGCGACCTTGCCGTCCGACATAACGACGATGTCAGTGGCGAGCCTGGCGACCTCTGCGATCGAATGGCTGACATAGACGATCGGGATTTTCAGTTCGTCGCGAAGCCGCTCGATATAAGGCATGATCTCGCTTTTGCGCGCTTCGTCGAGCGAGGCCAACGGCTCATCCATCAACAACAATCGGGGGCTGGCGAGCAAGGCGCGGCCGATGGCGACACGCTGCTTTTCGCCGCCGGAAAGCAGGTTGGGCCTGCGCTCGAGCAAGTGGCCTATGCCGAGCAATTCCACAATACGGCCGGTATCCGCGTAACGTTCGCGCGCAGGTGCGAACCATTTTCCGTAGGCAAGATTGCGGCGCACGCTCATATGCGGGAACAGCCGTGCGTCCTGGAACACGGCCCCGATGCGTCGGCGATGCGTCGGCAAGAAAATGCCCGAAGCCCGGTCAGTGAGCACACGCCCGTCGATCTCAACGCTACCTCGGTCGGGCCGGATCAGCCCGGCGATCATGCTGACGATCGAGGTCTTGCCAGACCCCGACGGTCCGAATAGCGCCGTCAGATGACCGGGGCTTGCGAAGCGCGCTTCCAGTTGGAAACCACCGAGCCGGTGGCTGACATCGACGAGGATGGTCATGCGCCCTCGATCCGGCGGCTGGCGCGCTGCGCCAGCGCTTCTGAAGCCATCAGCGCAGCCATCGAGATAGCCACGGAAATCAGGGTGAGCCGTAGCGCGCCCGCATCGCCTCCAGGGATTTGCGTGAAAGTGTAGATCGCGGACGGCAGCGTCTGCGTTTCGCCGGGAATGTTCGACACGAAGGTGATGGTCGCGCCGAACTCGCCCATCGCCTTGCCGAAGGAAAGGATCATGCCCGCGATTATGCCGGGCAGGATCAACGGCAGGGTGATGGTGGCGAAGACCCAAACCGTGCCGGCGCCGAGCGTGCCGGCGGCTGCCTCGAGCCGACGGTCGACGGCCTCGATCGACAGCCTGATCGCACGCACCATCAGCGGGAAACCCATGATCGCGCAGGCTAACGCCGCCCCGGTCCAGCGGAATGAGAAGACGATGCCGAAATGCTCGGCGAGGAACGCGCCCACCGGCCCTCGCCTGCCAAAACTCAGCAGCAGCAGATAGCCGGTGACCACGGGCGGCAGGATCAATGGCAGATGGACGATGCCGTTGAGGAGCGATTTGCCCCAGAAATTGCCGCGCGCAAGAATCAGAGCCGTGAGCAGGCCGAGCGGTAGGCTCCCCAGCATGGCCCAGACAGCGACCTTGATCGACAGCCGGACCGCATTCCACTCATCTGGCGTGAGTTCCATGCGTGATTGCTAGTTGGAGGCGACCGGAGCGAGCACGGTGAAGCCCTGCGCCTCGAACAATTGCCTTGCCTTGGCCGATTGCAGGTACTTCACGAATTCCGCGGCGTCCGGATTGCTGGCGTCAGCGGTCACTCCCACAGGATAGACGATCGGCGGATGTGCATCCTCGGGAAAGACGCCGATTACCTTCACGGCCGGTTCGGCGACGGCGTCGCTCCGGTAAACGATGCCGAGCGGCGCCTCCCCTGTCGCAACAAGTTTGAGCGCCGCGCGCACATTCTCCGCCTGCGCCACCCTGTCTTCGACCTCGACCCAGACGCCGAGCCTTTCGAGCGCTGCCTTGCTGTATTTACCGGCAGGCACAGCCTTTACGTCTGCCATTGCCAGCCTGCCTTCGCCGAGAAGCTCGGTTAGCGGGAAATCGGGTGCAATATTCGCCTCGATTGCCGAATCCGCACTTGCTATCAGGACGATGCGGTTGCCGAGAAGATTTGTCCGGGAACCCGGCACGATCAGCTGCCTTTCCGACAGATACTCCATCCAGTCGAGATCGGCCGAGATGAAAATATCGGCTGGGGCGCCCTGTTCGATCTGCCTGGCCAGCGCCGAGCTTGCCGCGTAGGAGATGGTCGCCGTCTGGCCCGTCTCGGCCTGCCAAGTCTCATTGACCGCATCGAGTGCATTTTTGAGGCTGGCAGCAGCAAACACGACCACTTTCTCGGCTGCATGAACGGAAGGCGCAGATGAAAGCGCCATCACCATCGCGCCAATCAGCGCGGCGAACTTCCACCCATTTCTGCCCATCTCTGCCACTCTCCAAGGTCGATCGCGATCAGCCTAAGCGAAGGCTAGCGATATATCCAGACGAATATAACACCTGCCGGCGCGGCACAACGCCGAGGCGCGACTCGGCGATACAAATCCGGGCCGGTCCAAGCTATGCGTCGAGGGCCGATGATCGAAGACAGGCGGCGGGAGGAATGACTGAAGCATGACGCGAACTATTGTTGTTGTCGGAGCCGGCATCGTCGGCGTGTCGGCGGCCATCTGGTTGCAGCGGGAAGGTCACGAGGTGATCCTGATCGATCGTGGCGAACCCGGGGAAGGGACGAGCTACGGCAATGGCGGCGTTCTCGCTTCCTGCGCGATCGTTCCGGTCACGGTGCCGGGCCTGCTGCGCAAGGCGCCGCGGATGCTCTTCGATCCTCGCCAGCCGCTGTTTCTGAAATGGCGGCATCTCCCCAGGCTCGCGCCTTGGCTCAGCGCCTATCTCAGCCATTGCACGCCAGACGAAACGCGACGCATCGCCAACGCACTCTACGCCCTTACCGGCGACAGTCTCGCCGACCATCAGGCGCTTGCCGCCGGGACCGGGGCGGAGCCGTTTGTAGTGCCTTGCGATTATTTCTACGTCTATCGCGATCGGTCGCAGTTCGAGGCCGACGCTTTCGGCTGGTCGATCCGAAGGGAACATGGTTTCCGATGGGATGAACTCGATGGAACGGCGCTCCGCGCGCATGACCCGATCTTCCGGCCGGACCTGAATTTTGCGGTTCGGCTCGGCGGGCATGGGCGCATCACCGATCCCGGACGCCATGTCAAAGCACTGGCAAAACACGTGGAGACCCGTGGCGGGCGCGTCATTCGCGCCGAGGTGACCGACATCGTACATCAGAACGGCCGCGTCGCAGGCGTCCGCGCCGGCGGCGAAACCATTTCCTGCTCCACCGCGATCATCACGGCGGGCGTCTGGTCGGGATCATTGACCAAGAAGCTGGGAATTGAGGTGCCGCTCGAGAGCGAACGTGGATATCACATCGACCTGCACGAGCCGAACCGGATGCCCAAATCGCCGGTGATGTTTGCATCGGCGAAATTCGTCGCGACACCGATGGACGGCCGTCTCAGGCTTGCCGGCATAGTCGAGTTCGGCGGGCTGGACGCCCCGCCTTCCCGTGCGCCTTCCGACCTGCTGCTCAGGAACATACGCGCCGCGATGCCCGACCTGACCTGGCGCAGCACGAAGGAATGGATGGGGCATCGGCCCGCAACACCGGACTCCATCCCTGTAATCGGAGCCGTGCCGGGCATTGAGGGCGCCTGGCTCGGATTCGGTCATCACCACATCGGGCTGACGACAGGGCCAAAGACCGGCAGGTTGCTCGCGCAACTGGTTTCGGGCCAACCACCGAACTTAGACCTTGCGCCCTATGCCCCTTCACGTTTCACTAGGCGGTAACAAATCGAATTGAATGGGAGATTCACAATGAAGTATTTTGCACGCCTGATGGCGGCGACGGCGTTTGCGGTGGTTTCCGCGAGCGCCGCTTCTGCGGAAAAATGGGATATGCCGATGGCTTATCCCGCGACCAATTTCCATTCCGAGAACGCGGCAGCGTTTGCGAAATGCGTCGGCGAAGGCACAGGCGGCACGCTGGAGATCGTCACCCATGCCGGCGGCTCGCTGTTCGGCGGCAACGACATCAAGCGGGCGGTGCAGACCGGTCAGGCGCCCATCGGCGAGCGGCTACTTTCGGCGCATGCCAATGAAAACCCGCTCTACGGGATCGATTCGATTCCCTTCCTTGCCACGTCCTTCGACGCCTCGGAAAAGCTGTGGGCCGCAGCGAGCGACAAGCTCAAGACGGCGCTCGATGCGGAAAACCTGGTCTACGTTTACGCCGTGCCGTGGCCGGCGCAGGGCCTCTACATGAAGAAGGACGTCAATTCGGTTGCCGATCTGAAGGGCGTGAAATTCCGCTCCTATAATGCGGCAACCGCGCGCATCGCCGAACTCGCCGGTATGGCGCCAGTGCAGATCGAAGCGGCCGAACTCAGCCAGGCGCTGGCGACCGGCGTCGTCGAAAGCTTTATCTCGTCCGGCGCAACGGGCGTCGATTCGAAGGTCTGGGAACAGCTCACGCATTTTTACGACGTGCAGGCCTGGCTGCCGCGCAACGTCGTCTTCGTCAACAAGGACGCCTGGACCGCGCTCGACGACGCATCCAAGACGGCAATCACCACCTGCGGTGAAAAGGCGGCTGCGGACGGCCTCGCCAAGGTGAAGGAGCTTTCCGGAGGCTACCTCAAAACGCTGGAAGAGAACGGCATGAAGGTGTCGCCGCCCAGCGAGCAACTGGCGAAGGAACTCGAAGGTTTCGGCCAGACCATGACCGACGAGTGGCTGAAAAGCGCCGGCGACGACGGCAAGGCGATCATCGAAGCTTACCGCGCTAACTGACGACTCCGGTCAGACCAGGGCCCGGCGACGTCGCCGGGCCTGCTTCTTCATTGACAACCCAGGAGCGCACAGTGGACGGCGAAGCCCGCATAATCCGCCGCAGCCTCGACTTCGTCTATGATTTCGCAGCGTGGCTGTCGGCCCTGTGCCTGGTCGCGATATTGGTCGTCATCACGGCGCAGGTCGTCGCCCGCTGGATGGGCATCCCCTTCCACGGCTCCAACGAATATGCCGGCTACTTCATGGCCGCGGCGTCGTTCCTGGCCTTCGCACATACGCTGAACCGCGGCGCGCATATTCGCGTCGGCCTGCTCCTAAACGCACTCGGCGGAAGGCGCTTCTGGGGCGAACTCTGGTCGCTCGCCATCGCTTCGGCGGCTTCGACCTATCTCGCCTGGTATGCGGTCAAGATGGTCTACTGGTCGTGGAGGCTGAACGATGTCAGCCAGGGCCAGGACGTGACACCTTTGTGGATCGCGCAAACGCCGATGGCGGTCGGCGCGGTCATTCTCGCAATCCTTCTGATCGACAATCTCGTCACCCTGCTGGTCACCGGACGCGACAATATCCGCGACGGCCTCGCCGAACAGAGCCACGCGGAATAGCGCCGATGGAACCTTTCTACGCCATCGGCATCTTTCTTTTCGTCCTCTTCCTGCTGCTCGGATCCGGCGTCTGGATAGGGCTCGCCCTGCTTGGCGTCGCCTATGTCGGCATGGAGATGTTCACCAGCCGCCCGGCTGGCGACGCGATGATGACGGTGATCTGGCGCTCATCGTCATCCTGGTCTCTGACGGCGCTGCCGATGTTCATCTGGATGGGAGAAATTCTCTACCGGACACGGCTGTCGGAAGACATGTTCAAGGGGCTCGCTCCGTGGATGGGAAGGCTGCCGGGCGGCCTGCTCCACACCAATGTCGCTGGCTGCACGATCTTTGCCGCGGTCTCCGGCTCCTCCGCCGCCACGCTGACGACGGTCGGCAAGATGACCATCCCCGAACTGCGCAAACGGAACTATCCCGAGCGCCTAACAATCGGAACGCTTGCCGGCGCGGCGACGCTCGGCCTGATGATCCCACCGTCGCTGACGCTGATCGTCTATGGCGTGGCAATCAACGAATCGATCACCAAGCTGTTCATCGCGGGCGTCATTCCCGGGCTCGTGCTGGCGACCCTTTTCATGTGCTACGTCGTCACCGCCTCGATGGTCTCCAAGGACTACAATCCGGCCGCCGAGCCGACGCTGCCTTTTTGGGACAAGGTGAAGCGGTCGCGGTTCCTGGTCCCCGTCCTGCTTCTGATAACCGCCGTGATCGGCTCCATGTATCTGGGCGTTGCAACCGCGACCGAAGCCGCCGCGATCGGCGTTATCGGCTCGCTGGCGCTCGCTGCCGCGCAAGGCGCGCTGACGGCCGGGAATTTCTTCGAGAGCCTGATGGGCGCGACGAGAACGTCGGCTATGATCGCGCTGATCCTTGCGGGCGCGGCTTTCCTGTCGCTGTCGATGGGCTTCACCGGGCTGCCGCGAGCGCTTGCCGAATGGATCGCCTCGATCGAACTCAGCCGATTCGAACTGCTGATGGTCCTTCTGGTCTTCTACATCATCCTTGGCTGCTTCCTCGACGGGATTTCCGTCGTGGTGCTCACCATCGCCATCGTCGAACCGATGATCCGTCAGGTGGGGATCGACATTATCTGGTTTGGCATATTCATCGTCGTTGTTGTCGAGATGGCGCAGATAACCCCACCGATCGGCTTCAACCTGTTCGTGCTGCAGGGCATGACCGGCCATTCGATGGGGTTCATCGCACGCGCGGCGTTTCCGATGTTCCTGATCATGATGCTCATGGTGTTGATCCTGATCGCCTTTCCGGAGTTGGCGACCTGGCTGCCCAACAACATGCGGCAGGCGCGCTAGTTGTTCGGCGCGCTCCTCAACCAGGCCGCAAAGCACGGTCGCCTGCTGCTGGTGCTCGGACTGGTCGCCGGCATCGCGCTGCCCGGCTTTGCGCTCGCGTTGAAGCCGTGGATCGGTGAGATGGTTGCTGCCCTGCTGTTCCTCGCGGCGTTCCGCGTCGGCCCGCGTCAGGCGCTTGGCGCCGCGCGCGATATCGGATTTTCGGTTGGCGTCGTGCTGGTATTCCAGGTGCTGTTTCCAGTCGCGCTTATCGTCTTCATGGTTGGCATCGGTTGGACCGGGATATTGCCGACCGCGCTGGTGCTCATGGCCGCCGCATCGCCGATTTCGGGCAGCCCGAACCTGACCGCCATGACCGGCCACGATCCAGCGCCAGCGCTTCGCCTGCTGATCGTGGGCACGGCGTTGCTGCCACTGACCGTGCTACCGGCGTTCTGGCTCACTCCTGCGCTCGACAATCCGTCGCAGGTTTTCACAGCGGCCGGCCGCTTGGTCCTGATCATCTTTGCGGCGAGCGGGCTGGCATTCATCCTGCGCTGGCGCTTTCTCAACGACTTGAGCGCCAATGGACTACAGGCGATAGACGGCGCGTCAGCCATCGCAATGGCCGTGGTGGTTATCGGACTTATGTCGGCGGTCGGGCCGGCGATCTTTTCCGATTCCCCCGGTTTTGCGATCAATCTCGCAGTAGCCTTCAGCGCGAATTTCGGCCTTCAGATCATCATGGCAACGCTTCTGCGCCGCAGCGGCAGGCGGAGGCTCGCAGCCCCTCTCGCCATCGTGGCCGGCAACCGCAACATAGCGCTGTTCTTGACGGCGTTGCCTGCCGCCGTTACCGATCCGCTACTTCTCTTTATCGGCTGCTACCAAATCCCGATGTATCTGACGCCGCTTCTTCTCGGGCGATTCTATCGCGATGCGCAAGCGAGTCGCGATGGCGACGCCGCCGCTTAGGGCACTCTCGTTAGACTTTAGAAGCGGGGGGCTTGGTCACGATTTCCCTGATCGAAGGCCGTCAGTGAGATAGTTTGCAAAGGCAATCTCTTCGACCGTCATGTGATAACGCGTCGCAATCGGCCCTCCGGCGTTAGCCTTTCCTTCGGCGACGGAAATTTTTGGCCTGGAGAGCGGCGACCGCTCCTGGAAGTTTTGCGAGCGCTTGCCGCCGGTCATCGCCAAGCTGAGTCTCTAGTTCTGTTTTCCCGACTAAGTGCCGCAATTCCGAACCACGCGCGGAATAGCGCCTATTCCGCTCTTTGAGATTCCGAATATTGCCAGCCATTTTTGTGACATCGTTTGTGACGCCAGAATTGGCGGAAGCCTTGGAAGCCAAGGGTACTAACGATTTCAGCGGGATGGGCTGGTGCTGCGAGAGAGGATTGAACTCTCGACCTCTCCCTTACCAAGGGAGTGCTCTACCACTGAGCTACCGCAGCTGCCGAATGCGGCGGACTTCTGCCATATCAATCAGGCAAGCGCAAGTTAGCTGCGGACAGTTTTCAAGCCCGGTGTTTTCGACATTGCGCGGCCACAATGATAGTTATTTCAATGAAGCCGAAGCAGTTTGCGACGAAACAGCCGGATGAACAGGAAAAACACCGCCAGCGGCCAAACGGATAGCAGCGCCGAGCGCAAGAAAAGGCTCGCCGAGGAACTCCGCGCCAATCTCCAGAAGCGAAAGGCGCAGGCGCGTTCGCGCCGCACCGGCGAGGCCGACAGCCGGCCGGAGGGGATTGAGATCGCATCAGGGCAACCAAAGATGGAACTGTGACGCCGCTCTTAAGGGGCCCCGGGGGCAAATCCTATTTCTTGAACCGATTTACGTGATGGTCTAGACGGGCCGTTCGGGCAACGATCAACAGCCGGGAAAACTCCCGGAGAAACGAATTTCATGGACCGCATCAGAATCGTCGGTGGCAATCGGATCAATGGCCGTATCCCGATCTCGGGCGCGAAGAACGCCGCCCTGCCGCTGATGATCGCGTCGCTTCTGACCGACGACACGCTGACGCTCGAAAACGTGCCGCATCTCGCCGATGTGGAACAGTTGATCCGCATCCTCGGCAATCACGGCGTCGACTATTCCGTCAACGGCCGCCGTGAGCGCCAGAACGAAGGCTATTCGCGCACGATCAATTTCACTGCCCGCAGCATCGTCGACACCACCGCCCCCTATGAGCTCGTGTCGAAGATGCGCGCCAGCTTCTGGGTGATCGGACCGCTGCTTGCCCGGATGGGCGAGGCGAAAGTGTCGCTGCCCGGCGGCTGCGCCATCGGCACGCGTCCGGTCGATCTGTTTCTCGAAGGATTGCAGGCGCTCGGCGCCCGTATCGACGTCGAAAACGGCTATGTCATCGCCAAAACGAACGGGCGTCTCACCGGCAACCGGTACGTGTTCCCCAAAGTGTCCGTAGGGGCCACTCATGTGCTGATAATGGCGGCGTCGCTTGCCAAGGGCGAGACGGTGCTAGAAAACGCCGCTCGCGAGCCCGAAATCGTCAATCTCGCCGAGTGTCTCAACGCCATGGGCGCAAAGATCACCGGCGCAGGCACCTCGACAATCGTGATCGACGGCGTCGATGCGCTGTCCGGCGCGCGCCACCAGGTCATTCCCGACCGCATCGAGACCGGCACCTACGCCATGGCGGTCGCCATGGCCGGCGGCGACGTTATCCTCGAGGGCGCGCGCGCCGACCTGCTGCAGGGTGCACTCGACGTGATCGCGCAGACAGGCGCCGAAATCATCCCGGTCAATTCCGGTATCCGTGTCAGGCGCAACGGCTCGGGCATCGCGCCGGTCGACGTGACGACGGAGCCTTTCCCGGGCTTTCCGACCGACTTGCAGGCACAGTTCATGGGGCTGATGACCATGGCCGAGGGAAAGTCGCGGATCACCGAGACCATCTTCGAGAACCGCTTCATGCATGTGCAGGAGCTCGCCCGGCTCGGCGCGCACATAACCCTGGCCGGACAGACGGCGATCGTCGACGGCGTGCGGAAGCTCAAGGGCGCACCGGTGATGGCGACGGATCTGCGCGCCTCGGTTTCGCTGGTGATCGCCGGGCTGGCGGCCGAAGGCGAGACGGTGGTCAACCGGGTCTACCATCTCGACCGTGGGTTCGAACGGCTGGAGGAAAAGCTTTCCGGCTGCGGCGCGACCATCGAGCGCATATCGTCGTAAGGCCCCGCATCTCCCTCGGTTGCGCGCTTCGCCGAGACCGCCTAACAAGGCGGCAGGCGCGATCACCTTCCACAGGCGTTGAGACATGGACCAGTTGAAACTTGTCGCCCTCGACGAAGAGGATCTGAGAATCCTGTCGGCGCATGTCCAGGACGCCGTCATGAAAACCGGTGACCTCGAATTCCTCCCTTCGCTCAAGCGCTTCATCGTGCCGATGAACCGATTCGTTTGGGAAGGCAAGTCGCGCTTCTTCTTCCGGCCGCGCCCGCAGCGGCGCAACAGCGTGCTGCATTTCGATCGCGTGCTCAATGCCAAGACCAGCGGCATCGCCCGTGACCGGCCGGCCGAGATCCTCTCGCTGCTCGCCATCAGCTTCGTGCCGATGGATGCGCCCGCCGGCATCGTAGAACTGATCTTCTCGGGCGGCGGCGCGATCATGCTCGACGTCGAATGCGTGGAGGCCCGCCTCGCCGATCTCGGCGGCGCCTGGCAGGCATCTTCGCGCCCGCACCACAAAGTCTGAGCGCATATGGCCATCACACTCAACCAATCCGATGCCGGCTTCGAGGTGCGTTTCGCAGCGTTCCTGACGACCAAGCGCGAGGCATCTCCCGATGTCGACAGCGCCGTCGCCGCCATCATCGCCGATGTCCGCGCAAGGGGCGACGAGGCGCTGGTCGAGTACACGCAGAAGTTCGACGGGGCCGATTTGCGCAGCCTCGGCATCGCGGTCTCGAAAGCCGATATCGCCAAGGCCTATGGCGAAGCCGACGCCGAGACCATCGAGGCGCTGAAATTCGCTCGCGAGCGGATCCGGTCGCATCACCAGCGCCAGCGCCCGGCCGACGACCGCTACACGGACGCGGCCGGCGTCGAACTCGGCTCGCTCTGGACGGCGGTTGAGGCGGTCGGGCTCTATGTGCCCGGCGGCACCGCGTCGTATCCGAGTTCGGTGCTGATGAACGCGATCCCTGCTGTTGTCGCCGGCGTCGAGCGCATCGTCATGGTGGTGCCGGCGCCCGGCGGCGCGATCAACCCGCTGGTGCTGGTCGCAGCCGACCTCGCCGGCGTTTCCGAGATCTACCGGGTCGGCGGCGCACAGGCCATAGCTGCCCTCGCCTACGGTACCGAGACGATACGGCCGGTCGCCAAGATCGTCGGACCGGGCAATGCTTATGTCGCCGCGGCCAAGCGCCAGGTGTTCGGAACGGTCGGCATCGACATGATCGCAGGGCCGTCGGAAGTGCTTGTCGTGGCGGATGCCGACAATGATCCCGACTGGATCGCAGCCGACCTGCTGGCCCAGGCTGAGCACGACGCCGCGGCCCAATCGATCCTGATCACCGACGATCCTGCTCTCGCAAGCGCGGTCGAAGGCGCGGTCATGCGCCAACTCAAATCGCTGCCGCGCGCTGAGACCGCCGCCGCAAGCTGGCGCGATTTCGGCGCAATCATCCTGGTCGAGACGCTCGAGCGCGCTGTGCCGCTTATCAACCGCGTCGCGGCCGAACATCTCGAACTGGCGATCAGGGATGCCGACACCTTCCTGCCGCACATCCGCAATGCCGGAGCAGTGTTTCTCGGGCGCCATACGCCGGAAGCCATTGGCGACTATGTCGGCGGCTCGAACCACGTCCTGCCGACCGCCCGCTCGGCGCGGTTCTCTTCCGGGCTTTCGGTGCTGGATTTCATGAAGCGCACCTCGATTCTCAAGCTCGGGCCGGAGCAGTTGCGCGCGCTGGCGCCAGCCGCTATGGCACTCGCCAAGGCCGAGGGGCTGGAGGCGCACGGACGCTCGGTCGCCATCCGGCTGAATATTTAGAGCATGGGATGGCGCGGAACGACGGGCAACGCTCAAGGCTGATCGACGTCGAACTCGACGAATCCATCGGCCGCTCGACGCCCGACATCGAGCATGAGCGGGCGGTGGCGATCTTCGATCTCATCGAGGAGAACAGCTTTCAACCTGTCGACGACGATGGCTGCGGCCCCTATCGGCTGAGATTGTCGCTGGCCGACGCCCGCCTCGTCTTAGCCATCTCGCACGAGGACGGCTCCCCCGTGGTCACGCATATTCTGTCGCTGACGCCGTTCCGCCGCATCGTCAAAGACTATTTCATGGTCTGCGAGAGCTACTACGAGGCTATCCGCACCTCGACGCCGAGCCAGATCGAGGCGATCGACATGGGCAGGCGCGGCCTGCACAATGAAGGGTCGCAGACGCTGATGGACCGGCTGGCCGGCAAGATCGATATCGATTTCGACACCGCTCGCCGCGTCTTCACGCTGGTCTGCGTCCTGCACTGGCGGGGCTGACCCTGGCTTCGACGCTTCCGCATCCCCGTTCGATCCTGTTCATGTGCAGAATGAATGCCGTGCGCTCGCCCATGGCCGAGGCATTGGCGCGAAAGGCCCTGGCGCCGACGATCTTCGTCGCGTCAGCCGGCGTGCGGACGGGCGAGCGCGATCCGTTCGTCAACGCCGTGCTCGCCGAAGACGGCCTGTCGCTGGAAGACCGGCTTCCAAAGACTCTGGACGACCTGGAGGACGGTTACTTCGACCTGATCGTGACGCTTGCGCCGGAAGCCCATCACGCCGCGCTCGAACTGACGCGCTCAATGGCGGTCGAGGTGGAATATTGGCCGACGGCCGATCCGACCACGGCCGCCGGCACGCGCGAGCAGATCATGGCGGCCTATCGCGACGTGCGCGAGCGGCTGAAGGCCAGGATCGCCCAGCGCTTCGCCGACGGGGCCTCCCCAAGCGCGGGCGATTAAGCGTGTTCACAAAGAGCCGATAATCATATAGGTTCCGCGCAAATTCCGGCCCGGCGCCGGAAATTCCATCCAAACCAAAGGTATAGAATGCCGAAGGAAGAAGTCCTCGAGTTTCCGGGTACTGTCACGGAATTGCTCCCGAATGCTATGTTTCGGGTGAAACTTGAAAACGAGCACGAAATCATTGCCCACACCGCCGGCCGCATGCGCAAGAACCGCATCCGCGTGCTCACGGGCGACAAGGTCCTGGTGGAAATGACGCCATACGACCTGACCAAGGGCCGCATCACCTACCGCTTCAAATAGGACGGCCGCAGGCCGCGACCCGACACGATGAGCGTTTTCCAGAAGCTTGTGCTCGCCTCGGGTTCGCCGCGCCGGATCGAGCTTCTGCAGCAGGTCGGCATTGAGCCGGACAGGGCACTCCCGGCCGAAGTCGACGAGACGCCACTGCGCGCCGAGCATCCGCGCTCGCTGGCCAAGCGTCTGTCAAAAGCAAAAGCTGAGAAGGCGCTCGAATCGCTGAAGGCTGAGCCGGATTTCGCCGGCGCCTACATACTGGCGGCCGACACCGTCGTCGCGGTCGGGCGGCGCATCCTGCCAAAGGCCGAACTGGTGGACGAGGCTTCTAACTGCCTGCAACTGCTTTCGGGCCGCTCGCACCGGGTCTATTCGGGCGTATGCCTGATTTCGCCGGAAGGTAAGCTGCGGCAGCGGCTGGTGGAAACCCGCGTCCGCTTCAAGCGGCTCGGCCGCGAAGAACTGGAAAGCTACCTCGCCTCGGGCGAGTGGCGCGGCAAGGCCGGCGGCTATGCCGTTCAGGGGCTTGCTGGCACATTTGTCGTGAAGCTCGTCGGATCCTACACCAACGTCGTCGGCCTGCCGCTCTACGAAACCGTCGGCCTGCTGACTGCTGAAGGCTTCAAGGTGCACTTCAACTGGCTGTCGGGCACACGCGCATGAGCGGCGAAGGAACCGGCAACGTCGCGCCGCTGCGACCGAAACGCCCCTGCCCCGAATGCGGCAGGCCTTCGTCGCGCGACACCTATCCGTTCTGCTCGACGCGCTGCAAGCATGTCGACCTCAATCGCTGGCTTTCCGGCAGCTACGCCATTCCGGTCCGCGAGGACGAGGAAGACGGCGACGAAAGCGAGCCGAAATAGCCTCGCGAAGCAGGAAACGAACGAAGTTCGGTTTCTTCCTCAAAAGGCTGCGCCAGCGCTGGACAGCGCAAAATCCCGTGCTATAACCCACGCGCTTTCGCAGGTTTGATCCAAGCCTCGCGAGTTTCGGATGCCTGCGCAGCCGGCCATCGAAACAGGCCCAGATAGCTCAGTTGGTAGAGCAGCGGACTGAAAATCCGCGTGTCGGTGGTTCGAATCCGCCTCTGGGCACCATCTTTCCCTTAAAAATCAACCACATACGCATTTTTTAGTCTGACCTCTCTTCCTTTCGACACCGTTGCACAACCCTTGCACAAACTACACACTGCAAACGGAGGACGAGAGGATGAGCGAAAAGCACACGATTCTGGGCGACAAGGTTAATCTGTACAAACGACCAGGCAGCCCTTTGTGGCAGTGTTCAACCTACCTCAAAGGCAAAAATTGGCGCGTCAGCACCAAGGAAGAGAGTCTGGCTAAAGCCAAGGATTGGGCGGAGGATTGGTACCTTGGGCTCCGCGGCAAGGTGGTCAAGGGCGAGCTGAAGACCGAGAAGACCTTCAAACAGGTGGCAGAGAAGTTCGTGGGCGAATACGCCGTCATCACCGCCGGCGAACGCAACGAAAAGTACACCGAGGATCACCAAAGCCGTCTGCGCAACCATCTCGTTCCGTTCTTCGGAGAGCTGGGGTTGTCCGAGATCACATCAGGTGCCGTGCAGGAATATCGAGTGCACCGTATCAAGGCCGGTAGCGACAGCTCAGACCGGACGTTTGAGGAAGCGGCGAAGGGGTTCTTGCGAGCGGTCGCCGCCGTTAAGGGAAAGCAGAGAACTACCAAGAGCGTCGAGTCGCACAAGATCTTCATCAAGACGCACCTACTACCTTTCTTCGGCTCTCTGTCGCTCTCTGCCATCACCGAAAGTGCGCTTGAGGAATACCGGACCCATCGGGCCGAGTGTGTCGAAAAGCAGAATAGGCGACACCAGCGAGCGGTGTTAAAAGAGCTGGAAACCCTGCGACAGGTGCAGATGTGGGTGGAGCGGATGAGTAAACCGCCGTCAAAAAGCACGATGCACCACGAGATCGTCACCTTGCGACAGGTGCTGAAGACCGCCGTACGGCACGGCTGGCTAACCGGCCTTCCCGATATGTCCACCCCTTATCGTAGCTCGGGTAAGATAACGCACCGGGCTTGGTTCTCACCGGAGGAATACAAGCGCCTCTACCAAGCCACCCGTGAAAATGCTCGCAAAGCCAAAGGACTGCCTTGGCAAGCCGAAGCCGAGCAATTGCACGATATGGTGCTCTTTATGGCCAATACCGGCATCAGACCGGATGAGGCTAATTGGCTGGAATACCGCGACGTGCACGTGGTGGAAGACGAAGCCACCAAAGAGACCATTCTGGAGATTGAAGTGCGCGGCAAGCGCGGGGTGGGCTACTGCAAAAGCACCACTGGTGCGGTGCGACCATTTCAGCGGATGAAGGAGCGGAACAAGCCCAAGTCCACCGACCGACTTTTCCCGAGCAATCACAAACGCGCGTTCAACCGCATCCTTGAAGAACAAGGGTTAAAGGTAGATCGCCAGGGCAACAGCCGTACCCTCTATTCGCTCCGCCACAGCTACATCAGCTTCCGACTGTTAGAAGGTGCGGACATCTACCAGATTGCCAAAAACTGCCGCACCAGTGTGGAGATGATTGAGAAACACTATGCCGTGCATCTCAAAAACAGCTTGGATGCAGCGGCCATCAACGTGCGGAGAATCAAATCTGTACCTAAGGCGTCTTGAAATATCTGACTTTTAAGTCCACCCCTTTCCTTTTACACCTCTTCCAAATCAATGCTTCCAATAGCCTTCTTTAATTCGTCCACATTTTCTGCCGGATATGACAAGACGAGACACTCGGCCGATTGAGTCGTGTCATGAATTTTCTCTAGTGGGTCAAACCCTCCCATTAGCATAAAGAACGACCGGTCTTCTTTTGCATCAAGATGCGGGATCATATGGAGGCGCAATTGGAGTATATGTCCTGCGAGAGGATTTGACTCTGGTGGTGCTAGTAAAAATCCTAGGCCTGGTTCTCCTTCCTTTGGATAAACGAATTTCGGTCCTATTGCATTAGAATTTGGAATTGGACGGACGCCTTTGACGGTCTCATGAAGCGGCTGCATTATTGCAACAAACTTGATCGTTTCAATCGGAATTGTGCCGAGATTGAATTCTACCGTTGTTCGTTTATCGCTCCAGCCATGATCATACTTTTTGCCATTTGCTTGTTCGAATCCGTCAATACCTTGTAGCATTGCTGTAAAAATATGACCATTCAGCTCTTGTATCGGAACTGATTGCTTTTTTATCTCCGTCTTCACCTTCCCAGTGAGTGAAAAATGTGCCTGTCCGGAAAGGTGGTGTGCATATTTAACAAGATGAGAGGTAAGTTTTGCGCAGTCAGTCAGATTCACTTGGTGACTGACAGAACCGGCTGGAATCTGGAGTTTTCCAGCGAAACCAGTTGTTTTTCGATAATATGGGAAGTTGACGTACATGCTTCCGTCGTCAGAAAACAAAATCTGAAAGAGCTTGTAGCGAACACTGTTATGAATAACGGTGATTATGTGTTGCTGGGAACGCAACACCGACAGATTGATTGTCTTTTTCATAGCGCAAATAGTTATATTTTACCTTACACATGAGAAATTACAATAAAGTCAGCATCCTACTGGGTGCTGACTGGTTCGCTCAATACTCGCTAACGAACATGACGGTCAACGCCCGCCGTGTCACAGCGGCAACGTCCCTGCCGAAAACACCTTCGTCTGAGCACCATCCACCATCAACTTGATAAAGGTCTCGTGGTTGGCGAGGTTGGTGAGGTCAGACGGTTTCGGAAAGTCGGTGCCGAACTGGCGAGATAATAATGAGGCATCATTAGCACCAACTCGAAACGATACCAGTGTGCCGACATTCCCCAGAATCGCTTCCCGTGTCTTTTCCTCCACTCTTCCAAAGTGCTGTGTGGTCAGGGTGAGGGACAGACCATACTTACGCAACTCGGAGAGCATGTCCGCGAAAGCGGAGGTGGTGAAAGAGTGAAATTCATCGACGTAGAGGAAGAACGGTCGCCGTTCTTTTTCCGGTCGATCCTGCCGGCTGTATGACGCACCGGCGATACCAGACACAATCAAGCCACCGAGTACGTTGGAAACATCCGCTCCGAGTCGGCCTTTCGCCAGGTTGATGATTAGCTTTCCACCCTCGTCCATCAAGTGGCGCCAGTGCAATGGTTGTTCTGGCTCACACACGGCCTTCCGCACTGTCGGCTGCACCAAGAAAGCACCGAGCTTGTTGGCAATCGAGGAAACACCGTCACTGGAGGACTGATAACGCAGGGCTCCATATTCCACGGTCCAGAATTGCCGTACCGGTCCTTCTGGTAGGGTCTCAATCAGATCCTTTCGGTATTCCTTGTCGAGGAATAGCGGGAGGATATCGGCAATGCTGGCGTCTTCTTGCTCCAACAGCGCCAACAGCGCAAAACGAAGTAGGTGCTCCATCCGAGCACCCCAGGCATCCGGCCACTGCTTCTTGAAGGTATCAATGAGCCCAGAAGCGACCAGTGGTCGCCAAGGTGGCGGTACCGAAGACAATGGATTGTATCCGTAAGGGCAGGCTGGGTCAGCGGCGTTCCAATAGATGCCGTCTTCACCCAACAACTCGGCCACCGATTCCGCCAAATCTCCATGCGGATCAATCAGACAGAAACCTCTACCAGCCGTTATGTCCTGCCGACACAACGAAGCCAGTAGCGTGGACTTGCCGGTACCGGTCTGTCCGATGATGAACGTGTGGAGCAGTCGATCTGCCTGCCGGATACCAAAAACCTTTCCACCGCGCCGGCCCAGAGTCGCCCCGACTCGTGTTATGTTGTCGCGATTTTGCACCCGTCTATGATGAGGCAAGCCGTCGCCACGTCATAGACGCCTAGAGTTGCCAGTTGTGAAAATTACTGCAAAGTCATTTATAATAAGCTGATCTTCCACATGATCCACCTACCCGCCACCATCATCGATGCCGCATCATCTCATAAGTATATCGTAGAGCCTAACCCTTTTGCCGGATACCGCGCGGCAGGTTCGCAGGTAGCGGCGTGTCGCTTTCGGTCACAAGGTCGGCGACTGTGCAGGTGAGGGTTTCAGCAATGCGAGCGAGGATACGGACTGTAGGGTTCTGTTCGCCGCGCTCCAATGCCCCCAGGTACGAGCGATCCACCTCTGCATCAAACGCAAGCCGCTCTTGCGAGAGGCCGCGTGCGAGACGGATGCGGCGCACGTTCGTGCCGACAATGTGTTCAATGTCCATGGCGGCAACCAAGGACATACGCGGATTATTTCACCACTGGATATGTACCGCATTTGAAAATGATGATACAGGCAGCTCACATCGTTGCACATACCATAAAGCACAGAGACATCTATGGACAACCTAACTCATGTTTCATTCAAATATATGAAGCGCCTTGATCGGATAGTGTATGTGACCGAAACGATTGCGACGATGCAGTATACCGTACTCGGTATTGTTCTTGGCTGCTGCGTAAGCTGGAGCCTTGTTGTGCTCATGCTCGGTAGCGAAGAAACGGAGTATGTATTCCTCTTCCTTGGTGCGGTCGTCGGAAGCCTTGCAGGGTTTGTCTTCGGTGGATGGATTGGCACATTCCGGGTAGGTCGAATTATGCTCTCGTTGGACAGCCTGCATTTTGATAGGCAGGTTAACGCACAGCTTACAGAGATTGAAGCGAGAATGCCACGATGGACCCGGCATATTGCATAGGCTATCACCACGGGCATTTCACGACGGAGTACACCATGTCTATTGATGACATAAACTGCGTATATTGCGTTTCTGATGCCCGGCACTTTACGCTGTCCATGTCAAGCGTGCAGTGGAGCTCTTACTTGTATGTCTCTATATTTGATAGAAAAAAACCACCCGTACAAAACGGATGGTTGAGAAATGAATTTTTACTATTTATTTTTCTTAAGCCCAAAAATAACAAGTTGTATTACGAAAGGTAACACAGCAATGTATGCTGATGCTAAAAAGATCAACGTAATCCAAGTAGGCGGACGACTCGACACTATGGAATAATCTGCGAGAACGGACCAAACCATCTGAGTGCTTAAAACTATCACCGCAACAGATGAGAATATTACAAGGATTATGAACGAAGTCCACATTGGATCAGTGTGTTCGGAACTACGAAAGAACTTTACAGGGCTAAAGACCATGATATTCCTCCAGAGAGCTAGCATAACGCCAGCTCGATTTTGAGTTGACGTTGAAAGTACCTTGGAGATACATATTACATTCTAGCACAAAATACATACTACGTCAAGTAAATCAAGGACTTACGGAGGAATATCTTGTCTGATCTCGATACAAAAAACAATAAAACCTATAAGTCTGTGCAGTTGTACGTTTACATTGGCGGAGTAATAATTTCTGCCCTAACCCTATTCGCGCTTTCACGTCAGGTATATTTACTTGAAATTAGTATAGACCAGCAATCAACGATAATAAAACATACCGAAAATATAAACGACTATCAGATAACAAAATCTTTGATCGATGATTTTAAGCCAAAAGTAGACATAACAATGCATAAAAGCGGATTTAACAAGGAAGAGAATAGATTTGAGTTTTCATGGTCCGCCCAAAACCTTGGTGGCAGTTCTCTTAAGCTGTCAGATGGTTTCTCGTCGCTGATTAAAACATGTGATGATCGCAGTAGTGTTTGGGATGGTAAAAACTGGCATCCAGCAGGCTGGGAATGGCCCGCATCCGATATACCAATAGATTGGACCGATAAATCCAAGAAACCAATTACACTTGAACCTGGCGGTCCTACTAGTTGGAATACTTATACCGACTTTCATCCAAGGGACTATGATTTTCTGCCAAACGGAACAGTAATTGTGGTGGTTAACACAATACTGATATACGATCCTGATCAAGAGCAAAAGGTCTTTCGTGAACAAATAGAACGTCTCAAGATCGAATACGGCGGGAGATTTGTTGTTGATGGTGCGCCAGTCGGCTTTCCATATATACGCAGGTTACAAAATGCTCTTGCTAACTTTCGGCTCATCAACGGTACGTGGGAAAATACTGAACTCAGCAATCATTGTATGATTGAAATAGGAGGGTAGATTTATAGACAATTCATCATCACATCATAGACGCCGGGAGTTTCAGCGATAGCATCACGCGAAAAAAAGCCCCTCATAATGAGGGGCTAGTTGATGTTGTCTGACGTATCCACGTCAGACTGTGCGTTCACACACTCCATCAATGACACGATGGAGCACCGTCGTCACCGCCGGGTTCTCGGCCACCCGTCCGGTGAGCGAGAACGTCGCGGCGTTGAAAAGCCGCCACAGAGTCTTGTCACCCCAGTCATGCGCTGGCGTCTCCCACTGCTCCATCACGTCAGGGACGCGCTGGAGGTTGATGACGCCAGAGCGATAGAGCGATAAGATGACATGATCTGCCACTTCATCGGGTAACACTGTCTCACGGTAGCGAAGGAAGCGCTCGGCCTGTTCCTGTCGCTCCGTGTTTAATGGCTCCACCACTTCGGCAACAAGACCAGGAAGCTCCCGCTTGGCGTTAGCCGTGTGCTTGCGTCTGATGACGTGATCGGCTTGGAAAGCCAGATTATCACAAACGAAGACGCGACTACCAAAGGCAATACCAATCGGGAACTTCTTGTCGTGGCTATTCCGCAGACCAAGGGTGTCGGTGTACTCACCGTCAGGGCTACGAAGTGACAACAGACCGAAATAACGAGCACCGTCTTCGGTGACGGCGTGGTGCTCCTCGATGATCTCGTGGCCATAGAAGCCGAGGCTATAACGCATCAGCTCCACGATTTCATGGTGAGCCACCGGCACGTGAGACGCTGTGCGGGGTGGTGTCGCCACCGCGCGCAGATCGTCATACGCGACTTCCGTCGCGCCGGCATGCAACATCAATGTCATGGAAAGAACTCCTTCTCTCTGCGTCTCGTTCGACCATTCGAACGAGACGTTGAGGGAACGAGGTCGGTATTTTAGAGCTGGGTCGGTCCGCCTGCCGGATACCGAAAACCTTCTCACCTCGACAACCGAGGGTGCACCGAATCGTGTTACGTTGTCGTGATTCTGCACCCCTCTATGATGAGGCAAGCAGTCCCAACGTCATAGACGCCGGAAGTTGCGGAATTAGAAAAATTGTCTGAGGAGGAGTATAATTCCTAAGATGTGGTACGAAAGAATACTTAATACTGCTTTATGTGCCGTCGAGCGTTTTGTAGGTATGCTCGATCCGTACCTTAAACACCTTGACCCATCACTATTTCAGACTGTCATTCTTGGCATTTTGGCGATATTCATTCCGTTCGCTATCGTCTTTCTAACGGACGTATTAAACAATGGACGGAAGAGAAGCGAATTTGAAAAGATGGTTTTGAGTGATGAGGTATTTGGAGCAAAGAAGGTATTTTGGCTATCGATATTCGGCCTAGGATTATTTCCATTTTTCAGTGGAAATGATATCTCTTCACGGCAGAAAATATTGGCAATCTTGGTTGTAACAATCTTGGTGATTGTACTCGGGCGAGCATTCCGTAGAGCATTGCGATTTTCCGAGGGGCACAAGTCGGAATTTGAGATCAGCTTCTTGAAAGGTTTGCGTCTCCGAAAGGTTTTTCGTTTTGGTAATAGATCAAAAATCGAAAAGATGGTCCGCGCATGGACATCGTACTGGTCGGAAGTATCAGAACATGGTGACCGAGACCATACCGAAATCTTCGTCAATCATATAGATGACGCAATCAATACCAAACATTATGATTTGGCTGTTTCCCTTGCTCGCTCCTATCAAAGCCATATAGACAAAAGAGACATATTCTCACTCGGTCACTACGTGTTTCCAAAATTGTTTGTCTGGAGTGACAGTCTATGGGATGCTGAGCAAGATTGGCTGAAAAGGAGGGGAGTATCGGAAAGGGTAGGTAATATTTCTGCCCTAAATAAACTACCTGCCTTTAAAAGACGTATATCGACAGCATTAGATAAAATATATGCGAGCGACTATTCATTCTGGGAGTGGCATTATTTCCAGAAAGAACTTCTACCGGCGACTACCAAGGCCCTGTTACAGAACGATCACGGCGCCTACCAGATATTCGCTGATCTTAAAGAATATGCTAACACCGCGGAAGTCAGGCTGGAAAATATAAAGAACGAAGACACCAAACGGCGCTGGTGGAATCATGTGGTCAACCAATTTGGCTATTTCTGCTCCACGTTTTTTAACAGCGTTTCCGATGCTCCCAGGCATTTCGACATCTGGGAACACTATTTCCCTAATGAGTGGAAAGTGACTAGCGGAAATGTTAGCAACCGTATGTCGCGTATTGTGTGGAAGAAGTTTTTGGAGTGGGCACAACCGCTCATACTCCAGAAAGCCAATAACGATTTCGACATGAATTTAACTCACGTAGCAACAGGGTTGTTTCCTGGCGTTCACTCTGGCTACTTTCCGATTTTCCTAGTTGCCTTTCTTTCTGGTGATGTGAAATATGCTATTACTGGGGGAGCGAGGTTTAGTATTCATAACAGTTCGTTCTCATGGTCGGGGGAGTTGAGCGATGCGGAAGTGCAAACACTCCACGAAGAAATGGATAAATCGCAAGCGCAAGAGACTGTTAGTGCAATATTTGGGTATTTTTACAAATGGGCACCTCTTCAATTGTTCAAAAACGATCTTTCTGAGGACGAGTTGTCCAATTGGAACAATCTTGCCGAAGATGAACGAAAGGAGATGGTGAGGCGAGTCAGGCAAACGAAGCTGAAAGGATTACTTGCGGAACTGGACAGTGAAGAGGTGATTAAATTGTGTGATGGAGACGACTTAAAAGAGCATAGACGAAAAGCTTTTATTAGCTTGGTGAAATTGTTGCTGGAGAGAGTCGCTTAGGTTTTTTGTCGCTGCTACAATCCACAATAGCATTAACTTGAACAAACTCGCGCGACTGTGCCGCTTCCATCAACGCCTTAAATTGCTCATCCTGCACCTCCGGTAGCCTTCGGGAAGTGGTGTGATCTGGGGCACAAGACGCCACTTTTTTCGATTCCGGAAACTCCGGTAGCCTTCGGGAAGTGGTGTGATCTGGTGCACAAGACGCCACTTTTTTCGATTCCGGAAACTCCGGTAGCCTTCGGGAAGTGGTGCGATCTGGTGCACAAGACGCCACTTTTTTCGATTCCGGAAACTCCGGTAGCCTTCGGGAAGTGGTGCGATATGGAGCACCATAAAGTCCAATTATCGAATCACACAAAAAGCGCTCTTTTGAGCGCTTTTTGTGTGTGCACGAGTTTCTAAAAACGAAGGTTTAGACCTAGACCTACTTCAGTCTCGAACCAAGCACATCATCAAGCAACTACCAACTCGTCAACCACGGTGTGTAATCCACGTTGCCATACACAGCGTCTCCACTGCCGGGACCATCTCCACTTGGGCCGTCGGTAGGTA
>NZ_JAAKZF010000043.1 GCF_011045125.1 Allomesorhizobium camelthorni | reverse complement strand
TTTCTACGCCAAAGGCCGTTGTCAGCAATCATGAGAGTGGATTGATTCCAACGTTTGGAACCCTCGGTTTCGGGCGGCGATGATGTCGTCGGGATCGGCTCTCCAGACGAATGGCTTGGGGCTGTCGGCATTGTATTCGCGAACGAAGCGGTTGATGGCTGCCTGGAGATCGACGACGGAGTGGAAGACGCCGTGCTTGAGCCTACGCCGGGTGAGTTTGGCGAAGAATCCCTCGACGGCATTGAGCCAGGAGCAGGAGGTCGGCGTGAAGTGGAAGGTCCAGCGCGGATGGCGCGCGAGCCAGGCGCGGACCTTGTCCTTCTTGTGTGCGGCGTAGTTGTCGAGGATGACGTGGATGGCCTTGTCGCCCGGCACCTCGCGCTCGATGCGGTTGAGGAAGCGGATGAACTCCTGATGGCGATGGCGCTGCATGTTCTGCGCGATGACCGTGCCGTCCAGCACGTTGAGAGCGGCAAACAGCGTGGTCGTGCCGTGGCGCTTGTAGTCATGGGTGATCGTGCCGGCTCGGCCCTTCTTCATGGGCAGGCCGGGCTGTGTGCGGTCGAGCGCCTGGATCTGCGACTTCTCGTCGACCGAAAGCACCACCGCATGGGCCGGCGGATCGACATACAAGCCAACGATGGTCGTGAGCTTGTCGGCGAAGGCCGGGTCGTTGGAGAGCTTGAACTGCCGCCAGCGATGCGGGCTGAGACCGTGGGCCTTCCAGATCGCCTGCACCGTCGACGCCGCGATGCCGGCGACCCTGGCCATCGCGCGCAGCGTCCAATGGGTCGCCTCATGCGGCGGCGGCTCCTGCGTCAGGCGGATGATCTCGGCAACACGCTCCGGCGGGACCGGCGTCTTTCCCGGCGGACGGGAGCGGTCGCAAAGCAGGCCATCCACGCCCTCATGCATGAACCGCTCCTGCCAGCGCCACACGCAGGTCTTGGATTTGCCGGTCTCGGCCATGATTGCCGTGGTGCCCACGCCGTCGCCGCTCAGAAGGACGATCCGCGCCCGCCAGACGTGTTTCTGCGGGCTCTTGGGGTTCGCGGTGATGGCGTTCAATCGCCGACGCTCGGCGGAAGATACGGTGAAGGAAATGTCGCTGCGCATGCAGTAGACTCGCAGGCCATCAAGCCAAGGGGAATCCCAATTCGGACTCTTTTGTTCCGATCAATCCACTAGGTCCTCGGCTTCTCCCATTCCATCAGCAATGCGTAAGGGATGCGCCTATAGCGCGCCTCCTTTTCGGGATCGCCACCAAGGGGCGGCGGCTCGTCGAAATGGCGAAGGATCATCCCTTGGGCAAGCAGCAGCGACATGTAGCGGCTCAACGGGCGGTGCCAGTTGGGGATGCGGATGCCACGCCAGGCGAGCCATTCCGAACGTTCCTCCAGATAGCGGTCGATGCAGTAGCGCATCTCGCCGTCGGCGCTTCGCTGCCACCCTCCACCGACCACAGCCGTGTTGAAGCTGTTCAGATTGGCGATCAGAAGGGCTCCGCCGGGCCGCAGGACTCTTGCCATCTCAGCTATAGCCGTTTCGGCGTCCGGAATGTCGACGAGGGATAGATAACTCACCACCAGATCGAAGGACTCGTCCGGAAATTCGAGTGCTTCCACCCGGCCGATCCGGTAATCCCCTTCTGGGTCGAGCGACCGGGCATGCCCGATCAGCGCGGCGGTCGGGTCGATACCCACGGTAGGAATGCCGCAGTCCTGCATCATCCGGCAGAACCTCGCCGCAGCCGACGTCGAGAGCGAACTCGAACCCGCGACCACGCACCCTGGCCATCATCGGCGCGTCAAGAACATGTTCCCGGGTGTAATCGCCTCGGCTTCCCATTGCCGCGATCCAGGCTTCCCCCGACTCGTCCCATCCGTTCGACATTTTTTGCGCCTTTCGGAGCGGTGCGTACCTACAAGTTAACGACGGCATCGCGTGAGGTCAGGCCATCCGCATTCGGCGCGCATTCACACTATACCGTCGGCTCGAGAGGTTGGAAGGCAATAGAACCGACGAGTACGGCCGCTAGATAGATGCCCGCGATCAGTAGGTAAAAGCCCGTTGCGCCTATTAGATCGGTCGCGCTCCCGGCGGTCAGGGGCGCAAAGGTTGAAGCGACGGCATAGACGGCCGCAAAGGCAGCGGTGGCGATTGTCAAGCTTTCGCCTGTGAACCGATCGCCGATCAGTGCCAGGCCAGCCGTGTAAAGCCCATAATTTGCGCCGCCCCACACGAACATGATCCCGGCCGCGGCCCAGAACGTGAACTGTCCGGAGAATGCTAGCAGCAACGTGCATGCGAGCGAGAGTGCACAGCAGACGACGACTGTGCGCTGGCGACCGACCACGTCGAGTGCCGTGCCGACAAGCGGTTGGCCTGCGAGCAGCCCGATGTGGAATACCGTCACGAAGAGCGCACCTTCGGTGATCGGAAATCCCTGGTCCAGGGTGATGATCGGTAAGAGGCTGATCGCCACCGCGTCGATGGCCGAAGCAATGAACAGAATTGCAAAAGGAAAGGGGAACGCCAAGACAGCGGAGCCCATCCGCCGTGCTGGCGCGGTCCTCACCTCGGCGTCGATCGGGCGGCGCACCCGGCTGAGCGGCAACAGCGCAAGCGCCGCCACTCCCGCGCACCCTAGCAGCACCGGCAGCGGCGCATCGGGAGCAGCTGCCACGATAGCCGGACCGGTGACGAAACCGAAGGCGACAGCGGCACTGTAAAGGCCCATGATCCGTCCGCGGCGGTCGGATGGGGAGAAAACGTTCAAGGCCGTTTCGACGATCACGAACATGAAGTTTGCCCCCACGCCGAGCGCAAGGCGGGCGGCGAAGATGAGCCAGAAATCCCGCGTGAGCGCAAGCGCGGTCAGCGACGTCGCCATGGTGGCGACCCCGATCAGCATCGTCATACCGGTGCCAATCCGCCGCGAGACGCTCGGCATTGCCAAAACGCCCAGCAATAGACCCAGGCCCGTCGCTCCGGCGTTCAATCCGTTCAGCGTGCCGGTCACCTTATGGGAGAGAACGACACCGAGCAGCGGGTATGTCGTACCCATAGCGAGCCCATAGATCAGCACGCCGGCGATCAGTGCGGCTATTACATTGTTTGGTTTCATCGGGTGCTAGCCAAGAAGTCAGCCTCTTTTCTCGGAGACCCTTTAGGCCGCAGATTCAAATCACGCTCAAACGATTATTTATTGCTCTAGGCTACGTTTTGGTTACGCTAGAGCGATGCGCAGGCTGCCCAATCTCAATGCATTACGCGCTTTCGATGCCGCTGCGCGGCAGGGCAGCTTCGTGGGCGCAGCGGAGGAGTTGAGGGTAAGCCATGCCGCGGTAAGCCGCCATGTGCGCAATCTCGAGGCGGAACTCGGGACAGCCCTGTTCGAACGACACGCGCGCCACGTCGTGCTCACCGGGGAAGGAGCCTTGTTCGCCAAGACGGTGGGTGAGTCTCTGTCTTCGCTTGAGATCGGCGCGGGCCGGCTTCGACGCGGCTTTGTGCGCAGCACGGTCGTTCTGGATATCGAATCCGATCTGGCCGTGAGTTGGCTGATGCCGCTTCTGACCGAAGATGTTCTGGACGCTCTCAATGTCCATCTCGATGTTCGCGTACGTCCGGACCCACCACGCTCGGTGCTTGGCGACGCGGACCTCGCTGTAAGCTGGGGTGCGGTCCAGTGTACGGGGTTCAAGACTGAGCGCTTTCTTGATCCGATCGTTTTCCCGGTAGCCTCACCGGCGTTGTTCGGAGCAGGAACAAAGCTGGAAGACCTGGGGATCTTCACAAGCAATCGGCTTATCCACGAACGCGGTCTCTACTGGTGGCGGCGTTCCTTCGAGACACTCGGCTTATCGCTCGACGATGCGGCCGGCCATCTGTTCTTCAACCGGTCGCATTTATGCCTTGAGGCGGCGGTTCGCGGTCTCGGACTTGCGATGGGTGACGATGCGACCTGTGCGGCCCATCTTGCCACCGGTGCGCTGGTCCGTCTTCCGCAGCCGGAAATGCCAAGCCGCGACGGCTATTACCTATTGGTTCCCGACAGAACTCAGCTATCTCGCCCCGTCCAACGCGTCCGTGATTGGCTCATTGAGGTTGCCCACCAGACGCGTTATTCGCGCAAGTCCGCCGCCATCAAGCGGCCGTAGCGCATGCGGATTTGGCTGTATGTGCGGGCGCGCCGACTAAGAAGAGTCATTTCAGACTTTGGCAATCGTTTTCGCGGCCGTCAGCTTTGCGCCCAATCTTGGCCGTTCACGGCGGTACTGTCCGAGCCCATAAGCTGACGTAGTTCTCGTAACCAATTCGAAGTGCAAAACTTCGTCGAGAAGAGGCAAGGCGCTATCGGCCGGATTTCATCCTGCGCATCGACGATGGTGTGGTCCTGACGATCCGCTCAACCTCGTGGTTGAGATCCAGGGCGCGCGGGACGGGGACGACAAGGAAGCCGAAACCATGCGCACGCTATGGGTGCCAGGCGTCAATGCGCTTGGCGCTCATGGTCGCTGGAATTACAAGGAGTTCAAGGACGTCTGGACGATTGCGTCAGAGTTCGCTGCCAAGGTCGAGGCATGGTTGGACAGGGTTGGGGGGATATGGCGTGAAGCAGACAAACGAAAACCTGAGCTCGGACACGGCTACAAAGGCCATGATGCGATGGCTCGCTGCCGCAGCGCTTGACAATGCATCCCTCACCTACGGAGAAGCTAGGCGACGCCTCGAGGAAGAAGTGGGGTTCGAGAGGTTAGCCCGAGCGGGTCGGACAGGGTACACCGCCGGGGCAATGATAGACAAACTGCTGGAGGTCTACCCTGCTGTTCCGTTGCTGAACGTATTGCTTGTTGAGCGGGCGACAGAACTACCGAGCGACGGAGCCGGTAGCTATCTGGCCGACCGATACAATCAGCCGCTGCTCAGGCAGGAAGGTGCGAAGGGTCGATACCCTAAACTCTGGCGACGTGTCTTCAATATGGCGGCTGGAGAAGTCTATGCGACGCCGGAGTCGGAGTGGTGCCGTCTTTTTCAATTGGCTTACAATGAAGCGCTCGACGAGCAGCAGGTCGAGCAGGAGAGACAGCGACGGAAAGCTGGAACCGAGAACGACGGTATCCACCATGGACGGACTGGCGAAGGCCCGCACCACAAGGCGCTGAGACTGTGGGTCCATGCCAATCCGGGACGGGTACGCCAGAAGTTCGCAAGTGCAGTCGCAGTGACAGAGTTCGTCCTGGATTCCGCTGATCGCGTTGATGTCCTCTTCCGAACCGGAGATGGCGTGGTGGCAGTGGAAGTCAAGTCGCGAGACTCTAATCTCGTTGATCTCCGCCGCGGCGTCTTCCAGTGCATCAAGTACCGAGCGGTTCTTCAGGCGATGGACATTCGCGACGATCGCTTCGTCGATGCGATGCTCGTCACCGAGGAGGCTCTACCCGGCGAGATCAGCGTGCTTCTGAAGAAACACCAGATCAGCCACTTCCTTGCCCCTATGAACAGAAATTGATGGCCAAGATGCCCCCTGACGGTCGAGACGCTTACCAATGACGAGGCGAGCCGGAAGAATGCGCCGGCGGCGAAGCTCGAAGCCTTCGTGCAGCCCGAGATGAAGACGCCGGTCCAGGTGGCGTATGAGCGGTGCAATCCCGATCTCGATCCGCAGCTAGTCTGGCGCGGCAAGGATGTGGCGGACTGGACCAACTGCAGATCCTGCTGGACTCACTCGAGATCATCGTGAAGACTTGGACCGCGGCGCGCGCAGAGGACTGCGGAATCACCGAAGCCGAGGTACGCGACGCGCTCGTCAATTTCGACCTGCTCTGGAACGAGTTGTTCCCGGCCGAGCAGGCCCGCATTGTCCAGCTCCTTCGCGGATCTGCGCGCGGCGATCGACCGCATCGCGGCGCATGTCGTGTTCTGGCCGGATGCAGTCGAGGCGGTGAGCACATGGCTTTATTTTGATGCCCGCCATGCCGAGCCAAAATATGCGGCGGAGGTTCGGGCCTACTTTGACGAACTGCTGCCCAACGATGCTGTCGAGGACTTGGGTGTAAGCCATTGAGGGTCGAACCAGCGGTCGGCGGGACCGTCGTAAGGCAAGCGCGTGATATCCCAATGGCTGACAAACGGCGCATAAACATCCCAGACAGACGGACCGCCGCCAATAAAGACGATGCGGCCTGCAAAGCGCTTGAACAGTTCCTCCGGGCCTATGCTCGAGCGCAAGACGAAGAGGTTGCGATCCGATCGCGCAAACGCTGGAACGCTGGAGAGAGTTTTGGGCCCTGCGGCCAGCACATGGCCTCTCGTGATTTCGAAGAACCGGGCGACGTCAGCCTTGTACTCCGGTGATCGATCACCTTCCCAAGGTAAATGCCCTTTGAGGCCCATTTGTCCCGACTGGCCGACGGCGCAGATCACTCTTACGATCGTCTGTTGCATCCCTGCTCCGTAACTGGCGATCGGCGTTCTTGTGACTCACTCCGCCCCTTTTTCGGAACAACCAGGCTCCACCATAGGTTCCTGCCGCAAGGAGATTTCTGATGTCTGATCGCAAAAAGCCTATGCCAAAGAAAGAACAGGATCATCAGCCTGAGGAACACAACGAGGTGCCCGATAAGCCGGTGCCGCTTGGTCCAGGCCCGTCGTTTGAACCCGACCCGGATCCGTCACCTGACCCCCCGGACCTTCCCGGCGGGTGATGCCTGCCAACTAGGCAACGCCCGTTGATAGCGCGCCAGTTCCTCGGGACTGCCCGCTTCTTTCGCTCATTGCGCCACCCGACGCCCATTTGCGGTTAGTTCTTCGGCTTCATTCGCTTACTCGCTGAAAACTGCTCCCGGCTCCCAGAACTGCCGGTCGGCTACGCGCCCCATCTCGGTCATTCCGCCGGCCTCTCCAGTTCTCCAGAAGCGGACGTCGCTGGTGTCAACTCCACGGCGAGGTTGCGCCAAGAAAAGACGTTGCCGGTGCCTTTTCAAAGCGGTCGTTGCCACCACGGCGCCTGGTATTGGCCGCGCCTCCAATGATTACTCCGCCGTAAGCCCTGAGATTCCGGCCGCCATTTCAAAGGGCGATTGTCGTACTGGCTTCGCCATTCAGTAGGCGCTTCAGATGAAAGGCGGCAAGACGATCTTCCGGGTTGCGGCCAACCAGCGCGGCGAACGATGCAAACGCACCGGGATCGCCAGCCTCAAGCTTTTCGAAAGCCTCGATGTAGGCCTGCGTCTCTGCGCTGGCGCATGTTTCGGCGACAAGCGGCTCGAAAGCGCGGATTGGCTCGACCCGTCCTCTGAGAAGGAGGTCACCCACCGGCCGGCCGCAGAAATCCTGTGCTTTCGCGGCGAGGCTTCCGCTCACACAGATGCGGGTTCCCAGAGTTTTGTTAGCCGCTTCCAGGCGTGCGGCGACATTGATTGTATCGCCGTAGGCGCTGTAGTCGAAAAACCTTCCTCCCCCGAAATTGCCGACGACGGCCGTGCCGGCATGTGCACCAATACGGGTCGTGCCGACCGGTATTCTTTTGCTGTTCCAGTGCTCACGAAAGGACCAAGCGAACGCATCAAGCGCAAGCGAACAGGCAACCGCGCGACCGGCATGGTCCGGCTGATCGGAAGGAGCTCCGAAAAGGACGTGGAGAGCGTCGCCGATGATTTTTGCGACCGTACCATCGTGGGCAAACACGATGTCGGTCATCCCAACGAGGTAGTCATTGAGGAGCTGCCCGAGCACGTTCGGCTCAATTGTTTCGGCAAGCGTGGTAAAACCCGTCAGATCGGTAAAGAGCGAGGCAACTTCCCGACGCTTGCCGCCCAGGTCGGGGGCATCGACGCTACTGGCCAGACGCTCTGCGAGATTGGGCGAAAAGTAGCGGGCAAGTGACGCGCGCGCCTGCTCTGCCGCGGATTGCCGGCGCTGCGTTTCGCGCAGGCCTCCACGTGGCGGATCGTCTTCAGGATCGTTGCCTCCAGGTCGGGGAAATCGATCGGCTTCGTCACGAAATCATACGCGCCGCGGTTCATCGCTGTGCGAATATTTGCCATGTCGCTATAGGCGGAGACGATGATGGTCGAGAGGTCCTGGTCCCTCTCTTGAAGCTCCGCCAGAAGCGACAATCCGTCCATGCGCGGCATGTTGATGTCGCTCAGCACCATGTCCACGTCCTCATTGGCTCCGAGCACCGCCAAAGCGTCGACCCCGTCGCGGGCAAACAAAAATTGCATCGAGCCGTCGCGGATCTGCTTCCGGAACTTCTGAACAAGGAGGGCCTCCAGGTCCGGTTCGTCGTCTACAACGAGTATGCTGGTGCTCATACCACGCGCTCGATCCGCGTCTCGATCTCTTCCCGCAGAGTTACAAAGTCGATCGGCTTCGTGAGCAGCGCCTCTGCACCGCTCTCCAGGGCTTTACGCGTGGTATCCTCATCACCATAGGCGGTGATCATGATCACGGGAACGTCGGGCCGTATGCGCCTCGCCTTCGGCAGCAATTCGAGACCGCTCATCCCAGGCATATTTACATCGGACAGTATCAGGATGAGCGTGACGTCGGCCGCATCGGCGATGCGCTCGAGTGCGGAGGACGCCGATTGAGCGAACTCCATCACGAAGCGGCCAGCGCGCAGATCGCGGCGGAACTGCTGGCGGAAAAGCAGTTCGATATCGGGCTCGTCGTCGACCACCAAGATGAGAAGGCTCATGACTTCACCTTGCCGCGACTGCAGCATTCCGCGGCAGCCGAATGCGAAACTCGGTACAGCGTCCCGGTTCGGAATCGATCTCGATTGAGCCGGCATGCTGCTTGACAATGATGTCGTGGCTGAGTGACAAGCCGAGCCCCGTTCCCTCGACCGCAGGTTTGGTCGTGAAGAAGGGATTAAACATCTTCTCCTTCACCTCCGGCGGAATTCCGGTGCCGTTGTCGCGGATGATAATCTCAACGCTGTCGCCGAGGTTCCTTGTCACCGCGGCAAGGATCGGCTCGTAGCTGTTGCCGAGCTCGGAAGCAGCACGCTTGGTTGTTGCGTAGAAGCCATTGGAGATCAGGTTGAGGAGCACGCGCGTGATCTCTTGAGGATAAAGGTCAATCTCCCCGGCCGTCGGATCGAGGGATTTTTCCAGCGTGATGTTGAACCCCTGCTTCTCGGCCCGCGCGCCGTGATAGGCCAGGTTCAGGCTCTCCTCAACGATGGCGTTGATGTCGGCCGGCCGGTGTTCACCGGAGCCCTGGCGCGAGTGCAGAAGCATGTTCTTGACGATCGAGTCGGCGCGCTTGCCATGCTGGACGACCTTTTCGAGATTGCTCTTGAGCATCGAGGCCAGCTCTTCGATCTCGGCGTTCACCACGTCTTCGACTGCAGCGACATCGAGTGCTCGCCGCAAGTCCTCGATTAATTCGATCGACAGCGCTGAGAAATTGTTGACGAAGTTGAGGGGGTTCTTGATTTCATGCGCAATTCCGGCGGTCAGCTGGCCGAGCGAAGCAAGCTTTTCTGTCTGGATTAGCCGGTCCTGCGCGGTTCTCAACTCTTCGAGCGAACGCGACAGCTCCTCGGTTCGCGCTTGCACCTCCTGGAAGAGGCGCATGTTTTCCATGCCGATGACTGCCTGGTCGGCGAAAGTCTGGACGAGCGCGATCTGCCGATCGGTGAACGGATCGACGGTCTTGCGCAAAAGCACGATGATCCCGGCAACCTTTCCGTCCTGGAGGAGCGGTACGCCGAGCGCGGAGCTGACCGACACGCTTTCACCCAGGCTATCCAGAAAAGTATATTCGGCATCGGCCGCTATATTGTGGATGTGCACTGCGCGACCCTCGATGGCCACGCGTCCGGAGACGGTCGATCGATCGATGGGCAGGACCGGATTCTGTCGCGAGTAGTCCGCGAGGGTGCTATCACTTCGGGTCCACGCCGCGGCGTGGTGGAGGCCGCCTTCCTTTAGAAGGCGAACGATCGCGACCTCCGCCCGGCAGAGATCGGCAGCGGTCCCGACTATCGCGTCGAGGACCGGCTGCGAGTCTGAAGCCGAGCGGCCGATCACCTCGAGTACCTCGCTGGTGCCTTTTTGGAACGCAAGGGCCTCCTCCAGATCCCGCGTTTTTGCCTGCACCTCCTCGAACAGACGCGTGTTCTCGATGGCGATCACAGCCTGATCCGCGAACTGCATCAGCAGTTCTTCCTGCCCTTTCGGTATGGGGCCGGCCTCGGCCCAGCCAACGACAATCACGCCAAGCAACTCGCCCTGGCGTAGCATCGGCACGCCAAGCATCCTGCGCCACTTCATGGCCAAGGCGAACCGGTGGTCGTAGTCGGGATCGGCGAGCGCGTCGTCCAGCCGGACCACCGACTTCGTGATTATCACTCGTCCGGATACCTGGGACACATCGGGCCGCATCGGGTACTTCGACTGCAGCATCTCGACGTAACTTGGGCCTACATTGTGGCTGGCGACGTAATGGAGCAACTCGCCATCGAAGCGGAACACGTTCGCAAACAGGCTGTCGCAGAGCGAGACCACGCTTCGCACGATCGCCTCGAACACTGGCTGCACATCTGTCGGCGAGGTAGAGATCACCCGGAGGATTTCGCTGGTGGCCTGCTGCTGTTCCAGCGCCTGAGTGACTTCCCGATTGCGCGCTTGAACTTCATCGAAGAGCCGCACGTTCTCGATCGCGATCACCGCCTGATCGGCAAAGGTTGTGACTAAGGCGATTTCCGGATCGGCGAAAGGCTGCGGCTCATCTCGCGCCATCACAAAGACGCCGATCAGCTCGTTCTCCCGCAGAAGCGGAACGGCTAGAATGGATCGGATAGGCGACCGGGTGGAGAAGCTCACCGTCAAACCGAAACACAAAGCAGAACTCTGCCTCGCACAGCCTTGCTGCGTTTTCCGCTATGGCTTCGAAGACCGGCCCCACGTCCATATCGAAGCCGGCTTGAACGTCGGGCTCAGCCAAGAGGAAATTGTCGAGATCCTGATGCAGATGGCGGTCTATGCGGGCTTTCCGGCGGCGCTTAACGGTCTCTTTGCCGCCAAAGACGTGTTCGAGCGGCGGAAGTCGGCTTCACGAGGAGTAGCAGCATGACCTGTAGCGTGCGGCTGCTCTCGTCGGGGACCTTGTAGCGCGGCCTTGTCAAATGGCATGGATATGCTATGTTTCTGCCAAATGCGAGGACGGGAATGCTGCTACAGCAAATTGTCAATACTCCCGCTGCCGCTGGCACAACTCTCATCACCGACGAGGAAGCGGGGGCTCTGGCGCGCACCACGGTCAACTTGTTCAAGGTCTGGAACCTGAGCGATGCCGAGGCTTGCACTCTTCTGGGTGGCATGTCCTCCCGAACCTGGGCGCGCTGGAAAGACGGGAATATCGGCAGGATCGACCGCGACCTGAGAATGCGGATGGCTCACCTGATGGGCATCCACAAAGGTCTGCGTTACCTGTTCAAGGATCCGGCCCGCGGGTATGCTTGGATCCGCAAGCCGAACAGTGCCTTCGGAGGCCGATCGGCCCTCGACCTGATGCTCCGGGGAGAGATGTCCGATCTATCGGAACTGCGTGAATGGATCGATGCGGAGCGTGGCGCGTGGTAAACGGGCCTGCGGTCCGCCGCCGCATTCACTGGCACCGGACTTACCGCATCATCCGCTCGATTCATCCTCCTGTTAATCTTTTCGAGGACATCGCAGACCCGAGGGATTGGGAGGCCCTTGTCGCAGTCGAGGCAAAGACAAATCCACGCATTCGGCTTGGAGTCGGCGATCTCGGCAAGGTTCCGGCCGCCCGACGGGTTTCTGGTCCTGGCGCGAGCTTCGTCATGGCACCCTTCGTGCACTGCTCGACCATGCGGTCGGGACGCTTCAGCGATGGCAGTTACGGCATTTATTACGCAGGCGACAGCGAGGAGGTGGCGCTCGCCGAGACCATTCATCACCACGGGAAATTCATGCGTGCTACATTCGAGGACTCCGGCTGGACGGCGGACTTCCGTGTCCTGATCGGCAGCATCGACCGGGACCTCGATGACGTCAGCGCCGTGCCGGACGTGCTCCACCCAGACGACTACACTGCCTCACAGATCGAAGGAAGCCGCCTGCGAGCGGCAGGAAGCGACGGTCTCGTGTGGGGCAGCGTCCGGATGCCGGGAAGATGGTGCATCGGCATCTTTTGGCCGGACGTCCTCCCGGTCCCGGTCCAGGGGCGGCATTACAGCTATCACTGGAATGGAGCCCGAGTGGATTATGTTCGCCAGCACGACACCGGACGCGTGCTGGCGGTCGCCTGAGTCCTCCGGAGTCCTTGCGCACGGCCGAGCCTGGCACCGGAGGCCGATTTCGGTTCTAAGCCGGAGTTCATAGCCGCCGTTTGAATCGCAATTTCCGGTCGCAGAATGAGGCTTTTCGGTAGCGGAGCGAAACGCTATGTCGATAGAAAATACTGTTTAGTTCAATGAGTTACTTTGCTGACGATGAACCGCCTTTTCCGGTTTTGAACCGCGCCCATCTTGTCTCTACATGGGACTCATGGCCGGGGCTGATATTAAGACGATGCTAAAGTGACGGCTGTAGGGAGTTTCAGACATCGCGCAGGCCAACGCAGTCCAACGCCCAGAAAGGGTCGGAGTACACGAGCGTTCCTGTCATCCAAAGTTCGTAGGATGAGAGCCGCGCGACCTGGAAAGCCTGGTCGGGGATTCGGAGCGATGGCGTTCGGAACCCTGTCTCGGAAGCTCGCTCGAAACCGCGCAACCCGTAGAAACGCGGCGACCCCTCAAGGAAGACGAGAGGCTCTCCCCGCTGTTCGGCAGCTTCGATGGCGTTTTTGACCAGCGCCGTTCCGATACCTCGTTTTTGAAACTCTGGTAGCACACCCAGGGGCGAGAGCACGAGCACGTTCACAATTTGCCGCGGCGCGTCCAGCCTTCCGGCGCTCATCATGATGTGACCGATGATGCGATTGTCCCTGACAGCCACGTAGGACATCGGTGCGGTTGGAGCCGAGGCGGATCGCAGCGCGTCTACTAAATTCGGCACCTGGTCATCGCCAAAGGCCGCTGAATGTACGTCTCGAATGTGCGGACGATCAGTCTCCACTTCCGGGCGCACGTTAAAGGCGAAGCCTTCGTCATGCATCGTAGCTCTCCAGATTAGATGTCGCAGCCCATGTCCGCAATCGAGCGGACGTTACAGCGCGCTTCTCAGCTCCGCCGCAACGCTTTCGAGTTCTTCCACGCCAGGATTCGGGAGCGCGGCGAAAGTCAGCGTTTCCTCTTTGATATACCGTCGCGAAGTTATGTCGGTCTTTTCGACCATTGGCACGACATGAGCGTGAGCGTGTGGCACGTCGCCACCTGTAAAGAGAAAAGCGACGCGCTCAACGCCATAGAGCCGTTTCTGAGCCCGCGCGATCTTCTGCCCCAATTCAATGACCTCGCTCGCGAGATCAGGGGGAAGGTCGTCGAAGTGAACAAAATGTTCGCGTGGCACGATTTGAACATGGCCTCGGCGAATCGGCGCAATGTCGAGAAAGGCCAACAAGCGATCGTTCTCGAAAACGACATTGGTCCTAATCTTGCTCCGAGCCACCTCGCAGAAGAGGCACGGGACTAGCGCATCAGTGTTATTGTCACTCATCTTCTCGCCTCTTGCGCAGCGCCGCGACTACGAAATCATGTTTGGCATTGCGATAGCCGACGATGTCATCTTTGAACGCAACCGCGAGGGACCTCTTCAGATCCCCGTATTCGCTCGCTGCGTCTGGGTGGGCGCGCAGGTAATCCCGAAACGACAAAAAGGCTTCCCAACGCGGATTGGAGAGTTCCATGACGTGGACGTGGTGCGTCCAGGGGCCGGGAACTCCCTTTCGAAAAAATAGCTCATCAGGTAACCACGACTCGTATTGCGGGATATAGGTGTAACCCAATGCCTGAAGCTGCTCGATGCAGTGAGACCGCACCTCGGTCAGTTGGCGAACGCCGACCAGCAGATCGATGATCGGTTTGGCTGCTAACCCGGGCACCGCCGTGCTTCCCATGTGTTCAATTGTAAGGATAGGGGTGCCGAGAACGGATTGCAGCCTCGCCCGTTCTTGCTCGAACATCTCGGGCCATGCCGGATCGTAATCCGAGACCGAGATCGCTCCGCCGCCATACCGCTCCACACGCATCTCCGAGATGGAAATCAGTCCAGAGTAGAATCGCGCGGTCGTCGGCCCTTTTCAACCAAATACCGGGAATTGCCGTTCTGGCCAGAAGCACGCCCGTTCAACGGGCGGGCGAACGCGCCGCTTTAGATCATGTTAAATGACGTCTGTGCGTCATTCTTTCGCGTTGCCAGCATCCGACGGTTCGACCGCAATAAAGCCTAATAGATGTCGCCGGCGGGCTCAGCGGCGAATGCGGAACTGGCACCAATTGCAAGGCTGCTATCGGTCCGATGGAGCGGTCGAGCCAGCGCGCGACAAGCAATCGGCGCAATCCGAACAGACCCATCATCGGTACGGCGATCGCGAGCAGCGTGTTACCCGTGTAGGTGAATGCCCAAATTATAGCCGCGGCCGAGGCCACCAAAAGGATAAGCGAGTAGCCCCAGCGGCTTGAGTCCGGCAGATCATCGGTGCCGATGAAGCCCCGTCGGGAGAAGGCGGTGAGAGCGCAACCGACGATGAACACCGTCACGAGCACACCGCGTTCCGAAGCAGCAGTCAGCGCACGTGCAAGATCCAGTGCTCCCATCTGGGAGACCGTCACTATCAGCGGCGTGATGATCAACAGGTGGACGTTGATGCCGAGCAGGATCGGGTTGAAGTGCACCCGAGAGAGGCGGAAGCCAATCAGCACAATGGCGGCGAGCCCGACGCCAAGCCAGCCTGCCATCTCCATATCCACGTCGCTTCGCCACAGAACGAGAAAAATGATCGACGGAGCGCTTTCGAGAATGTCTGTCAGCCATTCTCTTTGTCGGGAACCGGACACGCGTTCCATCCTTTTCAGTTGACGCAACCAGCAGTGACGGTAGCAAAACAGCCTCCGATTGCATAGCAATGGTTCCGGCGCGTAGAACCTGCCCTCACCCGATCGCAGTTGTTAGCCCCTACATGTCGCTGCTGCTTGCTCAAGGCATGATCCTCCGCCATTTCGACGAGCCGCCACCCCTTGGGGGCAACGCCGAAAAGGAGGCGCGCTATAGGTGCATCCCTTACGCATTGCTGATGGAATGGGAGAAGCCGAGGACCTGGCACGAGGCGCGCGAGAACTTGCGTCGGGTCCGACGTCTCAGTCAGCGCTCCAGGTTCGGACACGCAGACATTTTACGGTGAGTGCATCAGCACGCTGCAGCAATGAAAATCGATACGGGTCGGCGTTTGGTTTCACCCAGAATTTGCGGCGTTCGAAAAATCACAGCATAGTTTTGCAATCTGCGAAATCCGGTCGGCGAGTGGATCCAGCGCGTCTGTGCGGTAGACGGCGAAATACTGGATCGGCGGTATTTCCGGCATCGTTCGAATTATTCGTAACCGCCCGCTTCTGAGCTCGGCCTGAGAATAATGTTCGTTCAAGAATGTGATACCCAAGCCAGCCGCTGCGAGCGCCGCCAGCACGCTTAGGCTATTGCACTTCACGATTCGATCGAAGGTGATGCCATTTCCGTGCAATCGGTCGATCACGAGCTTCTGCAAACCTGACCCCTCACCCTGTGTGAGGACCGGATAACGTGCCAACTCCGAAAGCGGGACAATGTCGGCTTCAGGCGGCCCAGCACCGGGGGCGCACATCCATTGCAGCTTTACGCTGTCCAGAGGCACAGACCGGAATGAGTCGGTTGATGGGGGATCGAGCCCGACCGCAAGATCGAGGCGGCGCTCGGCAAGTTTATCAAAAAGCGACACACTCGCATCGACTTCGGGTTCTGGAACTAGCTTCGGATACGCGTCCTTCATCGCCACGATAAGTTTCGGAAGCCATGTCAGGGCAATGAGCTCGGTCACGCCGAAACGAAAAGGACCGCTGAAAGCACGGGGACCGGTCGCGGTTTCACGAAACCTCACCTCCAGCTTTAAGAGATCGGCTGCGATGGGAACAAGGTTCTCGCCGACGCGGGTTAGCCTGACAGCCCGGTTGTTTCGATCAAAAAGGGCCGCCCCAAGGAAGGTTTCGAGTTCAGCAACGCGTTTGGACAAGGTTGATTGCGCGAGATTTAATCGTACAGCCGCTTCGACCACGCTGCCCAGCATTGCGATCCAATAGAAGGCCTCGGCCTGCTTCAGCGTGATCATCCAAGCCTAACGTGAATAAAAGCGATGCAGATCGTGAAGGTTATTCACTTTCTTTCATTTGGGCAACTCCTTACGCTCCGAAGTCGAGATACCAGAGCCCATTAAAGCTGTCGGACCCCATGCCCATACCAGGTCACCGCTCCTATCCGTCCTCCCCTACCGTCCCGCAGAACCTGTTAGATAGCTTCCGCGGCGTCGCTGTAGCTGTCGTATCTGACAACATGAATCGCCTCCATGGCACGCGCGGACTTAAGTCCTTTGGGGCGGGAGTCCTCGTGGGGACCGCCGTAACGGTCAAGACCCGCCCCGGGGACAACATGACGCTTCACAAAGCCTATGAGATTTTGAGACCCGGCGATGTGCTGGTGGTGGACGGCGGTGGCAATGTGGAACAGGCGCTCGTGGGCGAGATCATGATGGCGCGCGCCAGGGCCATGGGCGTCGCTGGTTTCGTCATTGATGGCGCGATCCGAGACGTGGCTGCTTTCCGAGATGGCGATTTTCCCTGTTTCGCCCGCGGTGTCACTCACCGAGGTCCGTACAAGTCCGGGCCTGGCGAAATCAACGTTCCTGTGAATATTGACGGCATGGTGGTTATGCCGGGAGACATCGTTCTCGGCGACAACGACGGCGTAGTAGCCTTCCCTCCTTCGATCGCCGAAGAACTGCATGCACTTGTCCGCCAGCAGGAAGAACGGGAAGCCGATGCCTTGAAAGCAATTCGAGAGGGGCGCTTCGACAACTCTTATATCGGAGCGCACGGACTTTCCAAGGTGAGCAGCCAGTGACCCCAGCCGAAGGCTCCATCGCCCTCTCAGCGCGGGTCCGCCGTATCAAGCCTTCCGCCAGCATGGTGGCGCGGGACCGTGCGCGGCGGCTGCAGGCGGAGGGCCGGGACATTATCGACCTCACTGCCGGGGAACCGGATTTCGACACGCCGAAACACATCTCCGAGGCCGTCGCCGCAGCCCTAGCTGCAGGCGAGACTCGCTACACGCCTGTGAACGGAACCATCACGCTGCGAAAGGCCATCGTTGCCAAATTGGCCCGCGAATACGGCGTTCGTTACGAGCTTGACCAGATCGCGGTGGGCTGCGGGGCCAAGCAAGTGATCTACAATGCCCTCGCAGCCACCGTCGGCGAGGGAGACGAGGTCATCATTCCAGCCCCGTATTGGGTCTCCTATCCCGATATGGTCCTTGCGTGCGATGGCACACCAGTCGTTGTTCCATGCGGCGAGACCGCCGGATTCAAGCTCACAGCGGAAGCGCTAGAGAAAGCTGTGACTCCCAAGACACGATGGGTGATTCTGAACTCACCGTGCAATCCGACAGGCGCGTTCTATTCCGAAGGCGAGATGCGCGCATTGATCAAGATGCTCCTACGGTATCCGCAGATCGCCTTGATGACAGACGACATCTACGACCAAATTCGGTTTGATGGTGGCGCGCCTGTTTGTCCAACGGCACTCGAGCCAGAGCTCGGCGGCCGAACTCTCCTCGTGAACGGCGTCTCAAAGACCTACGCCATGACCGGGTTTCGGATTGGCTACGGCGCGGGTCCACGCGCTTTAATAGCAGCTATGAATACCATCCAATCTCAATCGACCTCATGCGTATCGTCTCTCAGCCAGGCAGCCGCAGTAGCTGCACTGAACGGTCCCCAAGATTTCGTTGCGGAGGCGCTCGCAGCCTATCGCCAGCGGCGTGATCGCGCCGTCGAACTCTTGAATCGGGTTTCAGGCTTGAGTTGCCAAACGCCGGACGGAGCTTTCTACGTATATCCATCCTGCGCAGGCCTGATTGGCAAGAAGACGCTTGAAGGCAGGATTCTGGCCACCGATTTCGACGTCGTTATGTACTTCCTCGATGCTGCCGGAGTGGCCACGGTGGATGGAGCCGCCTATGGCTTGTCGCCCTATCTGCGGCTTTCCATCGCCACCTCCATCGACAAAATCGATGAAGCCTGCGCTCGCCTGGCGAGATCATGCGCGGCACTCAACTAAGTGAGAAAAACCGGAGGAGAAGGTTATGAAACTGACGCATATTCTAACGATTGGCGTCGCTCTAGCGGCCGCCACCACGACAGCTCGCGCCGACCAGCTGGCTGACATCAAGGAACGCGGCACCCTAGTCTGTGGCACATTGGGTACCGCCGAGCCATTCAGCTTCCAGGATCCGAAAACGCGCGAGATCGTGGGTTACGATGTCGACATGTGCAGCAAGGTTGCCGACCACCTCGGCGTCAAGCTCGAATTGAAGCCCATGTCCGTGGAAGCCCGCATTCCCGAGCTCATGCAGGGACGCGTCGATATTCTCGCGGCCAACCTGGGCTGGACCGCGGAGCGCGCCCAGCAGATCGATTACAGCCACTCCTATTTCGTCAGCCAACAAAAGGTGGTGGTTACCGAGGAGTCCGGCATCACGGCTCTTGAGCAACTTGCTGGCAAGAAAGTAAGCGCGCTCAAAGGTTCATCGTCGGCTCAAGGAGTCCAACGCGAAATCCCAGATGCGGAGACGGTAACGTACCAGGACACATCGTCGGCATTTTTGGCCGTGGTGCAGGGCAAGGTCGACGGCTTCTGCGCCTCTGAACTGATCCTCGTCAAGCTGCGGAAGCAGGCAGAGGAATCTTCCCCGTTGAGCATCATCGAGAAATCCGTCTTCGTCGAGCCATGGGGCCTTGGTATTCGCAAGGGCGAGACCGCATTCAAGACCGAGGTAAACAAGGTTCTCACCGACCTCGATACTTCAGGCGAAGCTGATGGCCTATTCACGAAATGGTTCGGTCCCGAGACAGTCTATGAAATGAAGCGTGATTTCAAGATTGGGGAAATCCAGGGTTAATCCGCTGGGACGGCGGGCCCATTTCATCCTGTCATATGGGTTGAGGGCCAATGGGCTACGTGTTCGATCCGGCAGCCGTCCTTTCAGGGCAATATCTGGATTGGTTTCTTTGGGGCATCGCGACAACGATTGCTCTGACGGCTGCCGCTTGGCTCGTCGGCATGACGACAGGTATCATCTTGACTCTCGTCCGGATGGTACCCTTTCGGCCATGCGAGTGGCTTGTGGTTGGTTATGTTGAGTACCACCGCAACGTGCCGCTGCTCGTCCAGATTTTCCTCTGGTATTTCGGCATACCGGAGCTCCTTCCGGACGTCCTGCGGGACTGGATCAACAGCCATAACAGCGAATTCGTACTTGCGACCATTGCGCTGGGACTTGCGAACGGTGCCTACGTTACTGAGGACTTGCGCAGCGGCATCCAATCTATCCCGAAAACACAATACGAAGCGGCCCGTTCGATCGGCTTCAATTACATGCAGGCGATGGGCTGGGTCATTCTTCCGCAGGCATTCCGCATCGTCATCCCGCCGTTGGTCAACCAAACCTTATTGCTCTTCAAAAACACAAGTCTGGCAATGGCGATTGGTGTCGGCGAACTGACCTACCGCACACGGGAGGTCGACAGCTACACCTTCAAGACTTTTGAGGCGTTTGCGGTCGCCACAATTGTGTACCTCGGGATTTCTTTCGCCATCATGGCGATTGGCAATATCGCTGACCGAAAGCTGAAGCTGGAGATCCGATGATGTTCCAGATTCTCCAGGACAACTGGCTCCTGTTTCTCATCGGCCAATACCCGCACGGGCCCATCGGGGGGCTGGCGATGACACTCTTCATGGCCGTCCTTGGGCTTTCCTTAAGCTTTCCTTTAGCGATCGTGCTGGCGCTTGCCCGGCTCAGTCCTTATCGCTGGCTGCGGCTGCCAGCGACAGCGATAGTGCACGTGGTCCGCGGACTGCCCCTGATCATGTTTATCTTTTGGGTGTATTTCGTCGCCCCACTTGTTATCGGCCGTCCTGTCGGAGGCGTCGAGACGTTGGTCATCACGCTGGTTATATACGAAGCGAGCTATCTATCGGAGATCATCCGGGCCGGTATCCAGGGGCTTCCGAAGGGCCAGGTGGAGGCTGCCAAAGCACTCGGGCTAGGCTATTTCCCAACAACATTTCGTGTCGTGCTACCGCAAGCGCTGTATAACATGCTGCCGAGTATGGTCAGCCAGTTCGTCTCGACTATTAAAGAGACGTCGCTCGGTTATGTCATAAGCGCCAACGAGTTAACTTTCGCCGCCGCCCAGGTGAACAACCAATTGATGACACAGCCGTTCGAAGTCTATGGGCTGCTCGCACTCACGTATTTCGCCCTCTGCTTCACGCTGACTTCGGTAGCACGGTTGCTTGAGCGCCGGATCGCTGCCGAACGCGGCAGTGGGCTCAGCATCGCTGCGGTACCCGCATGATCAAATTTGAAAACGTAGAGAAGTGGTTCGGCTCACATCAGGTGCTTGCTGGCGTCTCGGGCGAGGTCAATCGTGGCGAGGTAACCGTCGTTCTCGGCCCGTCTGGGTCGGGTAAATCAACTTTGATCCGCACAATCACCCGTTTGGAGCCAATCCAACGCGGAAGAATCTTCGTCGGCGATGTCGACGTCGCCTCACGGGAGGTGAATATCAATCGGCTGCGGCAGCGGATCGGCTTTGTGTTCCAAGCATACAACCTGTTCCCTCACCTGACCGCTCTCGGCAACATCACCCTTGGCTTGGAACGGTTGAGGAGGATTCCGAGGACGGAAGCCAAGGAGCGGGGCGTCCGAGAACTCGCCAGGGTAGGCCTTGCTGACAAAGCCGACGCCCTGCCAGCGAAGCTCTCGGGAGGTCAGCGCCAGAGAGTTGCGATCGCTCGTGCCTTGGCGCTGGATCCTGAGATCATGCTGTTTGACGAGCCGACCAGCGCGCTTGATCCAGAAAAGGTGGGCGGGGTCCTTCATGTCATGAAGGCACTCGCAAAAAGCGGGATGACCATGATTGTCGTCACCCACGAGATCGGGTTTGCTCGCGAGGTGGCTGACACGGTCTGGTTCATGGACGGTGGCAAGATAGCGGAAAGCGGTGCGCCCAGGATTGTGTTAAACACTCCAGAGCACCCCCGACTCAAACGGTTTCTAGCGCGAGGCGGCGACCATTAGCAGATTTTGCGGCTACGCGACTCATATTTGGGAGGTCGAAGGCCGCGAAACCAACGAGATCGTGTTCGAGCTGCTCTCGTAGTCAAAAGCCAACCCGCATGACAATACACTGGAAGATGCTCTATCTCGACTATCACTGATGCCTGAACCGAGCCTATATCGTCCCACGGGTCCTCGAGAGGCCTGATTGTCCGCGGACCCGCCTACCCATCGCAGGCACACCCCTTCCCTTTTGTGCAACGGCGATCCCTCGCGATACAGCTATCGCCGCAAGCCTTGCCCTTGGAACATGTTTTGCAGCATCCCTGGTTCGGAATAGGCTTCCACGGTATTCGTCCGAAGACGACGGCGGCACCAATCGCGGTACGTCAGCCACCGCATGTGATAATGATAGCAGGCAAGCGCAGCCCAGCGCAGCCAGCAGGCCTTTAATCCCCATGATTCCCCCACGAGAGGCCAATCAAAACAGTTTGGCGGTCCAGAGTCGAGCAGCGCCAACTTACTGGGCCTCGAAACTATGCCAGCGCGTCAATTGGACTTCGTTATCAGTACCCCGATAGGGTTGCATCCTAGCCAATCAGCAATATCTACGCGCTGGGCGATCTTTATGAATAATACAAGGAATTCCGATTTGACTGACGACTTCAACAACACCGACCCCATCGGGCTGACCGCAGGCGTGATCTCAGCCTATGTCTCGAACAACCCGGTTCCGGTGTCGGATTTGCCCGCTCTGATCGCGCAGGTCCACCAGTCTTTGGTTCGACTTACGAATGGTTCCGCGACTGAGCCGGTAGAAAAGCTTGTACCCGCTGTTCCCATCAAGAAATCGGTGACCCCCGAGTACATAGTCTGCCTCGATGACGGGAAGAAGTTCAAATCCCTGAAGCGGCATTTGAAGACAACTTTTGGGATAACGCCTGAAGAATACCGGGCGAAGTGGAACCTGCCGGCCGACTACCCGATGGTCGCTCCGTCCTACGCGGCGACACGTTCGGAACTCGCCAAGAAGATGGGGCTCGGCCGCAAGCCCAAGGCAGCGGAACCTGTAAAGCGGGCGCGCAGGAAAGCCGCCGCCTAGTCGGCAAAAAGAAGAGGCGGGTTCATCACCCGCCTCTGGTGTGTGCGACTTGTCGCCTAGCACCCCGCGAGGCCTGCGTCGGCAATCTACGCCCCAGCAGCAGAGACGTCGGACAACTTCGTGCCCTGCACCGCACCGTCCTGTTGCCCTTCTAGACTTCTCTGGCGAGCGTGCTCGCGCTTCTGAGCGCCCAGTTGATCTGCAACTGTTGCACTAACTGGTCCAACGGCCCCGGTTCAGCTTTTCCCGTGTCCTTTGCCCTGCTCTCCTTCGGCCACCGCCAACGGTCGCAGAAAGGGTGAGCGGAGCTTCCGGCTATGTAACGGTACCTTCGCACCGTTCGTGCGAGCTACTCCTCAAAGCCACTCGTCACGATCGTGGTCGTATCGTCTCGCGAGCGGAAACGGCGGCAACCAGGACTCGCGACGGACGATCCAGCTCTCGTAGGTTGGCATCAGCTGGTCAGGGGCATCCAGGGATCCCAGGTGCACTTCGGTTTCATCTGCACTGCGCGCGAAAACGGACGAGCCGCAGCGGGGACAGAAAAACCGGCCGGCGTAGTCGCGTGTTTCGCCATCGATCGTCACCGCATCCTGAGGAAACACCGCGGCAGCGTAAAAAAGGGCCCCATGATGCTTACGGCAGTCGAGACAGTGACAAAGGCCGACCCGTTTAGGGAGTCCCGACGCCACAATTCGGACGTTGCCGCACAGACAACCGCCGGTGAATCGGTCCATGCTGCGTCTCCTCAAAATCAAGCGGTCGGATGGTTACAACGAACCCCGTCGGGCGTCCATCAAAGATGCGCCAGCCTTGTCGGCTTTAGGCTTTACACGCGGGAAGGTCCTAAAAGGGCGTGGGAAGGGCCCTTGATTCGACTCGCCCGGACGAGGCAGGTGCATCCGGGAGCAGCCGTTCGCGGGATGGTTCTTCCTCCGCTCAGCGCGCCCCACATAGGGCGAATGATTGAGTGTCAGGAATCGATAGTGCGGTGCCGCCACTGTTCAGTGACGCAAGATTTTGCTCAGGAAGGCGCGGCTGCGGTCGGTCCGGGGGGCGGAGAAGAATTCCTCCGGCGTGCCGCTTTCGACGATAGCGCCTTGGTCCATGAACACCACTCGTTGCGCGACCCTGCGGGCAAAACCCATCTCATGGGTGACCACCATCATCGTCATCCCCTCTTCGGCGACGGCGATCATCACGTCGAGCACTTCGCTGATCATTTCGGGATCGAGCGCCGATGTCGGCTCATCGAACAGCATGATTTTCGGTCGCATTCCGAGGCACCGGGCGATCGCCACCCGCTGCTGCTGTCCGCCGGAAAGTTCCGACGGATAGGCATTGAATTTGTCGGCGAGCCCGACCTTGGCGAGCAGCTCGCGTCCGGCTTTCTCCGCCTCGGCGCGGGGCGTCTTTCGGACATGGGTCGGGGCAAGCGTGACATTCTCGAGCGCGGTCTTGTGCGGATAGAGATTGAATTGCTGGAAGACGAAGCCGATCTCGGTGCGTAACAGCGTCATATTGGTTGCGGGATCGCCGACACGTTTGTCGTCGACGACGAGATCGCCGTCCTGTGTCGCCTCGAGGCCGTTGATGCAGCGGATCAGGGTGCTCTTGCCCGAGCCGCTGGGACCACAAACGACGACCACCTCGCGCGGCTCGACGCTGAGGGTGATGTCCTTGAGCACATGAAGTGGTCCGAACCATTTGTTGACGCCACGAAACTCGATCACGCTTGGCTGCCTTCCTTGATGGAACCTCGGGTGGTGCTCACAATTTCACCTCGCCATGGGCGGCGCTCATACGGCGCTCCAGCCGGCGAGCCAGCAGGATGAGCGGGTAGCACACGAGAAAGTAGCCGACGCCGACAATGGCAAAAACAAGCAGGCCATTGGGAACCCGCTGCACCGCAAGCCAGCCCACCCTTGTGAGGTCCGTCAGCCCGATGGCGGAGACGACGGACGAATCCTTGATGAGCAGGACATATTGCCCGACGAGCGGCGGCAGAACCACGCGCATGGCCTGCGGCAACACGACTTGCCGCATGCGCTGCCATAGCGACAGACCCGACGCGAGGGCCGCCTCGATTTGGCCCTTGGGAACCGCGCGAATGCCGGCAACCACGATCTCGCAGATGAAACAGGCAGCCAGATTTGTCAGCCCGATGATCCCGGCGGTAAACGCATCCAGTTCTACCCCGAGTTCGGGCAGGATGAAGAAAATCAGGAATATCTGCACAAGGAATGGCGTTCCCCGGATCAGATCGACCCAGGTGCCGATGGCGGCGCTGATGAAGCGATTTCCGGTCGCTCTCAGCACGCCCAGGCCGAAGCCGAGCAGCGTGCCGAGCACGAGGCTGATGAGCGACAGCATGACGGTCATGCCAAGGCCGCGCAGCGCCAGCGGATAGCTCCTGATGAGATCCTGAAGTTGTTCCCAAATCATGCGCGGCTCCCCATTGGTCGCAAGCCGAGCCACCACTCGGACAAGCCTGCGAGGCCCTTGAGGCCGTAATAAAGCACGAGGTAGCACGCCGCCGTGGTGATGAAACCTTCGGCCGGCATGAACCGATCCGAAGCGAGAAGCTGGCCGGCACGTGTCAATTCCGCAACTGATATCAGGGACAGCAGCGCCGAATCCTTCACCAGCACGATGGCTTGCCCGAGCAGGGGCGGAATAGTCACCCGAAAGGCCTGCGGCAGGATGACGAGGCGCATTCGCTGGACATAGGTCATGCCCGAGGCAACGCCGGCCTCGACCTGCCCGCGCGAGATAGACAGAATGCCGGCCCGAATGATCTCGGCGAGGTAAGCCCCGCTGTTCAGCGCGAGGGCGAGGATTCCGACGACGAATTCCGGCAGAATGATACCGAGCCGAGGCAGCCCAAAATAGAGGAAATAGAGCTGCACCAGCAAAGGCGTCGCCCGGATGGCGTCGATATAGATTTTCGCCGGGGCCTGCAGGAGCCGCCCGCGCTGCAGGTTCATCGCACAAAGTACGATTCCGACGGCGAGCGCCCCGACAAATGAAACCAGCGACAACCACACCGTTGCGACGAGGCCCTGCCCAAACAGGGGCAGGTACTCGACAATGGTGCGGAAGCTGAAGTTTTCGAGCATACTGGGCGATCTCTCAGGCGACTGCGCGACGCCGTGATGCGAACGATCGGATGGGATCTACGATCCGAAGACCGCGCGAAACCGTCCGAACCTTATTGTCCGCTAGTGGTCTTTCTTCCAGTCGTCCGAATTGACCCAGTAGTCGAGGTTCGTCTGTAGACGGCCGTCGAGGGCAACCTGGTCGAGGAACAGGTTCATCCAGATCAGAAGGTCCTGCGAATCGTAGCGTGTGGCGAAGGCGAGCGGCTCCTTCGACAGCATCTCCGGCATGATGGTGAATGTCCCCGCCGGATAAGCGGTCGACTGGCCCTTGACCGCTGAGACATCGTTAACGCCGCAATCGGCCTGGCCGTTGTTGACCGCGTCAAGCAGGAGCGGGCCGCCGCCCTTGTAGCTCTTGATGTCGGCTTCCGGGAAGGCCTTCTTCGCCTCCTTCTCTCCGGTAGCACCCAAAAGCACGGCGATCTTCGTGCCGGCCGCGCCGCAGGATTCAGTCGAACCAAACTTGCCGCCTGCTTTGGTGAAGACGGTGCTGCCCGTGAACATGAACGGTTTGGTGAAAGCGACCTTCATCGCCCTTGGCAAGGTTGGCGTCATGTCCGCGACCAAGAGGTCGGCCTTGCCGGACATGAGGGCCGGGATCAGGCCGTCCCAGTCGAAATCCAGGAAAGTGATCTTCACGCCCATCTCCGTCGCCATCAGCTCGGCGAGTTCGACGGCACTGCCGGTTCGCGCGCCGGCGGCATCGACCATAGAGAACGGAGGTCCCTGGGTCTGCACCGCAACGCGCAGCTCTCCTCGCGCGGTAATGTCGTCAAGCGTTCCGGCGCTCGCGGTACCAGTGATACTCAGCAGCGCAAGGCCTGCAACGAACAGATTGGCAATCTTCATTGGGTGTTCCTCCTTGTTTCGTTTATGTTCCGCCCCTCTTGGGCCTTCTTTTCGGCGACGTCAGCCATCTTGCCGACCGCTCGCCCGAAAATCTCGTCCTGCTCTAGGAATCCCACGTGACTGTTTCGGACACGTGGATGTCCCGCCTGGCCAGTTCGTCCAGGAATCGCCCGTCGGGCACGTGCGTCATCGGGTTGAGCAAGCCCGGCTGCGCGATTTCGCGCCGCGCCAGCATTTGGGCCACGATGCTTGCTGGGTACCCCACGCCAAGGCTCATGCCGAACAGTCCGGATCTCAGGTCGCGCTCTATGACCAAGTCCGACGTCACTGTCTTGCGGCGACCGCCTTCGATGCCGCGGAAGACATTGCGCATCACGCACAGATCCTTCTCATCCTGGCCGTATTGCAGTTGCGGACTGAGCAGTCTGCCAAGAAATTCACGCGGACTGACGCTCGTGCTCAGGCCCGGCACCGGGTCTTCAGAGAGGAAGCCGAGTTCCTTCAGCGGTGCCCAGAACGCTGACCAGCCTGGCCAGCGCAAGGAGTAGCGGCCGGTGCGCTTCAATCCGCCAGCGGCGCGAAGCATCGCCGCGTAACGGGGCGCATCGCCGTTGGGGAACGCCTCGAGCATTCCAAGGCCGTCGACGGAAATTTCGTGGATGAACCGATTGTCGTGTTGCTCGCCGGCCGAAACCTCGACCCGCTCACCTTCCTCGAGAAGGACGCTGGCGCGGTTCTGGCTCATCAGGACCATGTCGAGATTCCAGCTGACTTTATACGATAGCGGCTCCGTTCTCGCCTTTGGCTCGGGGATGCCGCCGCAGTAGGAATCGATCACCGTGATGGTGTCGAACTGCCGCGCAGCGCGCGCGTACAGCACGAGGTCGATGCCCGGATCGAGACCGCATTCCGTCATGATCGGGACGCCGGCCTCATCGGCCACCGGAGCGAGATCCGCTATGGACTTCGCGTAGTTGGTGGTCACCAAGGGCGTTCGCGTCTCGATGGCAGCGAGGACCGCCTCGCGCATCAGCGGCAGCGGCAGTAGATCGATCACGGCGTCGACGTCTTGCATCACTTTGGCAAGCGCCATGCGGGTCGGCCCTTCCGGGACGACAAAACGGACGCGTCCGAGATCGGCCAGACCGCCGAGCCGTGCAGCCCCATCCGGCGTGGTATCGACGCAGATCACCTCCTCCACGCCGGCGCTGGCGGCGAGATCGGCGATCGCCGCCCTCCCCTGCAGGCCAAGGCCGCCCAGAACGGCAATTTTCATGCGGGCTCCTTGCGCGCAGGCGGCTCGACCCCGTCCGACCAGCAGCCATCCGGCAGGCTGACCCACCTGTTGCACGAGGCCATGACCACGAAGGTCTCGCTGCGCACGATTTCGCCCACTTCGCCGACCCCGGGGATCAGCTCGCTGGTGATGCGGTAGAGGTCTGCGATATCGCCGGCGACGGTCACGTCGACGATGATGTCAAAGCGCCCGGTGACCACCGACGCGGAGTTTACAAACGGCAGTTCGGCAATCCGCCGTGCGATTTCGAGAGCGCGCCCACGCCCTTGGGCATTGATGCCGACGATGGCCGAGATCAATTCAGGACGCTCGGTGAGGTTGAGCAGTCCGACGATTTTGATCAGGTTCCGGTCGAGCAAATTGCGAAGGCGCGAACGCACGGTCGGTACGGATATCGCCATCTTCTCGGCGAGGCGATTGACGCCAGCTTGCGCATCTTGCGACAGCAGCTTGACGAGCCTTCTATCCGTTTGATCTAGATGTTCCCGCAAGCGATCTTCTTTCCGAAATGCAAATGTTCATCGCGTATTTTTTCATATCTGCCATTTTCTAGGTTCAATATTTTCAGAACGCAACATAATTTCTAGAGGCGACACCGATGGCGATCGCCAGTGGACGAGTGTCACGGTTCGTCTGCGGCTTTCTCTTTTCCGATGTCCGGTGCTTCACCTAAGGAGACCTTCCTTGGGACCGGCCTAAGGTCAGGAACGGGTCCGACTCCTGCCCTCGAGTGAACGTCGGCTTGCGAGAAGCGCTGTGAAAGTCAAAACCGGGCGGCGGTCTTTGGCGACCCGTTTCCACGGCGGCAGGGCGCAAAGCACTGCGCACCTGTTCGGCGTGGACGAGCCCTAATATTCACAAGCTATTGGAATACCAGTAGGCTAGGTCCATCTGGGTACCGGGAGGCACTTTTGGCCCACAACGAACGTTCGCAGCACATCACCCAAGGCATCGCCCGCTCGCCGAACCGCGCGATGTATTATGCCTTGGGCTATGAGAAGCCCGACTTCGACAAGCCGATGATCGGCATTGCCAACGGACACTCGACCATCACGCCTTGCAATGCGGGGCTTCAGCCGCTCGCCGACGCCGCCGTGGCCGCCATCCGGGCGGCTGGAGCCAATCCGCAGATTTTCGGGACGCCCACCATTTCGGACGGAATGTCCATGGGAACAGAGGGCATGAAATATTCCCTGGTCTCGCGCGAGGTCATCGCTGACTGCGTGGAGATTTCGGTACAAGGGCAGTGGATGGACGGCGTTCTGGTGCTCGGCGGATGCGACAAGAACATGCCGGGCGGCATGATTGGAATTCTGAGAGCCAATGTTCCGGCCATCTATGTCTATGGCGGCACCATCAAGCCGGGCCATTGGAAAGGCCAGAGCCTATCTGTCGTGTCTGCCTTCGAAGCCGTCGGGGCGTTCATGGCGGGCAGGATGAGCGAAGAGGACTTCGAGGGGATCGAGCGCAATGCATGTCCGACTACCGGCTCCTGTGGCGGCATGTTTACCGCCAACACCATGAGTTCTTCCTTCGAGGCGTTAGGCATGTCGCTGCTCTACTCCTCCAACATGGCCAATCCAGACCCGGAGAAGATCGACAGCGCAGCCGAATCCGCTCGCGTGCTGGTGGAGGCCGTCAAGGCTGGCATCAAGCCTCGGGACATCGTCACCCGGAAGTCCATCGAAAACGCCGTGGCGCTGATCATGGCGACGGGAGGATCGACCAATGCGGTGCTGCACTATCTGGCCATTGCGCATGCGGCGGAGATCGAGTGGACCCTGGAGGATTTCGAGCGTGTGCGCCGCAAAGTGCCGGTGATATGCGATCTCAAGCCGTCCGGGCGCTATATGGCGGTCGATCTTCATCAGGCCGGTGGCGTTCCGCAGGTTCTCAAAATCCTTCTCGATGCGGGTCTGCTGCATGGCGAGTGTCTGACGATCACCGGAAAGACGATAGGTGAAGCGTTGTCAGCCGTTCCCGGCGAACCGCGCGTGGATCAGGATGTTATCCGTCCGCTTGGATCACCCCTATACCGCGAGGGGCATCTCGCCATCCTCAAGGGAAATCTGGCCGAGGGCGGAGCGGTGGCCAAGATCACTGGCCTCAAAAGCCCGGTGATCACCGGCCCGGCCCGTGTTTTTGAAGACGAACAGTCGGCCATGGAGGCCATTCTCTCCGACCAGATCAGGCCCGGCGATATCCTTGTGCTGCGCTATCTGGGGCCGAAGGGCGGTCCAGGCATGCCGGAAATGCTTGCCCCAACATCGGCCATAATCGGTCGGGGGCTGGGAGAAAGCGTTGGGCTCATCACCGACGGACGGTTCTCAGGTGGCACTTGGGGCATGGTGGTCGGGCATGTCACGCCCGAAGCCTTCGATGGCGGAACAATCGCGCTCGTTGAAGAAGGCGATCAGATTACGATCGATGCTCATCGCCAGCTGTTGCAATTAGAAATCACCGACCAGGAGATCGCGAGGCGGCGGTCTATGTGGAAACAGCCAGAGCCTCGCTACAGGCGTGGCGTGCTTGCCAAGTTCGCAGCCTTGGCCCGACCGGCCAGTGAAGGCGCTGTTACCGGCTAGGTGCGCTTTGCACTGTGAGCCGCGATTTTCGAGCTTTTCGCCGGACATGAGCTGGCTGACGGCCCGATCCGGAATCGCGTCAGCCGCATAGGTGAAAGTTCCCTTCGTAAGCACTTCTTCCGCTGCCCGTTTCAACGCACCGAGCGCAGCGCGGGCGAACGACCCGCCGACACTGATCCGACGAACACCCGCCTCGGAGAGCTGGCGGACAGAATAGGTCTGACCTTGCAGCCCCATAACGACATTCACAGGTTTATCGATCTCACGACAGACTGTTCTTATGGCATCAATGTCCGGCAGTCCCGGTGCATATAGCACATCCGCGCCAGCGTCCGAGAACGCCTGGAATCGCGCGATGGTGTCGGAAAGATCGGCGCGACCCCAAAGATAGTTTTCGGCGCGCGCCGTCAGCAAAAACGACCGGCCGGTCGTCATTGCTGCTGCCGCTCGAATCCTATCAACAGCCGCCTCCTTCTCGTAGATCGGGCGATCAGGATCGCCGGTCGCATCTTCGATTGAGCCTCCGACCAACCCCACTTCGCAGGCCATGCGTATTGTTTCGGCGCAGGTCTCCGGCGTGGGGCCGAAACCATCTTCAAGGTCGGCGGAAACCGGCAGGTTCGTTGCGTTCACAATCGCCGAAGCGTTTGCGAGAATTTCAGCCCTACTGAGCCCGGCAAAGGAATCTCGCCTGCCAACGGAAAAGGCATATCCGGCGCTTGTCGTCGCCAATGCCTCGAATCCCATGCTGCTAAGAATTCTCGCAGTCCCCGCATCCCACGGGTTCGGCAAAACGAATGCCCTGTCCCTGAAATGCAGAGATTTGAAGCACTCATATTTCTCAGCGCGCGTTTGCATCCTGAGGCCCTTTGCCCGATCTGCTGCTCCCACAGCAGTCGGGCAAGGATGATTGCTGAATTGCGACGTTCATTCCAGAGCCGACATTGCATCGCCTCATGATTGACAGCCCTCTGGCTTCTTGAGCGGAAATATCCGCTTCCGGTCAAAAAATCGGAGTGGTCGGTACAGGAGATTTCAATACCAGGTATTGACGCTTCATGCTCGTTCCGTTCAGAGAGCGTCCTCGGTTCGGGCTGGCGACGGGAACCCGGTCGAAATCGTCTCTGGGACGAAGACGGCCACGTTGCCGCTTGTGATCTGAGCTGACAAACACCCGAAACGGAGACGGGTACCGATCGACTGAGTCCACAAAAGCGCCGCGATCGGCCGAGGGAGACGGACAACAAGCGCCTTGCCGATCAGATTCGCAAGTTTCTCCGTAAGCACTATGCGAGCAAATGCCAGGTGCGGTAAACAGTGGTCGCTGCACCTGGAACAAGAAGGGAAGATCTTCATGGCAGAGAGCATTGCCCAGAAAACCTGTACGCCCTGCCGCGGCGGCATACCGCCGCTGACCGAAAAGGAAGCCGGCGGATATCTTTCCCAGACGCCTGGCTGGGATCTTCTGGAGGCGGGACACCTGATACGCCGCAGATTCAAGTTCCCGGACTTCCGGGAAGCACTCACCTTCGTCGACGAGGTCGGCCGGTTGGCGGAAGAGGAGGGGCACCATCCGGACATCTGCTTCGGCTGGGGCTACGCGGAAATCTCGCTGCAGACCCATAAAATCAGAGGCCTGCACGAGAACGATTTCATCATGGCAGCGAAGATCAATCAGTTAGCTGGTCTGTAAAGGGCGCTCGGTCCCGAACGGCCGGAACGGGTCAGCTGTCCGGGCCGCCAACGGCTCACTCGGGCCAGGAGTGACAAACCGATCTTTCCTTGGATTGGTAGGCTCAACTACATTGATCTTGGGAGGTGGAACGCCAGGGCTGAGGCGAATAGATGCTTAGCTCGGAAGCCGCCCGCGGCTGACAGGATGGCAACAGCATGCAAGCGGAGCATTGATACTCGATCGGTAAGCCCACCGCCGAAGTTACTCCAATAGGGGCGAAAGCTCGGCGCGGAGCTGTCGATGTTGATACGAGCAATGCTCCGATTTGGCGATCGGCATCTTTGCGACGACGGAATAATCGCCTCCAGGGACCGCATGTCCTCTGTGGCTGAACTCACGCGGCAGGTCCAAGTTGGACCGGAAGCACGGAAGCAACGTGATCTATCTCGTCCAACCAAGGCTCGTGAACGAACCGTTTTCCGACCCGTGCGTCTTCCTGGATTTCCGCTTTGGACGTCGCGCCATGCTGTTCGACATAGGCGACCTCACGCCGCTCGCCCCGCGCGAGATCGCGCGCGTCACCCACGTTTTTGTGTCGCATATGCATATGGACCATTTCACCGGCTTCGACCGCTTGCTTTGTCTTAAGCTCCACAAGACCGACACGGTCCACTTCATCGGTCCGCCGGGACTGGGTGATGCAGTGGACGCAAAGCTGAAGGCCTACACTTGGAACCTGCTCGACGCGCATTCTGCCGACTTCGTAATTGTCGCTTCCGAGTGGTCGCGGGGAGGATTCACTCAATGCGGCACGTTCCACGCCCGGGATGCATTCCGACGAGGCGACGCGGTACAGCAAATGAAGCGGACCTTTGTCGAGCAGGGTCTCGAGGAGGTCGCCGAAACCCAGCTAATGATCCGCACGGACTATCAAAGCTTCGACGACTACTGGACGCCGATTGCCGCGGGCGAAGGGCCGCTCGGCAAGTATGTGGCCACGCTCGACGCCGCGGAGCGGGCGCGCACCGACGCTGCCGTGCGCGACGCGTACCCGATGCTCGCGGCCTTTGTGCGCTCTACCACCTCGGCCCCGACAGGGCGACGTTCGGCCTCGTAGCTGTCGAGGAAGGCGGCCGGTGCCACCCCCTTGAGGACGAGAGCGAGTTTCCAGGCGAGATTGTACGCATCCTGGATGCCCGTATTCATGCCCTGGCCACCCGTTGGAGGGTGAATATGGGCGGCATCGCCTGCGATGAAAACACGTCCCTCGCGGTAGCGATCGGCAAGTCTCATGCTGATGCGGAAAGTGGAGGACCAGCGCAGATCGCCAATCTGCGGCTTGTCGGACAAAATGTTCTCCGCCACCGCTTGAATATGCGCGAGCTCTGGCCCGCGGGTCTCCGACTGGATGCCCATGATCGGTGCCGCCGACTGCATTGAACTCGGGAGGCGCAAGCATGGAAACGCGGTAGCGGCCCAGCTCCGGCAGCGGAATTGCAATGAACATATCCGGAGGGCCATCCTCGACGAGCCGCAGGCCGCCACCGTCACGCCAAGGCCCGCATCGAAAAGCCTTCACCAAAGCTGCCTGTCCGAAAAGCGCCTGCATCTCGACCGTTGAGGGAAGCTTCCCACCTCCTGAAAGTCGACATTCCAAGCGGTCAGGCTGAGCGAAGTGTTGTGACTGATCTTCCCGAACAGCAAATTGTCTATGCACGCCGTTCGGGAAGAGTAGTTGAAACGATCGGAGAAGCGTTAAATCTGACAAGTCTTGCTCTGCCAGCCAGACCCTGTAGTGTCTCGCCACGGGTTCTTGGGGGGTTTATTGCGGAATGGCGGGATGGCATTACGTCGCCGACGGACAACCTGTCGGTCCTGTCACGGCCGAAGATATCGAAAAGCGGTTTCAGGACGGCATCATTGATCGTGACACCCTTGTCTGGGCCGAAGGCCTGCCGGAATGGCGGCTGATAAGCCAAGTCGAAGCATTCGATGCCCTGACGCGCAAGAAGGGGCCGCCGCCTATCCCTGGGACGGCACAGCCGAAAGCGCCCGTAGAACCAGACCCGCTCCCTTTCCCGGAGATCGGCGAAATTGCCTCCGAGAAAAAGGAGACCTCGGAAGAGGAAAGAAATCAGATACGGCTATCGAATCTTAGGATGTCCGAGCCTCGGATACCCTGGACGAGATACTTTGCCAGGACATTTGATGTCTCCGTTCTCGCCACCGTAATGTTGACGGTCACGTTCATCGCAGCACCCTACATCAACCCCAAGCTTTTTCTTGCGATATACACAGCCGACCCGAGGGCGCTCCTAGTCCTCACGCTGCCTGTCGTGATGGTGCTGAACGGCATCATTATCACAGCCTTCGGAAACTCCCCCGGCAAGAAACTCTTTGGTATACACGCCGTCAACGTGCAGACTGATCGGCCATTCACGCTGGCTGAGAATGTCGCCCGAGAGCTGCGGGTATGGGTGCGTGGACTGGCGCTCGGCATCCCCCTCATCAATTTGTTCACGATGGTCCCGGCATTCCGCCGGGTCAACGACGGAAAGCCAACCTTGTACGATGAGGGCGTTGCGTCGGTAAGGCCGTATTCCGACAGTCCTGTTCGCCGCGCAATAGGCATGTCCCTGACCCTGCTGATCTTGGTCGCAATCGTGGCTTCCAACGCGATCGACAAGCAGAACCTGGAACGGGTTTCGCGGCCGTACTCATGGACCAATCCCGTGACGAACCTGAAGACGATGATACCGGGGGGATGGGAAAACGAAAGCATGCCTGGTCCGGCTGGAACGCTCTATTCGTTCACGAACCTGAAGTCGGGCGTGGTCGCCTTCCTTGCGGTTGAGACGTCCGCGGAGCACACGCTGGTGTCCTACGCCGATGCGTTGGAAGCCTCGTTGTCGAGGACGATGAACTTTGACGATTGGACCCGGTACGATCTGCCGGGAGTCTGGAAGCGGACGGCCACGATGAAGGAAGGAAACCACCCGGCGGCCCTGCTTCTGAGACAGATGGATACGAGCTTCTGGCGAGTAGTCTACGTCGACCAGGTCGGAACAGACCGCAACCGCGCAGTGGAAAATCCCGAGCTGACTCGGGCACTCTTCGCCAGTGTGGGGGTGAAGTAATCTGCCAACGCAAGCCGCGGTCTGCCGCCTGAATTAACACTTCCCTAACCATGCGCGATGCACTATGTGTTCCCTTTATGTTCCAGAGCAAGCGCATGGCTGGCACCACAGCAATCGAATGGACCGATGCGACGTGGAATCCCGTCACAGGTTGCACGAAGATCAGCGCGGGCTGCGACCACTGCTATGCGGAACGGTTCTCCGAGCGATTCCGCGGCGTCCCCGGGCATCCCTTCGAGCATGGCTTCGACCTCACGCTCAGGCCGGAACGGCTGCTTGCGCCGCTCTCGTGGAAGCAGCCGAAGATGATCTTCGTGAACTCCATGAGCGACCTGTTCCACAAGGGCGTGCCTTACGCCTTCGTGGACAAGGTGTTCGAAACGATGGAGAAAGCCGATTGGCACACCTTCCAGATCCTGACCAAGCGTAGCTCGCGCCTACGCGACTACGTGAACAGGCGATACGCAGGTTCCATCGCGCCGCTGCACGTCTGGCTCGGGACGTCGGTCGAGGACGGCTCGAGGAAGTCGCGCATCAGGCACATGCAGGGCATGAATGCCTCCATCAAGTTCCTGTCTGTCGAGCCGCTGATCGGGCCTATGGGCAGCATGGACCTCGGAGGAATCGACTGGGTGATTGTCGGCGGCGAGAGCGGGCCGAAAGCAAGACCCATGCATCCCGACTGGGTCAGGGAAGTCCGCGACCAGTGCAACGACGCGGGCGTAGCCTTCTTCTTCAAGCAGTGGGGTGGAGTAAGGCCGAAAAGCGGCGGTCGAACACTGGACGGCAAAGAGTGGAGCCAGTTACCTTCTGCGAGTCGATCACGGGAAGTCATGACAGTGGGTGCTGGATAGCTAAGGGGACTGGATGGACCACATTTACAAGGATCGGGAACAGACCGCGGCGAAGCACGTCATACTGAGGCACTACCTGCAGGAACTCGCGCTGATCACCTTGGGCGGCAAGGATACCAGCTATCCGGCCCTGACATACGTGGACGGCTTCTCCGGCCCTTGGGAGTCGCGCTGCGCCGACTATTCCGACACCTCGTTCATGATCGCTATAGGGGTGCTCAAGGACGTCCAACGCCAGCTTGCGGCCAAGGGCGGCAGGCCGGTCATCAAATGCTTCTTCGCTGAAAAGAAGCGCTCGTCGTTCAGGCAGCTCGATCCCGCCGTGCGCGCTCATCACGACCCCTCCAGCGGCTTCCACGTCGAGACGTTCGACGGGCGGTTCCAGGACGCCATCCCGGACATCATGAGCTTCGCCGAAGGATTCACGCTCACCTTCATCGACCCAACCGGATGGACCGAATACCCTTTCGATGCGATCTCGGCGCTGCTGACGAGAAGGCCGGGCGAGGTGCTCGTAAACTACATGTACGACTTCGCGGGTCGCTTCACTTCGTGGAACGATCCGACGATCATTGCATCCTTCAACGGCATCCTGCGCCCGGGGTGGCCAGAAAGGATCGACAGGGATCTGCCGCCGGCCGAAGCCGCCGAGAACCTGTTCCGGCAGGAGTTCAAGGACGCAGGAGGGTTCCAGTACGTCGTCTCTACGCCCATCAAAAAGCTCGCCGAGCGCACCCACTTCTGCCTCACCTATGGCACGCGTCACTGGAAGGGGCTGGAGGTCTACCGCAGCCTCGAGAGGAAGGCGCTCAAGGGACACGATTTCCGGAGGTTCGAGGCGAAGCTCGCCAAGGAGGAGGACGAAACCCGCCCGTTATTCTTCACGGCCGCAGACCTTCATCAGACGGCAACGCTCGATGCGCAGATCGAAAGGGAAAAGCATGCTGCGGCCGAATGGCTGTTGGACGCGCTGCGCATGAAGGGTCGTCCGATTCCGTTTGGGCAGGTGTCACCTTGGCTCCTGGAGCGCTTCGCGCTCACGCCCTCCGAGGCGAAGGACGTCTGCGTAGCATTGGCCGACGCAGGAACTGTCCTGCCAACATGGCGAGATGCGGGGCCGCGCAGGAGAAAGCCAGACAAGTCTGACCTGATCACCTTGATCCCGCTCTTAACGAGCCGGGGACAAGTCAGCCTTCCAGCCGCTTTGCCAGTCTGAACGCTGCCATCTCCGACAGCCTCTCCTGCCTCAGCCGCTCGTGCTCGTCGAGGACGGCGTCACACCACGTCCGGTGCTCTCATCGCTCATGCTCCCCTGATGTGGTAGATCGAGTCTCGGTCATTTCACTCCCGTATTCCCGCCTAGAACGCTGAGAGGGAGGTCATTCTTTCCCCCCGCATTGCCAGCTGATCGGCGTGCCGGACAGCAAAAGAGCTGGTAACCCTCAGCTCTTTCGACCAGACGACGTTCGCCCCACAGAAGGCTTTGAAGCTAAATGTCCGCATCGGCCAATTGTGGTCGGGAAGCTGACGGACGGCCCAAAGCGTCAGATGCCGCCGCTCCGCAGACTTCGAAAGACTTCCACCTCTGGATCGACACCAGATGCCGTAGCCGCGCAAACGACGCATGTTGTCCCCTGTTGCGTGTAGACAGCGATCCGACTGCCTGGACCACTTCCGCTGTGTCCGAGGGGATGGCCGAGCGGATTCGTTGCCCGCAGCATCAATCCAAATCCGTATGCCGGATCGGGATGAAGCTCCGAGCGGAATTGTGGGAGCGGTCTAGGTTCGAGCATTCTGGAGAGCGAGTGGGGTTTGACAAGATCGCCTGACAGTAAGCGGCGAAGAAGGCTGGCCGCGTCCATCGCCGTTCCCACGACCAGTCCGTGGTAGACCCAGCCCGGATGGTAGCCGACCGCATCGCCCATGCGAACATCTGCCAAATCTGCCGGCGTGACGGCGAGCCTGGCTGTGGCAAGTTCGGCGGGAACGAAGACGAGATCAGCAAGAGCATCGGCTAGGGGCAGCTCCGATGCTTTCCTGATCAATCGGGCGATCTCCGGTAGCCGATATTTGAATAGGCCCACCCGTGACCGGGCTCATATCGCATTCGATCCGATTCGACCGCGTTCAATAGATCTTCAACGGACCAGGGCGAACGCCTCGCTTCGACATCAGCATGGTACCTCGGAAGGGAGGCGTAGTCTGGCAACCCCGCTTCGTGCCGTAGGAGTTGGACGGGCGTGTAAGGCTTGCCCTCGACGACTTCGTCTAGGCTGACCCTGCCTCGTTCCGACAGACGTAGCAGAGCGATTGCGAGTGCCGTCTTGGTGAAGCTCCACCAAGGCAACGGGACCGAAACCCCCGTTGCGTCCACTTCGCCATCGCTTCGCGGGTATCCGCGACCCAAGTCAGGTCCATGCCACCGACAGGCGCGGCATGAAGCAACCCTCGCTGCCACTTAGGACAGCACGTCGAGCAGGGAGAGCTGTCCCTACAGACGTGGCTTTGCATCCGGCACCAACTCCCTGGGAACCATGATTTTGTATTCCGGGATATACGTTCCCTTGCTCACGAGGCTGCGTGCTCCAGATCCCAGGTCGATGCCGGAGCGGTCGATGTGCCTAACCCAATCGTGCCCGGCCGCATCGGCGAGGTAGAGGAAGAGGCGCTTCACCTTGATGGAGGTGCATGCTTCGAGCAGGGTCTGCACAATCATGGGCCCGAGATTGTTCAACCCGTCCATCAATTCCCTGGCTTCGACGAGATCGTCGCCACCCGATGCCAGATGGAGGCATTCCATGACCGCCCGGGGCGCGGACGAGATCTTCAGCGGAAAGCCACCGGCCTCGACGTCGACCGACCCGAGGTTTGGCGGAAGGAAAGAGGTCCTATGATAGTCGATCTTCACTCCCCAGTCAGCTTCGCGGAACCACTTCGGCAGCCTCGCGTCCGTGGGTCCGAACAGCGTCACAGACGGCCATCTGCAGAAAATGAGCCTTGCCCAGAAGCGCGCCAGCGCCGTCCTGGCCCCAGGCGTGACCGGCATGGACGCCTGGTTCTGGAGCGCATAAACCGCTCCTTCATAGCCAACCGTGTCCCCTGCCCTGATCATCGCGCCTGTTCCAACAGCGGAAAGTCATCCGCTCGTTCGATAGCGCCGGATCATCTGAGGGCTGTAGCCGTTTTTATTCAGCCATGACGACAACGCCACGGCTCCCTTCGGAACTCGGCGTTCAGCAAATTTTTCAATTTATGACGGTCTTCTAAACTCATAGTCTATTTACATGCCATAAATTGAAAAAGATCACGATGGTTCTGTAAGTGTCTTATCGTGCCGGCCCCGCGACCCCAAGGATCGCGCAATTCCCGAGTGATGCCTTTTCGGGGTTAACCATAATTTTTAATTGCAAGTTCGGGGATCTTGCACGTTTCCCGAATCGCTGACATAAGCCGCCTCCCGACGCACAAGTCGGCAGTACAGGACCGAAGACATGACGATGTTCGTATCGATATCTGAGCGGGAAGACCGCGCAGCCGCCGTCTAGGCATCGGTACGATTTCGCCGATGCCTTGGGCATCGGATGTAACTCTCCCCTCAGCAGTATTTCGCCAGCGTGAGCTGTGGTGCGTTGTTCGCCAACGCGTCACAAGCCCTCGCAACTCACCTGCGTTCGCCCTGTCGATGGCGGGCGTTCTCGCCGCCTGTCGCACACGCAATGGGCATGTAGAAACCTGTCGTGCAAACGACCAGCCAGAGGAGGCATAAAACGATGAAGACATCCGCCAGCCCCGCCTCTCGCGGCAGCAAACGGACTCTCCACATAGCCCGTTGATTCCGTCAGCAGCAATTCTGGCAGCCTGCATGTGCGGGCTGCCGGAACCGTCGGAATTCAACAAGAAACGGAGATCCACATGCATTGTCACAACAATCTTCTCGCTGCCCGGCTTCGCGATCGTCAGTACGGTTTCTCGCCAGCGCTATTGGACGCCAGTCAAAACGGGAGCATCGGCGGCACTACCACCATCGGGGGCTGGTCTATAGCGGCCATGCTTCCAGTTCGGCTTGGGTGAAGAGCCAACCCGCCATTGAAATCTGCAGTACGGTCGGCATGCGTAAGCCTACCCCGAAAAAGCGCGGATCAAAGATCGGCTTTGTGATCGATCCTTTCCGCCGTCGCGAGGTTTGGTTTGAGAGCGGTCTTGAGGAGAATTGGGCAACCGTTCTGATCGCGCGGCCCGACGTCGAGGAGATCAGGGAGCAGCAAACGGTTTCCTATGGAAACGGCCGCACCCACACACTCGATTTCGTGGTGACTTGGACCAGCGGCTACAGGACGGCTTATGCAGTCAAGTATGCGGCTGACGTGGACCAGGACCTCAGACGCGTCCTACGGGCCATTGCCGAACGCAACGGAGATGATGTCGCCGACGATTTCTGCATTCTGACCGAAGAAGAACTCGACCTCACGACGATCGCCAATGCCCGGGAAATCCTTTCGTGCAGCACAGATTTCGACTTCGAGGGACAGAGCGTGGTCAGGGATTACCTTGCTGGAGTCGGCCGGCAGGTTCGCCTCGGCGATATCGGAAAGCGGAGCGGGCTGAGTTATCGCGGTTATAGGGCTGCCGTCGCGCTGTTTCACGATGGCGCTCTGGTGGCCGATCCTGCCGAGCTCCTGCGGGTCAACCTCGTCGCAAGCAACTGTCTGTCGGGCCAGTAGCTGCCGCAAAGATGATCCGTATTAATCCAATTCTTAGAACGACTGATTAGGGAGGGAACGTGGCCACCCGGCTGCGGCCTCCCGCCTTCAATCTTCTTCCCGGACACGGACTTGAGAATGAACCAGCACAGTGAACGGAAACATGTCTTTGGCAGGCACGATCGCCTTGTTATCGACGGCCAGTCATATCGCGTGGCTCACAAGGAAAAGGGCACGCATTTCCTTCAGCTCGTCAACGGCGACCTCATCGAAGATCATTTCGTGCCAAAGACTGATCGACAGATCGACGAATTGAGACGTTCCGGGCGGCTTAGGCACGAAGAAGGATATTTCTCAAAAACGTTGTCCCTTCTCCGTGTACGGCATGACAATTCGGATCTCAACGATCTTTCCGAAGCCCAGCTCAGAACCGTCGCGTGGAAGAAAGAATGGTGCGTACGCTTTCTGCGTCAGGCTGGCGATCCGAAGCGCACGTGGAGGCCCAAGAGAACCCAGGCCGACATGCGGGCGTTCGTTGAGGCCGAAAAGGACCTCATGGACCGTTGGTACCTCGACCAGTTCGGAGAACGGCGAGCCCCCGGGCGAACGCGAACCGGTGAAATCCGAAAGGCTTTCGACTATCCCAGCCCCAGTGCACTCCGCGACTGGCTGAGGCTCTATTCCGAAGCCGGATATCGGATGGAGGCGTTTCGTCCCGGATACGACCAGTGCGGCAACCGCAGCCAGATTGATCCTCGGGCCCTGCCTGTCGTAAGCGCGGCGGTCCAGAAATACGCCAGCGTCCTGCGCCCGACCATGGGCGACATCTGCGAGGATGTTGAACTTCAGCTGGATAGATTGAACGGAAGCCTTCGGGATGAAAAACCGATCTCCGTCAGTGACAAAGCCATCCGGAGGCGGCTCAATGCGATTGATCCGTTTATCCGCGACTTCGGCCGCCGCGGCCCCGACTTTGCACTGCGCAAATACACTCCAGTTGGCAAAGGATTAAACATCACCAAGCCGCTCGAGCGCGTCGAAATGGATGATTGGGAAGTCGACCTCCACAGCCTGATCGTCAAGTCGAGTGTTTGGAAGACGCTCTCCAAGAAGGAAAGGGATTCGATTCCGAGGACTAGAATTACGGTGACCGCGGCGATCGATTGCGCAACCCGGTGCATCGTCGGGTTCCACGCGACGCCCTATTCGCCGTCGGCAGCCACGGCCAAATCAGCGTTGCGCTCGACCATGATCGACAAAACTCCCATGGCCCTTCTGGCTGGGGCAAAGAGCGACTGGAACATGTACGGTCGCCCAGGATTCGTCGCGACTGACGGCGGTCCGGTGTTCCGCGGGGAGTTTGAAGAAGCCGTCCGGAGATCAAGGGTAAACCGCGTGCTCCCCGACCAGGATCCCCGAATGCGGGGGACCATCGAAGCGTTCTTCCGAACCTTCAAGCGTCTTTGTCGATATTTCGCTGGATACGCCTTCAAGGACGTCGTCGAGAAGGGCGACTACCCTGCCGAAAAGATGGCCAGCCTCACCTTCGACGCGGTCTTTCGTGCAGCCATCGTGTTCATCGTCGATCGTTATCACCACCGCAAGCATCGCGGGCTCGAGGGAGGGACGCCGTACGGGGCATGGCAGTACCTGACGAGGGACGGCCTCAGCCCCTCTCTCTCCGATGAACAGCTGATTGCAGCATTTGGATTCAGCATCCCACGCAGTGTGGACAAGCACGGAATCTCGTTCCTGAACCTTTCCTACAATTCTGATGAGTTGGGGAAACTCTATCGGCTTGTTGACGACGAACAAGTGGACGCAATCGTTGATCCTAATGACATGGGCGCAATCCTCGTCCGGATTCCGCCAAAGCACAGGGGTCGAATCCTTTCCGAGGACCGGCACTACCTCACGGTGTCCAGCGTCGGCGGTATCGGGCGCGGCGTTCCGTTGGTGGCTTTTTTGGAGGAGGACGCCGCCGTCAAGAAGCTTGTGAAGGAGCAGCAGGATGCGGGACGTCCGTTCCGGCTTGCCGCCCATCGCTACCTTCTCGACGAGGCGGAAAAGGCGCGGAAAACGGCAAACGTGCCTTCTCACGAACTCACCCAGAAGAATGTCGATCTCATCGTGGCGGCCATTGGGCAGAAGACGCGTGCCGCTATGTCCGGCGTCAATTATGCCGCGTCGCCGCCGAAACCGGGCAACCTGCCGGGCCAGGTCGTCGCAAGCGCCCGCCGTACAGAACCGCGGCTCGGGAAAACCGGGGCACAGGACGTTTCCAAGAGCGGTGTCGGTACTGAGACGCGTCCGCCGTCCGAGAACGATCTGCGGCAGCCGTTCGGAGGGGGCATGAACCTTTATGGAGAAGACGAATGAATGCACACGGCAGCAATCCCCCGGCCGCTGGCGGATTTTCCGACGACGATTTCCTGCGCTCGGTCGCGGACAAATTACCCGAACGCGACCAGCACGTAAGGGAGGTCCTTGAGCGCGTGAAGAGCGTCTACGTCGAATGCGGGCGCGACGCGGTGCTGGCGAAAGCCCTCAGGAAATTTGTCGTGGCGATGCTGGCGAAGCGCGGCCACAGGCGCGATGACGGCCGCGCTTTCTTCATCACGGGAGAAAGCGGTGCCGGAAAGTCCCGTGCGATCGAGCACATGCTGGCAACCAACAGTTCCCTTCAGCCCCAAATGACTTCATTCGGCCTCATCAAGCCCGTGGTTACTGTGCGGCTCATGGGCCCGACCACGCTGAAGCTGCTCGGCAAAAACATCCTGGACAACGCCGGGTACCCAATGAGACAGAAGTTAGAGCAAGGCGAGCTTTGGGACATGCTTCCCGTCCAGCTGCACCTGAGAAAAGTCCTGATCGTGTACGTCGACGAAACCCAGCACATGCTGAAGCACACCGAGTCCGATCAGGAACGCCAGAATCTCGCGAAAGCTTTCAAAGGAGTCATGAACTACGAGCCCTGGCCGGTCAGCTTCATCATGTCCGGCATGCCGCGGACAACGGAACTGTCGCGCCTGGACGAGCAGATCGAGCGCCGCGGCAGCTTTTGTTTCCTGCCCGACGTTGCAATGCCGGAAGAACGGAAACTGATCTTGAGGATTGTCCAACGGTTATCGGACGCGGCGGAGATCAATGCCGACCGCGTTCTTTCCAGCGACCTGCCCGATCGCATTGCCCACGCTGCCCGCTACAGGTACGGCCGCATCACACAGGTCACCTTGGCAGCGTTGCATGTGGCGCTGGAGCGCGGCGACGGGGTTCTCACTCGAGAGCATTTCGCCCTCGCCTACATCGATCATTCACACGCACGGGGCCATGACGAAATGAATCCTTTCCTGGTAGACGACTGGGCACGCCTCGAACCCGGTTCATTCCTGTTCAAGGGGCACGATGCCTGATGAAAGGTGATCGCCCTCTTCTGGAGATGGCGTGGCGCTACCCCCTGGAGCATCGCGAAACCGCATCAGGGTTTGCCTCCAGACTGGCGGCGCTCAACGGGCGGTCGCTCCGAAAATTCCTATGGGAAATGGCAGTGAGGCCCCGCGATCTCGACAGGAGCGAGGAACTCGCGATCCAGGCCGTCGCCATTCTCGGAGAGGCGGACTTAACGGACCTTTCCCGGTACACGCCAAGGCCGCTTGACACCCGCTTCTGGGGGATCGGCAACGAAAAACTCGGACGCCTCTCGATCAACCGGACGTATTTCCGGTTTTGCCCACGTTGTGTGTCCGAGGATCTTCGGAAATACGACGGCCCCGTTGCTGCGAGGCCGTGGCTGCGCCTGGAGTGGACGGTCGGCTTCTTTCGCTCATGCACGCGGCATCATGTCTTTTTTGACGTGACGCAACCCGCTCGCAGACCTTTCCAACCGTTCGATTTCACCGAGACCTTATCCGAATTGCTGCCGGCTCTGGCGACAAGAGCAGAGAGTGCCGAGACCGCACCCCCCTCCCCGTTCCAAGACTGGATAATGAACCGCCTGGACGGGTTGCGCGACAGCGGGAACTGGCTTGATGATCTTGAACTCCATGCCGCAGCGCAATTCTGCGAAGCGCTGGGGCTGTCTTCACTCCACGAGCCGAAAGTCCGGACAACAACCCTGGCTCCGGCAGACTGGGCTGCGGCAGCCGACGAGGGCTACCGCATTGTCAGCAAGGGCGAGGTGTCGCTTCGGGCGCTGTTGGCACGTCTCAACGAAGCCCAGGCTTCTACCCGCGGGGTGTGGGGGCCGAGAGACACGTACGGTTACGCATACGGCCTTCTCCAAAAAACCGTTGACGATCCCGCATACGAAAAACTGCGCGATGCGGTGCGCCGGTTTGCGATCGAAACGATGCCGTTGGAGCCGGGCATGGACGTTCTGGGGCATGTGTTGGCCGACCGCAAAGTCCATACAATCAGGACTGCGTCAAAGGACTCCGGCGCGCACGCCCTGACCATCCGTAAGCTCTTTCAACGCAAAGGCTTGGCGAATGACGGGGCCGGCCTCATGGACCACCGCGTCACAGTCGACGCGGACGAAATCAGCAACGTCGTCAAATCCCTGAAAAGCGCGATGACGACGCCGCAGGTGGAGAAGCTGACCGGCATCCCGCGGTTGCATTTGAAGGAGATGATCTCGGCCGGATACCTGCAAACTGTCGCTGACACCAGCAACCGGAGTTATGCCAAGCATCGGTTTTCTCCTGCAGCCGTAGACGAATTGATGGATCGCCTATTCCTCGGCGCAGCCGATGTCACCGAACCGGATCCTCGCCAAATGTCCGTTATGGCGGCTCGGCAGGTTGCGACCGCTACTGTGTCGCAAATGCTGGCATTCCTCTTCGAACAGAAGCTCCAATGGAAGGGACGTCTTGCCGGGGTCGACGGATACCGGTCGCTTCTCGTGGACGCCGATGAAATCACGAGATTGGTGCGCACGGAACAAACGAAAACTGGACTCACCAAAGATGAAGTTCTGGACTTCATCCCAGGCATGGGCAAAGCATCGCCCCAGGTTTTTATCGACCACGACCATCTGACCATGGTCGAGGAATTCAACCCTGAAGCTCGCCGAGTTACCAAGGTTGTTTCACGCGAAAGCGCCGAAGAGTTCCGAAGGACATACGTCTCCCTCGGTGAACTCAGCGGCAAATCGGGACTGCATCACAAAAGGGTTAGGCTGCTGCTACGCGGCGTTGGGATCGAGACGAGCTTCGATCCGGATGTCTTCGGGTGCTTTTTCTATAGCCGCGCTGACGTCCAAAGGGGCGAGCGCGAGAGCTTGCAATTCTGGCACTACGACAAAGCGAGCGCTCAAAAGAAGGCTCGAAAACAAACGGGAACAAATCCAACGTGATCGAAAACGAATACGGTTCGGAGCTTAGTGAAGTCATCCAAAGGCACATGTCCTGCGGGCTGCCCGTAGAGATGTTGACCTCGGTTAGTTTCGTTTCCGCCCGCCGGCTCCGTTTCACTTCTATTGGACGTGACCGCCGCGGCGAATGTGTTACGACGATTAAACGCACGATCGATTTGGAGCGGCGTGAATTGGATGGCGGCGATACCTTCATCTCCCATCCTCTACGTGGTTGTGGTCATGGAAGACAAATTGCGAGGAACTGTTATCAACTGGCTGAGTCGTTGGAATTGGTTCGGATGAATATCCACGCAGTCCTGGACGGCCGATACGCGTGGGCGAGATGCGGATTCACGCCGACCATCGAGAATTGGCCTAGTGTCAAAAAACAACTGGTCTCGATTATGGAAACACCGACTTTCCGTGCGCACCCGGCCGAAAGGTTACACGCGATGCGGATTGTCGAGCCGAACTCTCCTTGGTCCCTCTACATGCTCACCCGGATAACCGAACTTGTGCAATGCGGAGAATTTAACGATCATGGAAGTGTTACGTTTGGACGCGCCTTGCTCTGTCAGCTGACGGGCTGGAAAGGCACGTTTGACATGGCAAACGAGCGGAGCCGCGCAATACTTTGGGAGGACGGAAATGGCTGAAAAGAATCTGTTTTATGAGGATCTTATCGCCGATTCTGAGCGCATTGCGTACAGTCCTGCGATCAAAAACCTCGTCAGAGAAATTTGTGCTGATAAGGAATTCTCGAACGTTCTAAGTGAGCAAGATATTGAATTGCTGGTTAATGGTCCGGGAACTACCCCAAAGTTTGACCAAGTTACCCCTACAGCACCACGTAGATAGGGAACTCCACAACGAAATTGAAGTTGCATCCGACGAACTGCGGAGGGCGGTGGCGTCTCGTCACGTTATCCGAAGATAGCCAGCTTCCATCTCGTCAAAATTGTCGGCGGCCACCGGATCCTCTGACAACCTTGACCTTGGATTCATCCAGGATGTTCCTTTGGGACCTGGCCACGGAGTGCCAGGAAGAGCGTTGCGGATGTACTCGTGAAAAAGGGTTTGCCTGAGCTCATCCAAGGTTCTGGGTATCGGAATTCCCCTATCCTCAAAATCCTCTGCCCACCATGCCCTCGGACGAGTCGGCTTACGGGGATCGTGGGCCTCAGCGCATTCCGGATCGAAGTCCAGCATCTCGCCGGTAGTGAGGCCCTCGAGCCTGTAAA
>NZ_JAAKZF010000042.1 GCF_011045125.1 Allomesorhizobium camelthorni | reverse complement strand
TAGAGATGCGACAAGGCGTTACCGGCATCGCTTGAGCAGCAGCAGTCCCAACAGGAACGCCCGCTTCTCGCTATCTGCAACGTTGGGATCGGAGAGCTTGCCAATTGCAGCGTTTAGATAGGCTGCAGTGTTGGATTCCTCAGGCTCAACTGCGAGGCTGGGCACGGCCATGCTCACCACGTCATTATTGGGGTTGTCTTTCTCGGCCCTGGGATGAATTTGGCGGTCTTGTCCTCCCTGTGTGTAGAATAGGTGCTTGGCTCCGCCTGTCGTTTTCACAAAAACTATTTTGGAGTCGTCTTTGTAAGTTACGATGCAACTATGATCTTCTATAAGGCCGATTATGAAGTCATGGAAAATCTTTTGACCTCCGCCAGACGAAGTCCAATAGTTGTGGAATTCACGCGCAGCTATCTTGGTACCTTCGAACTGCTGATCATAGTTGGCCGTGCCTCCGTGGAATACCTTGAATACCGACATTGTTGGTTCCTCTCTGCTTGACTACGCATAATCTGCTCGATCTACCTGCTCTCCAGTCCGGAGAAGGCAATCAGATCGCCGAACGTGTATCTTGTTGGCGAGGATGGATTTAACCTGGGATCCGGCTGCCATTGCCCTCCGCCTGGAGGCCGGAGGATCGACGGCCTGGCTTCGGCGACGGCCGCGTGAAGCGTCTCCATGACGATCCTTCCACCCAGCGGCCCGAGCTTCAGCCCGCGGTTCCTTACCTGAGCTTCCTTCAACACGTAAAACCAAAGCGGCGTGCAGTCGACGAGCTTGGGGCCGCCGTCATCCGGTCTCTCGGTCAGGATGGCGCGCACCTCGGGGGATTCGCCCTCCAGCAGTTCGTCCTCAGTCAGAAGGGTGAATGTCGGTCGGTTCTGACGGCTGAGCATGGAGTGCAAGCCCCGGTAAACATCCTGGGCGCTGCCCAACTCCAGAATGCAACCGCGCTGAAGAGTGCGGACGGCGAGATTGCTGGAAAACGGTTTCGATCCTGTGTCCCTGGGCAAAGCGTGTTGCTTGATGTTCTTGAGCGGAAACGCAAGCCGAGTGCCGATCCTGGCCGCCAGTATCGGCGTTTCTCCTGGTCCCATGCCGACGCCAAAGAGCCTCCGCCAGTCTGCAATCCAGTCGCCCGGCAGGCGGGCAATCGGATCGGCGGCGCTGATGTAAGTATTGCCCCAAAAGGCATACAAATGCCCGCCGGGATTCGACGCATTCCAATCATAGCGATTGCGGACCATGCTGTGCCCGAAGCGCGCGCAGGCCGCCGCGAACTCGAGGGGCAGCAAGAATGCCTCTCTGTCGATATGGATGATGGCCCGGCCTTCGGTCATCACGTCGTGATAAACTTCATCATCGACAATTCGGCTAGCGTAGTCGTGAAGCGCTACCGACTGGAGGTGTAGCTGGGTCATCCGCTTGGCTTCGGCATTGCTTTCGCAGACGCGGCTAACAGCATTGAAGAACCGTATCAGCGCCATGTGGACCTGGGCGAGCGGCAAGTTGCTGTCGTTGCGCTGATCAGCAATGACCGGAATTCCCTCGGCAGAGCGTGGGATGTCGCGTAGTTCTCCGTAGGTCGTCTCACCCGTCGCCATCGGCGCCGGGCAGTGGAGGCTTTGCCCGTTCTCAAGCTCCTGGTTTGGGGAGCCGAATACACTGTCGAGGTCCAACGCCGCGCTGCGCAGGTTTTTCGGCCTGGTCGCTACCGGTCCCTCGATCATCGAGCTCAGATCGTGGAAAATGAACTGTCCCAGGTAGGTGTAACCCGCGGGTATGTCGCCAACCACATCCGCGAAGTCATTGAATTGCATCGCCGCCCCGAGCCGTTGAAGCAGTGCGAGGCGCTGGGTGTCAGCTTGCCCGGCCTGACCGAAGTAGCGCTTATAAGGCGAGAGTTGCGTGACCCGAAGCTGGCGGTCTGCACGGCTGCAGATTCCGACAGTCAGTGATTCCAGATCAAGGTGGATGAGTTCGGGCGCCAGTTCTCCGTCGTCGTCGAAGAACCTCACCTGCCCTTGAAGGGCTGACCCTTCGGAATCGGCAACCGCATAGATCGACTGCCCGTGCCCCTCCGAGCCGGCTTTCATCCGGACTCTCCCCGGTGGCTGGCCGGGATGATGCTGTCCGGGCTCGGACGGGAATCGGCCATCACCGCGCCGAAGGGCTGCGGGGAAGGACGGCGTTGTCCCTTCTGCTTGCCGAAGATGTAGTCGTAGGCAAAGGTTTCCGGCGCGGAATTGAAGTCTGCTATCGGTTCCTCTTTGCCGTCCCGAAAGATGCGCCGCAAATTCTTGTCGTGCACGACATAGTCGCCTCTTGCGTGTCCTCCCATCAGCGCATTCCTTCGACCGCTAGTCGAAACGCCTGGAACATCCATGCTGCGTGTGAATACTGAAGCCGCAATACAAAGTTGTGCGGAAATGATGCCGTTGCGCCCCAACGTTCGCAATGGTGCAGAAAGGCTTAGCGAAGGTGGGGCCTGACTAACCGAAAGGCCATGCGCTAGTCCGGAATTGCCTGCTGACGGCAGCTGCTCGCCTCGAAATTACCCGGAACGATCATGCAGGTAGAGACGTTGGCAGGTTGCCGCCCGCGGGGCCAAGACAACAGCGAGCAAACCGATGCAAATCCCTCTCGAAATCGCCTTCCACAAAATAGACAAATCCGACGCCGCCGAAAGCGAGATACGCGCCCGCGTGGACAAACTGGAAAAGCTCTATGGCGGGCTGGTTGGCTGCCGCGTGCGCGTCGACCAGCGCGCCGACAAGAACCGGACGCCGCCCGTTGTCCACATCGAGATGAGCGTTCCCGGCGCCAAGGATCTGGTAGTCGCCTACGAACCCCAGCGCCTGATGCAGAAGTTCCAGAACCCGGATCTGCGCAACGCCATTTCCGACGCGTTCGACGCCGCCGAGCGGCAGATCATCGACTTCAAGCGGCAGCGCGAGGGCGGCGCGACCGCGGATTATCATGACGGGACGAACCAGTTCCTCGGCCAGGTTGCCGAGATGCGCCCCGAAGAGGACCACGGCTTCCTGATGACCAAGGAAGGCGGGCTGCTCTATTTCCACCGCAACAGCCTGCTCAGCGGCGATTTCGACAGCCTCAAGCGCGGCGACGAAGTCCACTACGTCGAGGATATGGGCGACACCGGCCCGATGGCCGCCAAGGTGCGCCCGGTGGAGACGCCCGAATCGTGATCGATTTTTGGGAACCATGGCCGTTCGGCCCTGTTTTTCAGGCACACCGCCAAGCGCAAGGAAACAGGAGGTAGCGATGAGCGCCACCGGATTGGACGTATTCGACAAGACGCTGCAGACCACGAATATCTGGCTCGACGAGATCATGGCGGAGATGGGTCCCGACCGCCAGCTTGCATGGCATATGCTCGGCTCGGTCCTGCGGGCCGTGCGGGACAGGGTCCAGCCCGACCTCGCAGCGCATCTGGGCTCGCAATTGCCGCTGCTCGTGCGCGGCGCCTATTTCGACCGCTACAAACCGTCGACGACGCCCGACAAGATACGCACGCTCGACGAGTTCCTCGGCAAGATCAAGGAGGACATGCAGTTCACCCGGCCGGTGGATTCGGGGGATGCGCTGCGGGTCGTCTGCCGGGTGCTGGCCAAGCATGTCGGGGAAGGGCAGGCCACCAAGATATTCGAGGCGCTGCCCGCGGAAATCAGGCGCGTCGCGGAACCGCGCGAGAACGTGCACTGACGCGCAGCGGCGGATCACAGTTCCGCCGGCGGCAGCGGCTTGCGGGCGGGACCGTGGATGACGGAGCCATCGGCGGCGAAGATCGAGCCGTGGCAGGGGCAGTCCCAGTTCCGCTCGGCATTGTGCCAGGTCACGGTGCAGCCCTTGTGGGTGCAGGCCGCCGAAACGGCGTGAAGCTCTCCGCCTTCGCGTCGAGCATGGCATAGTCGGTCGCGGTCGCGGGCGCCGTCCAGCAGCTTCCAGACTTGCCTGGGAGCGCGAGCATCGAAATCCTTCCGACCGTTCGGCGGTAACGCCGATCAACCCTCGGCCTTTTCGCCTTCCGGCGTGACGAGGTACCATTCGGCGCCGAACTCCTCGATGTCGTGGCCCTTGGTGTCGCCGGGAGCCTTGTCGTCGACGAAGTAATAGAGCGGCCAGCCATTGTAGGTGACCATCATCTTGCCGTCGTGCTCGACAGTGCCGAGCTTGGCGGCGTCGGCCATGTCGCCTGCCTGCGGTTCGCCCTCGGAATAGAAAGGCGGCCAGCGCTCCAGGCACTTGTCCTTGCAGGAAATTTGGGCCTTGGCGTCGCCTTCGGCCCTCGTGTCGGATTCGAACAGATAGAGCGATCGGCCATCGGCATCAGCAAGGTATTTCCCGTGTTCCGCGCTCTCTGCGACCTTGACGGTGGCGGCGTCCTGGGCAAGCGCCGGTGCGGCTGCAAGCAGCAGCAGTCCGCCCAGCACGGCGAGTACACTTGGATAGCTTTTCATGACTTCCTCCCTGAGTAAGGATTGTCTGCAACAAACGTCCGCGAGGGGAGAGCTATTCCTACTATCTAACGCCGAGCTACAGCCCGAACGGGTAGGTGTCGGGAACGCCGGGCTTGGCGTGCTCCGGCCCGAGCGGCGTCACCGCCTGGGTCTCGTCGAACCAGACGAAGGCGTCGGACTGCTGCGGTAGCGAGGCGTCGGCATAATGGCTCATGAGTTCGGAATCTGGCCTGTAGATAACGCCGATGAAGCGCTCCAGCCGGGGCTCCAGCAGGCGTCGGCGCAGCGCCTCGTCGCGGCCGAGATCGAGCAGGAAGCGCGCCACGCCGGCATCGTGGCAGAGCCGCTCGTAGCTGTCGCGGTGCGATGGCCGGACCCGCTTGATCTCCATGTCACCGTCCCAGTCCGTCCCGGCGGCGACAGTGCCGGTGTGGGTGCCGAAGCCGATCAGCGCCGCCTGGTCGCCAAAGCGTTCGCGGCAGAGCTGGCCGATGTTCAGTTCGTCCCGCATCGCGCCCATGTCGGTGTAGCGGGCGTCGCCGATATGGGAATTATGCGCCCAGACCACCGCCTTGGACTGCGGTCCGCGCGCTTCGAGCAGATGCTCCAGCGTCTCGAACATATGGGTGTCGCGCAGGTTCCAGGATTCCGCGCCGCCATAATACATGATGCGGTAGTAGCGCTCGGCCGAGGCGACGAGACGCGCGTTCTGAGCAGCGTCGAGGAAGCTCTCGCCGTCCTGCAATGTATATTCGAGCCGGTTTTTCAAAAGCTCACGGCACTGATCGATGACCGCCTGCTCGCATTTGCGGTAGCCTGCGGTGAGCACCGCGCGCCCGTAGGTGGACGGCTCCCTCTGCCATGGCGTGAGGCAGCCGTAGCGCTCGCGGGCGACCGCGGCGGCTTCCGGATCGACCTTGTCGAGATAGGCCAGCACCGCTGCGATCGAGCCGCGCATATTATAGATGTCGAGGCCATAGAAGCCGGCCTGGCGCTCGGGGTCGGCCACGCCCTCATTGTGCTGGCGCATCCAGTCGATGAAGGCTGCGACATCGGTGTTGCGCCACATCCAGGTGGGGAAGCGCTGGAAGGGGAGTTCGGCGCGCTCCCTGGCCGGCCGGTGGCGCACGTAGCCGTCCACAGCGGCGGCGTCCGGCCAGTCCGCTTCAACGGCGACGATGGTGAAGCCGTGCTTCTCGATCAGATGGCGGGTGATGGCGGCGCGGGCGCGGTAGAATTCGGAGGTGCCGTGGCTAGCCTCGCCCAGAAGGACGACGCGGCGGTCGGCGAAGCGGTCGAAAAGCCGGCCGAAGGCCGGGTCGTCGAAGCCGGGCAGGCGTTCGGCGGCCGCCGCGATCATCTCCGGCAGGCTACGACCGGCAATATGGCCGGGCAGATGATTGGTGGCGGAGCGGCTGCCGTTTTTCCGCCCAGCCTTGCTCGCCGACCAGCGGCACGAACATGACCGCGCCGAGATCCTCCTCCTCGAAAGTCGTGCCGCCGGTGCGGGTGATCTTGAGCAGGCGCTGGTTGCGCGGTTCCTCGCCGACCGGGATCACCAGCCTGCCGCCGACATCAAGCTGGTCCTTGAGCGCCTGCGGCGTCGAGGGGCCGGCGGCCGCGACCAGTATGGCGTCGAATGGCGCGGCCTCGGACCAGCCTTTGGTGCCGTCGCCGACCCGCAAGTCGATATTGGCATAGCCCAGTCTGTCGAACCGCTGCCTCGCGGCTTCGGCAAGTGCGGCATGCCGCTCGATGGCGTGGACGCTTTTCGCAATGCGGCTCATCACGGCAGCGGCGTAGCCGGAGCCGGCGCCCACTTCGAGCACCCTGTCGCCGGGCTTCACTTCGGCCGCCTCGATCATCAGCGCGACGATGTAGGGCTGGGAGATGGTCTGGCTCTGCCCGATCGGCAGCGCGCCATCCTCATAAGCGAATTCCTCGAAACCGGGTTCGACGAATTTTTCGCGCGGAACCTCGCGCATGGCGTCGAGCACGTTGCGGTCGCGTACGCCGCGACGCGCTAAGTGGACGTCGACCATGCGGTCGCGCGCCTTCGACAGGTCAAGCATGGCTGCCTCCTGGTTCGAGGGCAATGTCGAAAAGGCGGGGGCTAACCCCGATCGCCAGCCGCCGATCTCGTCATGCTAGAATGCGGCTGAACGCGGGAGGTTCACGGCAAGGGACAAAAAACGGAAACTACGCGGGTTCAACCCGCCTTCAGGCGCGAGCCGCTGAGCAGCCCCTGTTCCTCAAGCACGGGATAGGCCATCGAAGCCAGCAGCGAGTTGATCTGCTTCAGGTCGCGAATCGTGTCGAGATGGATCGAACTGGTCTCGACGCTTTTGGCCGTGCCTTCGCGCAGCCGCTCGAAATGGCTCTGACTGGAGCGCTTTTCGAGATCGCGCAGCCGGTCCTTCTCCTGAACCAACTGCCGCGCGGTCTCGGGGTCGCGCGACACCAGCACGTTGAAAGCCAGCCTGGCGTTGGTCACCACCGATGTGTGAAACGCCCTGAGTTCGCGCCAGCCCTGTTCGGTGAATTCGAGTCCACGGTCGAACTTCTTCTGCACATGGATCAGCATGTTGCGCACGATGATGTCGCCGACCTGCTCGAGCTTGACGCAGGCGCCGATCAGTTCCTGGCAGCGCAGCGCGTCGGCTTCGGAAAGCGTGCGGCTGGTCACTTTGGCAAGGTAGAGCTTGATCGCCGCATGCTTGCGGTCGACGCGGTCGTCGAGCGCCGACAGGGCGTCGATCTTGTCCTGATCGGTCTGGACGTACAGTTCGATGATGCGCTGGAGCATGATCTCCACAGTCTCGCAGACCCGCACCACTTCGCGGGTGGCGTTGGCGAGCGCCTGCGACGGCGTGTCAAGCGCTGCCTCGTCGAGCGCGCTCAGTTCGGCGGCATCGAGCGAGACGGGCTGTGCGGAGGCGCCGAGCGCGACGATGCGCTCCGCCAGGCGATGGACGAGCCCGGCAAGCGGGATGCCGAGCAGCGCCAGCATAAGGTTGAAGGCGATATGGCCATGGATCAGCTGGTCGGGCGCGGAAGCGCCCAGCCAGTCGAGCGGCGGCGCGAAGAAGATAAGGACAAGGAGTGCAGCAAGTGCGCCAGTGCCGCGCATAATGAGGTTGCCGAGCGGCACGATCCTGGCCTTGGGAATCGCCGCGCGCGACAACATGACGGCGATAACGCCGCCGCCGAGATTGGCGCCCAGAACCAGCACCAAGCCGAGTTCCACCGGGACCAGGCCGCGCGTGGCAAGCGCCACGACCAGCAGGATAGCGGCGACGCTGGAATGAAACAGCCAGGTCATGACCGCCGCGAGCAGGAATGCCGTGACCGGGTCGCCCGACAGATAATTGACCACGACCGGCAGGATCTGGCTTTCGCGCAGCGGTTCGGACGCTTCACCGATCAGGCGCAGCGACAGGATCAGGAGGCCGACGCCGATCAGGATGCGGCCGAGTTGCAAAAGATCGCGGCGCGATGTCGTCATGAACAGGATCGTGCCGGCGACCATGCATAGTGGAACCAGAAGCTCCAGGTTGAAGCTGAGCAGCTTGACCACCAGCGACGAACCAACATCGGCGCCGAGCACCGCAAGCAGGCCCGACGTGCCACTGACGATGCCAGAGCCGGCGAAGGAGCCGACGATCAGCGCGACCGCCGTCGCACTCTGCAGGCAGATGGCGAGAGCCGCGCCAGCGCCGACGGCCAGCAACGGGTTGCGCAGGATCGAGCGCAGGCGGTGGCGCAGCACGTCGCCATAGGCGCGCTCGACGCCGGTGCGCACCATGCGCGTGGCGAACAGCAGCAGCGCCACCGCGCCCGCAAGGTGCAGGAGAACGACCGACCCGCTCATGCCGGGTGGCCGCCGGCGCGCTTTGCGTGGAAATCGAAGTGCAAGATCATCTCACCCAATCGGCGAATCGCGACGTTGTTCCGCCGGCCGTGAAGCTTAGCCGGTTAATGTAATCCGCGTCCATTGCGCGAAGCTGTTCCCTGCCGACGCGGCGTGTCGGAGACGGGACTGGGACATGGTTCACTTCAGCTCAAACGGCCTACGTGCCGTGTGTCGGATGTGGATTATCTGGATTTCACCCTGGACGATGCGATAGAAGACTTTGTACGGATAACGTCCTATCATGCATACGCGAATGTCAGGGCGGCTTGTCGCTTTGCCGGAATACGGCTGCAACACCAATTGATCGGTCGCGCGGTTTATCCGCGACAGAACGTTACGCGCGCCCTCAGGCGACTGCTTCGCTAAGTATAAGAGAATTGATTCGAGATCGGTATACGCTCGCGAAGTGTAGCGCAGTTTCATGCGCCAAAGCGCCGGGACATTTCCCTGAGATCACTATCGGTGACGAATTCGCCGCGGTCTGCTTGACCCAAACCTTCTTCGACAGCAGCCAACTCGTCTTCGTCAAGTTCATAAATCCCGGTGCGGCGTGCTTCAATGACGCGCGCAAAATCCGCGAGTTCCGCCTGTTCCTCAGGAGTCCAAGTCTCAGCCGCATGCAGTAGGTTCTTCAGAGTCGCATTCATGGCTGTAATCTAGCACATTCAGGATGGACGCGCCACGTTGCGGGTCGTTGTAGACACCGGAGATACTGCCTAGGAGCCGCAGATCAAGCAGCCGGCGCAGTCAGTGGCGGCCTGGCTCCGCTGCGCCGCTCGGATGTATAGGAGGCGAAGGCCACGGCGGTTGCCACGACCATGGCGAGCACGCCCAGGAGGGGCAAGCTGCGATAGCTCATGCCGCTCGCGAGCAGCACGGACCCGACGGAGGCAGCGAGCGCGATGCCGATGTTGAAACCTGCGGGGATCAGCGATGAGGCGAGGTTGGGCGCGTCCGCCGTCCAGCCCAGGATGCGGGTCTGGATCGGCGTGCCGATGGCGAAGTTGATGCCTCCCCACAGGGTGATGACTGCGACCATGGGGAGCGGGTAGGGGCTGACCAGATACATCGCCGCGAGCACGACGCCCTGCAGCGCGAACATGGTAATGAGCGATGGCATCAGCTTCCAGCCGGCGAGCCTGCCGCCGATGAACACGCCCGCCGTGGCGCCGACGCCGTTGAGCAGCAGCACCCAAGGGATCATGTCGGCCTCGATGCCGGTAACCTCGCGCAGCATAGGCGCGATATAGGTGAAGGGCACGAACTGGCCGATCATCAGCATCAGCATGAGGATCAGCGAGGTCCAGACCTGCTGGCGGCCGAGCACCTGCACTTCGCGCAGAAAGCCAGCCGGCCGGGCCGCGCGTCCATTCGCCCGCGGAAGCAGCGCAATCATTGCGGCCGTGGCGAGCAGTCCGAGCGCGAACATTGCCCAGAAGGTCGCGCGCCAACCAAAGAGATTGCCGATAGCCGTACCGGCCGGCACGCCGACGATGTTGGAGACAGTCAGGCCCGCCAGGATGAGCGCGACGGCCATACCGCGCCGTTCCTCCTTCACGAGGCCGACGGCGACCACCATCGCGACACCAAAATAGGCGCCGTGCGCAATCGCTACCGCAATGCGGATGAGAAGCATTTCTGCGAATCCCGGCGCCAATGCGCAAGCGAGTTGGCCGGCGGTGAAGGCGACGGCGAGGCCTATCAGCAGCGTCTTGCGGGGAAGGCGCGCCGTAGCGATGGTGAGAAGCGGACCGCCGAGCGCAATGCCGAGTGCGTAGCCGGAGACAAGGTAGCCGGCCGTCGGAATGGAGACGTCGAGGCCCTCCGCCACCTGCGGCAGCACGCCGGCAATGACGAACTCGGTGGTGCCGAAGGCGAAGGCGGCGATGAACAGGGCAACCAGGGGCAGGGACATAGCGGGCACGCAACTTAGAGGTTAGGCCTCAAACCACGCGTGGATGGCTCCATGCAAGCCAGATTTTGTGAGGCTGGTTTCAGCTTTTCTTGATACCCGGGTCGAAGAGCACCTGTGAATCGCGGGAATGCCGTAAATGGCTGTTCGCTTTGCACGCCTGCTCAGCCTATATATCGGAGAGAGAGATCCACATCCCATGCGCTTTCCGCCCTCCTTCCTCGACGAGATACGCGACCGCGTGCCGATTTCATCGGTCATCGGCGCGCGCGTCTCGTGGGACCGCAGGAAGACGAACGTTGCGCGCGGCGATTATTGGGCCTGCTGTCCGTTCCACGGCGAGAAGTCGCCGAGTTTCCACTGCGAGGACAAGAAGGGCCGCTATCACTGCTTCGGATGCGGCGTTTCGGGCGATCACTTCAAATTCCTGACCGAACTCGACGGGATGGGTTTTCCCGAAGCCGTCGAGAAGATCGCCGACCTCGCCGGTGTGCCGATGCCGGCGCGCGACGAGGCGGCGGAACGGCGCGAGAAGCAGCGCGCCAGCCTGACCGATGTCATGGAGATGGCGACGGTCTTCTTCCAGGAGCGGCTGCAGAGCGCCGATGGCGCGAAGGCGCGCGCGTATCTCCGCGAGCGCGGGCTGACTTCGGCCACCCAGCAGGCGTTCCGCCTCGGCTATGCACCCGACAGTCGCAACGCGCTCAAGGAATTCCTGGCCGGCAAGGGTGTCGAGAAGGCGCAGATGGAAGCCTGCGGCCTGACCGTTTTCGAGGACGTTCCGGTCTCCTATGATCGCTTCCGCGACCGCATCATGTTTCCGATCGAGGATTCCCGCGGCAAGGTCATCGCCTTCGGCGGGCGGGCGCTGTCGCCGGAAATCTCGGCCAAATATCTGAATTCGCCCGACACCGAGCTCTTCCACAAGGGCAATGTGCTCTACAATTTCGCCCGCGCCCGCAAGGGCATGGGCAAGGACAGTACGGTCATCGCCGTCGAAGGCTATATGGACGTGATCGCGCTGGCGCAGGCCGGCTTCGACAATGCCGTCGCGCCCCTCGGCACCGCGCTCACCGAAAACCAGCTCGAGCTTCTGTGGCGCATGACCGGCGAGCCGGTGCTGTGCTTCGACGGCGACCAGGCCGGCTTGCGGGCGGCGTGGCGCGCGGCGGATATGGTGCTGCCGGCGGTTCAGGCGGGTCGGACGGCGCGGTTCGCGCTACTGCCGGAAGGCAAGGACCCAGACGATCTGGTCAAGGCCGACGGGCCGGAGGCGTTCAGGACTGTGCTTTCGGAGGCGCGGCCGCTATCGGACCTTCTGTGGATGCGCGAAACTTCCGGCGGCGTGTTCGATACTCCGGAGCGCCGCGCCGAACTCGAAAAGACGCTGCGCGAACTCACTTCGCGCATTAAGGACGAGAGCGTCCGTTATCACTACTCGCAAGAGATGCGCGAACGTGTGCTGGCCTTTTTCGGCGCGCAACGAAGCCGGCAGCAGCCGAGGCACGGCGAGCGGGACAGGAATTTCGGCAAGGGCCAGGGCGGCCAATGGGGGAAGGGCGGCGCCGGCCCCACGGCGGGACGGCTGGCGGTGTCCGACAGCCTGGCGCGATCGGCCATGGTCAAGCGCGCCGGCGGCGTCATGCCGCTGCGCGAAACGGCGATCGTCGCCGCGCTGGTCAATCATCCGGCGCTGATCGACGAGAATTTCGACCATGTCGAAACGCTCGACCTGTCGCATCCGGACCTGCGGCTGCTGCACAGCGCGCTGATCGATGCGGTGGCGCACGGCGTGACCGACGATAGCTCTGCGATCATCGCAAGGATGGGCGAGGCGGGGCTGGCGGATGCCTGGCAGCGGGCGATGGCGCTGGTTCGGCGGGCGCGGCTGTGGCCAGTGATGGAGGACGCGGCGATCGAGGATGCCCGCGACGCCTTCGCGCAGGCGCTGCACTTGCAGCGCAGCGCGAGCACCTTACATAAGGAACTGAAAGTGGCGGAGACGGCACTGGCGACAGATCCGACAGACGAAAACTATCGCCACCTTGTCGAAATCCAGGCCCAGTTCCGCGACGTTCAGGCGACCGAAGCGCTGATCGAAGGTTTCGGCATTTCGTCGGGGCGTGTGGACCGGGCCTAAAATATGGCAATTGATTCGCTTTTTTAACGCGAATCATGCGACAGCCGCTTGACCTTCCGCCGGAATGGCGGAATCAGGACGATTCGAAAAGTTAACCTGCGGGCACAATCCGCACCCAACATCGACGGAACGGAGCTGATAGGCTGGACGGGAAGAAATCCCGCCACAGATATCACCAGTAATCGGGGACCAGACGCAAGGGCGACGGCTTTTCATAGCGGTCGAACAGTTGCGGTCGGTTTGCCGGTTCAAGAATTTCAGCGCTCCGCACGATCCGGCCGCTTGGAGATAATAAGAAGCATGGCGAAACCAGAGAAGGAAGAGGTCGAGACCGAACGCGAAACGGCCACCGATGGCCCTTTGCTCGACCTTTCCGATGACGCTGTCAAGAAGATGATCAAGGCCGCCAAGAAGCGCGGCTTCGTCACCATGGACGAATTGAACTCGGTGCTGCCGTCGGAACAGACCGACCCCGACAAGATCGAAGACACGATGGCGATGCTCTCCGATATGGGCATCAACGTCGTCGAGGACGATGAGGCGGGTGAGGACGGAGAAGCCGACGGTTCCGACGCCGAGGAAGACGCCAACGAACTCGCCGAGCAGACCGGCACGGCGGTCGCGACCACCACGACCAAGAAAGAGCCGACCGACCGCACCGATGACCCAGTGCGCATGTATCTGCGCGAGATGGGCTCGGTCGAGCTTCTGTCGCGCGAGGGCGAAATCGCCATCGCCAAGCGTATCGAGGCCGGCCGCGAGACGATGATTGCGGGCCTGTGCGAAAGCCCGCTGACCTTCCAGGCCATCATCATCTGGCGCGACGAGCTCAACGAGGCGAAAATCCTGCTGCGCGAGATCATCGATCTCGAGGCCACCTATGCCGGGCCGGAGGCCAAGCAGGCCCCGACGCCCGAGCGCCAGGAAGAGCTTGAGCGTCCGAAGACGCCGGAACACAGCCAGCGCCGGCCTTCCGTGCGCGAAGACGACGACATCACCAACGTCGGCGGCGACATGCGCGGGCTGGGCGAGGAGGAAGAGGAAGACGAAGACGAGGCCTCGCTGTCGCTGGCCGCCATGGAGGCGGAATTGCGGCCGCAGGTCATGGAAACGCTCGACGTCATCGCCGACACCTACAAGAAGCTGCGCAAGCTGCAGGACCAGCAGGTAGAGAACCGTCTGGCCGCCGCCGGCACGCTGTCGCCCAGCCAGGACCGCCGCCTGAAGGAGCTGAAGGACCAGCTGATCAAGGCGGTGAAGTCGCTGTCGCTCAACAATGCGCGTATCGAATCGCTGGTCGAGCAGCTCTACGACATCAACAAGCGCCTGGTGCAGAACGAGGGCAAGCTTCTGCGCCTCGCCGAAAGCTATGGCGTGCGCCGCGAGAGCTTTCTGCAGGAGTACCAGGGCTCGGAGCTTGATCCCAACTGGATCAAGTCGATCTCCAACCTCTCCGCGCGCGGCTGGAAGGAATTCACCAGGAACGAGAAGGACGCGATCCGCGACCTGCGCTCGGAAATCCAGAACCTCGCCACCGAGACGGCGATCTCGATCGCGGAATTCCGCAAAATCGTCAACCAGGTGCAGAAAGGCGAGCGCGAAGCGGCGATCGCCAAGAAGGAGATGGTCGAGGCCAATCTGCGCCTCGTGATCTCTATCGCCAAGAAGTACACCAACCGCGGCCTGCAATTCCTGGATCTCATTCAGGAAGGCAATATCGGCCTGATGAAGGCGGTCGACAAATTCGAGTACCGTCGCGGTTACAAGTTCTCGACCTATGCGACCTGGTGGATCCGGCAGGCGATCACCCGCTCGATCGCCGACCAGGCCCGCACGATCCGCATTCCTGTTCACATGATCGAGACGATCAACAAGATCGTGCGGACCTCGCGCCAGATGCTGCACGAGATCGGACGCGAGCCGACGCCGGAGGAACTGGCCGAAAAGCTGGCGATGCCGCTCGAAAAAGTGCGCAAGGTGCTGAAGATCGCCAAGGAGCCGATCTCGCTCGAAACGCCGGTCGGCGACGAGGAGGATTCGCATCTCGGCGATTTCATCGAGGACAAGATGGCGATCCTGCCGATCGACGCGGCGATCCAGGCCAATCTGCGCGAGACGACGACGCGGGTCCTGGCCTCGCTGACGCCGCGCGAAGAGCGTGTGCTGCGCATGCGCTTCGGCATCGGCATGAACACCGACCACACGCTGGAGGAAGTCGGCCAGCAGTTCTCGGTGACGCGCGAGCGCATCCGCCAGATCGAGGCCAAGGCGCTGCGCAAGCTGAAGCACCCGAGCCGGTCGCGGAAGCTGAGGAGCTTCCTGGACAGCTAAGCGAAGATCAGCGATGCCGACGATTTCATATTTCTACGGCATCGCTATCCAGATGTTCTGGAACGACCATTCTCCGCCCCATTTTCATGCTCTCTATGGTGAACATGAAGCGGTTGTAGCTATCGAGACATTGGCGGTGCTTCGGGGAGATTTGCCGCGCCGTGCGATGACACTCGTATTGGAATGGGCGCAGGAACACAGATCGGAACTCATGGAGGACTGGGAGCTATGTCGATCGCGTTTGACACCCCGGAAGATCGATCCACTTCGCTAGCCGGTTCGGTCAGGCCCAAGTCCCCTTGGCGGGTCCGTTCAGTCGAGGTATTACCGAATTATTGCCTGAAGGTGCGCTTCATGGATGGCATTGAAGGCTTGGTCGACATGAAGGAATTGGTGTTTTCGCCGGAGGCCGGCGTGTTCCATACCTTGCGCGACGCAGGGGTCTTTGCGCAGGCGGAGGTCGTGCTGGGCGCCGTCACCTGGCCGGGCGAACTCGATCTTGCTCCCGATGCCATGTACGATGCGATCAAGTTGTCTGGGACGTGGAAACTCCGATAGAACGCAACCGCTCATTGGCGGCGATCTGCATCACAACCAAGCGAGGGCCGAACAGCCCTCTCTTTTTCATGCCGTTGCCCGCCAGATTTAATCTAATCCGGCTACGATAGCGCAACGGCCTTTCGCGGGTTTTCAAGCGCCACTATGGGAGTGCGCCGCTCGGTTCCGATCTTCACGCTGCTCCGTTGCCTGGTTGCGCCGGCGGCGCGGGTGTGCAGCAATCGTGAAATGATCGAAATCACGCCGGCGCTCACAGTCTGGTACAACACACGCTGTCCGGTTTGCGACGCCGGCATCAACTGGCAGAAGCGGCGGCTGATCGAGGCGGTTGAGGCCGGACGGATCGCATTTCGCGACATCAATCTCGAACCCGCTGCGCTCGCCACACATGGCGCTTCGCTGGAGGACATCCGCCGCCGGCTGCATGCCGTCGATGCCGACGGAAACTTGTTGGTCGGGGCGGATGTCGCCGTAGCCATATGGCGCCTTACGCCGGGAGAGGGGTGGCTCGCCGCGCTGTTCGGCAATCCGCTGCTTTTGCCGGCAACGCGTTTTGCCTATGACCGCTTCGCCGATCTTCTCTACGCCTGGAACCGCCGAAAAGGCCGCTGGTGAGGCGATACGATGCCCTGCCAAGATATTTGTGCTAGGCTGGATTTCATGAACGAGCACACCGCCCCCCTCCAGTCCATGCCGCTTACGACGCAGGCCGCGGAAGGTTTGCCGCGCCGGCCGTGGACGGTCGCCGAAATCGAGGCGATGGTGGCGGCTGGTATCATCGAAGAGGACGAGCGCTTCGAACTGATCGGTGGGGAGGTTGTGCCGATGCTGCCCAAGGGCGGTCGCCATGAAATGGTGAAAATGGAACTCAACTGGCACTTCCAGCGCACTGCTCCTGACGAACTCTGGGTTGCGCAGGAAACGACGCTCAGGCTCGACCCGAAGAGCTTTCTGGAGCCGGATTTCTGCGTCTTTCCGCGTTCCGTCTTCCCTGGCGACCTGCGCGGGCCGGACGTGCTGCTTGCTATCGAGGTTGCCGACACCAGCCTTGCCTATGATCGCGGCCGCAAGATCAGCGTCTATGCCGCTTTCGGCATTCCGGAAGTCTGGGTGATCGACGCCAACAGCCTCCTCACCTACGTCTATCGGAAGTTGGGAGCGGAGGGCTACCGCGCGGTGCGCGAGATCGGGCCGGCGGAAGAGATCGCCGCGATGCGCGCCGAGGCGGTAGGTTATTGTCTTGGCCGGCTTGGCCTCCGCCCGGCATAGGCTCGCGGCAAGCGCTTGCTCCAGACGACGCTCATCATTCCCACCTCCGGCCCTGGGCTCTACGAGTTCACCGGTCGGGCGGCGGCCTTCATTGAAGAGGCCGACGTCGAGACCGGGCTGCTCACCGTCTTCGTGCGGCATACCTCCTGTTCGCTGCTGATCCAGGAAAACGCCGATCCCGACGTGCGGCGCGACCTCGACACATTCTTCCGGCGGCTGGTTCCGCCGTCCGACGATCCGTCAATGCGCTGGGTGGTTCACACGACGGAGGGGCCGGACGACATGCCGGCGCACATCAAGGCGGCGCTCACGGCCGTTTCGCTGTCTGTTCCGGTCATGTCCGGGCGGCTGGCGCTCGGTACATGGCAGGGCCTCTATCTCTTCGAGCATCGCGAAAGCCCGCACCGGCGCGAGATCGTGCTGCATCTCGGCGGATGATTGATCGTGGGGGCGCCAGCTTCCTTGCCGGCCGGCCTGAGCGGGTTCATACTGTCCCGGCAGGCGGAATGGGGCGACAATCCCGGCGCCGCGCGCCCCACGCCAAACCCGCGCCTGTGCGCCGGAGGAGGTGTTTCATGACCACTTACATCATGCTGGTGAACTGGACGGAACAGGGCGTGAAAAACGTGCGCGAGTCGCCGAAACGTCTCGACGCCGCGAAGAAGTCGCTGGCCGACATGGGCGGTTCTTTCAAGGAGTTCTACCTCACCATGGGCGAACACGACATGGTGGCCGTGTGCGAGGCGCCGGACGATGCGGTAGCGGCGCGGTTCGCGCTGCAACTCGGCATGGGCGGCAACGTGCGCACCCGAACCTTGAAGGCGTTCCCGGAAGCCGCGTACCGCGAGATCATCAATTCCCTCGGCTGAACTGCGCGTTCTTCCTCGTCCCGGCCGGGCAGGTCTCGACCTCTCCGGCCGAACGGGTTACGCTCGACGGTAAAATGGAGCAGGCGAAGCATGTCCTTCCTGAAGCGGCTTTTCGGCGGTGTCGACAAGGCGGCGGACGCTTCGGCTCCGGCCGTCGCCCGTCAGGTCGAGCACAAGGGTTTCCTTGTCAGCGCCACGCCCTACAAGGCCGACGGGCAGTACCAGACCTGCGGCATCGTCTCGAAGGAGATCGGCGGCGTGCTGAAGGAGCACAAATTCATTCGCGCCGACCGCTTTGCCTCGCTCGACGACGCGGTCGAGGTGTCGCTGAAGAAGGGCCTGCAACTGGTCGACGAGCAGGGCGACAAGGTTTTCAGCTGAGCATTTTCCGAGAGTGGCTTGGGTCAGTCTCCAAGCGGGCCGCGCATCCGAGGCCGGCTTTCGGCGGAGCCTTGTTCTTCCGTCATCAGCCCGTCAATCAGCGCCTCGAGCGACTTCAGATAATCCCGCGCAGACGCACCCGCTTCTATGGCGAGTGCGGCGCGGTCGAAGGCCGCCGATAGCAGGGCGGTCACCGCGTCGAGCGGCAGCTTCTTCATCGCGCCCGAGCGCATCGCCATGGCGATGCCTTCGCGCAGCGTGCGCGTACCGTGGAGGCTGTCGATCCGGTCCATCGTCTCGCGGCCAAGTATGGCCGGCCCGTCGAGCAGCAGCAGGCGGGTGCGGCCCGAAACGGCCATGGCGTTGAAAAAAGCCAAGCCGCCGGTGAGCAGGGCTTCGCGGGGACCGAGCGTGTCGGGCGTTGCTTTCTCGATCTCCTCGGCGACGGCAGCTGCCTCATCTTCCACCACCGCATGGAACAGCGCGCGCTTGTCGGCGAAATGGTGATAGAGCGCGCCGCGCGTAACCCCCGCTGAAGCCACGATTTCCGGTGTCGAGGTCTCGCCATAGCCCATTTCGACGAAGAGTTTCTTGGCCGCCGCGATCAGGTCGCCGCGCGTGGCCTCGGTGCGCTCGCGATTGGAGCGGCGTGTTGAATCCTGTTGCATACATGCAGTCTGTATGTTAGTTCCAGTTACATGCAGACTGTATGTTTGTTTTAAGGAGATTGGAAGCCATGAAAGCCACCAGCTACTATCCCGTTCTGATGACCGACGATGTCGCCGGTACCGCGGATTTCTACGTCAGGCATTTCCGTTTCAAACGCATGTTCGACAGCGGCTGGTACGTCCATCTGCAATCGAGCGAAGACAAGCGGGTGAACCTCGCCGTCATGGACGGCAATCACGCGACCATTCCGGATGCCGGCAGGGGGCGCGTGTCCGGCCTGATCCTCAACTTCGAAGTTAAAGACCCGGATGCCGAGTACGAGCGGGCCAAGGCGGCGGGCCTGCCGATCCTGCACACGTTGCGCGACGAGGCGTTCGGCCAGCGCCACTTCATCACCGCCGACCCCAACGGCGTCCTGATCGACATCATCAAGCCGATCCCGCCGAGCGCCGAATTCGCGGCGCAGTATCTGGAGGGAACGCCGGGCTGACACTATGGCGGGCAAAGCGCTTCGGTCCTCAACGGCATCCGCGAAAAGGACGAATTGTTGGTCCCTGCTGGCATTTCGGAGAAGAATGCTAGAGAGGTGATGTCCATGTGCTTTGTCCGAGTCCCGACCCGCCTTGGAGTAGCCCTGGTTGCGATGGCCTTGTCCGGCTGCGCCATGGGCGGCGGCGTGTTTGGCACGACCATTGCCGATGGGACGGCGACGACCAGGGTGAAGACCGGTTCGGTGGGAGTGGGAATGTCGGGCGTCAAGGCAGGCTCGACAGACACGGTCGTGACGACTAACTGAATGCCGGCGTAAGGAGAGGGACCAACCATGTCGCTGAAGAACAAGACGCTTTTCATCTCGGGCGGCTCGCGCGGCATAGGGCTGGCGATCGCGCTTCGCGCGGCGCGCGACGGCGCCAATGTCACCATCGCCGCCAAGACGGCGGAGCCGCATCCGAAGCTGCCCGGCACGATCTACACGGCGGCCGAAGAGATCGAGGCGGCAGGCGGCAAGGCGCTGCCGGTGCTCTGCGACATTCGCGAGGAAGAGCAGGTAGCGCAGGCCGTCGAGAAGACTGTGGAAAAATTCGGCGGCATAGACATCTGCGTCAACAATGCCAGCGCCATCCAGCTTACCGGCACGCTTCAAACCGACATGAAGCGCTATGATCTGATGCACCAGATCAACACGCGCGGAACATTCCTCGTGTCTAAAATGTGCATTCCTTACCTTAAGTTAGCGGAAAACCCTCATATTCTGAATCTGGCGCCGCCGCTCGACATGAGCGCGAAATGGTTCAAGAACCACGTCGCCTACACCATGGCGAAATTCGGCATGTCGATGTGCACTTTGGGGATGTCCGAGGAGTTCCGAAGGGACGGAATCGCCGTCAATTCGCTGTGGCCGCTGACCGCGATCGACACGGCGGCGGTGCGCAATCTGCTCGGCGGCGAGGCTGTCGCCTCGATGAGCCGCTCGCCCGAAATCATGGCCGATGCCGCGCACGCTATCCTGACGCGGCCGTCGCGAGAGACCACCGGCAACTTCTTCATCGACGAGCTTGTGCTGAAGGAACAAGGCGTTACGGACTTTTCCAAATACGCGCCGGGAGCCAAGGGGCCGCTGGCGGGGGATTTCTTCGTGCCCGACGAGGTGTTCGAACAAACCGATACGAAGGTGGCGCGGACGTTCGGTTAGGCGATCGTCACCCGAACATCAGGTCGCGGACGAGGTCGGGAGCGGGCTGCAGCGCCTTCAGCGCCGCCTTCAGTTCGGCCCGTTGCGCCTTGTCGAGTTTCGCCAGCTCCACGCGGTTTGATACCGGCAGCCCGGCGTAAAGGTCGCGGCTTTGCTGCGCGAGCAGCAGCGCCAGGAGGACACTGTGGGCAGACAGCATCGCAGTCATGTCCTCGTCGCCGCCAATGTCGAGCCCGATCAGGCCTTCAAGGCGTTCGCGCGTGCTGCGTGCGCGGATGCCGTGGCGGATCGCCAGCGTGCGGGCCATGGCCACTACCGGGAACAGGCCGTGCAGCTTCAGGTCGATGCGGCCGCCTTCGAGCTGCAGGCCGCCGAACAGCGTGAACGGATTTCCCGGCGCGACCTGCTCGCCGAGCAGCTTGGCGAATTCGGGGCGTGTGTGGCCAAGCTCGTAGGCATGGGCGAAAAGCGCCTCGCCGAGCGCGAGATCGCCATGCACCGGCCTCAGATCGAAGAAGATGTCGACATTGAGCAGATCCTGCGGCCGCGAGCGGCCGATCCAGTCGGCCACGCGCTTCTTCCAATGGGCGAGCGAGCCGCGCCACGTGGCATTCTTCGCCATAACCCCGCCCTTGCAATAGGGCACGCCCGACTGGTCGAGCAGGTTGGCGATTTTTTCGCCGAGCCGCGCGAACCAGCGATCCGCCGGTCCGTCCGGATCGCCTTCGGCAAAGACGATGGCGTTGTCCTGGTCGGCGGCGAGCAGGCTTTCGCCGCGTCCGCCCGAACCGAGCACCAGCACCGCAAAGGGGCTGGGCGGCGGCCCGTGCCCTTCGCCGGCCATCTCAGCCTCGGCGAGGATTGCCGCGCGGCGGGTCATGGCGCAAAGCTCCTCACTGACGATTTCGGCTATCGCGCGCGCGTCGATCCGTTCGGCGATCAGCGCGTCGGCGACACCGGGCAGCATGGCCCAGGCCGCGGCTATTTCGGCGGGGGAGGTGGCATGCTCGATCGTGTCGTCGAGATTGATCGCGGCACTTGCACGCAGCTTCAGCAGATCGCGCGCCGAAACCACGCCCGCCAGCCTGCCGTTCTCATGGCGTACGGCGAGATGGCGGATCTTCAGGCGATCCATGCGGCCGACTGCGCGGTAGGCGAAGGCTTGCTCCCGGATCGAAGCCAGCGGGCGCGAGGCAACGTCGCCGACGGACATCGCAAGCGCTTTCTCGCCGTCGGAAGCGAGAAGCCGCATCACGTCGCGCTCGGTGACGATACCGTACGTGTCCAGAGGAAGTCCGGGTTCGGCGGGATCAGCCACGAACAGGGAACTGATCCTGCGCGATATCATCAGCGCGATAGCGTCGTTGACGCTGACGGACGGCGCTACGACGACCGGCGGGGAGCTCATAAGTTCGCCGACGCGGTGGCGGTAGGCGAATGGGTCGACGGAGCGGAACGAAGGCGGCGCCGGCCTGGACACGGGTTCGGCCCAACCGGCGCGGTGGCCGGTTTCGAGCTCGGCTCTCTGCTCCATGCAGGCGCGTTCGGCTTCGGCGAGCGTTCGTATGCCGCGTTCCTGGAGCTTTGGCAGCAGCGCCACGAAAATCTCCGCCGCCGCCCTGGCGTCGCCCAGCGCGGAATGCCGATCGGCAATAGTAATGCCGAGCCGGGCGGCGATAGCGTCGAGCGACTGATCGGCCTGGCCGGGCTCGACCAGCCGGGCCAGAAGCTTGACGCAGAGCGAGCGCGGCTTTTGCCATTCGAGCCCGGCCCGCGCCGCCTCGTGCTTCAGCATGGACAGGTCGAAGCCTATGGCATGGCCGATGATGATACGGCTTTCGACGAAAGCCTGCACGGCGGTCCAGGCGGCGGCGAAGGCGGGCGCGTTGCGCACCATGGCATTGGTGACGCCATGAATGCGGGTAGAAGCCGACGGAATGGCGATCTCCGGATCAACCAGCATCTCGATCTGCCGGCCGTCGAGTATGCGGCCGCGCGAGACGGCGATCGCGCCGATCTGGACAATGCGCGCCCTGGCGGTGTTGAGACCGGTGGTCTCGGTGTCGAGCGCCACGGCGTCGAGAGCGATAAGCGGCGTTGCCCCGGTCGCTGGTTTCATCCACACCCCTCCCGGCTCACTGAATAGAGCCGCGGGCCGCGCGCCGCAACGTGGCATTTGCCGGGGAGTAACAGCAGGCTTGAATGAAAAACCCGGCCGGTGGGGACCGGCCGGGTTCTTTTGCCATTGTCCCGCTGGAGACGGGACGGGGCAGGGAAGCTTGCATCTGTGAGGGAGAATCCCACGATTCAATGGCCGGAGCCACCAAATCGCGAAATTGTGATCTCCCTATTGCGCGCTCGCCACCGGCGCTACCAGTGGGGTGATGCGGCGGATCGCGACGCGACGGTTCTCGCGCTCGGGCCCCTCGGTGTTCACCTTGAGGTACTGTTCGCCGTAACCCTGCGGCGCCAGGTTTTCCGGCGGAATGCCGAACGAACCGCTGAGCGCCGTCGCGACTGCTTCGGCCCGGCGGTCCGAAAGCGCCAGGTTGGCTTCGGCCGTGCCGACCGCATCTGTGTGGCCCTCGATCAGGAAGGTCTCGGCCGGGTTTTCCTGGAGCAGCTTCTCCATCGCCTGCGCCACGCCCTCCAGGTCGGCGATCTCGCTCTCGGCGATCTCGGCCGAGCCGAACTCGAAGTTGATCGTGTCGAGGTCGATGCGCCGCACCTTGTCGCGAATGCGGGCCGAGCGTTTCACCTCGGCTATCGAATAGGTGCGTTCGACCTTTTCGACCGGAGGCTGTTCGAGGAAAGTGTAGTAAGCGTCCGGATCCTCCACGGCCTCGGCGTCGAGTATGTATTCCTCGACCGGGATCGAGAGCCTCAGCGGCGGCAGATCCTCGCCCGGATCTCGCCATTCGAGCACCCGGTCGTAGTCGCGCTCGTCGACATAAACCAGCACGATCTCCCGGTCGTCGGGCGTGAATTTCGAGCGGCGGAGGATGTCGCCATAGCGGTTGCGGATGGTGACAACCCGCGTGCCGTCAGGCCGCACGATCACTTCGCGCGTCCGGCCGCGCGGGAGCTCCTCGTAATAGACCTCGCGGGCGTCCACCTGGATGCGTTCGCGGTCCGGGTTCTCGACGTAGATGTTGTTGTTGAACTCGATGATGAAGCGGTCACCCACTTCTCGAACGACCTCAACGTCCTCGCGCCGTTCCTCACGGAAATCACGGGGACGCTCTAACCGCTGGCCTTCCTCGACGGTGATCGATTCAATCCGTTCTGGACGTGCCTCTTCGACCAGGGCCTCGGCGTCGCTTTCCGGCGGCGGACCGGCCTCGGCGGGCTGTTGCGCCTCCGCCGGCTGCTCACCTTCTGCAGGCTGTTCGCCTTCTGGCACCGGTTCGACGTCGGCCGGCTGTTCGCCTTCAGGCGCACCTTCTACCGGAGGCACCTCCTTCTGGCTGTCGAGCACCGGCGCTTCGGTGCCTTCAGGCGGCTGCTCGCCCTCAGCAGGCGGTGCGGCGGGTTCGGCTGGCTCAGCCGGTTCAGCGGGCTGCCCGCCCTCAGCAGGCGGCTCGGCCGGTTCAGCAGGCTCAGCCGGCTGGGCGGGTTCGGAAGGTTCCGCAGGCTCAGCCGGTTCAGCGGGCTGGGTTGGTTCAGCAGGTTCCGCGGGCTCCGCGGGTTCTGCCGGCTGGGCAGGTTCGGCAGGCTCCACAGGTTCGGCCGGTTCTTCAGGCTCAGCGGGAGCAGCTTCCGGTTCCGGTTCTGGAGTCGGCTCGGGCTCGGGCTCGCGCTCCGGCTCCGGCTCGGGTTCAGGCGCCGGTTCAGGCTCCGGCGCAGGTTCTGGCTCGGGAGCCGGTTCCGGAGCTGGCTCGGGTGCGGGTTCCGGTTCAGGCTCCGGCTCAGGCGCTGGTTCAGGCTCCGGCTCCGGCTCAGGTGCTGGCTGCGGCTCCTCGGCTGGAGCCTCCTGGGCTTCCCCTTGCTGCTCGCGCTGCTGGCGCAGCCGGCGCTGCTCCTCGGTCTCTTCGGCCTGGGCAAGGATCATGTTGTTCGCGGACAGCGCATTTTGCGCCCGGAAAGCGGTTTGCGCGCCGTCGTGTAACGGCACGGCGCCCAACGGCGCGGATGCCATGAGCAGGCCGAGTGCGGTTCCTGCCAGAATCCGTGGTTGGCGTTTCATCGACAAATTCTCCTGTGGGGTCCCGTCCCGGGCACAACATCAATCACGCAAGTTTGTTCCGCGCTGGCCTGGAACCGGGCAGCCAGGCGGCTATTACCGGGCGGCAAGGCGTCGGGATCGCGGCAATACCGTGATTGGGGCCGGAAAAGGCGGCTGCAGGCGCTTGACCTGCCCATGGCGGCGGGCCACATGCCTGCGATGGACGAGCCGTTCTGGAAAACCAAGACGCTGGAGGAAATGAGCCCCGCCGAGTGGGAATCGCTCTGCGACGGCTGCGGCAAATGCTGCCTTTCCAAGCTCGAGGACGAGGATACCGGCGAGATCTACTGGACCACGGTCAGCTGCCGCTTGTTCAACGCGCAGAGCTGCCGGTGTTCGGACTATGCCAACCGGCTCGCGCGCGTTCCCGACTGCGTCGGGCTTACGCCTGCCAACGTGCGTACAATATCCTGGCTGCCGCAGAGCTGCGCCTATCGGCTGGTGGCGGAAGGCAGGGATCTCTACTGGTGGCACCGGCTTGTGTCGGGAAGCGACGAGACGGTTCACGAGGCCGGCATCTCCATGCGCGGGCGCACTACCGCCCGCGAGGATGAACTGACCGATCCGGAAGATTTTTTTGAGCATATGGTCGAGGACGAACCCTAAGCGTCCTGACCTGAACCTCGGTACCCCTGGCCTTGCCTCTGCTGCATACCCGAGCCGAAAGCCCTTTTTGATTCCGGCGAAATTGAACATGAACCGTGCATGAATGGCCGGTTCGCGGCCGGTTCAGCTTGGCTGGCGCATTTTCGTCTCATCGCCTCGGCGAAGACAGATCATCGCGTCAGCAAAGGAGAACACAATGTTCAAGACGCTCAAGACAGCGGGCCTTTCGGCTCTGATCGCTCTCGGCACGCTCGCGGCCATCCCGGCCACGTCCGCGCAGGCCGAAGGCCTCTATCTCAATTTCGGCGGCGGCGATGCTCGCTTCGGCGTCTATGTCGGCGACGACGATCGCCGGTGGCATCGCCGCGACCGTTATGACCGCTACGATCGCCGCGACCGCTGGGAGCGCCGCCATATGCGCCGCCAGTGCACGGCCAACCGCGCGCTGAACAAGGCCGAGCGGATGGGTATCCGTCGCGCGCGCATCGTGGATATCGACCGCCGCTCGATCACGGTCAGGGGTCGCAAATGGGGTGACCGCGTCACCGTGGATTTCGGCCGCGCGCCCAACTGCCCGGTTATCGGCTGGTAATCGGGCCGACTAAAAAACCCCGGAGGCGCCGCCTCCGGGGTTTTCTTTTGCGGTTGTGCGCCGCTTATTTCAGCTCGAAGATGACGTTGACCTGGACCAGGTAGGCGTTTTCGCCGGCCTGGATAGGAACGGCTGCGTCGCGCATTTCGGCCTTGGCCATATAGGGTATCGGCGGCTGTATGACAGCCTGATCTGAGATCTCGATGATGCGCCCAAGTTTCACGCCGGCGGCTTCGCTGAGCGTCCTGGCCTTCTGCATGGCGTCGGCAACCGCAAGCTTGCGCGCCTCGGTCAGCGCCTTTTCCGGATCGTCGTTGGTGAACGATATGCCGCCACCCTGATTGACGCCGAGCGACACCGATTTGTCGAGGATTTCGCCGGTTTTGGACAGGTCGCGCACGCGCACCGATAGTGTGTTGGTGACCTGGTAGGCGACGAGTTCTGCCTCCTGGCTGCCGTCCGGCTTGTTGTTGTAATTGTAGCGCGGCGCGATCTGGATGCCGGCGGTCTGGAGATCGCGTTCCTCGACGCCCGCCGCCTTCATCGCGGCGATGACCGCAGCCATGGCGTCGTTGTTGGCGTCGAGCGCCGCGCGCGCTGTCTTGGCCTCGCGCATGACGCTGAGCGACAGCAGCGCCAGATCGGGCGCGATCGCGCTTTCGCCTTCCCCCGTCACCATTATACGCGGCGGCGGCTGGGTGTCGGCCCTGGCCGCAGCAGCCGGAAGCGCGATCGCGGCGGCCAGCGCCAGCGGTAAAAATCGTTTCGTCATCAAAAACTCCGTATGAGATATGTTGCCTGGACGGCGCCGATTATTGCCGGGATTATGGGTGGATTGCGGCGGCAGAGAGCGCATTTTCGCGAAAGCCTTGTGCGCGCAGGCAAAACTGACTAATTCAGCCCTCGGCGGGCCTGTAGCTCAATGGTCAGAGCCGGCGGCTCATAACCGCTTGGTTGGGGGTTCGAGTCCCTCCGGGCCCACCACCACCTACCTCGGTTCTTTGATTTTTAACGATTTTCTGGCCGAATTTGTCCCACTCAAATCAACCCCCTCGGAAAGTGGGACAATTTTGTTCTCGTTTCGGTCAATGACGAGTAGGTGGCGAGCAGCCTTGGCCACCTTCCGGCGGCGCGCTTTACGGATGTAAAGATCTGGCTGCTGATATGTCGTCCAGCCATAAATCGCCTTGAGCTGTTCATGCGTCGCGCCGTTCTCAGCTGCAATGGTCGCACCGGCCTTTCTCAGCCCGTGTGCGCTGCAGTGCGGCAATCCAGCCTCATCGCACCATTGGCGCATTTTGTTCCCGAGACCGTTCCCTGAGAACGGGCTGCCATATTCGTTGACCAAGAAGATCATTTGGTCGACCGGTGTCGCATTTAGTTCCTCCTCAAGCTCAGGAAGCAGCGGGAGCTCGACCATAACGGATTCACTATTACGACTTGTCTTTCCTGGCTTGATTCTGATCCATTTCTCCCATTCGCCGGTTTCATCGTTATGAACCAGCGTGATGTGCTGTCGGCCGAAAATAGCAACATCAGAAAGCCGCAGGCCCGTGAACATAAAGATCGCCAGCGCACGCCTGGCCGTTGTGCCGCGGACATGACGTTTTTCGTACCGGACGATTTCCGATACCTCCCAAGTATGCCAGCCGTCCCCACTCTTCAGCCGCTTGATGCCGCGAGCAGGGTTGGAATCGACCAACTCGGCTTCCTTTGCCCATTCGAACATTGCGCTGATGGCCTTTACCATATTGTTTGCGGCACCAAGGGCGTCGAGCCTGGTGTCCCTGATCTCCTTAACATGAGACCGTTTCATACCGGCGAACGGCAGCGATCCTTTGGTGGGATACTGTGGATCGCGGTCACCTTCGAGCGGATGAGGCAATTCGCACACGCGCTCCAGAATTGCTCGTCGGCGCGCCATAGTGTCTTCAGTGATCTCCGCGCCGCCACGACGGTAGTACTCCTGGCAAAGCCATAGCAACGTTCCTTTTTTTGCTGGCTCCGAAGGCTTGGAGACGGATCGGACGTTGGGAAGAGTGCCGGGCCGAACATAGGCGACCCCCGCACGCGCACAGCGCAGCTCCTCGAGAAACTCGTCGCTGCCGATAGGTTCACGGAGCCGGACCTTCCTCCGACCGGGTACGCGAAAATAGTACCGATCATTGCCGTGGCGATCAGTGTCCTTGACGACGCCCTTAAGATCGACCTTCACAGGCTCATCCGTCATTTTCGAGGTCTTCGATCCCAAGGATTGTCTGGTGGCAAAGCTTCGTCAAGCGTTGATGCTTTTTCTGCTTGCCGGTGAGGGAGCTCTCGAAACGCCAATACAACCTCCTCGACGTCCCAAATGATGCGTCCCTTGCTTGGGATTCGTGGCTGCGGCATCCGGCCGTCCCGGACCATTTCATCAAAAGTCGTTGGGCTTACGCCGATGAACGCCGCAGCCTGCTCCCGATTGATTCCTACTGGCGGAAGCGAAGGAGGCAACACGCTCTGCGCACGTGGCATGGGTTTTAGCTCTCCAGCTAAAACCCACCGCGTTGAACGCGCGTCTTTGGGCCCCTTCTTTCGTTGGGCGCAGCTGTCATGTCCTGGCTCTGATGCTGGCAAGCCTCATCCTCAAATCTCCAGACCTAAAATTGCTCAAAACACCGGATTCTCTTTCAACCTTTGTGTACGACGACGCATATCTTTTTCTTTTACGCGATCGGTACCCCGAGTTGAATCAGGCGGCGACTTGGAGTGAAAAAGCCCGTCGAACAGCAAATTTGGGGCCAGGGGCCGCGCGCCCCTCGTTCTGGAACTTAGCGATGAATTCGACCATCTGGTGCAGTGCCTTGCAGACTGAAGCCGTCGGGCAGGGTGTCAGTCACCCCGCGAGACGGACAACGGAGCCGGCCTGCTACCTTCCGTTGATGGCGCCCTGCAAATGCGCCTGCCAGGCTATCAAGGCGGCTTCAACGCGGTGGTCCAGGTTCGGACGGCTGTAATGCCGGATCAGCGTACGCGTGTCCCTTGTGCCGCGCTGATGGCCGATTACGGCTGCGATTGTCTCGAGCGCGATGCCCAGTTCATCCATGCCGGAAACTACCGTGCGGCGAAGGTCATGTGTCGTGAAGTGCGCAATCGGTCGGTCGCGGTGATTGAGCGCCAAGCCTATGTCGTCGGCGCGGAGCGCCCGCTTACGATCGAGCGTGCGGAACAGTGCACCTTTCGGCCTCGCCCTCCAGGCCGTCTCGGCGATTTCCTTCCCAACCCCGGCCAGCGGCGTGACGCGCTCGCGCTTGTTCTTACTGCGGCTCGCCGGAAGCCGCCAAATCAACCGCTCGCCGTCGTGCGCTAGTTCACTCGCCTCCATGCCGGCAACCTCGCCAACTCGTGCTCCCAAGAGCAACTGTAGCCTGAGTACGGCAATGGCGTCGGGCGGCATGCCGTCCGCGCCATTGTCGAGCCATTGCCAGAAAGTGCGGATTTCGTCGGCGGAAAGAACGCGGTTCCTTGTGTCGCCAAGCCCATAACTCGATGTTCCGGCGACCGGGTTCGCGTTCACATAGCCCTTGCTGACGCCCCATGCGAACATTGCGCCAACGGTCTGGCGGCGCTTCTCGGCCTCACGAGGGTACGTGTCGGCAACGTCGTCCAGTATGCGGGAAATGTCGGCCCGCCTGAGATTGTCGGCTGGGCTGTCAAGTTTCGTTGCCAGCGCCCGCCTCAGGCGGCGATCTATGTCATCAGCGGTGCGAAGCGGGCCACCTTTCCGGTGCGCGGATTTCGTGTGCTTGGCATACAGGGAAATCAGCTCCTCGATCGTGAAGGCGTCTTTGCGCGCCTGCCGCTCGGCCTGTTCCTCGGCCAGCAAATGGCGCCCGTCACGCGCTGCCTTCACGATCGAGGCGGCGCGCTCGCGGGCGGAAGCAAGATTCATCCCGTTGCGGCCTTCTGGATCGCACCGGCCAAGCGACACGCTCTTGCTGCCCTCGCCCTTGATGCGGAAGGCGACGTTCCAGGTCATCACGCCCGACGGCGCGACGCGGATGCGCAACCCATCAGTCTTGGCGTCACTGACGTAGTAGGGCGCAGCCTTGGGTTTCAGGGCCGCGATTGCGACGGCGGTAAGCTGCTTCCTCATGATGAGTTTCCTGGCCACGATTTGTAGCTAGGGTTATCCCGTAGCAACACTATAGCAACAATTTTCGTTGCTGCTGGCGAACCACCCCGAACGATACTTTACGCTAAGTGTAGGAAAATGCTAGATTATGTGAAGGAATTCGAATGATCTTAAACGATGGCGAACGCTAGATCAAGGGTTGGATGCAGACCTGGCTGGTTCATATGCGCAATCCGCGGCGGCTGGCCGGCGAACTCGATCCCAAGTCCTTCTGGGCCGGGCAGATATTGTTTGCCGGAATGGTTGCGTCAGCGCTCGCCCATCCCATCCTGCTGGTCACGCTGGCATGGCTGACGATGCATATTGTGGGCGGCGGCACGCTGAGCACCTGGCAGTCCAGCCTGCTCTGGATCGAATCCGTCAACATCGCTCTCGGATACGCGTCGTTCATGGCGCTCGGATCGATGGGACTGGACCGCCGGGAGAAAGAAGGGCTGTGGAAGGTCTATCTGTTCACGCCCGTTTACTGGGCGATGCTGTCATTCGCAGCTGGTGGGCCCTCTTCCAGCTCTTCCGGCGTCCGCACCATTGGGATAAGACGCCCCATCGCAGCGCCCGCCCCAGGATCGTAGTGAGGGGCGAGGCGCATTCGCTTGCGGCGCGCCTGGCCGGCCCGCAAGCGGGCTGGCCAGAAATTCCTAAGCCGGCGCGACCATCGCCCAGGTGACGCCGAACGGATCGCGAAGCTGCCCGTAGCGGTCGCCCCAGAACATCACCTGCACCGGCAGGATGACTTCCGCGCCGGCCTTCACCGCGCGGTCGAACCAGGCGTCGATGTCGTCGACCATCAGGTGCATCGTGACGCCTTGTGGCTCCTTCAGCGGATGGCCGTATTCCGGGTAGGCATCGCAGAGCATGACCGAGCTGCCGTTGATATAGAGATGGAGATGCATCGTGCGGCCCTGCTCGTCGACCGGATGCCTCGCCACCTCCTTCGCGCCGAAGGCGCGTTCGTAGAACTCGGCGGCCTTGGTGGCGCCTCCGACGGTGAGATAAGCCACCACGCCGCCCAGGACGGCGGGGGTTTCCTGTGCTTCGGAGTTTGCGGTTGCCGCTGCTGTCGTCGCCATGTCGTTCTCCTCTTTTCGTCTCGTGGACCCGTGCGTATGCGGCGGGCTGTACCAAGGACGGACAGGAGAGCGACGAACCGACAACGCGCCGGAATTTTTTTGGGCGATTCAGACGACTGATTTGACGGGCGTGGTCTTGGCCGCGTCGCTGTCCTTCATCAGGCGGTCGAGGTGCATCCTGATATGGGCGGCCTCCGCCGCCGTATTGGCCTTCGCGATCGCCTGGCCGAAGGCCTCGCGAGCCTCGTCGGCGCGGCCGAGCTGCATGAGCAGCGCGCCCCTGACGCCGAAGAAGTGGAAGTAGCCGGATAGCCTCGGCGCGAGCGGCTCGATCATCTCCAGCGCCGCGGCCGGTCCGAGCACCTTGGCGACCGCGACAGCCCGGTTGAGCGTCACCACCGGCGACGGCTGCAATTCCTCGAGCGCGGCATAGAGGAGGTCGATCTGCGCCCAGTCGGTGTCCTCGGGGCGGGCGGCCCGCACGTGCAGTGCGGCAATCGCCGCCTGAATCTGATAGGGGCCACGCTGCCGATGGCGTATCGCCTTGTCGATCAGCGCCAGGCCCTCGGCGATCAGCTTGCGGTTCCACAGCCCGCGATCCTGGTCTTCGAGCAGCACGACCGCGCCGTCGGCGTCGAAGCGCGCCGGGGTGCGCGAATGCTGCAGCAGGAGGAGCGCTGTCAGCCCCATGATCTCCGGCTCGGTCTGGAACAGGCGCAGCAGCAATCTGGCTAGCCGGATCGCTTCGTCACAGAGCGGCGCGCGCATCGGCGCGGAATCGCCGCTGGCCGAATAGCCCTCGTTGAACACCAGGTAGATCATGGCCGCCACCGCCGCGAGCCGCTCGGCTCGCTCCGGCGCGCCGGGTGTCTCGAAGGGAACATCGGCCTGAGCGATGCGGGCCTTGGCCCGGGTGATGCGTTGCTCCATCGCGCTTTCGCCAACCAGGAAGGCGCGCGCGATCTGCTTGACCGAAAGGCCCGAGACGATGCGCAGCGCCAGCGCGATTTGCTGCGTCTGCGGCAGTTCGGGATGGCAGCAGATGAACAAGAGGCGCAGCACGTCGTCGCGGTAGTCCGAGCCGTCGAGCCGCTCAGCCAGATCGCTCTCGGCGTCGTTCAGGTCCGAGACCAGTTCCTCGGCGGGCAACGGCTCCTGCTTGCTACGCTTCCTGACGGAATCGATCGCGGCATTGCGCCCGACGAAGATCAGCCAGGCGGTCGGATCGCGCGGCGGGCCATTCTTTGGCCAGGTTTTCAGTGCCCGCAGACATGCATCCTGAAACGCTTCCTCGGCGGTGTCGAGGTCACGAAAATAACGCAGCAGCGCGCCGATCGCTTGAGGACGCGCGGCCGTCAGGGCCGCGTTTATCCAGACCATGTCGCTCACGTCACCCCGCTTCCTGGAAGGAAAAGGGAAATTGGTCGGAGCTCATAAGCGCCGCCGGGATTGGCGCGCGCCAGGTCGCGGGCGACTTCCAGCCCTGCCTCAAGTCCCTCGACGTCGACAACATAGAAGCCGAGCAGCTGCTCCTTGGTCTCGGCATAGGGGCCGTCGATCACCAGATCCTGGTTCTTGACCAGGGTGGTCGCAGCAGTGGTCGGCAGCAGGCGCAGCGAGGGGCCGAGCCGTTTCTCCTTCAATAGCTTCTGATGGACCACGTCGAGCTTGGCCATCACCGCGTCGTCCTCCTCCTTGGTCCAGGAGCAGACGACATCTTCGGAGTTGTAGCAGAGGATCGCGTAGAGCATGTTTCTGTTCCTGTCTTGTCTAGGACGAACGGGATCATTCGATCCCGACATAGTGGCGGATTTTTCTCGGGACTTAACTCTTCAGGAAATCCGGTCCCTCGCCGATGATTTTCGGGTCGGGCTTGCCGACGGTTTCGAGGTCACGGCCGGAGTAGGGCAGGCTGGCCAGCACCCTGCGGATGGCGGCGATGCGCGCGCGTCTCTTGTCGTTCGAGCGCACCACGATCCAGGGCGCATGGGCCGTGTGGGTCCGCTCCAGCATCAAATCGCGCATTTCGCCATAGGCGTCCCATTTGGTCATGCCGGCGACATCCATCGGCGAGAATTTCCAGCAGGTCAGCGGACTGTGGCGGCGGTCATGAAACCGCTTCAGCTGCATTTCGCGGCCGAGATCGAGCCAGAACTTGAAGAAATGGATGCCCTCGTTGACGATCATCTCTTCGAAGTGCGGCGTCTCCTCCAGGAAATGCGCGTGCTGCTCGGGCGTGCAAAACCCCATCACTGGTTCGACGCCTGCGCGATTGTACCAGGAGCGGTCGAAGGTCACGAGTTCGCCCGCCGTCGGAAACTGCGTAACGTAGCGCTGATAGTACCACTGGCCCCGTTCGGTCTCGGTTGGCTTCGGCAATGCGACATCGCGGGCGGTGCGCGGGTTCATGTATTCGCGGATCGCCTTGATCACGCCGCCCTTGCCGGCTGCGTCGCGTCCTTCGAACAGGATGAGCACGCGCTTGCCGGTGGCCTGCATCCAGGATTGCAGCTTCACCAGTTCGATCTGCAGGCGCTCCAGCGTCTCGTCATAGTCCTCGCGCGGCATCTTCTCGTCATAGGGATAGCCGCCGGACGTCAGGGTCCGCTTTTTCAGCCAGTCAGGAAGCTCCGGATTGTCTATGTCGAACATCCGTTCTTCGCCGCCGGCCTTGAGCTTCAGGAGCGGCGCAGCCGCCGGTTCGACGGATGGAGACTGTTCAATCTTGCGGGCACTGCCATTTTTCATCGCCACACCTTCCTCGTTGCGCGGCGCATGCTATTGGGTGGTCATTGGCCGGTCAAACGGCTGATGGCAGCTCGGGAATTGCGGATGGCCGAAGCGAAAAGGGAACGTCAGGGGCGGAGATGGGGCCGTCTCGTTGCGGGCCGGCTCAACCAGAACCGGTGGATGCTGGCTGCCGGCGTCCTGGCAGTCCTTGTCGTCTACTCGATCGCCGAGGAATCGACATTCTTCGTGGTCGTCTGCATCGCGGCGCTGTTCGTGGCGGCGGCCGTCGCGCCGCGGCGCACCGCCCGCCAGCGCCGCGCCGAAGCGGCGGCGGTTGGCGAACGTTCGGCGCTTGAGAGGCTGTCGGGCGAAAACCTCGCGGCTGCGGTGGCCGACCCGCTGATCCTGTTCGACGGCGCGGGCACCGTCGTCCACGCCAACGACGCGGCGCTCGACGCCTTCGCCGCCGTCGGCCCGGGCATCTCCCTGCAATTGAAATTCCGCGCGCCCGAAATGCAGGAGCTGATCGCCGCGACGCTTGCCGGAAACGGCTCGCCGCAGGTCGCCGACTATGTCGAGCGCGTTCCGATCGAGCGCGTCTACCGCGTCACCGGGTCGGCGATCGGCAGGGGTACAGGCCTTTACGTGCTGGTGTTCAAGGACCAGAGCGAGGCCCGCCGCATCGACCGCATGCGCGCCGACTTCATCGCCAACGCCAGCCACGAGCTGCGCACGCCGCTCGCCTCGATCGCCGGTTTCGTCGAAACCCTGCGCGGCCCCGCGAGGAAGGACGCCGCGGCGCGCGACCACTTTCTCCAGATCATGCAAAACCAGACCTCGCGCATGGCGCGGCTGATCGACGATCTGTTGTCGCTGTCGCGGCTGGAGATGAAGCCCTATCTCAAGCCGGGGACCAGGGTCGATCTCCGCGCCGTCGTCCAGGGCGTGATCGATTCCCTGAGCCCGCTGGCCAGCGAATCGGGCGTAGCGATCGAAACCGACATTCCCGACGGCCCCTTCGAAGTTCCGGGCGATCGCGACGAACTGTTCCAGGTGTTCGAGAACCTGCTCGAAAACGCCTGCAAATACGGCCAGTCGGGCGGCCGCGTCACAGTGTCGATGGAGAACATGGAGACGGGACCACAGCGCGAAGTAGCAGTCACCATTCACGACTTCGGGCCGGGCATCCCGGAAGAGCACATCCCCCGCATCACCGAACGTTTCTATCGGGTCGACGTTGAGACCAGCCGCGCGCAGAAAGGCACCGGTCTCGGCCTGTCCATCGTCAAGCACATCCTAACCCGCCACAATGGCCGCCTGTCGATCAAGTCGAAGGTGGGGGAGGGCGCGGCCTTTACGGTGCATCTGCCGGCCGGCTGACGAAGTCCGGACAGGCATTCGTCCCCCATGATTATGGCTGTCGCGGTTCGCCGCGGCGTATATAGTTCTGCTTGCATTCGAGAATTCAGAAAACGTTGCATGACGCTGCAATCGGCCGGGGCACAGCCTGATAGGACAATCACGGTGCTGCTCGTCGAGGACGACGCGCCGACCCGCGGCCGTCTGCGCGATGCGCTGGCCGATATCGGCGAATTCGAAGTGACGACGGCCGCGACTTTAAGGGAGGCCCGCGCCGCACTCGAAGATATTCGCCCGCAGGTGCTCCTGACCGACCTGCAATTGCCTGACGGCCATGGGATGGACCTGATCCGGCAGGCGCGCCGTGATTGCCCGAATACCGAGATCATGGTGATCTCGATCCTTGGCGATGAAGAAAGCGTCATATCGGCGATCACGGCTGGCGCGACCGGTTATCTGCTCAAAGACGCTTTTCCCACAGACATCGCTGCCACGGTGCGCGAACTCGTTGCCGGGCACTCGCCTATCTCGGCTTCCATCGCCCGCTTCATCGTCCGTCGGACGCAGGGAACGGCGGAACGCCCGTCGCTGCCGCCGCTCAACACCGCAAAGCTGACGCCGCGCGAAATCGACATATTGTGGGGCATCGCGAAGGGTTTCAGCTACGCCGAGATCGCTGGCCATCTGGGGCTGTCGCGCCAGACGGTGCCGGGCCACATCAAAAGCATTTACCGCAAGCTGGAGGTCAATACGCGAGGCGAGGCGGTTTTCGAGGCGCTTCAGCAAGGCCTGATCCGGCTGTGACCGGCGCAGCCGCGAGCATGATTTCGTCCCCGGCGCTCGGATGGCGCAATCGGCTCGGTTTCTATCTCCTGGCCCAGGCGTTGATCGTGGTGGCGTGCATCCTGATGTTGCGCCAGCCGCTGCCGGAACCCTCCGCCAGCTATCAGATAAGCGAAGCAATACTGGGCGAAGAGGGAGCCCAGCGGCCCGTTCGCCTGCCCTATCATCTGACGTCCCGCGTGACCTCCGGCAATCCGCCGGTTTTCACGCTGTCGTTTGATCGGCCGGCGAATGAGACAGATCATGCTTGGTCAATCCTGCTGCCCCGGTTCATCAGCGGCGTTGAAGTGGCGGTGAACGGCACTGTCATCCTCGATAGCCGCCTGCATCCGGCGGCCAACAGAGCAGACCGCAACTCGCCTGAAATTGCGGTGATTCCCGAATTGCTGCTGCGAGGCGGCGCGAATATGCTGACGGTCCGGCTCCATGCCTGGGGGCCCCTCACTGGATTTCTGGACCGGGTCTTCGTTGGTCCCGATGAAGCTCTTCGCCCTGCCTATGAACGTCGCGCGCTGCTTTTTCTGACGTTGCCGGTCGTGTTTTCGGCATGGCAGGCCATCCTCGCCGTTCTTCTCGGCGTGATGTGGTTGAAACGCCGCCACGAGCCGACCTACGGGGTTCTTGCCGCCGCCATGGCGATCGGCGTCCTGCAGGCATTCGTTTCCGCTCCGGTGGGGCAATCGGACTATGCCGGGTTGAATGCTATGCTCATCGCTTCGGCGCCGCTAGAAGCCGCTTGCGTACTGATCTTCATCATTGCGTTTCTACGTCTGGAACGACCGCGATATTTCTGGATCGCCTTTATTCCCGGACTCGTCATTGCCGCAGCGGGTTTGGCGGGCAATGCTGCGCTGGTGCGGCAGGCTTATCTGGTTTTAGGCCCGCCAACGGTTTTCCTGTCGCTGTCCATCATCTGCATTCTTGTGGCGCGGGCGGCGGTGGTACGCGGCGACGGGGTCGCCATGCTTCTCGGATGCGCGGTCACGATCGTGATGACCTTTCTTTTTCATGACCTGCTGTCCGTCTTTGGCATCGTCATTGAGCGGCCGATCCTCGTCTCGCGCCTTTCTTATTCAGCGCTGCTGGTGGCGATCGGCATCGGCCTTACGTGGCGCTTCGCCACTGCATTGAACGAAGTCGACAGCTTTGCAGGCCGCATGGTTACGTTAGTTCGCGAGGCTGAGGACAAGTTGCGGGCAAGCCTTGCCCTGGAGGAGGAACGGGCGCGGGCGGCGGCGCTCGCAAGCGAACGCAATCGCCTGACTCGCGACCTGCATGACGGCCTCGGGGGGCAACTCGTCAGCATCGTCGCGCTCAGCGAACGCGGTGCCTGGGAAGGCGCCCGGATCGGCGAGGCGGCCCGTGCGGCGCTTAAGGATTTGCGGCTGGTGATCGATGCTATGGACGATATCGACGGCGACCTGATGCTGGCGCTGGGCACCTGGCGCGAGCGCACCGCGGCACAGTTGCGTCCCCACGGCCTCGCCCTCGACTGGCATGTGCTTGTGCCTGAAGGCATGCCGGTTCATCCGGAACTCAGGCCCTGGCACGTGATCCAAATCCTGCGGCTTCTCGACGAGGGCGTAACCAATTCCGTGAAGCATGCCGGAGCGACGCGGATCAAGGTCAGGATAGAGACCATCGGCGAGACAGCCGGGGACCAGCGTGGTCGCATCACCGTAGAGGACGACGGACAGGGCTTCGTTCTGTGCGATCAAGGCCACCGGGCGACTGATGCACCCAATACGGCGCGCGGCCTGGCCAACATGCACAAACGCGCCGCGCGTTGCGGCGCGCAGCTGGAAATAACTTCGGGGCCTGGTGGGACGAGGGTTCGCCTCGATCTGCCCCGCAGTTTCCCGAATGTCGAACTGGCGAGCGGATAGCCGACAGCTCAGCGTCTGCCAACGCGGTTGACGGGCCCGCCGCGGTTCCCGACCCGGCCGGGAGCGACGCCGACACCCGGAGCTCCGACGCCAACCCCTACTCGCGGCGCGACCACGACCGGCGCAACGACGACGGGCGCTGGCGCAACAACAACCGGCGCGGGCGTGACAACGACGCGCGCGGCCGGAACTGTGGGGCGAACCACGCAGCCTTTCGGCACGCCGACGGTCTTGCAGTATACCGCGGCTTCGGCCGAGCCTGCGCCGAGCAGTACCGTCGCCGGCGCGGAGAGGGTGATAAGCGCAACGGCGATGTGCGGCAGGCAAATCCGAAATGTCATTCGTGTTCTCCTTTTAGAAATAGAACGTGATTCCATTGGGAATCATTGACACTCGCCTTGATCTACGTCGTCCGCCGCATAAGCCGACATGCCATGAACATGGGATGGGCCGCGGTCGCTTCCTCCCCGATGGTTCGCGCCAACCCTTGGCAAAGGTCCAGGAGTCGATTGACGTTCGAAAGGAAAATCCATGATCAAGTCCGTGCTTTTCGCCCTCACGCTTTTCGCGGTGAGCGGCTCGGCCGCAATGGCTCAAACCGCCCTGACCAGCGAAGAGAAAGCCGCCTGCCGCCCCGATGCGATGAAGCTGTGCTCCGCCAGCGTTGGCAAGCCGGCGCAGATGAACGCCTGTCTTCGCGACAACAAAGCGAAGCTGTCCGAAGGGTGCCGAAAGGTCGTGGAAGCGCACGGCGGCTGACCACTCCGGACCTCAGCCCTGGCCAGCAGTTGGCGGTTTCTTTTTTTCGTCATCCGGTTAGCGTATCGATCGGGATTCAGGGCGGCGATTCACGCCCGGCGGAAAGCGGGTAACGGCCATGCAGTCGCATCACATCGTCAGCGCCTATGACGAGGAGCTCAAATTCCTCACCCGCAAGATCGCGGCCATGGGCGGCCATGCCGAACGCATGGTCGATCAGTCGATCGCGGCCTTGGTCAGTTCGGACATCGCTCTGGCGCAGAAGGTCATCGGCGACGACGCCGTACTCGACGAGGGCCAGCGCGAGATCGACGACAAGGCGATCCTGATCATCGCCAAGCGCCAGCCGGTCGCCGGCGATCTGCGCGAGATCATCGGCGCGATCCGCATCTCCGCCGATCTGGAACGCGTCGGCGATTTGGGCAAGAACGTCGCCAAGCGCGTCGTTGCGGTCGCCGAAGGCCGCCATCCGGTCAGCCTTTTCCGCGGTCTACAGGCGCTTGCCGAACTTGCGCTTACGCAACTCAAGGAAGTGCTCGACGTCTACGCGTCGCGCTCGGTCGAGCGCATCACCTTCATGCGCGACCGCGATGACCAGATCGACGCCATGTACACGTCGCTGTTCCGCGAACTCCTAACCTACATGATGGAGGATCCGCGCAACATCACACCCTGCACGCATCTTCTTTTCTGCGCCAAGAACATCGAGCGCATCGGCGACCACGCCACCAACATTGCGGAAGCCATCTACTACATCGTCACCGGCGAGCAGATGCCGGCCGATCGGCCGAAAGAAGACAAGAGCCACCGGGTGATAGCCAAGGCGGCGGGCGAGTAGCCCGCCTGCTTCGAATGTCGACAGGCTGCTTCTATCTGCTCCTGCGCCGCTCGGAGGCAGGCTGGAACGCGATCTTGGCGTGATAAGTGCAATAAGGTCCGGACTCGGCGGAGTCGTTTCCGCAGAAATGGAAATCCTCGGACAGCGGATCGCCGTTGGGCCATTTGCAGGTTCGCTCGTTGAGCTGGACGAGCTGCAGCCGCCGCGAGATCGGCACCACCACGTTCTCCACCGGGCGCAGATACTGCCTCGCCACCGGCTCGGCATCGAACTGCTGCTGCAACGCCGTTGCGCCGATCGAAGTGGTGACGGTGCGCGTTACGGTCGCGGACCGGGTCACGCTCTTGCCGCCGCCGGCTCCCTGCGCCTTCTTCTGGCGCGCCGGGGCAGCCGTCGCGCGGCCGCGGCTCGACAGTTTCAGGCGGTGGACCTTGCCGATCACGGCGTTGCGGCTCACCCCGCCCAACTGCGCCGCGATCTGGCTGGCGCTGAGGCCTTCGGCCCACAGTTTGCGGAGGGTTTCAACGCGCTCGTCGGTCCAATTCATGAGATCATGCTCCTGATCAGCGTGCGGGGAGTCAGAATCCATTCCCGTCCCGGCACTGCCGGGTTCGACACCACATCTATTCGGTTGATTATGCCGCCGCACGAAATCTAGTTATTTCTTCACTACAAACTACTCTATCCGGTGACTCCGTGACAAGAGTCCGGAATGCAACACGAATCGGATTTTTCGGTTTTCCCCAACTTGCCCACGCAAAGCCGATCATTTGCCTTTGCGCCTCAAGCTGACGTTTCCGTTGACTTCACGGCCGAAAAATCCAATATGCCGGCATGGCCGCCGCTTTGGCGGCTTTTTTGATTTTTCCGGTACCGGAGACGCATATAATGAGCGGTTCGGCGCTTTTCGAGACTTTCGCCCGTGCACCCCTGGCGTTCGAACGGGGCGAGGGAAGCTGGCTGATCACCGAGGACGGCCAGCGCTATCTCGATTTCGCCGGCGGTATCGCCGTCAACTCGCTCGGCCACGGCCATCCGAAGTTGGTCGCCGCTCTTACCGAGCAGGCCGGCAAATTGTGGCACACGTCAAATCTCTACCAGATTCCGGGCCAGACGCGGCTTGCCGGAAGGCTGGTCGCCAACAGCTTCGCCGACAAGGTGTTCTTCACCAATTCCGGTGCCGAGGCGCTGGAATGCGCGATCAAGACAGCGCGCCGCTATCACTATGTCAACGGCCGCCCCGAGCGCTTCCGCACGATCACGTTCGAGGGCGCCTTCCATGGGCGCACGCTGGCGACGATCGCTGCCGGCGGCCAGCAGAAATATCTCGAAGGCTACGGGCCCAAGGTCGAAGGTTTCGACCAGGTGGCGTTCGACGATATTGACGCTGCCGAACGGGCCATCACGCACGAAACCGCCGCCATCCTGCTCGAGCCGGTGCAGGGCGAGGGCGGCATCCGCGACTTCCCTGCGCAGTCCCTGAAGCGCCTGCGCGAACTCTGCGACGAACACGGCCTGCTGCTGATCTTCGACGAAGTGCAGTGCGGCGTCGGCCGCACCGGCAAGCTGTTCGCCTATGAGTGGGCCGGCGTCACGCCCGACCTGATGGCGATCGCCAAGGGAATAGGCGGCGGCTTCCCGATGGGCGCGTGCCTCGCGACCGACGAGGCGGCGGCCGGCATGACGCCCGGCGTGCACGGCACCACATTCGGCGGCAATCCTCTGGCGATGGCGGTCGGCAATGCCGTACTCGATGTCGTGCTGGAGGATGGTTTTCTTGAAGAGATCAGCCGCAAGGGACTGCTTATGAAGCAGGGGCTTGCGGCAATTGCGGACGAATTTCCCGAGGTCATCGAGGGCACGCGGGGCACGGGCCTGTTGCTCGGCCTGAAGTGCAAGGCGCCCAACGCCAAGGTCGCGACCGCTTTGCGCGATCAGAAGCTGCTTTCGGTCCCGGCTGGCGACAATGTCCTTCGCCTGCTGCCGCCGCTGACCGTCACCGACGCGGAGATCCGCGAGGCGTTGGCTCGCATCCGCTCGGGTGCGAAAAGCCTTGCGCCGGCTGCTGCAGCCACCGCGACCTGACCGCCTGGAGTTTCGACATGACCAGCGCTATTCGCCATTTCACCGATCTTTCCGCCGTTCCGGCAGCGGAATTGCGCGGCATGCTGGGCGACGCAGCCCGCCGCAAGGCGCGGCTGAAGGCCGGCAAGCGCTCGCGCCCGCTGGAAGGCAAAGTGCTGGCGATGATCTTCGACAAACCGTCGACGAGGACGCGGGTTTCCTTTGATGTCGGCATGCGCCAACTGGGCGGCGAGACTATCATGCTGACCGGGGCCGAAATGCAACTCGGCCGCTCCGAGACCATCGCCGATACCGCCAAGGTGCTGTCGCGGTACGTCGACGCGATCATGATCCGCACTACCTCGCACGAGCGCCTGCTGGAGCTGACCCAAAACGCCGAGGTGCCGGTGATAAACGGCCTCACCGACGAAACCCACCCGTGCCAGCTCATGGCCGACATCATGACCTTCGAGGAGCATCGCGGCAGCGTCGTGGGCAAGACCTTCGCCTGGGTCGGCGACGGCAATAACGTGCTTCATTCGCTGCTCGAGGCCTCGGCCCGCTTCAGCTTCAAACTCAATATCGCGGTTCCGGAAGGCTCGGCGCCCGAGCAGAAATATGTCGACTGGGCGAGGCGGAATGGCGGCTCGGCGACGTTCGCCGCGTCCGCACCTGAGGCCGTCGACGGCGCCGACTGCGTCGTCACCGATTGCTGGGTCTCGATGGGCCAGGAGCACCGCGCTCGCGGCCACAACGTCTTCATGCCTTATCAGGTCAATGCGGCGCTGATGAAGCATGCCAAGCCCGACGCGCTGTTCATGCATTGCCTGCCCGCCCATCGCGGCGAGGAGGTCACCGACGAGGTGATCGACGGGCCGAATTCGGTGGTGTTCGACGAGGCCGAAAACCGGCTGCACGCCCAGAAGGCGGTGCTGGCCTGGTGCCTGGGCGCTTGAATCGGGCCGGCTGAGCGCCTATTTGCGCGCCATCACACCTCACTTAACGTTTGAAAGCGGCTTTTCCGGCGCGATACCGTTCGCTCGCCAGAAGCATTGAAGGATTTGGTCAGTTGGTCGACAGGGAACGCAAGCTTGGTGAATTCGGCTTTGCCGGCGACGACAATGTCGTGCCGTTCGAGGTCGGCGCGCTCGACGTACGCGGGCGCATGGTGCAGCTCGGGCCGCTGCTCGACCAGATTCTCGCCCGCCACGACTATCCCGAGCCGGTCGCCCGGCTCCTGGCGGAGGCGGCGCTGGTGGCGGTGCTGCTCGGCACGTCGCTGAAATTCGAGGGCAAGTTCATCCTGCAGACCCGCACCGACGGACCGGTCGACATGCTGGTGGCCGATTTCTCGACGCCGAAATCGCTGCGCGCCTATGCGCGCTTCGATGCGGACCGCTTGGCTGCTGCTGTCGAGGCGGGCGAAGCCGCGCCTGAAAAGCTGCTTGGCAACGGCGTCCTTGCGCTCACCATCGACCAGGGCGCTGACATGCAGCGCTACCAGGGCATCGTCGCGCTCGACGGTGAGACACTCGAGGAGGCGGCCAAGACCTATTTCCGCCAGTCCGAACAGATCCCGACCGACATCCGGCTTTCGGTCGGCAAACTCGTGCTGCCCGCCGCTGGTGGCAGCCGCGAGCATTGGCGTGCCGGCGGCCTGCTTGCGCAGTTTCTGCCCAAGGCGCAGGAACGCCTGCGCATGCCCGACCTGCATGGCGGCGATGGCGATCCCGGCCAGCCGCCGCACGAAGTCGCCGACAATTCCTGGCGCGAGTTGGTGGCGCTCATGGCGACGGTCGAGCACAACGAGCTTCTCGACCCGTCGGTCGGCTCGGAAAGGCTGCTCTACCGGCTGTTCAACGAGCACGGCGTGCGCGTCTTCGAGGGAACACATGTCGAGGATGAGTGCTCCTGCTCGCGCACCAAGATCCGCGGCATCCTCGAAGGGTTTTCGGCCGAGGAGATCGAGGAAAGCACCGAGGATGGCGTCATTCGGGTCAATTGCGAGTTCTGCTCGAAGGCCTACGAGTTCAAGCCCGCCGAGTTTTCGGCGGAAGCCAGGTCAGCCTGAACTCCGGGAATCCCTTCCTTATCGCGGGGAGGGATAGCCGCCCAACCAGCCCGTCAGTTCACCCGCCGCTTGCCCGGCAGGTCCAGTGAAAACGCCGGAATCTCGACCTCGAACATTTCGTCCCTGCGGTTTCGCATCGTGTAGCGGCCGACCATGATGCCGGATGGCGTCGAAAGCGGGCAGCCGGACTGGTATTGGTAGCTGTCGCCGGGATTGAGCCCCGGCTGCTCGCCGACCACGCCGGGGCCACGCACCTCCTCGACACGGCCGGCGCCATCCGTGATGCGCCAGTAGCGCGAGAGGAGCTGCACGAACTCGTCCGAGTGGTTGGCGATTGTCACCCGATAAGCCCAGACATAGCGGTTCTGCGAGGGATCGGATTGGTCCTCGAGGTAGAACGGCTCAACATTCACCTCGATGTCGCGCGTGACAGCACTGTACATTCCACGCACTCCTTCAAGAGAAAGAATCTGCCGGCCAGGCCGGCAGGTCAACCTCATTTGGCCGTCGCAAACCGGATTGTGATTTCCGCTTGACTGGATTTTTCGTTTACTGCGGATGTTGCGACAGGCTCGGGAGGCAAGGGAATGCTCGATGGTTGGGCGCGCAGGCGCCTCGATCCGCCGCTCGACGGCCTTGGCGCGCAAATGGCGAGGGCCGGCGTTTCGGCTAATGCCATCACAGTCGCGGCCTGCGTTGTCGGCTTGGCTGGCGCGCTGGCGATCGCGTTCGGCCAGTTCTGGCTCGGCCTCGTCCTGCTGCTCGCCAGCCGCCTCGGCGACGGGCTCGACGGCGCGGTCGCGAAGGTCAACGGCAGGACCGATCTCGGTGGCTACCTCGATATCGTGCTCGATTTCGTCTTCTATGGCGCCATTCCCGTCGGCTTCGTGCTGGCCGACCCGGCAGCCAATGCCATTGCGGGCTCGGTGCTGGTGTTCTCCTTCTACGTCAACGGGTCGAGTTTTCTCGCCTATGCGATCATGGCTGAGAGGCGGAAGCTGGCGACCGATGCTCGCGGTGCGAAATCGCTCTTCTTCACCACCGGCCTGGCCGAAGCCAGCGAAACCATCGCGGTCTTCGTAGCCTTCTGCATGTTCCCGGACTGGTTCCCGCCGCTGGCCTACGCTTTCGCGGCCTTGACGTTCTACACCGCTCTGTCGAGGATCGTGCTGGCCTGGCGGACGTTCGGAGGACCCGCATGACGGCGGACGAGTTTCGAGCGCTGGCGCTGAGCTTTCCGCAAGCGGTCGAAGACAGCCATTTCGATACTGGGGATTTCCGTGTCGGCAAGAAGATCTTTGCCACGCTGCGCGAAAGCGACGGCCGGGCCGTGCTGAAGCTTTCGCCCGACGAGCAGCAGCTTCTCAAAGAGACCGGACGCGGCATTTTTGTGCCGATCAAGGGCTCGTGGGGCCTGAAAGGCTGGACGCAGATCATGCTCGATCGGGCCGACGCGGAGACCGTTCGCCATGCCATGTCATTCGCCTGGAAATCGATAGCGCCGAAGAAACTGGCGAAGGCTCAACCGTAGAAGTGGCCGCGCTCCCGATCGTCCATCACCCCGGCTATGACGCCGGTTTTGCTGCGGACCACAGGTTTCCGATGGGCAAATACAGCGCGCTCATGGAGCGACTCGCAGCGCGCGGCCTTGTCACTCAGTCGAACCTGCACCAGCCTGCTCCTGCCGAGCCCGGCTGGCTGAAGCTCGCGCATGATCCCGTCTATGTCGACCAGGTGATCGCCTGCGCCGTTCCGCCGAAGATCGAACGCGAGATCGGTTTTCCGATCGGAGAGCGTGTCTCGCGTCGCGCGCAACTTGCGGCCGGCGGAACGATACTGGCGGCGCGTTTGGCGCTAGCGAACGGGATCGCTTGCAACACTGCCGGCGGAAGCCATCATGCCAGATATGCGCATGGCGCGGGCTTTTGCACCTTCAACGATGTGGCGGTCGCGGCCCTCGTGCTGATCGCCGAGGGGCTGGCTGCGAAGATCCTGATCGTCGATCTCGACGTGCACCAGGGCGACGGCACGGCGGACATCCTGAAAAACGAACCGCGCGCCTTCACCTTTTCCATGCATGGCGAACGCAACTACCCGGCCCTCAAGATCGCCTCCGACCTGGACATTGCCCTGCCGGACGGCACGAGCGACGACGCTTATCTGGAGAAGCTCGGCGATATCCTGCCGGTGCTTTCCGGGCGGGCAGCCTGGGACATCATCTTCTACAATGCCGGCGTCGATCCGCATGCCGACGACCGTCTAGGGCGGCTTGCGCTATCAGACGAGGGACTGCGCGCCCGCGACAGAATGGCGATCAGCCATTTCAGGGAACGCGGAATTCCGGTCTGCGGCGTCATCGGCGGCGGCTATTCACGCGATATCGCCGCACTTGCGGCCCGCCACGCCATATTGTTCGAGGTCGCCGCCGAATTCAGCGGCGATAGCTGAACAGCCGGAGCAGGATGAAAGCCGGGACGACGATAGCGGCGCCGAGCAGGAGGTAGCCCAGGAACCGGTCGATGGTCGCGAAGCCCATGTACCACATGCGCAGGAAGAAATCCCGGATGCTTTCCAGGATGTCGAATGGCGACCAGCCGAACGTGCTCATCACGATGCCGACGAGAAAGGAGACGACGAGGAGTTTCAGGAATACCCGCAGCGGGCTGTCGCCGAGGAAGCGCGTAAGTCCGGACAAATCATTCTCCCGTGATTGAATGCCAGCGGGACATACGCAGTCGCGGCCGTGTGTTCAAGGAAAATGGCAACCTTTGCGATTGCCGATCGGCACGGGAGCGTGATATTCGAGCGGCTGCGCGGGTATGATGTAATGGCAGCCTGTCAGCTTCCCAAGCTGAACGCGCGGGTTCGATTCCCGCTACCCGCTCCACCTTGCTCCACAAGGGTTTAAGCCCGATTTTCTGCTTGCTACAAATGGGCGGTTTTACAGCCTGTTTTACAGGTTATGTTCTCTGTCTGGCCTCATTGAGTCGGCGGATGCGCTCCTTGATAGCTGCACCACGGCCGACATAGCGGCGAATGATGCGCTCGACGGTGTCCTCCTCCCACGCCATGATCTCGGCGATCTCACGTGTTGTAAGTTTCGCGAGATAGAACTTCGTCGCGGCCGTGCCGCGCAAATCGTGGAAGTGCAGATCCAGGCCTTTCGGCCATGCAAGTTTCTTAATGTCACTGAACGAGCTGCTCAGCCCGTTGACTGTCCACGGGCGCTTCTTGGTGTTGGTGAGGACGACCGGAGAGCGGCGCGGTATCAGCTCCAGGACTGCGCGAAGCTCATCATAAAGAGGAATGATCGCTTCGCGCTGGTGCCGACTTTTGCCGGTAGTAAGGACAATGGCGTCCTCGCCCACATGCGACCATGACAGCCGCAGCAGATCGCCGACGCGAAGGCCAGTGTGAGCGGCCAAATCGACGACGTAGGAGACTTCGGTCGAGCAGGACTTCTTCAGGCGCGCGATGTCGTCGTCTGTCCAAATGATCTCAGACCTGTCGCTGCTATAGAGGTGTTTAATGCCCTCGCAGGGGTTCGAGGTGATTTTGCCCAGCGGGTCGACAGCGTATGAGAGCACGCGCGACAGCACCTGCATGCCGTAGTCGGCCGTCCGGGCCGTCTCGGCATACTTGGCGCGCCATTGCCGGATGATCGGCCTGATCTTTTCGGGTCGATCGAACTGGGCGATGCGCAGCTCGCCGAAGTGGTCGGCGATGCGGTCGAGCCAAGACCCCCAATTGCGGCGCGTCGAGTCGGCCAGCTTCTTGTAGTCGGGGCTCGCCTTGTAGAGCGTGACCAGCGATCGGAAGCGACCGGTGTCCGGCGCTTGGCGATTAGCAATCGCCTCATTATAGGAGGCGAGGAATGCAATGGAGCCCGGCTCGCCGACCAGCCGCGGGCCACCTCGCCAGGCATACCAGTAGATCCGGCCATTGGCCTTGACCCGGTGCAGCCCCGTAAGTTCAAGCGTAACCATGCTTCGCCCCGAATTCGGCAAGCTCTCGGTCGAGATCATCGCTCTCGTCGGCCGGAGGGTGTATTCCGGGAGCAAGCCTATTTACCCCCGACTTGGCGTCAAGAACGCGATCGAGCGCCCTCACGTCCCAGACTTTTCGGCCCAAAAATTCGTTCGGAGGCGGCATGATGCCCTGGCGAATTAGCTTGTCAAAATGGGTAGGACTGACGCCGACATAACTGGCGGCCTCCTTGCGGTCGAAGCCGCGACGGGAGGATGGCGGGAGGGCGTGGATTAGTTCGCAGTTGAGGGTCAACATATGCAGAGTTCTCCTTTTTCTGCGTTATAGCGTTCTCCCGTCGGACTGCGTGAGGAAACAGAAACTTGGCCGGCCAGGCCAAGTCGATACCCAAATCGACTAGATATAGATATACCGCTGGGCATGTCCTCTCAGCGGGATTTGTCGGTGAGCATTGGTTGGAGCCGCGGCCATCCCATGTCGACCGGTGCTGCTCACTGCATCCTCGAAGGCGGATGGCGGTTATGGGCGATGGAACCAGGGCGACACTTTGAATGTTGGAATAGCGGCAAAGCCAAGCGATTTCCTTCGTGCGCGACACCGACGATCTGTCTGGTTGAATCTAGTGCTACGAGGGAGGTATTCGGTGTCTGACCTCTGATCGAGGCAGACACGAACTCCGACTTCGCTAGTCATAGTTCGTATCCAGGTTCCCCAACCACCACTAATTTATGCAATTAAAACAATATCTTAGACGAAATCAGAAAATCGCAGCCGGACCAGTTTGGCGCCCTATCCGGTCGGCCCTCCGTCATTTAGTTCTCTCATCTACCCATTTCGTCAGCCAGGCGTCAAAGCGTTCGTTGCCGTGGATATAGGCTTCGATGTTCATCACCGACCCGCCGTCAATTGCGTCCTCGATTCCTTCCGCACTGATCGCGTATTCCTTGAGGAACTCAACGCAGCGGTCGAACTTCCAATCCATGAATGGGCCCATGGGTCGGTAACGTAAGGCGTTCTTGTCGTAAGTGAATTGCTCGGCAGCGGTGCGACCGTGGGCGCGGGCGTAGTTGCAGTAGCGGATATTGCTTTCAAGCGGATTCGTCGCAGAGAGCAGACCGAGCTTCTTGAGTATCCAATTGCTCATCATGATGGCACGTTCCACATTTGATGCATGAGACCCGCCCAGGGCCGTCTATTTGCAGCGACCAGAATTACCCTGCATTGCCCAGTTCAATCGATGCGCAGTAGCGTTCGAATGCCAGCCGGCTATTGTCGCTGCGAATCGCTGCGTAAAACTCAGCTTGTCGATCTTGGCGGACTTGGGTGTGCGCGAACGACAGATCGCAATTGAATACGTCCATAGCTGGCCCAGGTAGGCGAATCT